>JAQBYN010000068.1 GCA_027622715.1 Pseudomonadota bacterium | reverse complement strand
AAAGCCGCTCCCCCTGCGCGCAGGGGGAGCAAGATGACGGCACACCACGAGGAAGACGCCCTCACACCCGCCGTAGCTATTTCGACCAACCCGAGGACTGAACCATGCCGACATATCAAGCGCCGATCGCCGACATGCGCTATCTCCTGAACGACTTCTTGGAGATCGGCCGCTATGACAACTTGCCGGGCTTTTCCGATGCGAGCCAAGACGTCGTCGATGCGATTCTCGAAGAGGGCGCGAAGCTCACCCAAGAAGTCTTGCACCCGCTTAACCAATCGGCGGATGAAGAGGGCTGCCACTGGTCCACCGACGGCGTAACCACGCCCAAGGGTTTCAAAGAAGCGTACAAAACCTTCGTCGACGGTGGCTGGCCGTCGCTCACGTGCGAGCCCGAGCACGGCGGCCAGGGCCTGCCGACGGTGCTGGGCATTGCCTTTTCCGAGATGATCATTTCGTCGAACATGTCGTTCGGCACCTATCCGGGTCTTGCGCGCGGCGCTTACGAAGCAATCAAGCGCTCGGGTTCCGACGCACAAAAGGCGCTCTATTTGCCCAAGTTGGCGAGCGGCGAATGGGGCGGCACGATGAACTTGACCGAGCCGCATTGCGGCACCGATCTCGGCCTGTTGCGCACCAAGGCCGAACCGCAAGCCGACGGCAGCTACCAGATCACCGGCACCAAGATTTTTATCTCCGCAGGCGAGCAGGACCTGACCGACAACATCATCCACCTCGTGTTGGCGCGCTTGCCTGACGCGCCCGAAGGTATTCGCGGCATCAGCCTGTTCATCGTGCCCAAGTTTATCGTCAAGGAAGACGGTTCGTTGGGTGCGCGCAACGGCGTCACCTGCGGCTCGATCGAACACAAGATGGGGCTCAAGGGGTCATCGACCTGCGTGATGAACTATGACAATGCCACCGGCTACCTGATCGGCGACGCCCACAAAGGGATGCGCGCGATGTTCGTGATGATGAACGAAGCGCGGCTGGGCGTCGGCGTCCAAGGTTTGGGGCTGTCCGAGGTCGCCTATCAGAACGCCGCTGCCTATGCGAAAGAACGTATCCAGGGCCGTTCGCTGAGCGGCGTCGCGCACCCCGACAAAGCGGCCGATCCAATCATCGTGCATCCCGACGTGCGCCGCATGTTGCTGAACGCGCGTGCCTTCAACGAGGGCGCCCGGGCACTGGCGATGTGGACCGCACTACATATCGATTTGTCGGAGAAGCACCCCGACGACGCGGTGCGCAAAGATGCCGACGATCTGGTCGGCCTGATCATGCCGGTACTCAAAGCCTTCCTCACCGATACCGGGTTCGAATCGGTGAACCTGTCGCTGCAGTGTTTCGGCGGCCACGGCTACATTCGCGAACACGGCATGGAACAGTTCGTCCGCGATGCCCGCATCACCCAGCTTTACGAAGGCACCAGCGGCATCCAGGCGCTTGACCTGGTGGGCCGCAAATTGCCGCAAGGCACCGGTCGCCTGTTGCGTCAATTCTTCCACCCGGTCGATCAGTTCATCCAGGACAACGCCGACGACAAAGAATTGGGCGACATCGTCATGAACCTCGCCAAGTCGTTCGCGCGCCTGCAGCAAGCCACCGCGTGGATCGCCGAGAACGGTCTGAAAAACCCGATGGAGGCGGGCGCCGCCTCATCGGACTACTTGAAGATGTTCGGCCTGGTCGCCTTGGGTTTCATGTGGGGGCGCATGGCCAAGGTCAGCACCGGAAAAATCGCCGACGGCGCCGGCGACAAAGCCTTCCACGAAAACAAAGTCAAACTCGCGCGCTACTACATGACCAAGGTTCTGCCCGACACCTCGTCCCTGATGTCCAAGATCATGGCCGGCGCCGACCCCGTCATGTCATTCGCCGAAGAGGCGTTCTAGGCCCCACCGATTTGTATCGACAGCTGAATTCCTCCCCCTGCTTGCAGGGGGAGGGCAGGGAGGGGGTCTGAAGCGCGCCCAACAAGACCTCAACCACCCCATCGAGAGTCGTCAACACATCAATGTTCCAGAATCGAATCACGCTGTAGCCCTGCGCCTCTAGATAATCGGTGCGTCGCGCATCGTGCTCCTGCCGCGCGGCATGTTGGCTTCCGTCCACTTCGATGACCAACATCGATCTCTTGCACACGAAATCCACGACATAAGGGCCGACCGGGGATTGCCGCCGAAAGTAGTGACCGGCAATCTGACGGCGGCGTATGCGCCACCATAGGAGTCCCTCGGCGTCGGTTTGACGGCATCGCAAATGATTAGCGAAGGCCGACGACTGCATAGGCCAGACCCCCTCCCTACCCTCCCCCTCCGCGCGCAAGGAGAGGAATTCGGTCTTCGCTCCAGACGAGCGTGCCGATCCTTATGGAAGAAACAGATTTGTTTTTCGGCGGCACATCATTCCGGCTGCCGCGAATCTGAATTCCTCCCTCTGCTTGCAGGGGGAGGGCAGGGAGGGGGTCGGTCACGCTGCGCATATCCGCGCGTGGAAGCGCTACCCCTCGCGCTCGCTCCACTTCGGCTTGCGCTTGGCGAAGAATGCATCGAGTCCTTCGCGCCCGTCGCCGTCGCGCGTGCCGTCGGCAACCATGCGTCCGCCCTCGTCGAGCAGCAGCGACAGCGGTACTTTGCCGACCTGCGCGACCAGCGCCTTCGATTGCGCCACCGCGGTGGGCGAGCGCCCCTTGATCTGCTCCAGCACCGTGCGCAGGGCCGTTTCAGCCTGCGCCTCGCCGTCGCACAGGTGCGTCACCAATCCGGCGCGGTGCATCTCGACTCCGTCAACGGCGTCACCGGTGACGATCAGCCGCCGCGCGTAATGCGCGCCCAGCCGCGTCGTCACGAACGGGATGATCTGGGCGCCGGGCAAGCCAAAGCCGGTCTCGGGCATGGCGTAAGTCGAATCACTTTGCGCAATCACAACGTCGGCGGCGCAGATCAGGCCGAACCCGCCGCCGCGCGCCGCGCCTTGGACCACGGCGATAACGGCTTGTGGCGCGGCATCGACCGCGGTCAGCAAATCGCCGAACCGCCGATTGACCTCATACAACACATCCGGCGCACCTGGTGCCGGCGGATCGATCGCGTCGGTCATGTCTTTGAGGTCGCCGCCCGCGCAAAAATGTTTGCCCGCGCCGCGCAACACGATGGCGGCAATGTCGTCGCGCCCCGACAGCGCCGCGAACACCGCGGCCAGTTCCAGCGCCATCGCGGCGCTCATGGCGTTGCGGGCGTCGGGGCGGTTGAGCGTCACCGTCAAATGGAACCCGTCCTGCCGCAGCGTCAACCAGTCACATTCGGGAAAAGCCGTCGTCATGTCATCGCCTCGCCATAGTTCGCCGCCCTGCAGTTTGCTACGATTGGATTCGTACCGCCCCGCCGGGCAGGGAGAATACTATGGATTTAGAACAGATGACCGAAGCGTTGCGCGCCAAAGCTGGCGACGCCGCTGGCCTCGACGCGACGATCAAGTTCGACTTTGGCGATGACGGCATCATTTTCCTCGACGGCGAGGCCACGCCGAACACGGTCTCCAACGAAGACCGCGAAGCGGATTGCACCATCACGCTGACGTTCGAGAATTTCAAAAAGCTGGTCGATGGCGACCTCAACCCGACCACCGCCTTCATGATGGGCAAGCTCAAGATCGACGGCAGCATGAGCATCGCCATGAAGCTGCAGGGGCTGCTGGGTTAACCGCCAACCGTCCGCGTCTCGACGAATTTCCACACGCCGCTGGCGGTCGCGATCAAACGCCCGTCGGCCGTTACGCGCGCCTTGGCGAATGCCAGCGTGCGAGTTTTGCGGACAATTTCCGGCACCGCCTCGATCCATTCGCCGAGTCGACCGCCCGCGACAAAATCGACATTCAGGCCGATGGTCGCGAACGACGTGCCGCCGGCGACGCTTTGGAAAATGTTGAAGCCGATCGCGTGATCGGCCAGCGCCATGATCAGCCCGCCGTCGAGCATGCCGTGCGGGTTCTGGTGTTTGGCGGTGGCCCACAGGCCCATGCGCCACGGCGGCCCGCTGGTGCTGACGAACACCGGCCCCATCGTGTCGTTGAAGCTGTCGTCCGACGGGCGCGGGGCAAAACCCTCGGGTGCAACCAAGTCGTTCATCTCACTGTCGCGGTCCGCGCCTCAGCGGCCGAACGCGGCCAGCGCTTTTTGCGCGATGTCCTCGCCCCACTCGGGAATCATATGGCCGCCGTCGGCCACCTCATAGGCGGGCGGGCAATTGCGGATCAACGCCTGCAGCTTGGTCATGGTCGCCGGCCCCATCACCGGGTCTTGCATGCCGATCGCCATGAAGGTTTGGCCGGTCCAGTCGTTCTTCCAGAACGCCCGGGCTTGGCGCGATAGTGTCGCGCCGTCGTCATCGGGGTTCTCGGGCACGATGTTGGGAAAGCGCCGCAGCACCGCCTTGTAGCGCTTGTCGGGAAACGGCGCGCCGTAGGCGGCATATTCCTCGGCGCTGAGGTGCGGCGCCATGCGGGTGAATAGTTTTGGTACCTCAAGATCGTCCTGGGTGTTCGACCAATCGCGCCACGCGATGAACCCTTTGCTCAGCGGCTCGTCGCCGGTTGTCAGTGCGGTATTCATGATCAACAGCCCGGTGAAACGGTCCGGTAAATCCATCGGCAACGTCAAGCCAAGAAGTCCGCCCCAGTCCTGACACATCAAGGTGATGTTCTTGAGGTCCAAGCGCTCGATGAAGGCCAGCAGCACATTGCGGTGATAACTGAAGGTGTGGACCGCGTCGTCCACCGGCTTGTCCGATTTGCCGAAGCCGGGCAGGTCGGGCGCAACGGCACGGTGGCCGGCCGTGGTGAAGACCGGAATCATCTTGCGGTACAAATAGGACCACGACGGATTGCCGTGCAGGCACAAGAACACCCGCCCCGCGTCGGCCGGGCCTTCGTCAATATAGTGCAATCGGGTTCCCTCGATCCCGGCGAGATCCTCCAGGTAATGCGGATCGAACGGGTAGCCGGGTAGCTCGGCGAAGCGCGCCTCGGGGGTGCGCAGCAGGTCGGCGCTCATGGGCTCTCCAGGTTGAAATTGGCGACGTTTTGCACAGATATTGGGTCTAGCAGTATATAGGGGACGGCCAAAATTGGCGGCGCGGGCCGGTGGCCGGGTGGCGGCCCCTGTTATTTGGCCATGAAATTGCCTAGAATCCCTGTTTAATCTGTGGGTTAGACCAAAAAGATACCACGATGGCTGAAGAAGACGAGGAACTCGACAAACAGGCATGGCTCAAGGATCTCTTGAAGCCCCTACGCGGTAGCTACCGCGAGGTGTTCTTGATGTCCTTGTTTATCAATTTGCTTGCGCTCGCGGTGCCGATTTTCACGATGCAGACCTACGACCGGGTGATTAACTCCGAAGGACTGGTCACGCTGCAGGGTTTCATCATCGGGATGATCTGCGTCATCGGCTTCGATCTCGTGCTCAAACAAACCCGCAGCCGCTTGATGCAGCGCACCGCCCTGCGCATCGATGTTGGCCTGGGTAACAAGCTGTTCAATAAGATTCTCTCGGTGCCGTTGCCGATGCTCGAGAACCGGGTGACGTCGTTCTGGACGGCGTTGTTCCGCGATGTCGAGGTCGTTCGCAATACCCGTTCCGGTCCTGCCGCCGTCCTGCTGACCGATTTGCCCTTTGCGATTTTCTTCTTGGTCCTGGTCGGGATTGTCGCGACACCGATCATTTGGGTGCCGCTGATTATTCTGCCCACGTTTCTGATCTTGGCTTGGCGCTCAGCGTCGACGCTCAACGCCGCCAACGCTGCCGAGCGCAAAACCGGCTACGACCGCGACGCCATGGTGGCCGAAATGATCGCCGGCCGCACCACCGTCAAAGCCTTGTCCCTCGAGGAATCGATCCGCCCACTGTGGGAAGACAAGCACGCGGCGACGATCGAAGATTCGATGCACCGGGGCCGCAAGTCCGACACCTTCGGTAACTACGGTGCGTCGCTGACCACCATCACCACTGTCGCAATGACGGCTGCGGGCGCGCTTGCCATCATCAACCACGACATGACGATGGGATCCCTGATCGCAGCCAACATGCTGATGGGCCGGATCCTGGGGCCGTTCAACCAACTGGTCGGCTCGTGGCGCAACTACGCGTCTTACCGGCAGGCGGTGAAGCGCCTGAGCGAAGTGTTTGTCGTGCGCGACGAACGGCAAGAAGTCGATGTCGAGCTCGGCCGGCCGGAAGGCCAGATCACGCTTGAAAATGTGTCTTTTGCGTATAGCGAGGACGCGCAGCCGACGATCAATGACATCAAACTGCAAATTCGGCCCAACTCGTTCATCGCGGTGATGGGCCCCAACGGCTCCGGTAAGACCACGCTGATCAAATTGATCCTCGGACTCTACAAGCCGCAAAAGGGCCGGGTGCTCCTCGATGGCGCCGACATTTCACAGTTCACCCGCAAAGAACTGGCCAAATGGTTCGGCTACGTGCCGCAAGAGATTTTCCTGTTTAACGGGTCGATCCGCGAAAACATCGCCAAGGCCAACCCGGACGCCAGCGATGACGACGTGATACGCGCCGCAAAGATGGCGGGCGTGCATCCGTTCCTAATCGATTTGCCGGACGGCTATTCCACCGACATCGGCGAAGCGGGTCGGCTCTTGCCCGGCGGTTTGCGCCAGCGGCTGGCCATTGCCCGCGCGTTTCTGGCCGACCCGCCGATCCTGGTGATGGACGAGTGATCGGCCCCCATTAGGTAGTCCGGTTTGAATGTTAGTGCATTGTGTCCTCCGTCGCCATTGCGGTC
>JAQBYN010000067.1 GCA_027622715.1 Pseudomonadota bacterium | reverse complement strand
CTCGACGGCTGCGCCCATACCCGAAACGCGCGCCGCCCGGCTCCGCAAGCATACCGGCACATCGGCGCCCAGCCCCTGTGCGACGGCAGGAAAAGCCATCGACGGCCCGGTCTCCCACAAGCGCGCCAACCCGCGCAGCACCGCCGCCGCATCGGCCGACCCGCCACCTAGGCCGGCAGCGACCGGCAGGTTCTTGACCAACCGGATATGAACACCATCGCCCCGTCCGACGGCCTCACCCAACGCCGCGACCGCCGCCAACGCCAAATTCGAGGAATCGCTCGGAACCTGATGCGCGAAAGGGCCTTCCAGCGTCAATCCGTGTTCGTGACTGAGAGACAGCTCGATTTCGTCGCCGACGGAGGCGAACACCACCAGCGAATCGAGATCGTGATACCCGTCCTGGCGCCGGCCCAGCACATGCAGGAACAAATTGACCTTTGCGGCGGCGAACTCGTGAACCGTCATGATGTCTTGTTGCGAGTCTGACCGGTTCGACAGTTAGATATCTTGTAATCCGTTGCGCAGCTTGCGCTGAATCGCCGGCACTAGGTCCGCGTCGGGCTTGAAGGTAAGCGCCCGATCCCACTGAAAGCGCGCTTCGCGTTTTCGCCCGACCCGCCAGTAGGCATCGCCGAGATGTTCGTTGACCACCGGGTCAGCCGGCTGCAAACCAATTGCGCGCTCAAGATTGCGCACCGCCCCGTCGTAATCACCCAGCCGGTACAGAACCCAGCCCAGGCTATCGATGATGTAGCCATCGCGCGGTCGCAAATCGACGGCACGCTCCAGCATCGCGCGGGCACGATCCAAATTGAGACCTTGCTCAACCCATGAATAGCCCAAGTAGTTGAGCACCTGCGGTTGCTCGGGTTGCAGCTCCAACGCTTGAAGAAAGTCGCGCTCGGCCTCCGGCCACCGTTTGGCGCGTTCGAATGCAATGCCGCGCGAATAGTAGTAGCCCCAGTTCGCCTCAATCGGCGGCCCGGCGCGGTCGATGGCGCGGGTGTACGCGTCTGCCGATTCACGCCACTGCTTCTCGCCGCGCAGGAGATCGCCGAGCTGAATCAGTGCATCGGTACGCTGAGGCTGTTCGTCGGCCATGGCACGCAGGAGGGACCGCGCCTCACTCGTCTGCTCCAGTCGGCTAAGGGTCGCGGCAATGCGAAGCCGAGCGTTCCACCCAAATGGTGTCCCGGGCGGCACCGTGCGGTAGGTCTCGATGGCCGCTTCCCACTGTTGGGCGCTTTCCTCCAAATTGCCGACCAGCACGCGCACTGAATCCAAACCTGGGCTGATATAGAGCGCGAGCTGCGCGTAGATCGTCGCGGTTTCGCGGTCGCCGTTCTGCGCCATAAATCGGGCGGCGCCATTCAGCGCCTCGCCAACGCCCTGGGCGGCGCTCGACACCAGCGGGCGCGGCGGGTCCTGCTCCAGGACACTGCGGGCGTCCTCGACCAGCGCGCTCCCTGATTCAGGCGGGAGATTCTCATCGAGCAACGCGACGGCTTCGTCGCGACGCCCCGACCGCAGCAGAAAATTTGCAAAGGCCTGGACTGCGCTGAGCGACCGCGTCGCCCGGTCTTCGATGAGCTCCCGGTAGGCTGCCTCGGCCTCGGCGGGTTTTTCGGTCAAGCCTTGAATGAGCGCTTGGTGGAACAGACGGAACGTCTTCGACTGTTCGCTCCGGCGCAGGGTCTCCAGTTCTTCGATCGCGCGATCGCCCTGACCTTGACCGACGCGCACCCACGCCATAGCAACCGGTTGAAGAAGAATATTCATCCCACTCAACGGCACCTCGTCGAGCCACTCTTCGGCCTCCTCGAAATTGCCGCTGCGGATTGCCGATATCGCCACGCTTAGCGGCGCTAGGCCATCATTGGGTCCACCGCTGCCGATTTCGCGGGCCAACGCCACGGCCTCATCCACCCGGCCGGCTGCCAGGGTCAGTCGATAAGCGTTTCTCTTGAGCTCGATGTTGCTCGGATCGTCACCGATCGCGCGACTGTAAAACTCGGCGGCCGACCGACTATCCCCGGTCGCGCGCGCGTAAAGCCCGGCGAGGTAGCCCCCGTACGGTGAATCAGCCGTCGTTTCGGGCGCCACCCGATCATCGCCGAGACCATTGGTGGCGGCGGCGGCCGTCGCGCTGGCTGCCGCCATCGCGATGGCAACAAGGCCTGCGGCGACCGCGCGGGTCTTAGTCTCTTGAGGGCTCATGGCGACCTTCCGCAGCTGGAATTAGCGGCTAATGCGATGGCCACATTAGGCAGCACCGCCCTGGTTTGCTAGCTGTTGGCGCAGGAAGCCCATCATTTTTGCGCTATCGCCACCCGCTCACATGTTCGGATAGTTGGGCCCACCGCCGCCTTCGGGGACGACCCAATTGATGTTTTGCGCCGGGTCCTTGATGTCGCAGGTCTTACAGTGAACGCAGTTTTGCGCGTTGATCTGGAACCGGGGCGAGCCGCCCGCCTCATCCTCTACGATCTCGTAGACCCCGGCGGGGCAATAGCGCTGCGCTGGCTCATCGAACGCAGGAAGGTTGCGCGCGATCGGCACCGTTGGATCGGCTAAGACCAGATGAACCGGCTGATCCTCTTCATGATTGGTATTGGAAATGAACACCGACGACAGTTTGTCGAAACTAATCTGACCATCGGGTTTCGGATATACGATCTTAGCGCACTGACCGGCCGGCTTTAGCGTCTCGTGATCGGCCTTGCCGTGACGCAAGGTGATGGGCAGTCCGATGCCAAGCGTGTTCATCCACATGTCGACAACACCCAACGCCGCGCCAAACAGCGTACCGAAACGGCTCAGCAACGGCTTCGCGTTGCGCACCCGCCGCAGATCTTTGTAAATCCAAGACCGCTCCCAGGCAGACTGATAGGCGTCGAGATCGGCGCTCCCGGACTGAAATGCCGCAAACACTGTTTCCGCCGCGAGCATGCCGGACTTCATGGCGTTATGCGTACCCTTGATGCGCGGCACATTGACCATCCCAGCAGCACATCCGAGCAAGACCCCACCGGGAAAAACCAGCTTCGGCACCGACTGGAGCCCGCCTTCGGTGATCACGCGCGCGCCGTAAGAAATCCGCTTACCGCCCTCAAGGTAGCCGCGCACGCGCCGATGAGTCTTGTAGCGCTGGAACTCGTCGAACGGCGAAAGATGCGGATTGGTGTAATTCAGATGAACAACGAATCCGATGGCGACCTGATTATCTTCCAGGTGGTAAATGAACCCGCCCCCGCCCGTGTCGTTCGACAGCGGCCACCCAACCGTATGTTCGAACAAACCGGGTCGGTGCGCCTCAGGCGCCACCTCCCAAAGTTCTTTGATCCCGATACCGAATTTCGGCGGCTCTTTGCCGGCAGCAAGATCAAAGTCGGCGATTAGCTTCTTCGCCAACGAGCCGCGCGCGCCTTCGCCGATCAACGTGTACTTGCCGCGCAATTCGATCCCTGGCGTATAGCCGCCCTTGTGGCTCCCGTCACGCGCGACGCCGAGATCGCCCGTAACAACCCCAGCAACGCGCCCTTGGTCGTCATGCAAGATATCGGCGGCGGCAAACCCGGGGAAGATATCGACGCCCAGCGCCTCAGCCTGTTCGGCGAGCCAGCGGCACAGATTGCCCAAACTAATCGCATAGTTTCCGTGGTTGCCCATCAGCGGCGGCAACAGCAGCTGCGGGATCGCAATACTACCGCCACCGGGCCACAAATAGATAAACCGGTCTTTCTTGACGGGCGCATTCAAGGGTGCGCCGCGCGCGCGCCAATCGGGAAACAATTCCGCCAACGCGATTGGGTCGAGAACCGCGCCGGAAAGTATGTGCGCGCCGACTTCCGAGCCCTTCTCCAGGACGCAGATCGAGATTTCACTGTCCTCGGCGGCCGCCAGTTGTTTGAGTTTAATGGCCGCTGACAGGCCCGCCGGGCCCGCGCCAACGATCACAACATCGTATTCCATGAACTCGCGTTCGACGCTTTGGTCGGACATGGTGGCCTCGCAATTACCCTAGCCACCGTTATCCCTTTTTTGCCGTAGGCCGGTCAAATAGACGGCATCGGCACCTAGCGGCCTTCATCCCGCGCCCCAAGGCGGCAACCGTGGTAAAAGACCGGCATGTCGCAACAAGACCTTTCGGCCCTTCGGTGGCTGGTCGATGCTGGTGCCGACGAAGCTGTCGATGAATCCCCGCGCGACCGCTTCGCTGCCGCGCCGCCTGCGACTGCCGCCGCGCCTCAGACCGCGCCGCCACGATCCGCCAAACCAATGGTGCCGGCGGCCGCCGCGGCAAGCGCCGACGCCGCGCTGAAGAGTGCGCGTGAAGCCGCCGCCGCATGCCACGACATCGACGCCCTAAAGGCGGCGCTTGCGGCCTTCGAGGGTTGCTCGTTGCGCACCACCGCCAAAAACCTCGTATTCGGTGACGGCAACCCGAAAGCGCCCCTAATGTTGATCGGCGAAGCCCCCGGCGCGGACGAAGACCGCGAAGGGCGTCCCTTCGTCGGTGTTAGCGGCCAACTGCTCGACCGGATGCTGGCGGCAATCGGACAGGATCGCAGCGGCGCGTACATCACCAACATCCTGCCCTGGCGGCCGCCGGGCAACCGCAAACCGACGCCCGCGGAAATCTTGCTTTGCCAGCCTTTTGTCGAGCGGCACATTGAACTCATCGCCCCACGCCTGCTGGTCTTCATCGGCGGTACCGCGGCCGGCACGTTGTTGGACCGGGCCGAGGGCATTACGCGCTTGCGTGGTCGGTGGCTTTCTTGGCGCGACGTTCCAGCGATGGCGATCTATCATCCGGCCTATCTGCTCCGGCAACCGGCGCTCAAGAAACAGGCCTGGAAAGACATGCTCGCGATCCAGCAACGGCTTGAGGAACTTTCGTGAGACGACAGATTTGGCGTACCGCGCTCTCGCGCGCCGGCGTTGCAGCAAATTTGATCGTCGCTGCAAGCCTGATATCGCCGGCGTGGGCGGCGGAACTGCCGCTGCCGCGCGAGAAACCGCTGGCCCCGATTGCCACGTCTCACGTGCCGCAAAACTCCTTCGACATTCTCTCGCCTGACGACGTCGTTCTTTACCGCACCGCGTTTGACCTACAGCAATCCGGAGAATGGGGCGCAGCCGACCGCGTCATCGGGCGGATCGACGACAAAGTGTTGATGGGCCATGTTTTGTTCCAGCGCTATATGCACCCCACGGCTTATCGGTCGACTTACGCCGAACTATCAACCTGGATGGGGAACCACCGGGACCATCCGGGCGCCAATCGCGTTTACAACCTCGCCCAACGCCGCAAGCCTCAGGGCTTCCGCGCGCCGCTGGCACCCCAGGTTGCCCTCCTTGAAACCGACGACGATGACGGTGAAGCGGTCGATGTCACACCGCCGCCGCAGAGCCGCTACGTGTCACCGCGCAAACGCTCGCCCGCCCAACGGCAAGAAGCGAGCAATCTGCGGCGGCAGATTCTGCGGCAAATCCAGCGCACCGTCCTGACTAAAACCGAACAGGAGCTGCGCAGCAAAAAGACCCGGGCGATACTCGACGACGCCGAGATCGATATGTTGATGTGGGAAATTGCGACTCGTTGGTATTTCCGGGGCGAGGACGAAAAGGCGTACCGGATTGCCGCTGCAGCCGCGAAACGCTCGCGTGCCCATGTCGCAATTGCCGACTGGACGGCCGGGCTCGCGGCCTGGCGATTGGGGCGATACGCCGATGCGGAGGAACACTTCGAAGCACTAGCGCTCGCGACCACGTCATCCGATTGGAACATTGCCGCCGGCGCATATTGGGCCGCGCGGGCCAACCTCGTGAACAATCACCCCGAAGAAGTTACCCGCTGGCTGCGCATCGGTGTGCAACACCCGCGTACCTTTTACGGCCTTTTGTCTATGCGCCTCTTGGGCGACGACATCGACATAACCTGGAACCTGCCGCCGCTCGACGAAACCCGGTTCGCGGCCGTCCGCGAGAACGACGGTGTGAGGCGTGCCATTGCTCTGGCGCAGGTCGGTCAGCAACACTTGGCCGAGCGCGAAATTCGGCAACTGGTCCCTGGCGCATCCGCGCAGAACGCCGAAGTCCTGCTCGCGGTGGCCGGCCACCTTGGCTTGCCCGGCGCCGCCATCCAGCTCGGTATCAAGACGCTTGATCCGGCAAGCCGCTACTACGACGCGGCCCTTTATCCGCTGCCGGCGTGGGAACTCGACAACGGTTATTCGGTCGACCGCGCGCTGGTCTTTGCCTTTATCCGCCAGGAGTCGCGCTTCAACACCAACGCCAAAAGCCCTGCGGGCGCGCGTGGCTTGATGCAGTTAATGCCGCGCACCGCCAGTTTCGTCGCCAAGGACAGCACGCTGCGCGGCGGGCGCCTGAACGAACTCTACAACCCGCAGCTCAACCTCAATCTCGGCCAGCGTTATTTGGAACTCCTGATGGGCGACGATTTGGTGCGGGGCAATCTGTTCATGCTCGCGGCCGCCTATAACGGCGGACCGGGAAACTTGAACAAGTGGCTGCGCCGAATGAACTACCCCGAAGACCCGCTGCTGTTCATTGAAAGCATTCCCGCCCGCGAGACCCGCCTGTTCATTGAGCGCGTGCTGAGCAACTTCTGGATCTACCGACTGCGCCTCGGCCAAGACGTCCCCTCGCTGGATGCCGTAGCGGCGGGGCATTGGCCTTACTATTTCGCCCTCGACGGGGCGAGCCCCTTAAACAGCCTGGCCGGTAAATCCGATTCCGCCGTTTCCGAGGTGAACTACCTTGCCGATTGATCCCGCCCGGCCCTTTGTGCCGGTCCGAATCGCCATCATGACCGTATCTGACACGCGAACACTGGACGATGATCGCAGCGGCCAGATACTGATCG
>JAQBYN010000066.1 GCA_027622715.1 Pseudomonadota bacterium | reverse complement strand
CACGGGTCGGCACATCGAGGCCGAAGTCGGGGACTTCGACGTCGTCGGTGTCTGTTTCGACAATTACAGGCGCGGCAGCAGTCTTCGGGCGCTCAGTCCACGAGTGTCCACACTTCACGCATCGCAGCGCGCGACCCTGAGGAACCAGGAATTGAGCATCGAGCTGATACCGCGTACTGCAGTTCGGGCAAGTGACAATCATGCTTACGCGATTGATTTTACGGCCAAATCTTTATAGGCCCTTTGGCCATATGCGACAAGCATGGCGGCTGGACGGTGCGGGTCACCGTATGCGATTCTGGCACGCCCGCCCATGGAGAACCCCCTCGCGTGGTTCGATTCGAGAATGTCGCAAAGCGTTACGGCCACGGCCCTGAGGTGCTCCGCGACCTAACCTTTAGGTTAACGCCGGGATCATTCCATTTCCTGACCGGGCCATCTGGCGCGGGCAAGACCACCCTTTTGAGGCTGATGTACCTCGCGCAGCGGCCGACGCGCGGCGAAATCGAAATGTTCGGCCAGGATATCGGTACGACCCGGCGCGACGACCTCCCGCCCCTGCGCCGCCGGATCGGCGTGGTATTTCAGGATTTCCGCCTTCTCGACCACCTCAGCGCCCTCGAGAATGTCGCGCTGCCGCTACGCATCGCCGGCGCCCGGCGTGAACAAATCGAATCGCACGTATCCGAACTGCTGGCTTGGGTCGGACTGGCAGGTCAGATCAACGCCCGGCCCTCCACCCTCTCGGACGGCGAAAAGCAGCGCGTGGCGATCGCCCGCGCCGTCATCGGCCGCCCCAATCTACTGCTCGCCGATGAGCCCACCGGCAATATCGATCTCGCCCAGGGGTTGCGCATCCTTCATCTCTTCGAGGAACTCAACAAGATCGGCACCACGGTCGTGATCGCGACGCACGACCGCTCGCTCATCGCCACCTTCGGGCGGCCCGAGTTGCGGTTGGCCAACGGTGAATTGACGCTGCACCAGCCACCGCCGCCAACGCAGGCCGCCGACGACGTGACGCTCGATAGCGACGCCGAGCACCCCGCATGATCCCGCGCCGTACCGAATTGCCGTTAGGCGGCGAAGCAACCCGCCGCGTCATCCCGTTGATCGTCGGCGCGATGGTCTATCTCGCCGCGCTCGCGCTAGCCGGTACGTTCGCCCTCGAACGCACCGTGCAGGATTGGAGCGAAGGCCTACGCGGCGCGTTGACGGTGCAGCTACCCGGTGTGGCGCAGGCGCCCGAGGGTGCCGAGGCAAAAGCCCGTGTCGATACCGCTATTGCCCTGTTGCGCGAAACCGACGGCGTTCTCAGCGCGGTCGCGTTGCCTTACGCCGAGGCCCAAGCGTTGCTGGAACCATGGCTTGGCGCGGATGATTTGCCCGCGAACCTGCCCATTCCCATCATTATCGATGTAAGCGTCGATACCGCCGCGCGCATCGACTTCGAGCAAATGTCGCAGCGTTTGGAGAACGCCGTCCCCGGCTCAAGGATCAGCGACAACGGCATTTTCCTACGGCGCCTAGTAAACTTAGCGCGCGCCGTACAATTGGTCGGCGCAGTCGTTGTTCTCATCGTTGGGATCGCCGCAGTGTCCATTGTCGTCTTTGCCACGCGCGCCGGGTTGACCTCGCACCGCGACACCATTGAGCTGTTGCATCTGATCGGCGCGCGCGACAGTTACATCGCGCGCCGTTTCGTCATGCACGCTCTAGGGTATGGATTGTTGGGCGGGGTACTCGGCCTTGTCCTTGCGACCGCGACCCTGGCGGCATTGGCATTGGCGGCGCGAGGCATCGACGCAACGTTCCTGCCGCGCCTGTCGCTCGGCCTCAACGCTTGGATCACGTTGCTTTGCATACCGCTGGTATCGGCGCTGATCGCCATGGTGACGGCGCGGACGACCGTGCTACGCGCGCTGCGACGTTTACCCTGACCGTATGCTGATCCTGCTCGACCGTGACGGCGTCCTTAACGAAGACCGTCCAGACTTCGTCAAATCGCCGGACGAATTGGTCATGCTCGCTGGCGCCGCCACCGCCGTCGCGCGCCTCAACGCCGCCGGGCACACCATCGCGGTTGTCAGCAATCAGTCAGGCGTCGGTCGTGGTCTAATGACCCAGGCCGATCTTGATGCCGTCAACGCCGCGCTGATCGAGGCGGTGGCTTCCGCCGGTGGCTGGCTCGACGCGGTGATCGTTTGCACGGACCCACCGTGGGCGGCGACCGCGCGGCGCAAGCCCGGCCCCGGCATGTTGCACGAAGCGCTCACCCAATTCGCCGCCCCGCCAAGCGACGCCGTCATGATCGGCGACACGTTGCGCGATCTTGAGGCCGCCGCCGCACTCGGTATTCGCCGCATCTTGGTGCGCAGCGGCAAGGGCCGCGCCAGCGAAGCCAGCGGCCTGCCGCCCTCGGTTCAACCCGTTGCCGTCTACGACGATCTCGCCGCGGCGGCCGCTGCGCTGCTCGCCCAGGGCGTCGCATGAGCCTGCTACGCGGGCTCGCGTTTCAGGTCGCTTTCTGGGCCTGGTCGATCGTCATCAACCTGGCTTGGTTGCCCTCGCTGCTGATGCCACCCATCGCAACGGTGCGCGGTCAGACGATTTGGGCCTACGGCGTGATGGCGCTGCTGCGCGTCATCGCCGGCATCCGCTATGAGATTCGCGGTCGCGAAAACATCCCGCCAGGGCCGGTGCTGATCGCCGCCAAACACCAGTCGGCCTGGGACACCATGATCTTTCACATCATTGCGCACGACCCGGCGATCGTGATGAAGGCCGAACTCCTAAATATCCCGGTTTACGGTTGGTACTGTCGCCATTCGCGGATGATCCCGATCGACCGCGATACCGGGAGCGCCGCAATCCGCACGATGATCGACGCCGCCAAGGCCGCCGCCGCGGCAAACCGCCCCATCGTGATCTTCCCGCAAGGCACCCGCGTCGCACCGGGCGCCGAAGCACCCTATCTACCTGGGATCGCCGCACTCTACCGGCAGTTGGGGATTCCCGTCGTGCCGGTCGCGCTCAACTCCGGTATTGCCTGGCCGCGCCGCTCGATCCGCCGCACGCCCGGCACCATCGTTTTGGAATACCTGCCGCCTATCGCGCCCGGGCTAAACCGCAAAGACTTCATGGCTCGGCTCGAACAAGCCATCGAACCAGCGTCCAACCGGCTCGCCGAAACCGCCCGCTAAGGACGGCTCGGCGCCGACCCATATCGCGCAATCGAATGTGGATAACTCAGGGGATAACCCTGAGCATGAGGCGGACGAGAATCCCCGCAATCCCCGTTCCGCTGGAGAGGGTCACCAGTGGATAACTTGAACAACCCTCAATAATCCCTATATATCAGCATGTTATAGCGGCTTCTCTAGAGAGAACATTTCTAGAACATCCGCGTTGACGCCCCTACGAGGCCGGGCCTACCATCGCGCCCCGCTTCTTCCATTTGAGCACACCCATGGCCGCCTTGACCCCGATCGCCCAGCAAATCTGGGACATGAAGTACCGTCTCAAGGCGCCCGACGGCACGCCTGTCGATAAGTCGATCGAGGATACCTGGCGCCGCGTCGCCACCGCCTTGGCCGCGCCCGAGAAAGACCCCGAATCTTGGGCCGAGAAATTCTACGACGCGCTGGCCGACTTCAAGGTTCTGCCGGCGGGCCGCATCATCGCCGGTGCAGGGACCGAGCGCCGCGTCACCCTGTTCAACTGCTTCGTGATGAACACGATCCAGGACGACATGGGCACGATCTTCGACAACCTCAAAGAAGCCGCGCTGACGATGCAGCAAGGCGGCGGCATCGGTTACGACTTCTCGACGTTGCGGCCCAAGGGCGCACCGGTCAAAGGCGTCGGCGCCGATGCTTCGGGCCCGCTGTCGTTCATGGATGTGTGGGACGCAATGTGCCGCACCATCATGTCGGCCGGCCACCGTCGCGGCGCGATGATGGCGACGTTGCGCTGCGATCATCCCGACATCGAAGCCTTCATCGAAGCCAAGCGCGAGCCCGGTCGCCTGCGCATGTTCAACCTCTCGGTCCTGGTGACCGACGCCTTCATGGACGCCGTCAAGAACGACGGCGCCTGGGACCTCACCTTCGACGGCACCATTTTCGATTCAGTGTCGGCGCGCGATCTATGGAACAAGATCATGCGCGCGACCTTCGCCTTTGCCGAACCCGGCGTGATCTTCATCGACCGCATCAACCGGCTCAACAACCTCGCCTATTGCGAAACCATCAATGCGACCAACCCGTGCGGCGAACAACCTTTGCCGCCTTACGGCGCCTGCCTGTTGGGCTCGGTCAACTTGGCCAAGCTGGTCAATAACGCGTTTGCTGCCGACGCGCATCTCGATACTCAGGCGCTGGATGAGATGACGCGCATCGCCGTGCGCATGCTCGACAACGCCATCGATGTCTCGCGCTTTCCGTTGGAGGCGCAGGCGACCGAAGCCAAGAACAAGCGCCGCATGGGCCTGGGTGTCACCGGCCTCGCCGACGCGCTGATCATGTGCGGCGCACGCTACGGCAGCGATGCGGCGGTGGCGCTGACCCAGGCATGGATGGGCACCTTGCGGCGCTCGGCCTATCTCGCCTCGGCCGATCTGGCGGCTGAAAAGGGATCGTTCCCGCTCTATGACAAAGACCAGTATCTCGCGGGCGAATCGGTGCAACAGTTGGACGACGACGTGCGCGCCGCCATCGCCGCCAAAGGGATCCGCAACGGCCTGCTCACCTCGGTCGCGCCCACCGGCACCATTTCGATCTTCGCCGACAATGTGTCGTCCGGCCTCGAACCGGTCTTCAGCTTTGCCTATAAGCGCACCGTCTTAATGCCCGACGGCAGCCGCCGCGAGGAAGACGTCAGCGACTATGCCTTTCGCCTCTACCGCCGCGAATTCGGCGAAAGTACCGCGCTGTCGGACGCCTTCGTCGACGCCCAAAGCCTGACGCCCGCCGACCACGTGCGCATGCAGGCCACGGTACAGGCCTATATCGATTCGGCCGTCTCCAAAACGGTCAACGTGCCCGAGGAAATCGACTTCGAGGCCTTCAAAGACGTCTATCTCTCAGCCTACGAACAAGGCTGCAAGGGCATCACCACCTACCGGCCCAACGACATCACCGGCGCGGTGCTGCGCACTGAACCCGCCAAAGACACCGCGCAATCCGAATTGCCGCTGGGCGCGCCCCCTGCACGCCATAGCGATCCGTTCGAGGCGGGCGGCGTCGTTTACATGACCCAGCCCTTGGATCGCCCCGGTGTCCTGCCCGGCTCGACCTACAAAGTACGCTGGCCCGAGAGCGACCACGCCATCTACATCACCATCAACGACATCATCCAGGACAGTCGGCGGCGGCCCTTCGAGGTCTTCATCAACTCCAAGAACATGGAGCATTACGCCTGGACGGTAGCCCTGACGCGGATGATCTCGGCCGTGTTCCGGCGCGGCGGCGACATTTCGTTCGTGGTCGAGGAACTCAAGGCCGTGTTCGACCCGCGCGGCGGCTATTGGGTCGACGGCGCCTACGTGCCCTCGCTCCTGGCCGCCATCGGCGACGTTATCGAAAAGCACCTGATCAACATCGGCTTCATCGCCGACCCGGGCAACAAGGACCAAGATGCGCTCGAGCTGCGCAAGGTCGCCGGCATGGAAGCCGGCCCGTCCGACGCCCGCCTGCGCTCATGCCCGCGCTGCTCGCAACCCTCCCTGATGCGCCTCGAGGGCTGCGACACCTGCACGAGTTGCGGGTTTAGTAAGTGTAGTTAGGGTGATCTGCCCCGCATGCCCGTAACAGGAGTATTCGCCCAGCCCCCGGTAGGCCGGACGATTACACTGCAAACCCGCAAGAACATTCTCGACGGACTAAGAATACGGGGCACCCGATGGTACGGCACGCTTGATGACGTCGCCTTTCTTGGACGTCTGTTTGATTTGACTGAATTGCCATCCGGCGATTCTAGATACCCGGACGCTGCCGGAGATATTTGGCAACACACAATAAACAATGATGACTGGCCCATGGACTGGGTCTACGGCGACAACCGATTCGACCTATTGCACTGCCGCGATCAAAAGTTCGTCGAGTTCCTTTGCGAGATCATCCACCCGGTTGTCAGACCTGATCGAGAAGAGGCCGAGTCGCTCGCAAGCGACTTCAATGACCAACTTAGAAAAAATGGGTGGGAACTGACCGCAGTCGAACGAATCGCTGGTAGGCCCCGCTATGAAGGGAGAACAATTGGCGGCGGCACTCCTTCGAGCCTCTCCGAAGCTCGACGTGTCGCAGACGTACTCCAGGCAGGATGGCTCCATCAAGAGATTCGGCGCGCAGAGAAGGCGCTTGATGACGATCCCAGTTTGGCAATCGGCACGGCTAAGGAAATGGTTGAGACCTGCTGCAAAACTCTTCTGGAAAAAGCAGGTGAAACCGACTTTCCGAACGACGATTTTCCGAAGCTAGTACGTCGCACCGTAAAACAACTGAGCCTTACAAGAGATGACATCCCCGAGACTGCGAGAGGCGCCGAAACAATAAAAAACATTCTGAGCAACCTTTCGGCTGTTACTGGTGGCATGAACGAACTTCGCAATCTCTATGGTACCGGCCATGGACGGCACGGCGGCTACCGAGGACTCGAACAGCGCCACGCCAGACTGGCTGTAGCGTGCGCGATCGCTTTCGTTACCTTCATAGCCGATACGTTTGCCGCGAGAGCGCTCCGCGAAGAAGACCGGGACACCCCTTAACTTTTTACCAACCGCTGCACCGTGTGCAACGGCCCATCGGGAATCCCGAGTTCGTCAAGATGCGCAATGGTGTTGGCCAGATAGTCGCGGTTGCTGCCGCTCTGGCCTGACGCGCCCGCGACGATCTCGGCGATCCGTTCCAGGCTTAGTTTCCCCGCATAGTGATCGTGCGCCGGGTTGACCACGAAGCACGCGGCGCGCACTACGGTCGTGCCGGGCGACAACCGTCTCTCCCCCCTGCCTGCAGGGGGGAGATTAAGAGGGGGGTTTGCGGCGCGTGATTCAGTGGGGGTCTTCTCCACCAA
>JAQBYN010000065.1 GCA_027622715.1 Pseudomonadota bacterium | reverse complement strand
GTTACGCTGCATCCGAAGCGTAACCGGCAACCCCGTCACCACGATAGAGCGCATTCACCGGACGGTCACGAACCAGCGTCGCACCGTCTCGTTCGATACATCGATGCCGCGCTCGGCCAGCACGTCTTCAACATCACGAAACGACAGCGTGAACCGGGCATAGAGCCAGACCGCATTCTGAATGATCTCGGGCGGAAAACGATGACGCTTGAAGGATATCGGGGTCATCCGCCGACGGTACCGGCCTCCTCCCGCTCCGGCCACCAACTTAATGTGTCAATGCCCCGACCGCGCCGGTTAACGTGTCAATGCCCCTCAAACGAGCCCAATCATTTGTGTGAATCTAGTGGACTTGAGGCAGGGAGCTTTTGCGCGATCAACTAGAGATCTGGCAATGTTTCGCATCCAGTCGGCAGGTGTTTGGCCGCTCGGCTGTACTGGGCGGCCAGCCAGGGGACGTGCTTCTCGGCGTTGATCGCCAACGATTTCAGCCACTCCGGTAAAAAAATCGTCGCGCCATACACGCGCGTCCAGCGCTGCGTGTGTTCGGTCAATGGCCGTTCGCGGCGTTCCCACAAATCCAGCGCGCTCGCCAAGTCCCCCGCTTCGTCGACGGCAACGGCGAGCCCGAGACCGTTCATCATCGCGTGCCCGGCGCCCTGGCCGAGATACGGCGGCATCGCGTGGGCAGCATCGCCGAGAATGGCGACGCGACCGCGCGACCAGCGTTTCAGGCGGATGGTCTGGAAGCGGACCCACCGGCATTCGTCCCAGTCGGTATCGCGCGCGATGCGCTCTAGCAACGGCCCCATGGTTGGAAAAGATTGCTGCCAGACGGCGACATCGACAGGGGTTGCCCGGGCAATGGTATCGCGCTCCATGCAGGTGAGGATGACGTAGACTTCGGACGGCGAGTTCGGGCAGTAAAGAATGCGCCGTTTGTTCGACCATGCCTCGATCATTGCAGTGCCATCGCGCGCGTCGGTCGCAATATCTTCGGGCAACCGCGGTATCACCATGCGCACGCCGCCTTCCTTTTGCCAGACCCGGCGCGCGGTCATTCCCAACGATCCACGTAGGGACGAGTTGATACCGTCGGCAGCGACGACGAAATCGGCTTGGCAGATTTCGCCGCCTTCGAGCACAATGTGTCCATCGGGCGTGGCATCGACGACGGTCGACCCAGTAACAATTTCGACGCCTGCTTTTTGCGCCCGTCGTGCCAGCAAATTGACAATATGCCGGCGGCTGATGCGGTAGCGGCCAAGCCCGGTTTTGAGGCTCAATACCACTTTGCCAGTGCCCTTTAGTGAATCGCGCCGCTCGATCTCCATGCCGCCGGCGAGGATTTCATCGAGAATACCCAAGGCGGCGAACACGCGGGTCATGTTGTCCTGGATTGCGATGCCATAACCCTCGGCGTGCAACACATCGCGGCGCTCATGCACCCTTACAGTCCAGCCTCGATCGGCTAAACCGATTGCCGCGACCAGGCCACCAAATCCAGCACCGGCGATTTCAGCGTGGCCCGGTGGCGCCATGTCTCACTCCATAATTGTGCTGCCGGCATGTCGTCGCGCACAAAACCAGCACCCGGTAGCTCGATCCATGCGCCGCGATTATGCACTCCATTTTAATAAAAACCACAGGATTGTTGAGTTTGGGCGTGGTTTTGATGCCATCCACTAACAGCTCGTTAAGCCACGAATGGTCCAAACAGCTCAGAATACTGGGGAATTTACGGCCCCAATATCAGTCCCAGCTAACGCCCAGCTCTCGCGGCCTGAAGGACGCCGTTATTAAGCAAGGCGTCGGAGCGTATTGTTCACTTCCGCAATTCCTCAAAATACGCCTTACACCGCTCAACCGATAACCGGTCGTTTCGCTCACACGCGGTAATCTCGTTGAGCACGCCCGGCATCGCGGAATCGGTGCCGTATCGCTCGACCAGCGAATGCCGCCTGTAACGGCCTACACGGCTGCACCGATCACAGCGGATGGTGATGGTGTCGGTAACTCAATCAGCAGACCATTGTCATCGACTTCGAGACCTGTCCGGCGTGCCGCCTCGATTACTGATGGATGCCAATGCACCTTGCCGGTATCTGGACCACCCACGGTGAAGTGCAGCGTCGCGGGTTTATCTGAAACATTCTTAAAACCGCGATAAATACCAATTGGCACCGAAACGGTGTCGAACGGCCCGAGGATGACCTCATGCTCTTTCTCTCCATCGCGCCAGTAGATCGACCATTCGCCGTCGAGCGGCATGAATATTTCTTCGGTCTCATGCCAGTGAAGCGCAGCGCCGCAACCGGGATTGCATTTAGCGAAGCCGCTCGCAAACCCGTGTGCCGGGCCGAGTTTAGGCGCCAAATCTGGATCAGTTTCATTTTCGGTAACACCCAACCCAAGCAGATTGATCATCTCACGCTCGTGACCGGGAATGCGCTGGTCCATGAAGCAAAGGTTGCCACCTTTCAACTCACCAAAGCGGGCAACGCGTCGCTGCATTTCGGCGACACTGACACTCGGGCCTGGGGGCGGATCTGTACGGGCCATTGTATTGCTCCTTATCAAATGCAGTTAGGATACGCTGGAAAAACCTTAGCAGACAAAACCCATAAAATTAATCGCATATCCGGATTTGGCTAGAACTTGCCGTCAGCCGGTGCTACGAAGTACGATCAGAATGCCCCCAACATCAGACATACGACGATTTCACGACCGGAATCGGGTGCAAAGCTGCCGCAAATCGGCGCGTGTGATGACGGTCGGAGTTGACCCAAAGCTGTAATTAATGATGGAAGGGTAGTGAAATCCAAGGGCCAGCTTTTTGACAACTAAAGGTCTGTCCGGCTATGCGCTTCAGCCGACGAGTGAGCGCCAATTTCCCGACTGGGGATACCGCCTTTGATGTCCTTGCCGGTCGGGTTCCAGGTACAGATCGGCGCGTTCTCGGCCCACACCGTTTTGTACACGCCCGGGACGAAATATTCGATGAACGCCAGTTCCTCGTCGCCGTCATTGATGAAGTAGTGGCGCTCGTTGTCATAGATGTAGACTGTATCGCCTGCGGTTACCTTGTGCGGCGCATCGTTGAGATAGAAAGTGGCGGAGCCTCTAAGAATTACCTGGAAATGTTCGGCACCTTCATGGTGGTGATTGGCAGCTTGAGTGCCCGGCGGGTAGAGAATCATCTCGCCTTTCACCGCCTTAGTGCCAGAAAGCTGAGGCGTGACCAGGTAGATGCGCTTGCGCGCATCGAATTCGGAGTTGAGCACAGGTTCGTTGGTCCAGTCGAGAAAGCGGCAATCGAGCGTCTCAGCATCCCAGTTGGGATCAAATCTTGCCGCGTTGGGCACCAGAGCCCGGAAGACTAACGCACCGGCCTCACTCTTGATGCGCGCGGACAGCCCCGGCGGCAGAAATATAAAATGATCGACAGTGATAGGCTGTTCACTGGTGTCGGTGAAGAGCACAGCCGCACCGTCGAGAATATGGGCCCAGGCAAGGTCACCGGCGCCAACACTGAAATCGGTCTCGGCGCCTGGCTCTAATCGCAACTGGTCCGTGCGCACCTTGTCGGAATTGACGAGGTTGGGCGTGATCAGGTGTTTGATCGTGACACCGGCGGCTTGGAATTGAGCATCGATCGAGTTCTCGCTGATGATGACGGCCATTTATTTAACCCGAAACTGTTTGATGAAATGCGTATCATTCGGCTGCTTGGGGGCCTACGGCAATGATGTCGATTTCGACACGCGAACCTGGCGCACTGAGATTATTGACGCAAACCATCGTACTGGCCGGCTTCCAGTCGCCAAAATATTCACCCATCACCTCGTGCATAGCGTCGGTTTCCCGCATGTCGGTCACGAACTTGGTGACCTTGACCACGTTGCGCCAGGTCAGCCCGCAGGCGTCGAGCGACAGCTTGATGTCGTCCATCGCCCGCCTTGTCTGTTCGCGAATGTCGTCGGGCAACACGTGCTCTTCGTGGACATGAGGATGCGCGTGATACAACGGTAGGGCCGTTGAGCCCGAGATAAACAGCATATCCGCCCCGCCTTGCACTCGGATCGAAGGCGAATAGGGAAGCTTGTCGGCCTGACTGGGGTCGGGGTGGATCGGTTCGATTTTCAACATGAGATAGTTTCCTGCTTTTTAAAGTTGTCTATTAGTAATTATCTATTGGCACAGGGCCAGAACGCGGGCTTGCGCTCCGGTGCCGCGCGCGACCTTGATAGCGCCAACAACCAGCGTACAGTCCTTGGTCTTGGCCGTCTCGGAAAGCGCATCCAAATTAGCAGCATTCTCGACCATTAGTATGTCGTGCTGTAGCAGTCGCACATGGGCAGTCAGCGAATTGGTGCGTTTCTCGTCTTCGCCTTTGGCGGACTGGCCGGTTTCGGTGGAAATATTGTCGATCACTGTGCCGCCGATACGAATTTTCTTCTGTTTGGCGATCTGCAACAGCCTGTCGACGGCCTCCGGCGTCAGGCCGGGATCGTTGAAGCCGTTTATGTAGGCCGAACCGGCCATGTCTGGTGCACCATAGAAAAAGCGGCTCCAGCCGAGATTGATGGCGATCCAGCAACCGTCGAGAAGTTGGTCTGCGACCGCGTCGATATCGGCCGCAGTCACCACATTGCCGGAATCGTTACCAAAGTCGGTTACCGACAGATCCGGGCTGGGTATGCCGCCGTTCTTGTCCAACTCCGCCTGCACGCGCGCGGCGATGTCGATCACCTCAACAAGCCAGTCGGCCGGCACTTCATGCATTTGCTTTCGCCGCGCTATCGGAATGCCGGTCGGCTCCTGCGAGGTCTCGTTGTTGATGAAGTGATTAGGCGCGTTCATGTGGGTACCGTGATGTTCCGATATCACCAGCCGACCGGATTCGATATGGCCGAGATTGATTGGCATCTCGAAAAAACCGAGCACCGCGTGGCCGCCATAAGTAGCGAACGACGGTACATTGCTCCACGGTCGATCCATATCGGGCATAGTCGGATTTTCCACCAACGCCCGATACGTGGGCACGGTGTGGGTCAGATCGATGACCAATGGCCGTACGTTATTTGTATCTGCCACTGTTGCGCCTCCCTCTTTTACTGCTTGGTCTCAAAAGTCCTATTATGTTCGGGGCGGATCATAGTCAAAACCCGCTGAAAGGGGCAGCGCAAGGTGCGTTATCGACAAAGGAACCGCAAAATATTGACCCGCCTAAGTCCTGACGCGGTTCGGGTACTAGTGGTCTTATGTCTGCTTTCGGGAGGTAGTCTCAACTGATTGACGCAACACTTTATGTTAAACACAAAGATGGAGTGATTTGTGTTGGGTCAAATTCGTCTCCGACGCTCACGGTAGTCCCACTTATGTGCCGACAACACTTGATATGATGCCGGAACCGAAGCGAGGCAATGGCTAGATAAATTATGTCGGTTGGTAACTTGTGCAGTTGTCGCTGTTTGCGCTCGCCCGACCACGCAAGCTAATTGATGTTTTCGCCAATGACATGCTGTGGTCTGTGTCCTAGCGGACAGCCGTCGCACCGTCCGAGTGTGACGGTTGCCATGGGTATGCCGCCGTGACCGTGGGTTCAAACGGGCCGGGCTATCGATTGTGCTTTGAAGCAATGCGCCGGTGACGAATGTCTGCGAGAGCGCGCGGCCTAGCCGCCGGTGACGCTCATATGGCGGCCCACGGCGGGCTGGTTGCGGCGGCGGTCGATGATGAAATCGTGGCCCTTGGGCTTGCGCGTGATCGCCTCGCGGATGGCCTGCTGCAGCGCGTCGTCATTGTCGTCGGCGCGCAGGGCGGCGCGCAGGTCGGCGGCGTCGTCCTGGCCCAGGCACATGTACAACGTGCCGGTGCAGGTCAGGCGCACGCGATTGCACGATTCGCAGAAATTATGGGTCAGCGGGGTGATGAAGCCCAGCTTGCGGCCGGTTTCGGCGACCTCGACATAGCGCGCGGGCCCGCCGGTTTGATGATCGCTGTCGGTGAGCGTCCAGGTCTTGGCGAGCTGGGCGCGGACCATCGACAGCGGCAGGTACTGGTCGATGCGCTGCTCGCCGATCTCGCCCATCGGCATGACTTCGATGAAGGTCAGGTCGAAGCCGCATTCGCCGCACCAGGTCAGCAGGCGGTCGAGCTCGTCGTCGTTGATGCCTTTCAGCGCGACCGTGTTGATCTTGACCGCCAGTCCCGCCTTCTTGGCGGCGGCCAGTCCGTCGAGCACCTGGTCGAGATTGCCCCAGCGCGTGATCGCGGCGAACTTCGTCGGGTCCAGCGTGTCGAGGGACACGTTGATGCGCCGCACCCCGGCGTCGGCGAGTTGCTGGGCGTATTTCGTCAACTGGGTGCCGTTCGACGTCAGGGTCAGTTCGTCCAGGGCGCCGCTTTTCAGGTGGCGGCCGAGCCGTTCGACGAGCCACATGACGTTCTTGCGCACCAGCGGCTCGCCGCCGGTCAGCCGCACTTTGCGCCCGCCCATATCGATGAAGGCGCTGCACAGCCGGTCGAGCTCCTCCAGCGACAGAACGTCGGCTTTCGGCAGAAACGTCATGTCCTCGGCCATGCAGTACACGCAGCGCAAATCGCAGCGGTCGGTGACCGACACCCGCAGATAATTGATCTGGCGGTCGAAAGGATCGATCAGGGGTAAATTACTCATGGCGCATTCCCGGGGAGCTGCCGTGGTTCAAGGGCCGGTGTTCGCAGGTGTATGTAGTACATCTGGACCGAAAGAAGTAGGGGGAGGGCAAAAGAAGCGGCCGGACCGGCGCCGATCCCCATCGGATCCGCGCGGCGGTTTGTATTGGTAAAAAACAGCGTGTAAATGCTAAAATACGCAGATCATGAGCGATTTGATGACAACCCGCGAAGTGGCGGACTATCTGCGTATTAAGGAGCGCAAGGTCTACGACCTTGTCCGCCAGGGCGATATTCCCTGTTCGCGCCGGGCCGGCAAATGGCTGTTCCCGAAATCCCTGATCGATCGCTGGGTTCTGCTGGGGGTGCGCCCGACCGACATGGCGTTGGCGCCGGCGCCGGCGATCATCGCCGGCAGCCACGATCCGCTGCTCGACTGGGCGGTGCGCGAAAGCGGCTGCGGACTGGCTATTCTGGCCGGCGGCAGTCTGGACGGCCTGTCGCGCGTCGCCGACGGCGCGGCGGTGGCGTGCGGCGCCCATATGCGCGACCCGGAAAGCGGCACCTACAATATCCCTTGGGTCAGCCGCACGCTCGGCGGGCGCGACGTGGTGGTGATCCGTTGGGCGCGGCGCATGCAAGGCTTGCTGGTCGCCGCCGGCA
>JAQBYN010000064.1 GCA_027622715.1 Pseudomonadota bacterium | reverse complement strand
TTCGCCCGTGACGACATAGTCAACCGCCGCCACGCCGTCGGCCGTGCAAGCCACGGTGTGATCCCGCAGTTCACGCAAACGGCGCAGGACGTCGAGAATTTCTTCGTCGTCCTCGACTAGAAGGAGTGCTGCCACGTGGTTCTCTTATCAATCCGCGAGCCCTATAGATAGAACAATTCGCGGCGCGCGACAGTCCGGGGCCACCAGTAGTGCAGAAGGGTCAATACTACTGCCGAATCGGCAAGAATTGATCAGCCGCACACGCGACGCTGCCCCGTCCGACCTTTGTTACGTACTTTAGCTATCCGGCCGCTTGAAGCCATGGCCGATGTCAACGGCGTGGGGCCGGCCAAGCTAAAGGATTTCGGGGAGGTGTTTGTCGACGCGACCGCTGCCTCGGCATCAACGGCGTAACGTCAGCCCGGCGACCCCTCCGGACCTTCGGCGTGTTAGGCGGCACGCTCGTTGGCGTCGATCGGCTCGCTCATCGCTTGGGTAAGGTCACGGGAACGGCGAGCGTGAAGGTCGATCCAACACCCTTCGTGCTTTGCACGGAAATCTCTCCCCCAAGGTCACGGGCGTGGCCCCGGCTGATCGCCAAGCCCAATCCAGCGCCGGGTATGCCAAACGCTTCTTCGGTTCGCGCGAAGGGATCGAAGATCATTTCAATGTCTTTCGGAGCAATCCCTATACCGGTATCGCGAACCGAGAACAGAATGACATCGTCGGTTTCACCCGCACGCCGCCCTTTCTGCCGCGCGACGTCCAAACCAATGCGACCGGCGTTGGTGAACTTCGCTGCGTTCGAAACCAAGTTCACCACGATCTGCCGCAATTTGAGTGGGTCAGAAGCGATCGTCCCGATGTCCGCCGGCACCTCGATTTCAAAAGTATTGGCTGTTCGCGCCATGAGGGGTAGGCACAGGGCCTCGATTTCCCGAACAAGCTCGCTCACCTGAACGTCGTTCCGAATGTTGATCGGCTGGGTGCGATTTCCTGACAGATCGAAAACGCGATCGACCAAATCAGTCAGATGCGTGGACGCGCGTCCGACTCTTTGGAGATCGACTACCATGTCGTCGAGACCCCTATCTTGCGCGATCTCGGTGAGGAGTTCCGTGTAAGAGACTACGGCATTGAGCGGCGTACGCAGTTCGTGACTGACATTTGAAATGAGCCGGGACTTGTCTCGTGTGGCGGTTTCGGCTGCGGCGCGCGCTTCGTTCGCCTCGATCAGCCGGTCATTGGCGAGATCCAGGGTCCGCCGTAGGTCACGCCGGCCAAGGATCTGCCGACGCAACGCCGAGACACTGAGCGCGATCAAAGGAGTACTAACGACAAGCGTCGCCACCGCAGCTTTGATGATGACGGGTCCTGACGCTTCATCAAAAAACAAGCTGTTCGTCAACACGGCGATACCGATCGCCAGCAAAAGGGCAAAGAGTGTCAGTTCCGCGACCAGGGACCAGTAAGGTTGCCGGGATAGGCGCCGATTCACAGCCAACGCATAGGCGCTGAAACCGCCCGGCATCTAGGACCCGGGACGTGTCTCGATCAGATGATCGATGGCCGTCGACAGTTCCTTAATCGGCGTGGGTTTGTTCATGAACAGATCGGCCCCTGCGATCATCGCGCGGGCCCGATCTTCGTCGGAGGTGTCACCTGAGAGGGCGATAATTGGCATGGTCGCGCCCCCAGCGCGGATCGCTTTGATGGCGTCCCAACCGTTCATTCTTGGCAGTCGAAGGTCCATCAAGATCAGATCCGGTGGCGTATCGGTCGCACGCACACAGTCAACCGCGGCAGCGCCATCGGTCGCACACGCCAGCGTGTGGCCCCGCCGTTCGAGAAGCCGGCGCAAAACGTCGAGAATATCCTCGTCGTCGTCTACGAGAAGGAGCGATGCCACGTTGCTCTCACAGGTAATTCCATGCTGCAAGATAGACCATCGCGCGGTCCGGGGCAGTTCGGGTCAACCCGCATCGCAGAAGGGTCTTTACTACGGCCATTTTCGTCAAATTTTATGGATCCCAAGTGCCAGGGCTCGTCGCGCGCCGCGCCGGTGGTGACAGCCCCGCGACTGCCCGCTATAAAGCGCCCATGACTTTGAACCTTGCGAACTATTTTACCTTCTTTCGCTATCCGGCGCCTGTGGCGGCGGAAGGGGTTCGCACGGTCTAAAGATACGATGAACCATTTTCCAAGCCGCCAGCCACCTGGCGGCTTTTTTGTTGCCGCTCGGTTCGCCAACACAAGGAACCCGCTATGACGATCGCCACCGACGATCTTCGCATCAAGACAATAACGGCGCTAAGCACGCCCGATGAGGTGATGCGTGAAGTCGCGCCTGCCGCCGCTGCCAAGCACACCGTCGCCGGCGCCCGCACCGCCGTGCAAGACATCCTGCACGGTCGCGACGACCGCCTTGTTGTGGTGATTGGCCCCTGCTCGATCCACGATCCCAAATCGGCGAGGGAATACGCCCAGCGCCTCGTACCGCTACGCGCCGCTCTTGGCGATCGCCTTGAACTGATCATGCGGGTCTATTTCGAGAAGCCGCGAACCACGGTGGGCTGGAAGGGGCTGATCAACGACCCCGACCTTGATGACAGTTTCCAGATCAACAAAGGCCTGCGTTTGGCCCGCCGCCTTCTGGCTGATATCAACGCGTTGGGCATTCCAGCAGGTTGCGAGTTTCTCGACACCACGACGCCGCAATATTTCGCCGACCTCGTCGCCTGGGCTGCGATTGGCGCGCGCACTACCGAAAGCCAAATCCACCGCGAATTGGCCTCGGGCCTGTCATGCCCGGTGGGGTTCAAGAACGGTACCGGCGGCGACGTTAAGATTGCGGTCGACGCGGTGAAATCGGCATCGAAGCCGCATCATTTCTTGGCCGTTACTAAGAACGGCGCATGCGCGATTGCCGAGACCAGCGGCAACGAAGACTGCCACATCATTTTGCGCGGCGGCGATACCCCGAACTACGACGCGGCTAGCGTGGGGGCAGCCTGTGCCGTCGCCGAAAAATCGGGCGTCACACCGACGCTGATGATCGACGCGAGCCACGCCAACTCCGGCAAGAACCCCGACAACCAGCCAGCGGTGGTCGGCGACATCGCGGCGCAAGTCGCCAGTGGCGAAGCGCGGATTTTTGGCGTGATGATCGAAAGCCACTTGGTCGGCGGGCGCCAGGACCAAAAACCGGGCCAGCCCCTGGTCTACGGCCAGAGCATCACCGACGGGTGTCTCGATTGGGACGGCTCGGTCAAATGTCTGGAGAATCTGGCGAACGCCGTGGCGACGCGGCGGAAGGCGTAGGCGCGACCCGCGGCATCAGCGTCGCAAACTACAGAGCGGCACCGTAAACGGCCCAAGGCTTTCCTTTGCGTCCGTCACCGCCGCGGAAGGTAATTTTCTTGTCACGGTTCAGTGCGTCGTTGGGGACGTAGCCGTCGAAGTAGCGGTCGCGGTCGAAGCCGCAGTCGGCGAACAGGTCGCGCAGGTTGGTGTCGCGCATGCGGCCCATGAAGGGTTCGTTATTGTTGTAGGTGTCCCAATCAGGAATCGCGAGATCAAAGGCATCGCCTTCGCGCTGGGGCACGTCGCAATGCACCATCACGCCGCCGGGTGCGAGTAGCCGCCGGCATTCGCGAATGATGTTCGGTAATGCCGTGCCCGAGGTCTCATGGAGCAGGACATGGCTGACGATCAGATCGAAATGGCCGTCGGGAAAATCGGTATTCTCGGCATTCTGTTGCGAGAAATGCACCGCAGCCCCGAACGACTCAGCCCGTGCATGGGCGTAACGCAAGCTGGCCGCGCCGAGGTCGATGCCGTGCACCTCCGCGTGCGGATAGGCTTGGGCAAAAGGCACGGCGGAATGACCGACGGTACACCCCATTTCGAGGATGCGGCGTGGCTTGAGGTTCGGAAAATTTTGCTTCAGGTAAGCGATACAGCCGCCGCCGATGTCCTGGTTGGAATCGCCAAGGCCGCTCATTGCATAGATGTAGAGACCCTTGTCATAGACTGCGCCCGCGGTGAGATCGCCGTCGCATAGATCGGTGTGGTAGCTGCCCGGCATGACGTGGGTGTCGGTGGCGGTTTGATAGCGCGGCATGACAAGCCCCGGGTTGAGGCGCAGGCTGCCTTTGGTCTTTGCGCGGTCATTTCGATTGCGGGCCATTAGGTCGCCGAGCTGGCGTTCGATCGAGCTGCCGACCGATTCCCAGATTAGTTCTTGCGTCGTGCGCAGTAGCGATCCCCACGCCTGGTGGTAGGGCTCCCGGCTCATCGCGCGGCGCACTTCGTGGCGATCCGCCGGCTCGCGCGCATGGGTGCGGCGGAAAGCAGGCAATACCTTGGCGTCATACAGCGGCCGATTACCGGCCGAGACTTCGCGCATCATGTGAACGCGTAGGCCGGCGACAAAATCTTGGCGCGCAGCCTCGTCATGGGTCGCGTCTGGCAGAACCGCGTGCGGTTTTTGGCTCCGGATCATTCCGCCCCTCCTCACTGATACCGCCACCAGTGTATCAGGGGCCGCGGGCCTTTGCTGAACAAAGCCGGGCGCGTCATTTCGGGGCTATACTCGGCCTCCCGAACACCGAGGAAATCGCCTCATGCCGACCGACAAGATGATTGCAACGCTGCGCGCTGCGGGGCTGACGATACCGGAGAATGAAATGGATACGCTTGCCGAGGGTGTCGCAATTCTCGATCAGGTCATCGCACGGCTAGACGACACGTCACTGGGCGAGCCGACCAAGAAAAGCGGCAAGACCGATGAGCGCTGATCTCGCCTATCTTTCCATCGCCGAGGCTGGGCGGCGCATTGCGGCTCGGGAATTGTCGCCGGTCGCGTTAACCGAGGCGATGATCGACCGCGCCGCCGCGATTGACGATGGCTTGGGCAGTTTCGTGACGCGCAGCGACGATGTCGCGCGCCGTGCGGCGCTTGCGGCGGAAACGGAGATCGCGGCTGGCCGCTACCTTGGGCCGTTGCACGGCATCCCCGTTGCGCTCAAAGAAGCGTTCGACACGGCGGGCATTCGCACCACCGTCGGCTCCAAACTGTTTCGCGACCGGGTGCCCGATACCGATGCGACGGCCTGGGTGCGGCTGCGCGACGCCGGCGCGGTGCTGCTCGGCAAGCTGGAGACGACCGAGTTTTGTTACGGCGGGCCGTCGGACGACAGCCTGTTTCGGCCGGCGCGCAACCCGTGGAACCATGCCTGTTACGCCGGGGGCTCATCCAGCGGCGCCGGGGTTGCGCTAGCGAGCGGGCAGGCCCTCGGCGCGCTGGGCACCGACACCGGCGGCTCGATCCGCCTGCCTGCCGCCTATTGCGGCGTCACAGGGTTCATGCCGTCCTACGGGCTAGTCAGCCGCGCTGGAGTGTTTCCGCTATCGGCGACGCTGGACCATGTCGGCCCGATGGCGCGCTCGGTCGAAGACTGCGCCATTCTGCTCAACGCATTGGCGGGGTTCGACGCCGCCGATCCGGGCAGCGTCGAGCGGCCCGCGACGGACTATCGCGCGGGCCTGGGCAACGGCGTGAAGGGACTGCGCATCGGCTTGGCCGAGTCGTTGGCCCAAGATAATGCGGTATCGGCCGAAGGCATCGCGGCCTACCGTGAGGCCGCTGCAACATTCCGCGATCTCGGCGCCGTCGTCCGTGAGGTGGCCCTCCCCAGTTTCGACGACTTCGCAACCGCGCAGATCGTCATCACGATTGTCGAGGGCTACGCGCTGCATGAACGTGATCTGCGCACCCGCCGCCAGGATTACAGTTACCACTCACGGATGCGGCTTTCGCTGGGTCCATTTATCCGCGCGGTTGACTATGCTCGGGCGCTGCGCCTGCGCGAGGCGCTGATCGCACGGTGCGCCGAGGTCATGCGCGATGTCGATGTGTTGTTGGCACCCGGCGCGCCGGGCGCCGCACCTAAGGCCGCCAGCATTGAGGCCTTTCAGTTTTTCAAGAAACCCTTGGTGACGATGCCGGCCAATGTACTGGGCGTCCCGGCGTTGGGGATGCCCGCCGGTATATCGAAGGATGGCCTACCGCTGGCGGTCCAACTGATGGGGCGGCGGTTCGACGATGCGACAGTCTTGCGCGCGGGCGCCGCGTTTCAGGATGCCACGACATGGCATCTAGCGCGGCCCCCGGTGGGCAATATTTTATCAACCCAAAGACAGCAGAGCTAATTTACCTGCGGAAACCGTCTGGGAAAAAAGCGTTCCGGCACGCCAGCTGTTATTTCTGGTTTTCCGCCCCTAATTTTGAATTGAAACTCTTGCTTTACGCGAAGTCCCTGGATGTCCTGAATGTTTAGCTCTTTCTTATTCTCTTTGTTGTACCTGTCCAACGACCCATAAATATCTTGCTCTATGTTGGCGACACTGAATTGCATTTTGGCCCCATCAAGCGCCACTATCTTGCGAAACTCATCCAGGTCAACTTCTTTTCCGTCATCCCTAGCCACGGGCCATACTACTATTAGAAGCTTCTCAGGCGTAAGTTGTTCGGGGAAGCGCTTCACTACGTCTACCCATAGTCGGTAGCCCGATTTAGTAGCCGAGATGCTCAGGTAGTAGTCGATCGCAATCTTCATCGAGTCAATTATCCGCTGCTGCGCCTGCAAACGGATTCTTGCCTCGCCGAGATCTTCGACCAGGAACCGAAAGGCATCCCTACTCTCTTCACTCATGCGACGCGCCAGAGAGGCAAGGCTATAATCCGGTGACATCGAAAGGATGGTGGCCGCGTAATTTATCGGAATGGCAAACCCCCTGCCCTCTGCCGCAGGATCGTTCTGAGTGTAGACTCCGACAACCCGACCACCCGCATCTAGCACTGGACTTCCACTATCACCGGGCCCAGCACCCAGTAAGAGCAATTCAATCATCCCGCGGAGACTTGGTTGCCCCACAGTTGCCTTCGTAAGCACTGAACGACCTCGTGCCGGGTCATTTCCCCAGATACCGACACTCAAATCTTGTTGGCTAAATATGGACGAGGAGTCACCGATACGAAGCGGCACCATGTCGTCTATAGATGCTTTCAAGATAGCCAGATCAGTCTGATCGTCAGTAAATACTATTGTCGCCGGAATGTAGTGCTGACGATCCGGCAACCGTATCGTTGCCACTACCGCGTCACTCTTCGTGAATGAATCCGTCTTCCAGGGATCGTCCGAAACAGGTGATTTTAGGACATGAGCGGCAGTCACGATGTAGCCGTCAGAACTCACGAAGAATCCGGTTCCCACCGACACCCGAATCCGACCGCTTTTTGCCTCACCTTCGGCGGATACGAGGACGATTGACTCGACT
>JAQBYN010000004.1 GCA_027622715.1 Pseudomonadota bacterium | reverse complement strand
ACTTGGCTCAATTCCCGCGTCGCCCGAATCCGGCTTTGCAGGCTGACTTGGCGTAGTCGTCCGGGCGCAATGCCCTCAAGTGGCAGACCGAGCCAAGCAGCAGCCGCGCGAAAGTCCGACGACGCCGCTTCTATGGCGCCGTCGAAGCGCGGCTGGCCATCCACCGTTGCCAAGCGTCCCGACACGCTGATGTCCGACCCGCCCGGTAGCATCGCGCTCAATGCCGTCAGCTCGACGGCGCGGTCGGCGAGCCTCGCCGCGAGCCGAAGCTGGCGGACGAGACTGCCGCGATACGTCAGGGCTTCGCCGGTGAGCGTGAGGCTGCCTCGGAATCCGGCGAGGGCATCAAGAGGATTTGATGGCGGCGCGTCAGCGTTACCCTGGTCGGTCGCAGCGTCGGTACTCGCCGCGGTCTCGATAGCGACGGCGTTGGCCCAGGCATCGAGATCGATCCGCCCAAGAGAGAGCGTCACATCGACGATGAGGGGGGCAGCCAGGGCCGCTGAAACAGCGCCGGTGGCGCGCGTTTCACCAATCACCAATGCAAGCTCGTTGAGGGCGATCATTTCTTGATTGCCGACGAACTGACTTGTGAACGAAAATGATTGTGCGCCCGGTACGATCAACGACGCATCGCTACCGGCGAGCGTCGCAACCACGCTCAGTGCCTCGCGTAGATCACTGCCTTCGAAGCCGACCTTGGCGTTGAGCGTGGGTTGACTGGCCAACCCCGACAGATTGCCTTGGATCGTAGCCACGGCGCCGCCCCGTTCGAGTTCGAGCTTGGCGCGCAGCGGAACGCCGCCTCGATCCGCGAGTGAGCCTAGGGCAAGATCAAACCCAACGGCCTGCTGGCGAACCGAGAAACGACCTTCGGCGGCAAATGGGCCGTCAACAAGGTTAGCGGCCTTCAATGTCGCGGTGATCGCCTCGATTCGTTCGCTGCGCCCGTTCGCCGCGTCGACAAAGCTGAGGACACCGTTGGCGACGACGACGCGTTCGACGCTGATCGCGGCACCATTGCCGGTCGCGCCGTCAGATACCTGCTCGTCCGCGCTCGTGTTGAACTCCCAGTTCGGCGTGCCGTCAGCGTCGACCTCAAGAAATACTTCGGGTTCGACCAGGCGCACGCTCGTCACCTGAATCTCGCCGCGCAACAACGGCCAGAGCGCGACTTGGACCTCGAGCGAACGCAGTGTCAGGAAATCGCGATCACCACCCGCGGTCGACAACCGCACGTCAGATGCCGACACGCGCGGCGTGGGCAGAACCGACAGGCTGAGGTCGCCCTTCATGACTAACGACCGACCGGTCGCCCGTTCGATCGGACCGGCTATTTCGCTTTTATACTTGTTCAAGTCGATGAAACTCGGGGCAATTACCGCGGCAGCAGCGACAAGAATAATGATCCCGACAACGATCAGAAGAACGCGCTTCACCAATCAAACTCCAAACTCAGCCCAATCGTGGAAATTTCTTGACTATAGGCATTTCCGACCCCGAATAAGAAACTAGAGAAGCCCACCGGGACTCACGGGAATGTCATAGCTAGAATGCCCCAATTCCAGCGCATCCATTAAAAGCGGAGCTCGTTCATGAAGGCCTCAGATTTGTTCGTTCGTTGCCTCGAAGAAGAGGGCGTGACCCATATTTTCGGCGTGCCCGGCGAGGAAAACGCCGATGTCATGATATCGCTGCTGGACAGCAAGATTAAGTTCGTTTTGTGCCGCCATGAGCAGGCGGCCGCATTTATGGCCGATACGTTCGGCCGCTTGACCGGTAAGGCTGGCGTCTGCCTCGGCACTCTGGGTCCCGGCGCGACCAACCTCGTGACCGGTGTCGCTGACGCCAATATGGACCGCGCACCTTTGATCGCGATTATCGGGCAAGCCTCGACCCGCCGTCTCCACAAGGAGAGCCACCAGAACATGGACTCTATCGCCATGTTCCGCCCCATCACCAAGTGGGCGCAATCGATTACCGACGCCAACAACATTCCCGAAGTGGTCCGCAAGGCTTTCAAGATCGCCGAATCGGAAAAGCCCGGCGCCTGCGTCATCGAACTGCCAGAGAACGTGGCGGAGGAAGAAACCAGCCACACCCCGATGGCGAAACACAAAACGCGACGCGCCGCAGCCGACCACAAGGCAATCGTTCAAGCCGTGGAACTGATCGTCGCCGCGAAGAACCCATTGATCCTGGCCGGCAACGGCGCGGTGCGTAAACGCGCGTCCAAACAGCTGCAGCGGCTCGCCCACAAAACGGGCATTGGCGTGGTCAACACGTTCATGGGCAAAGGCGCGGTGCCGCGCACCGATCCGCATTGCATGTTTACACTCGGCCTACAGGGACGTGATCACATTAACGCCGCGATCGACAAGGCCGATTTGATCATCGCGGTCGGCTACGATCTGGTTGAGTACTCTCCCGAGCACTGGAACAAGACCGGCGGCAAGACGATCATTCATATCGACTTCTTTCCGGCCGAGGTCGACGTGTCCTATCCGGTTACCGTCGACGTGGTTTCCGACGTGGCTGACGCGCTGTGGCAGATGAACGAAATGATCAACCAGCGGTACGAGGGTAAGTTGCCGCTGTTCGACATCAACGGACGTAGCGAATTGCGCCAGACGATCCTTGACGACTTCGCCATGGAAAAGGACGACACGTCGTTCCCAATGAAGCCACAAAAAATTCTCTGGGATGTCCGCGAAGCAATGGGGCCGAACGACATTCTTTTATCGGACGTCGGCGCTCATAAGATGTGGATCTCGCGCTACTACCAATGTGACGAGGCCAATACCTGCCTGATCTCGAACGGGTTTTGCACCATGGGGTTCGCTTTCCCCGGATCGATCGGGGCCAAGATCGCATATCCCGATCGCAAGGTCCTGTCGATCAGCGGCGACGCGGGGTTCATGATGAACGCTCAAGACATCGAAACCGCGGCGCGGCTCAACATTAATGTCGTGGCGATTGTCTGGCTGGACGGCGAGTATGGGCTGATCAAGTGGAAGCAGCAGAATTCGTTCGACGGCAAGCATTCGGACCTCGCCTTCAACAATCCGGACTTTGAGCTTTTTGCCAAAGCTTTCGGTGTTTGGGGCAAGACGTTGAAATCGGTCGACGAGCTCAGGCCGGCGCTGGAGGAGGCGTTTTCGCAGAAGGGCCCGGCATTGATTGCGATTCCGGTCGACTATGCGGAAAACCGCAAAATGACTAAGCGGTTGGGCGAACTCGCTTTCACGATTTAATCCGCTCACGGCGCCGCACAGGCCGGTAGCCACGTTTTTCTCGGTGTGATTTCGCCATGCATGTAGTGGTGCTGGGCGCTGGGGTCGTCGGGGTGGCGACCGCGTACAATCTGGCACGAGATGGACACGACGTCACCGTGATCGAGCGCGAAGCTGGCCCCGCAATGGGGTGCAGCCACGCAAATGCGGGATTGATCAACGGCCATACGGCGGTGCCATGGTCTGCCCCCGGCATTCCGGCCATGGTCTTAAAAGAGTTCTGGCGCGACGACGCGCCCTATCGCGTGCGGTTGCGGGCCGATCCGGCGATGGCCCTGTGGATCGCCCGGTTTTTTGGCAACTGCACGCCGGCGCGAACGCGCGAGATCAAGGCGCGGCTGCGCCGTCTATCCACCTATAGTTTCGAAAGGCTACAGGCGCTGCGCGCTGCGGAAAACATCGACTATGACGCGCAAACCAATGGACTGATCTATCTTTACCGCGATCCCGATGCACTTGGCGCCGCTCAACAAGCCGCCGCCGCCGGGAGCGATCCGCGTGCCCATCCGATCCGCCTGTCGCTTGAAGAAACACTAGAACGCGAACCCGCATTGCGGCGGACGACGTGCCGCTATGCCGGCGCGCTGCTGTACGACAAGGATGAAACGGGGGACGCCCGTCTCTTCACCGAAGGACTTAGCCGAGCGGCGGTGCAACGCGGCGCGCGGTTTCTTTTCGGACAGCCGGTCACCGCGATCCGGACCGAGGGTAATAAGGTCTGCGGGGTCGGGATGGCCGAGGGTGATCTTGATGCCGACGCCGTGGTTGTCGCGGCCGGGACCGGTAGCGCCCGCCTGCTCGGCCCGTTCGGGGTTCGTCTGCCGGTTTATCCGGTCAAGGGATATTCGGCGACAGTCGAGGCAGGCGACCGGAGCACCCTACCCCGCCACGCGCTCCAGGATGTTCAGCGAAAAATTACGATGACGCCGCTTGGTTCGCGCCTGCGGGCCGCCGGCACGGCAGAGCTGGCCGGGCATAACACGACCATCGATGCGCGCCGGGCTGGGGTGTTGCACACCCATATGCGGGCAATGCTTCCCGATGCTGCCGGCGACGCCGTCCCGACGTACTGGGCGGGCCTACGACCCATGACGCCGGATTCGCTCCCGATCCTCGGCGCTACGCCCGTCGATGGGCTTTGGCTCAACACCGGGCACGGCAGCTTGGGTTGGACAATGGCGTGCGGTTCGGGCCGGGTCATTGCGGATCTCGTCGCCGGCAAGCCGTCGCCGATCAACCTGGACGGACTCAGCTTGCGCTAGAGACGCAGAATTTTGCCGGGGTTCATGATGCCGTCGGGGTCAATTGCGTTTTTTAGCGTGCGCATCACGGCCAAGGCATCGCCGTGTTCAGCGACAAGGAAATCGACCTTGCCGTAACCCACGCCATGTTCGCCGGTGCACGTGCCCTCCATGGCCAACGCCCGCGCGACGAGGTTGTCGTTGAGGCGGTTGGCCTCTTCAACGTCGCCTGGTTTGTCGGGATCAAGCACGAAAGAGACGTGGAAGTTACCGTCGCCGACATGGCCGACGATCGGTGCCGGTAGAAACGACGCGTCGAGCTCTTTCTTGGTTTCGACGATGCATTCGGCAAGCCGCGAAATCGGCACGCAGACATCGGTCGCCCAGAACCTGCTGCCCGGCCGCAATGCAGCGGCCGAATAGGCGGCGTTGTGGCGGGCATGCCAAAGCTTGTTGCGCTCCTCCTCATTGGTGGTCCAGCGAAAGCCGCCGCCGCCGTGCTCGGTGGCGATCTCTTGGACCATCTCGGCCTGCTCTTTGACCCCGGCTGGCGTGCCATGAAACTCGAGCCAGAGCGTCGGCTTGACCGCGTGGTCCATATCGAAATGCCGGTTGGTTGCATCGATCTGAACTTCGTCGGCAAATTCGATGCGGGCCACCGGAATGCCGAGTTGGATGGTCTGGATGACAGCATCGACCGCGCCCTGCACGCTGTCGAAGTAACAGCTTGCGGCCGAGATCGCCTCCGGAATGCCGTATAGGCGAACGGCGACCTCGGTAATCACGCCGAGCGTCCCTTCCGAGCCAACGAAGAGCCGCGTCAGATCGTAACCGGCCGACGATTTGCGCGCGCGGCGCGCCGTTTTGACGATCCGCCCGTCGGGCATGACGACGGTGAGACCCATGACGTTCTCGCGCATCGTACCGTAGCGTACGGCGTTAGTGCCGGATGCGCGCGTGGCCGACATGCCACCTAGCGACGCGTCGGCGCCGGGATCGATCGGAAAGAAGAGACCGGTGTCGCGCAAGTGGGCATTGAGCTGCTTGCGGGTGACCCCAGCTTGTACGGTGCAATCGAGGTCCTCGGCATTGACCTCGAGCACGCTGTTCATCTGCATCATGTCGATGGACAGGCCGCCCTGGATCGCGACGACATGACCCTCGAGCGAGGTGCCGGCGCCAAAGGGGACGATCGGCACCTTGTGCCGGGCGCAAATCTGAACGACTTGCGAGACCTCTTCCGTCGACCGGACGAAGGCGACTGCATCAGGGTCACGGTTTGGATGATAGGATTCGTCGCGGCCATGGTGGGCCCGCACCGACGCCGCCGTGGTGAACCGGTCGCCGAGAAGCGCAGAAACCTCTTCGAATGCAGGGGCGAAGTCCTGCGGCCGGGTGGTCCGAGCGGGCGCGTCGTGCATGATCTACCTCTTGGGATTAGGGCCGAGTGTAGCGGTGGGCACCGATGCCGTGCAACGCCGGTTCACACAGGGCGGGGCGGTGACTATGATCACCGCGCATGGAGTTCGAAGCCCCCATTGTGGTCGCCGACGGCGGTCGGGTCCGTAAGGAATGGATCGACTATAACGGCCACATGAATGTGGCCTTCTATGTCTTGGCGTTCGACCTGGCGCTGGATGTGGTCTACGAACGGATGGGCACCGGCGAGCCCTATCGAGAGCGAACCAACCGAACGACCTTTTCGTTGGAGGGTCACACCCATTGGCTGCGCGAAATGCGCCTGGACGACCCGATGCGCTTCACGACCCGGTTATTGGACTGGGACGCCAAACGCCTTCACTTCTACATGGAAATGTTCCACGCCGAGCAAGGGTATCTTGCTGCGACCTATGAAATGCTGACCATGCACATCAATCTTGAACACCGCCGATCAGAGCCCTTTCCCGAGGACCTTCAAACTGTGTTTCGTGCCGCTTGCGATTCACAGAAACACCTGCCGCGCCCACGACATGCAGGAACCACCGTCGGGATTCGCCGCAAATGAACCGTGCATTTCGGTTGCCTAGGTTTCTCTTAGTCGCAGCCGCGGTCGGATTGACGTTATTGGTGTCGCCCATTGTGTCGCAACGAGCCCATGCCAGTTGCGCCGATCCGGCGCGACCGGGCGTAGGTTGGCCACGCTGTGATTTTAGCGGCCGCGATTTAAGCGGCGTCGACGTTAGCGGTGGAAACCTCGGGGGGTCTAGATTCCTCCGTGCTAATTTCGCCGGCGCAAGATTTACCGACGCTCGGATCGATCGCGCAAAGTTCGTGACCGTCGATGCACCGGATGCCGATTTCAGCGGAGTCCGCGGGGTCGGCACTGATTTCACGAAGGCCAATCTCACGCGCGCATCGTTCAGAGGCGCGGACCTGCGCCGGGCCCGTTTTTTCGAAGCAATCCTTATCGGTGCAAACTTTAGCGGCGCCCGACTTGAGGGTGCCGATTTACTGAATGCCGATTTTTCCGGGGCGACGTGGACCGACGGCACAACCATTTGCGCCCCAGGGTCCATCGGGCAATGCAGGTAGCGCGGCACGCCGCGCCGGTAGGCGCCTGAGCCGATGACCACGCGCGAGGCGATTACTCTCGTGCGTGCCCGCTGGCATCAATTCACCCATAACGACCAGGTCAAACTTTCGATCCTGGCCCTGATCATCGGCATCGGGATCGGTTACGGGGCGCTGGGATTCCGGATGGGCATTGAAGCCATCCAGAACGGGACCTTCGGCTTTTCACTACACGATGGTCTTCAATTGATGGCGGACCTGCCGTGGTGGCTGGTTCTTGTCGTACCAACCGTGGGCGGGCTGGCGATCGGGCTGTTCGTGCACTTTCTGATGCCGGGACAGCGCGCCTATGGCGTTGCCGACGTGATCGAGGCTGGCGCGCGGCATGGCGGCCGAATGAATCCTGCGACCACCATCAAAGCGGCAGTGCTTTCACTGGGGTCGATCGGCGTCGGCGCGTCGGTCGGCCGAGAAGGACCGGTCATCCATTTGGGCGCCGGGCTGGCGTCGTGGGTCGCCCAGCGACTTCACCTCAACCCCTCGCTTTCGCTGACGCTTTTGGGCTGTGGGCTGGCATCGGCCATCGGGGCCTCGTTCAACGCGCCGATTGCCGGGGTGTTTTTCGCGTTGGAAGTCGTTATCGGCCATTACGCGTTGCATACCTTTGCGCCGGTCGTCATCGCGGCAGTTGCCGGGACGGTAATTTCCCGCATTCACCTCGGCGCGTTCCCAGCGTTCGTCGTGCCGAATTACGACATCGCCTCATTCTTCGAATTTCCCGCGTTCATTCTGCTTGGCTTGGTCTGCGCACTGGCGGCAATCTTGTTCATTCGCTCTATCACGACAGTCGAGGACGTGATCAACCGAATCGGCTGGCCGATTTGGACTCGGCCGATGGTGGGTGGCGCCGTCGTGGGCGGCGTCGCAATCTTCTTGCCCCATGTCATGGGCGTCGGCTATGCCGCAACCGATGCAGCGCTGCAGTCAAGCCTGCCGCTGTGGCTGATGTTGGCATTGATCGTTGCGAAGACGGCGACGACCGCCGTCTCTATCGGCAGCCGCTTCGGCGGCGGCGTTTTCTCGCCATCGCTGTTTGTCGGTGCGATGGTCGGCGGTGCCTTCGGTGTCATCGCCGGGAGTATCTTCCCCGGTCTCGCCGCGTCGCCCGGGTTCTACGCAATGATCGGCATGGGCGCCGTCGCGGCGCCGGTGATCGGCGCGCCGATTTCGACCATCCTTATTGCTTTTGAATTGACTGGCGAGTTCTCCGTGGTGATCGCGGCGATGGTGGCGATAACGATTTCAACGCTCATCTCGCAGCAAGTCGCCGGGCGGTCGTTCTTCCATGCACAGCTTAAACGGCGCGGTATCGTCATACGCGCCGGTCGCTTCGAACAACTGCTGACCGCGACGCATGTCGGTGATTTGATGACCGACCAATACGAGATCATCGAGGAACGAGCCCCGGCCAGCCAAATCCGTGAGATTATGGAAAACGCCCGCTACGGCGATTTCTTTGTCGTTGACGGCGATGCGGGGCTGGTCGGCTCGCTGACATTTAATTCGCTGCGGGGCGTGTCCCTCGATCCCGAGCTGGATCACCTAATCAATGCGCGCGACATTGCCCGCCTCGACCCGCCGCTGCTCTGCGCGGGGGACGATCTCGAAGACGCGCTAAAGCTGATGGAAACGCACCATGAAGACAGCCTGCCCGTGGTAACGGACCGGCAGAGCCGAAGAGTGGTCGGCATTCTCCACCACAAAACAGCCCTCATGGCCTACAATCAGGCCCTATTGCGGGCACGGGCAGAAGAACACGACGAGGACACGGACCGCCTGTGAACCTGTGAGCGTCCGCCCCCGTGTGATATGAATGGCCGGACCGATGTCCGATCCATTCGATCTCGACGATATCCCCTTTGACGATCCGGCGCCGGCACCGCGACCCGGCGGGATCGCCGCGCGCGCTTTGGCGGCCTCGGCGCCACTCGACCCGCCCTATCTAAAGACCCTCAACGAAAGCCAACATGAGGCCGTTGTAACGACCGACGGCCCGGTCCTGGTTCTGGCTGGCGCGGGAACCGGTAAAACCCGCGTCCTTGTTACCCGTATTGCCCATATTCTGAATCTGGGTTTGGCCAAACCCTGGGAAATCCTGTCGGTGACCTTCACCAACCGGGCGGCGCGCGAAATGAGGGACCGCGTCGGGGCGATGGTTGGCGGCGCGGTCGATGGCATCTGGCTGGGCACGTTTCATTCCATCGGTGTCCGCATCCTGCGCCAGCACGCCGAGCTGGTCGGGCTTAAGAGCAACTTCACCATCATCGACCGTGACGATCAGCTGCGTGTGCTCAAGCAGCTCTTGAAGGCCGAGAATATCGACGAGAAGCGCTGGCCGGCCCGGGCCCTCGGCAGCATTATCGACCGTTGGAAGGACCGCGGCCTGACCTGGCAGCAAGTTCAGCACGAAGACGCCGGCGAGTTCGCGATGGGCAAGACCGCCACCCTGTACCGCGAATACCAACAGCGGTTGCTGACCCAGAACGCCGCCGATTTCGGCGATCTGTTGCTGCATTGCCTGACCCTGTTCAGCGAACACAAAGACGTCTTGGAAATCTACCACCGGCGATTCCGTTACATCCTTGTCGACGAGTACCAGGACACCAACGTTGCGCAATACCTCTGGCTGCGGTTGTTGGCGCAAGGACAGCGGAACATTTGTTGTGTTGGCGACGACGACCAGTCGATTTACGGTTGGCGTGGCGCCGAGGTTGGTAACATCTTGCGCTACGAGCAGGATTTTCCTGGCGCGAAGGTCGTTCGGCTGGAGCGCAACTACCGCTCGACACCTCATATTCTGGCCGCGGCCTCGGCGCTGATCGCGCACAATGCCGATCGACTGGGCAAGACGCTTTGGACGGACGTTGCAGATGGCGAGAAAGTGCGCGTGCGGGGGTTTTGGGACGGTGAGGAAGAAGCCCGCGCCATAGCCGAAGACGTTGAGGACCTCCAGCGCAAGCAGCACCGTTTGGACGAGATCGCCATTCTGGTGCGCGCCGGTTATCAGACGCGGGAATTTGAGGATCGTTTTCTGGTCATCGGCGTGCCCTACCGGGTTGTCGGTGGGCCGCGGTTCTACGAACGCCGCGAAATCCGCGACGCAATCGGTTACCTACGGGTTGTCTCCCAGCCTGAGGACGGGATGGCGTTTGAGCGCATCGTCAACGCCCCCAAACGGGGGCTCGGCGAAGTATCGCTACAAGCCATGCACCGGCTGGCACGCGCCGGCCAGACTGCCCTCCTCCAAGCCGCGCAGGACCTGCTCGGCACGGACGAGCTTCGGCCCCAGGCACGGACGTCGCTGGGTAATTTGCTGGAGAGCTTTGCGCGATGGCGCGCCATGAAAGACCAGTTGCCGCTGCCCGAGCTGGTCGAAACAATTCTGGACGAATCGGGCTACACCGAGATGTGGCAGCGCGACAAATCGATCGATGCGCCGGGCCGGCTCGACAATCTGCGAGAGCTCGTCCATTCAGTGGGCGAGTACGAATCGCTCACCGATTTTCTTGACCATGTCAGTCTCGTGATGGATCACGACAACAGCGGCAACGACGACATGGTCAACATCATGACGTTGCACGCGGCGAAAGGCCTGGAGTTCGACACGGTGTTCCTGCCGGGTTGGGAGGAAGGCCTGTTCCCCAATCAGCGCTCACTCGACGAGGGCGGCACTTCGGCGCTTGAAGAAGAGCGCCGCCTCGCCCATGTCGGGATGACGCGCGCGCGGCAATCGTTGCGAATATCCTTCGCCCAAAGTCGGCGCACTTTTGCCGAATGGAATAGCGCCATTCCTTCGCGCTTTATCGATGAACTTCCGGTTGATAGCGTCGAGGTCGCCGCAGAAGCCTCGGTCTGGGGTCAGCCAGCCTATGGTCGGCACGACGACGCCAACTTCGGTGCGCCGGTCGAGAAACCGTGGGACAGCCCGGGCCGTCGCCGCATGCACCGACGCAACCATCGGACCGTTACTCGGGACGGCCAGTTGATCGAAGCCCGCGCCGAAGCGGTCGACTGGGATGAACGGCCGGGCGGCACGTGTTCGGAGGGCGACCGCGTGTTTCACCAAAAATTCGGCTACGGCCTGATCGAATCGATCGACGGCAACCGGTTGGATATTCAGTTCGACAAAGCCGGTTTCAAAAAGGTCATCGATTCGTTTGTCCGGCCAGCCTAACCGCCAACCCGGATGATCCTCTGACCACGACCTGGGAAACCTCGGTCCGGACGGTTATGGCACGTTGCGCGCCAGTCGAAGACCTTTTCGAAGAGGTCTTCGGCGACGCATTGCTTGCCGTGACGCGGTTCGAAGACGGGCACGACTGGCGAGTGACCGCGCTAACCGGTGCGGCGCCGGACGGCGATCTGTTGGCGCGCCTTGGCCTCGCCCTGCAGACCGAGGAGACCCTTGCCGCGCCTGTAGCGGTGCCCCCTCAGGATTGGGTCGCCAAGGTTCAGCGCGACATGCCACCGATTAGTGCTGGTCGCTACTGGGTATACGGCAGTCACGTCACACAGATCCCGCTTAGCGCCCAAATTCCAATTCTGGTTGATGCGGCTTCCGCGTTTGGCACCGGGCATCACGAATCGACCAAGGGCTGCCTTCTGGCGCTTGACCGGATGAGCCGCCATCTCCGCCCGAAAGCAATCCTCGACATCGGTACCGGGACAGGAATTCTTGCGGTCGCCGCCGCCAAGACCTGGCGCGTCCCGGTGCTGGCGAGCGACAACGACCCCGAAGCCATTCGCGTCGCCAACCGGGTTGTGCGGCAAAACCGCGTGGCCGCACTGGTTTGCTGTGTCGTCGCTGAAGGTGTTGCGGGCCGATCAGTCGCGGCGCGCGCGCCGTTCGATCTGATTACCGCGAATATTCTTGCGCGGCCCTTGGCCGCGCTGGCGCCGGCTATTGCGCGCCGTGCCGCACCAAACGCGCGGCTTGTTCTATCCGGGATATTGGCGGTTCAAACCGCGCAAGTCGCCGCCGCCTATCGCGCGGCGGGATTCCTTCGAACCCGTACGACTAGGCTTGGCGAGTGGGTCACCCTCGAATTTCGGCGACCTTAACGCGTCGAAGCACTACTAGCAGGCGGCGCAACCGGCTTTGGTATGAAATTTATCGTCGCTCGGCGCTGCCGTGAAGATGCTGCGCCGCAAGCCGATGTCGTCAAGTGTGTGCGAATCGATGGCCGAGAAGGCGAGGAACCGCCGGAAACGGCGTCGGTTCGCGCCCCAGCCACGGAGCGGTGTACCAGCAATACGCGCAGCGACTGAAAGAAGGCCGTGTGCACCTTTGCCGGTCCCATTGGATGTCATCGTGCTCACCATTGATATCTGCCTCTGTGACTTTCTATGTTGGTCACGTCGGGTGGATTTCAATGGCGCACGATGGGTGGTCGCGACGACGTGAGCACCCCAGCGCACACAAAAAAACGCCGACCCAAAGGCCGGCGTTTCAGTTTGGTCCGAAACGTAACGTTGACGCAGCGTCAGGCGACCTGGCGCGGCTGGTTCTCGTTGGCGGGCCGATGCGGGCCGAACTCCCCGGTGAACCGGTCAAGTCCGATGTCAGCTAAAGTGTGCTGGTCGAGGCCGCGGAGCGCGCGGTAGGCGGTACGGCGTTCCTGAGCCTCGCGCAGGGCGGCGACGCCGCCGACAATGCGGATCCAAACGCGGCGCCCAAGGGTATGGACATATTGGGCGCGCAGAGCGCGCGCCGCCTCAATGAGGCGGAGGGCTTCGTCCCGATTGGGGTTGCGTTCGGCGGTACTCGTGTTCACTTTCATTACTCCAAAAACTTGCGGTGTCGGCTGATCGACTATGTTGCGTTGCGAAGGCCGAATTTCAACTAAACTACAGGCGTTTAGAAGCACTCATATTGCAATGCAGCATTGCGGAAAGCGCATGGCCATCGGACCGCGCCAAGGCATAATGGATATATGAGCGACCTATCGGCCAAACGCCTCACGGCACTGCGCGGCGAATTGAAGGAGCAGAATCTAGACGGATTCCTGGTTCCGCTGCAGGACGAGCACCAGGGCGAGTGGATACCGCCGCATGCGCAGCGGCTCGCCTGGTTGACGGGGTTCACCGGTTCGGCGGGCATTGCCGTGGTGTTGGCCGACCAGGCCGCCATTTTTGTCGACGGCCGCTACACCTTGCAGGTGCGCCAGCAGGTCGATGCAGAGGCGTTCGTCCCCCATCATCTGATGGACGACCCGCCGACCAAATGGGTGGCCACGCATCTGGCAAAGGGCCGGCTGGGTTACGACCCTTGGCTCCACACCCCAACCGACGTCGAACGGTTTGAAAAGGCCTGCCTTGAGGCGGGCGGCACTTTGCATGCCTGTGAAGTCAATCCGCTCGATATCGTGTGGACGGACCGACCGGGCCCGCCGCGGGTCGCGGCAAACGCCTACCCAACCGAACTCGCGGGTGAAGCCTCGGCGTCCAAACGCGCGCGGATCGGCCAAGGACTGCGCGATCGCAAAATAGATGTTGCCGTCCTAACGGCCCCCGATTCGATTGCGTGGCTGCTGAACATTCGCGGCGGCGACCTCGAGTACACCCCGGTTACCCTGTCATTCGCCCTCCTCCACGACGATTCGCGCGTAGATTGGTTCGTTGACCTGAGTAAGGTGAGCGATGAGTTGGCGGCCAGTCTCGGCAATGAAGTCATCGTCATGCCGCCGGGCGAACTCGGCCCGGCGCTTACCTTTTTGGGCGCGCACCATCGCCGCGTGCAAATCGACCCTGCCAGCACGGCAAGCTGGATCGACGCGACGCTGCGCCAGGCTGGCGCGGTGGTCTCCCGTGCGCCTGACCCCTGTCTACTGCCCAAAGCCTGCAAGAACGACGTCGAACTGGCGGGGATGCGTGGCGCCCACGTGCGCGACGGCGCGGCATTGACTCGGTTCCTGGCCTGGTTGCCCGGAGCGGTTGCTGGTGGCGGCATCGACGAGATCGGTGCCGCCGACCGGCTGGAAGAATTCCGCCGCGAGAGCAACATGTTCACCGGACTGAGCTTTCCGACAATCGCCGGGACCGGCCCCAACGGCGCCATCGTCCACTACCGCGCGATGCCCGGCAGCGCCCGCCAATTAGGTGACGGTGACGTGCTGCTGATCGACTCGGGCGCGCAGTACCGCGACGGCACCACTGATGTGACGCGAACGATCGCGCTGGGTGCGGCCACCGCCGAACAACGCGACCGATTTACCCGGGTGTTAAAGGGCCACATCGCGCTGGCGCGCGCGACCTTCGTGGAGGGCACCAGCGGCAGCCAGATCGACATTCTGGCCCGCGCGCCGCTGTGGGAGGCTGGCCTGGATTTCGACCACGGCACCGGGCACGGCGTCGGCGCCCACCTCAACGTCCATGAAGGGCCGCACCGCATTTCCAAAATGCCCAACCGCGAGGCACTGCGGCCTGGAATGATCGTGTCCAACGAACCGGGCTATTACAAAGAGGGCGCGTTCGGTATCCGCATCGAAAACCTAGTCGCGGTGCGCGAGGCGACGCCCATAGACGGCCAGGAACGCAAGCGGTTGGAGCTCGAAACCCTAACCTTGGCGCCGATCGACCGTCACCTGATCGAGCCGTCCCTGATGACGGAACCAGAACTAGCGTGGCTCGACGCCTATCACGCGCGGGTGCGGGACACCTTGACGCCGTTGGTGGACGCGGCGACAGGCGCGTGGCTCGCAGCGGCGACCGCGCCCGTTAGAAAGAGCGCGTGAGCCTTCAAGACGACATCGGTGCGGTCATTGAGTCGCTCGAAGTAGCGTGGAAGGCGCATGATTTCGCGGCCGTCAAAGCGTTGTGGGACACCGACGATCCGCAACCCATCTATATCGCCGAAGAGGCAGAAAAACCGTTCACCACGTGGCCCGAGATCGACCGCTATTGGTCGCATACGGCGGGCGTCCTCGCCCGGGTTTCTCACCGCGCCGCGAATCGGATCATCAAGGCGGCGAGCCCCGACATTGCCATCGTGTTGTACGACATGCACTGGAACGCCGAGGTCGCCCCCGGCGGCTTGTTTGGCGGTGAGAAGATGGCCGGCGACAACCGCGTGAGCATCATGCTGCGCCGCAAGCCCGAGGGCTGGCGCATCTTCCACTACGTGGAAGCGCCGGTCGCCGGCATGGTGCAAATGCGCCAAGCAATGCGGGCGCTGGTCGATCCCGGGTTCTAGGCGGCCCCGATCAACGCGCGCCATTCGGCCTCGGTATAGACCTGAAGGCCGAGTTCTGCGGCTTTCTTGAGCTTTGAGCCGGCACCGGGGCCGGCAATGACGATGTCAGTCTTGGCCGAAACCGAGCCCGCCACCTTGGCCCCCAGCGCTTCGGCCTGGGCCTTGGCTTCACCGCGGCTCATGGTTTCGAGCGCACCGGTGAAGACGACCGTCTTGCCGGCGACCGGCGAGTCGGTTTGCGCCTGCGGTGGCGCCTCGATGGCGGTCAATTCGCGCTGTAGGTCGTGCACGACCTCAAGGTTGCGTGCTTCGCCAAAGAAATCGACCAGCGCGCCAGCCACCTTGACCCCGATGCCATCAACATTGAGCAGGTCGGCCCAGGCCTCCCCTTCCCGGTCTTGTGCCTGCACCATCGCAGCCTCTAGGGCGTCGAGGCTGCCATAGGTGCGGGCGAGCAGTTTGGCGTTGGCCTGACCGATATGGCGGATGCCGAGGCCGAAGATGAGGCGGTCGAGGCCGATCTGGCGGCGCGACTCGATCGCGGCAAATAGTTTGGCGACGGACTGCGCGCCCCACCCTTCCTTGTCGGCCAAGGCCGGATGGGATTTACCGTCTTGAGCGGCGAGGCGAAAAATATCGCCGGGGCGGGCTATTCGGCCTTCTTCCCAGAAGGCCGTGATCTGCTTTTCACCGAGGCCCTCGATATCGAAGGCATCGCGCGAGACAAAATGTTTGAGCCGCTCCATCGCCTGGGCCGGACAAATCAAACCGCCCGTGCAGCGTTTGACCTTTTCTAATTCTCCCGATTCGAGTTGCTCGCGGACCGCCGCGCTGCCGCAGCGCGGGCAGACATCGGGAAACACGTAGGCTTTGGTTTTCTTGGGACGTTTTTCCGCGACCACGGCGACAACCTGGGGGATCACGTCGCCGGCCCGCTGGACAATCACGGTGTCGCCGACCCGCACGTCCTTGCGTTTGATCTCTTCCTCATTGTGCAAGGTGGCATTGGTCACGACCACGCCACCAACGGTAACCGGTTCGAGGCGCGCGACCGGGGTCAACGCACCGGTCCGACCGACTTGGATCTCGATATCACGCAGGATCGTCTGCGCCTGCTCGGCAGCAAACTTGTGCGCGATCGCCCAGCGCGGGCTACGGGTGACTTGACCGAGGCGCTCCTGCCAGTCGAGGCGGTCGACCTTGTAGACGACCCCATCGATGTCGAAGGGCAGCGCGGTTCGCTCGCCCTCAAGAAAACGGTAGTGGGCGAGAACTTCGTCGATGGTCGCACAACGGCGCGTCGGTTCGTTGAGCGTGAACCCCATCGCCCCTAGACGTTCCCGGGCGCCGCATAGCGTGGTGCTGAGCGGTTCGGAGACCTCGCCCCAGGCATAGCCAAAGAACCGCAGCCCGCGCGACGCGGTGATCGCCGGATCGAGCTGGCGCAGGCTGCCCGCCGCCGAGTTTCGAGGATTGGCATAGGGCGGTTTGCCAGCGGCTTCTTGGGCCTTGTTGAGCGCTAAGAAATCTTCGCGGCGCATATAGACCTCGCCGCGCACCTCAAGAACGTCTGGGATTTTCGTGCCATTGAGGCGGTGCGGCACATCTTGCAACGTCATGACGTTACGCGTGATGTCCTCCCCTTCGTTACCATCGCCGCGCGTCGCGGCCTGAACCAGCACGCCCTTCTCATAGCGGATCGAGGCTGACAGCCCATCGATCTTGGGTTCGGCAACGATGGCAAGCTCGGTATCTTCGTCGAGGCTCAGGAAACGGCGGACCCGTTCGGCGAAGTCGGTGATGTCTTCATCGGCGAACGCATTATTGAGCGACAGCATGGGGCGACGGTGGACGACCTTCTCAAACTGGGCAGCCGGCGCCGCGCCGATGCGGGTGGACGGACTGTCGGGCCGAACCAACGCCGGAAATCGCACTTCGATCGCCGCGTTGCGCGCTCGTAATGCGTCGTACGCCGCGTCGCTTAGCGCTGGACGGTCTTCTTGATAATAGAGACGGTCGTGCTCGTTGATGTCAGCTGCCAGCCGTTTCAGCTCGGCCTTGGCCTGCTTTTCATCGAGCGCACCGACGGCCACATCATTCGAAGATCGCGCCGCCACGAATCAACTGCCGCCCTGTTCGATCAACCGATCCGCCTGCGCGCGCGCTTCCTCGGTGACCTCCTCGCCCGAGAGCATGCGAGCGATTTCCTCGCGCCGCGGATCGGGCTGCAATTCTTCTACCGCAACGGTGGTCATCGCCGATCCATTGCCGCCTGGCCCCTTGGCGATACGCCAGTGATGCTGCCCCCGCGCCGCGACCTGGGGCGAGTGGGTCACCACCAAGACCTGATGATCGTCGGCCAACGCCCGGAGACGGTCTCCCACGGCGGCCGCGGTCGCACCGCCAATACCTGAGTCGGCTTCATCGAACACCATCGTCGGGATACGGTCCTGCCCGGCCAGGACGACCTGGAGCGCCAGCATGAATCGGCTGAGTTCACCGCCAGAGGCGATCTTGGCGAGCGGCGCAAACGCCTGACCCTTATTGGTCACGGCCTCAAACGCGACGTCGTCCTTCCCGTCCTTCGACCAATCCGCCGGCTGGCGCGCACGCAGCACCACCTTGAAACTCGCTTCGGCAAGTTTGAGGGGCGCCAATTCCTTGGCGATCGCCTTTTCTAGGGCGCGCGCCGCCTTAGCCCGCTTTTGCGACAAGGCCTCGGCCTCTGCTGCGTAGGCCTGTTGCGCTTCATCAGCGAGTTTACGGAATTGAGCGAGCCGCGCGTCGCCGCTTTGGATGGCATCCAGCTGACTTTCGAGATCCCCGAGCAACGCCGCCAATCCGCCTATCTCGCAGCCATGCTTGCGGGCTACCGCGCGGAGCGCAAAAAGCCGATCTTCCAGTTCCTCAAGGCTACCACTACTTAGGTTGAGATCTGCCGCCGCTTGTTCGACGGTCTCGGCCGCCTCATCTACCTCGATTGCGGCACGCTGCAGCGCGTCGACCGCGCGGTCGAGCGCACCGGCGGCATCCGCGGAGACGCGGGTGAGAATTCGCGCCGCCACTCTGATCCGGTCAGACACACTGGTATCGTCGGCAAGTTCCGCGCGCGCCGCCGCCAGCGCTTCACCGAGCTTTTCACCATGTTTCAGCACGGTTCGCCGATCGTTGAGTTCTTCTTCCTCGCCGACGCGCGGCGCCAACCCGGACAGCTCTTTCACCGCATGGCGTAGGAAGTCCTCTTCGGCGCGCACCCGGGCTAATTCCGTTTCCGTTTCTGCTAATGCCGCCGCCGCCGTCTGCCAGCTTGCGTGCAAACCAGCCAGACGCTCGAGCGGGCGCTGGAAGCCGCCGAATAAGTCTAGGAGCCGCCGATGGTTGGCTGCTGACAGAAGCGCATGGCTTTCGCTCTGGACTTGGATCTCAACCAATAGCGCACCGATCTCGCGCAAAAAACCGACGCTTACGGGCTCGTCATTAAGGAAGGCGCGGCTACGCCCATCGACGGACAAAGTCCGCCGCAGAACCAACGTGTCGTCGACGTCAATCCCATGATCTGCCGCGAGGTCACGAACCGCCTTTTGGTCGCCAATCTCGAACACCGCACTAACCCCAGCCTGCGGCGCGCCGGCGCGGATCAATGCCGAGTCGGCACGCCCGCCCAAAGCCAGGCCAAGTGCATCCAAAAGGATCGACTTTCCGGCGCCGGTTTCTCCGGTAAGGACATTTAGACCAGGATGAAACCCGATGGTCAGGCGCTCGACAATCACGACATCCCTGATGGACAGGGTCAGCAGCATGGAAGTCAGAACACCCGGCGGAAGGTGCGAGAGATAAATGATCCTTCGTCCTCGACCGGTTCGAGGTTCTCCCCGCGCAGCAAGCGGTAGGCGTCCCCATACCACTCGCTACCCGGGTAGTTAAACCCGAGGACCGCCGCTGCCGACTGGGCCTCACTTTGCAGACCCAGCGCGAGGTAGACCTCGGTCAACCGATGCAAAGCTTCGGGAACATGGGTCGTGGTCTGATAGTCGACAATCACCTGCTTGAAGCGATTGAGAGCCGCCAACTCCTCGCGTCGGCGCTGATAGTATCGACCGATCTCCATTTCCTTACCGGCGAGATGGTCGCGGGTGAGATCGATCTTGAGACGAGCGTCGCGGGCGTATTCGCTTTCCGGGAACCGGCGCATCACATCGTCGAGCCCATTCAGGGCTAATTCCGTGAGTTTTTGGTCACGCCCGACGTCCACGATCTGTTCGTAATATGAGACCGCGATGAGGTAATACGCATAGGCGACGTCGTCTGAACCTGGATGAAGCTGGATGTACCGCTGCGCGGCGATGACTGCATCGTCGAACTTATTGGCCTGATAATGTGAGAACGCCGTCATAAGCTGGGCCCGCGTCGCCCAAATGGAATACGGATGTTGGCGTTCGACCTCATCGAAATTCTGCGCCGCGGTCGCGTAATCGCCCCCGACCAGATTATCCATCGCTTGATTGTACAGCTCTTCGACCGGCCGCTCGACATAAGCGGCTTCGTTACGGGCTGAGTTGCAACCCGCCACCGCGGCAGCCAGGACGACAACAACCGCTGCGATCCGAAGCCGGCCCGTCACGCTGAACGCTCCGACGACTGTTCGAATGGGTTGCGATTCAGGGTCTCGCGCTTGACCGAAAGTGGTATCATCCGCTCCCACACCATGCTCAACGGGATTGCGATATCACGATCCCCGCGGGTTGCAAAGCCATGACCGGAAATCCGCATGAGTGACCTCGCCAAGAAAATCGACGACCACGTCGGTCGGCAAATTCGTAAACGGCGCAACTTGTTGGGTCTGACCCAAGACCAGCTTGCCGACGCCCTAGGGATATCATACCAGCAGGTTCAAAAATATGAGACAGCGGCGAACCGCGTAAGCGCCGGGCGGCTCTACGAGATCGCCGCAAAACTGGATGCGGATATTGGCTTTTTTTTCGAGGGTTTGGACCCGTCTTTGCTCGCAACACCGGTCGAACATGGCGGCAAGAGCCGATCAACGGTTGATTTGGTACGAAATTTTGACGGTATCCGGGATGGCGCGGTGCGTTCGGCTGTGGTCGGTCTGATCAAGGACCTGGGTGGCAATACCGGCTGATCAGGCGATTGCCGCCGCGGGAACGCGCACGTCACCCCAGTCAGCGCCAAATTCGGCCTCTTCAGTTTCGGCCGACGATTCGCGACGCCACGCCGTCCGGTCGGCAAAGAAATCGCGAAGCAACTGATGATTGAGCGCGTGGCCGGATCGCACACCGTGGAAATGGCCCACGAGCCGAGCACCAGCAAGATAAAGATCACCGACCGAATCGAGCACCTTGTGGCGCACGAACTCATCGCGGTACCGCAAGCCGCCATCGTTCAAAATTGCATCGCCCGACACCACGACAGCATTGTCCAGCGAGCCGCCCTGGGCCAACCCGCGGGCCCGCAAGGCATCGACTTCGTGGGCGAAGCCAAACGTCCGCGCGCGGCAAATTTCGGACTTGAACGCGCCGTTGTGCAACGCCATCGCGCATTCTTGGTGCCCAATCACGGGCGACTCATAATCGATTTCGAAGGCAACTGAGAAGCCGTCTGCCGGAGACAAGCGCGCAAAAGCGTCGCCGGTACGCGATTCGACAGGATGCAACACGCGAATCACATCGCGCACGACGTTCTGATCCACGACCCCAGCGCATTCGATCAGGAACACAAATGGCGCGGCGCTACCATCCATAATCGGAATTTCCGGGCCGTCGATCTCGATAAGCGCGTTGTCGATGCCGCAGCCAAAAAGCGCTGCCATCAGATGCTCGATCGTCGAAACCCGGACGCCGTCGGCATTAGCAATCGTCGTGCACAGGCTGCTATCGGTGACGTTTTCAAAGGACGCCGCCACACGGGGCTCCCCTTGACTGATATCGGCACGATAGAAAACGATCCCCGTATTGGGAGCAGCAGGGTGCAAGGTGAGCGAGACTTTTGCCCCGCCGTGCAAACCAATCCCGCTACAGGAGATCCGGTTTCGCAACGTCTGTTGGTGGTTCACTTAAAGCCCCCGGAGCGCCACATGGAGGGAAATCGACGCTCGAAAAACACTATAAAATCAAACGGTTAGTTAGCATTGCTGCGATCTTGTTGTATCCACGACCTGCGCGCCACACAAGTCAATCTTTGTTACACAATGTTACGCGGGGCCGGCACGGTGGAGGACGCACCGGCCCCAACCTCATCAGTTGGCCTGGCGGCGGAGGAAGGCGGGAATCTCGAGAAGATCCTCCTCAGACTCCAACGCCAGATCAGGCGCCACGCTTGGCGCTTCACTCTTGGCGACATCTTCTGCGACGACCGCCGTCTTTTGCTCAGGAGCGATCGGCTCCGCGGGGGTTGCTACCGACGTCGTTTCCAAGCGTGGTTCGGCGCGCCGTGGTTCGGCCTCTTTGGCCAGGACGGCGTCCCATACCTTCTCGGGTTCGGGTTCGCCGGTCTTGCGGCTACGGGACCCACCGGTCATCCGTTCGAAAAGGCTCGGGCCACGAACCCGCTTTTTCGGGGCCGCAGCGCCGGCGTTCGATAGCGCTGCCTCGGCGAAGGGGTCCGGCTTTGACAACGGCACATGACGGGCGGCCGCCGCCGCGCGTGGTGGGATAAACGGTTCCCGTGCGGGCACTGGGGCTGCTCTAGACGCGACCACAGGCTCGTGACTTATGGATTCAGTCGCGACGCCTGCGGGGTTCGCTAGCGCCGCCCGCACCTCGATTGGCTTAGCGACCTGGGTTGGCATGGCAGCCGCTTCGACCTGAGGTTCGGCGTAGTCCGGTTGCATGGCCACAGCGGCAGCCGAGGCCATGCCGGCCGAGGCTACAGCGCCTCCGGTGGGTCGAACTTCCTGCTGGTTCATAAGTGGCCGCGAAACCATTGGCGCTGGTTGGGGACGGGCAAAAGCCAACGCAGGTTGGGCGGCACGCGAGGGTTCAAAGGTCTCGATGTCCGGGATCTGTCGCGGGGGCATGACGGGTTCCGGATACAAGGTATGAAGCCTCGGCTGAGCAAGTTCTTCGATGTTGATACCGGTCGCGACAACCGAGACCCGAATCCGGCCCTCAAGGGTTTCATCGAAGATCGACCCGAAAATGATGTTCGCTTCGGGATCGACTTCGTCGCGAATCCGGTTGGCTGCCTCATCGACCTCGTACAAAGTCATGTCGGAACCACCCGAAATATTGATGAGAACGCCGCGGGCACCCTTCATCGACACTTCGTCGAGCAATGGATTGGAGATCGCGGCCTCGGCGGCCTCGATCGCCCGTCCTTCGCCTTCGGCCTCGCCCGTACCCATCATCGCCTTGCCCATTTCGGCCATAACGGTCCGAACGTCGGCAAAGTCGAGGTTGATCAGGCCCGGCATGACCATGAGATCGGTCACCCCGCGGACGCCTGAGTAGAGGACGTCGTCGGCCATCTTGAACGCATCTGCAAAGGTGGTCTTTTCGTTGGCGACCCGGAACAGATTTTGGTTCGGGATGATGATCAGGGTATCGACGTAGCGCTCGAGCTCCTCAATCCCCAGATCAGCAAGCTTCATCCGGTGGCCGCCCTCAAATTGGAACGGCTTAGTGACGACGCCGACGGTGAGAATCCCCGCTTCGCGTGCGGCGTGGGCAATCACTGGCGCTGCGCCAGTACCTGTTCCACCGCCCATTCCGGCGGTGATGAACGCCATGTGTGAGCCGGCGAGCGCCTCCATAATTTCAGGAAGCGATTCTTCGGCAGCACGGCGCCCGACGTCGGGATTCGATCCGGCGCCAAGTCCCTGGGTCACGTTGATCCCGAGCTGGATACGCCTTTCCGAACGCGACTGCGTTAACGATTGCGAATCGGTATTGGCGACGATGAAATCGACGCCGCCGAGATCCGCATTGATCATGTTGTTGACCGCGTTGCCACCGGCACCGCCGACACCGACCACGATAATCCGAGGTTGTAGCTCGGTTATGGCCGGAACACTTAGATTAATGGTCATACTCACCCTCCACGTTCAATGACCTTCACGACAGTTCTCTTTCTGGACTTCCATTTCCTACCCATCGTTCCGTTCCGGCTTCTATGGCCGGCTAGAAATTCGTTACCAGCCAGCGGCCGATGCGCGAGATCGCGCCGCCCGCCAATGCCGGTTCGATCGAGGCAACGTCCGCTATCGCCGGCAGTTGCCGGCGTACCGCCAGACTGAGCAGCCCGGCGCATGTCGAAAACGCGGGCCCACCAGTGGCTTCGGCAAGGCCGCCTACGCGAATCGGGCGACCCAGGCGGACCTGTTTGTCCAGGACCCTGGCCGCCAGCTCGCGGATTCCTTGGAGCTGGCTGGCGCCGCCGGTCAGAACGACCCGGCGCCCGACCGATCGGGCAATACCCGATGCCTGCAAACGGTCGCGCACGAGTTCAAGGGTTTCTTCAATGCGAGGCCGGACGATCCCGACGAGCATTGAGCGTGACACCTGCGTCACGGCGCCATCGTCGGTTTCACCGACAATCGGCACGTCGATTGTATCGCGGTCATCGGATGGACCCGGGATCACGCTCGCAAAAAGTGTCTTGAGACGTTCCGCGTGAACCGTCGGCGTTGCTAAGCCGCGCGCCACATCATTGGTCACGTGTCGTCCACCAAGCGGTATCGAGTCGGCGAAGACCATTTCACCGTCTTTGAATACCGCCATGGTGGTGGTCCCGGCGCCCATATCGATGACCGTGACGCCGAGCCGCATTTCGTCCTCGACAAGGCAGGCCATGCCAGACGCATATGGCGCCAACGACATGCTCGCTGCCTGAAGGTGACCGCGTTCAACGCATAACGAGAGATTACGCAGAGGTCCGCTGGCGACTGTCACGACATTGATATCGACGCCGAGCCGCGCACCGAACATGCCGCGTGGGTCGCGCACACCGGACGACCCATCGATAGTGAATCCGAGGGGCAGCGAATGCAAAACCTCGCGCTCCGGATCTTCCTCTTCTGGGCGGCCCTGCTGCAAAACGCGCCGCAGATCGTGATCGCCAATCGCGTGACCGGCGACGGCGACCTCGACACCCACGGTATGCGACATCGGCCGTCCCGCCGACATTGCAACATGGACTTCGCGCACCGTCTCGCCCGCCATGCGTTCGGCGGCATCAACCGCGGCACGCACCGACTCCTCAGCACGCTCCATGTCAACGACCGCGCCAGCCTTGACGCCGCGCGATACCTGATGGCCGATCCCGATAATGCGTATGGTGTCGTCACCCACGACTCGGGCGATGAAGCAGCACACCTTGGAACTTCCAAGGTCTAAGGCTGCGATGATCTGACTGCGACCGGTTGCCATATGCTTAGGTACTTTCACCCGGGTCACGGACCCGTGCCGCCGTTTCCGGTGGCAGCTTCAGAAAAACTCGGTCCTCGACCCGCAGATCAATGACAGTGACGTCGCGCTCGAGGATTTTGTCGGACCTATGCAACGCGCCCAGCCGGCGCCACGCCGCATCCGTGGCGTCCTCCGGCAGAAGTACGTCGATGCCATTGTCGAGTGTGAGGTTCCACCGCCGGCCGCCGACGCGAACGGCGGCCGTTACCCGAGCCAACAGCCCAGGATCGCTCGCCATCATGTCAATAAGCGGAGCGGCCTCTTCAGCGGCATCCGGACCGACGACCAGGGGGAGTTCCGCGTAGGACTCCGGTTGATGTTCGGTGATGACGACGCCGTCGTGATCGATCACGACGAGGCGGCCCTCGTGCTGCCAGCGGGCGAAGGGTATCCGTTCGTCAATCTGGATTTCCAGGACATCGGGGAGACGCCGCGAGACCCGCGCTTGTTCGACCCAGCCCACATTCTCGATCCGCGCGCGCAAACGAGCCAAGTCAACGGCAAGAATCGGTGCATCGCGGGCGACCCCAATCGCTGCCATCAGCGCGGTTCGATCGGCATTGCGTCGCCCGGACAACCGGATCTCGCGCACCGATAAACCGGTAGCGCGCGACGCCGCAACGAAAGAGGTCTTTGCGGCCTCGGCCACGATCTCGGCGCCGCCTAAAACGGTCAACCAAACTGTCGGCACGCCGATGGCACCAACCACGGCGAGCACCGCGGCGCTTCGGAGCAAACGGCGGCGGTGCCGGAGGCAAAAAGCGATCCAGCTGGGCAAGGTGAGTTTCGAGCTACGGCGCGGAGTCATCGGCCACACCCCGCGTCGTCAATCAGCCACTCGACCAAGTCGCCAAAATCGATACCCGCGTGGGCGGCAATCTCGGGCGCGAGTGAGACCGGGGTCAGACCGGGCTGGGTGTTGACTTCCATCAGATAGAGAGCGCCCTCCCCGGTCGTGTCGTCGTAGCGAAAATCCGCCCGAGAGAGCCCGCGACAGCCCAACGAGTCATGTGCCGACAAGGCGGTGTCGAGTGCCTCGGCATAGGTCTTTTCCGGTAGTGGCGCCGGTAACAGATGAACCGCCTCGCCCTTTTCGTACTTGGCGTCGTAGTCGAAGAAACGGTGCTCTGAGCGGATTTCAGTCACGCCGAGAGCCCGGTCGCCAAGAACCGCCACTGTTACTTCCCGACCCGGCACGTAGTCTTCGACCAGGACGGTTTCGCCAAAATCCCATGTGTCGTCGAGCGGGCGGGTATTGTCGCCTTCAAGCACGACGCGAACGCCGACGCTCGACCCTTCATTGAGGGGTTTGACCACGTAGGGCGGCGACGGGGCCTTGCCGTTGCGAAAGTCAGCGCGGCTCATGACGCGACCCTCGGTGCAGCGGATTCCGGCGCGCTCGAAAATCTTCTTCGCGGTTGGTTTGTCCATTGCCATGGCTGACGCAAGAACGCCGGAATGGGTGTAGGGCAAGCCGAGAACTTCGAGTAACCCTTGGATCGCGCCGTCTTCGCCGACCCGGCCATGCAAGGCGTTGAAGACAACATCCGGCTTGGCGATCTCGAGATGCCGCGCGACCTTGCGATCGACGTCGATTTCGGTGACGCGGTAACCACGGCCGCGCAGCGCCTCGGCAACGGATGACCCGCTGACCAGGGAGACCGCACGCTCGGCGGACCAGCCGCCTTTAAGGACCGCGACATGCTTGCTCATACGGCCCCCCGCACGGGGTCGCCGAGCCGCTCAATTTCCCATTGCAAAAGAATGCCGCTGTGATCCGCAACGCGCTGGCGGACTTCTTCGCCCAAGGCCTCGAGATCGGTGGCGGTAGCCTGCCCGACGTTCTCAAGGAAGTTGCAATGGAGCGGCGACACCATGGCACCGCCGCGGGTGAGACCACGGCAGCCGGCTGCGTCGATGAGTTCCCATGCGCGCGGGGCATCGCCGTTGGGACCGCCGGGATTGCGAAAGGTGCTGCCACCGGTACGCGTGCGTACCGGCTGTGTCGCTTCGCGGGCCTGTCGAATCTCGGCCATACGGTTACGAATTTCTTTGGGCTCGCCCGGCGAACTGGAAAGTGCACAGGAAATCACCAACGCCTGGGGCGGGAGTCGTGATTGTCGGTAGGCAAAATCAAGGTCGGCGGCAGTGAGCGTTGCGACTTGCCCGGTGCGATCGAGGATCGTCACAGAGTCGAGAACGCTGCCGAGGTCGCCGCCGTAGGCGCCGGCATTCATCCGCACGGCGCCGCCAATCGTGCCGGGTATGCCGGACAGGAATTCCAACCCAGCAAGGCTGGATTCGGCAGCGAGGCGGGCAATGTTGATATCGAGCGCACCGGCGCCGGCGTCAATCCGTGTCCCCTCGACGACGATATCGCTAAAGCCTCGGCCGAGTCGTACGACCACGCCGCGAATGCCACCGTCACGCACCAGGATATTGGACCCAACTCCTAGAATGGTCAGCGGTATGTCGGGCGGACAGGCCATCAGAAACGCCGCAAGATCGTCGGCATCGGCGGGCCGGATCAAGACATCCGCGACGCCGCCCACCTTGAACCAGGTGATGCGCGACAGCGGGTAGTTGACGCGATAAGCGCCGCGAATCGGCGGCAGCCGATCGAACAACGATACGGTTTTGGTCGCGGCGCTCATGTCCCGACCTCGCGCAAACCGGGCTCGGGCAGACGGGCCGACAATTCCGCCGGCAAGCGTTGTGCCCAGGCGGTGACGTTGCCCGCACCCATACAGATCACGAGATCGCCGGCCCGAGCGTGCTCAGCGACAACGTCGGCGAGGGCGGCCTCGTCCGACAGCGCCACGGCATGGCGATGACCATGGCGCCGCAGACCCTCGATCAACGTATCGCGGTCATACCCCTCGATTGGGGTTTCGCCGGCCGGGTAGACGTCAGCGACGATCACGGTGTCGGCGTTGTTGAAACAGGTGCAGAAATCGTCGAACAAATCGCGCAACCGAGAATAACGGTGCGGTTGGACCACGGTGATGACACGGTCGCGGCCCATGTCACGCGCGGCTTTGAGAACCGCCGCAATCTCAACCGGATGGTGCGCGTAGTCGTCCACCACCGTGACCCCGCCGCCGGTCCCGACAATGGTAAAGCGGCGTTTGACCCCGCGGAAATCTTTGAGCGCGCCGCGCGCGATGTCGTCGGCGATGCCCATCTCGTTGGCCACGACAAAAGCCGACAGCGCGTTTTGTACGTTGTGCGCGCCGGGCATATTCAGGCGCACGCCTTTGATTACTCGTTGCGTGCCGCGAACGCGATCATTGATCGCGACATCGAACGTTGTGCCCAGATCGGAAAATACGATTCGCTCGGCGCGAACGTCGGCCAGAGGACTGAGGCCATACGTAATTATCTTGCGGTCGCTAATGCGGCCGCACAGCGCCTGCACTTCGGGATGATCGACGCACAAAGCGGCAAAACCGTAGAACGGAATGTTTTCGACGAACGTCTGATAGGCGCGCCGCGCAGTATCGAAGTCGCCATAGAAGTCGAGATGTTCAGGATCGATGTTGGTGACAACCGCGACGGTGGCCGGGAGTTTGACAAAAGTGCCGTCGGATTCGTCGGCCTCCACCACCATCCACTCACCGGTGCCGAGCCGCGCATTCGTGTTGTACGCATTGATGATGCCGCCATTGATCACCGTGGGATCGAATGAGGCGGCATCGAGCATGGCGGCGATCAACGATGTCGTTGTCGTTTTACCGTGGGTGCCGCCGACCGCGACCGACCATTTGAACCGCATCAGTTCGGCAAGCATTTCGGCCCGGCGGACGACCGGGATGAAGGCATGGCGGGCGGCCACGACCTCGGGGTTGTCGGCCTTGACCGCTGTCGACACGACGACGACCCGGGCTTCGCCAAGATTGGCTTCGGCATGCCCCTTCGAGATGGTGATGCCAAGGGCGCGGAGGCGCACGACATTGGCGCTATCGGCGAGGTCGCTGCCTTGGACCTTGTAGCCGAGGCTATGCATGACTTCGGCGATGCCGCTCATGCCAATGCCGCCGATGCCGACGAAATGGATGATCCCGATATCGAGGGGAAGTTGCTTCATGCAGCCGCCCCTTGTGCAAAGCGTTGCCCAGCGCTCTCGCCGTTGGTTCCGGCAAGGGATTCGACAAGATCGGCGAGCCGGGATGCGGCATCCGGCACACCAAAGCGCTTTGCGGCTGCCGCCGCCTGCTCGAGGTAATGCGGCACCGCCAGCAACGCGTTGAGGCGTCCAAACAGGTCGGCTGACCCGAACGACGACTGCTGAATGGTCCAACCGGCGCCAGTCTCGCTGAACGCGTTGGCGTTCGCGGTCTGATGGTCATCTGTTGCATGGGGATAGGGCACCAACAGCGCCGGGCGCCCCATCGCGGCGAGTTCAAACACCGTCGACGCCCCGGCCCGCGCGATGACCAAGTGCGCCTCGGCCATCCGGTTCGGCAGATCGTCGAAGAAGGTTCCAAGGTCAGCCGCAACCCCGGCGTCGGCATACGCGCGGCGGACGACGTCGAGATCTTCGATGCGGCATTGTTGGACAACCTGGAGGCGCTTGCGCAGCGGCTCATCCAGTGCGCCAAGAGCCGCCGGCACCACACTCGAAAAGACGTTCGCGCCCTGGCTGCCGCCAAAAACTAGGAGCCTTATCGGACCCGCAGCGTCTGGGCCACGGTAAGGACGGTCGCGGTATCTCAGAACGTCGGGCCGGACCGGATTCCCGGTGACGACGGCGCCGGCCCGATCCTTACCATCAAGCCGTTCGGTTCGCGCAAAAGAAAGCGCGATTGCCTTGACGCGTGGCGCCAACAGGCGATTGACGCGGCCGAGCACCGCATTTTGTTCATGTATCGTAGCGGGGGTTCCCAAGCGTGCTGCGGCTAACATGGTTGGCAGGGAGGGATAGCCGCCGAAACCGACCACAGCATGAGGCTGCAGCCGGGGGAGGAGGGCTCGCGCTTGGAAGACCCCCGCTACGACATTCGTGAGCCCGCCGATCTTCTTGCCCACGCTACCGGCAAGGGTGCCGGCACGAACGATGTGGGTTTCAAGATTGGCGAGCGTGTGGCTGTGTCCCGCGCCCCGACGATCGGTAACGAGGACGAGACGATGACCACGCTCTAGCATTTCCCGCGCAAGTGCTTCGGCAGGAAACAGGTGGCCGCCGGTTCCGCCGGCGGCAAGTACGATGGTGCGTCCGCTCATGACGCGCCCCCTTGCGAGATAGGTATTCCGGCCACGCCGGTCACTTGAGCGCGTGAAATGACGGACCGGTTGGCGTTCATCGTGGCGACCCCGGGGCGTCGCCGGGTCAAGGCAAGAACGAAGCCCATGCCGATTGCCAACGCCAACAAACTCGACCCCCCGTAGCTTATGAACGGGAGGGTCATCCCTTTCGCCGGCAGCAATCGAACATTGACCCCCATATTGATCACAGCCTGGAGACCGATCTGAACCAATATGCCGGCGCTGGCGAGAACAACGAACAGATCGCTTTCCCGCAAAAGCCGAACCAGCCCACGCAACACCAAGAAGGCAAACAAGATGACGACGGCGAGCGACGCGAACAGGCCGAGCTCTTCGCCAGCAACGGCGAAGATGAAGTCCGCGTGGGCATCGGGAAGGATCGATTTGACGATCCCCTCGCCCGGTCCGGTTCCGAACAACCCGCCGTTACCGAACGCATTGAGAGATGCGTCGATCTGAAAGGTGTCGCCACTCGACGGATCGAGAAAACGATCGATCCGCGCCGCAACGTGGGGAAACAGCGCGTAGGCGCCGATCGCGCCGACCGCCCCAACGGCCGCAATCACGGCCACGACAAACAAGGGAATACCGGCGAGGAACATCTGGGCGACCCAGACGCACGCGACGACCAGCGTCATGCCGACATCGGGTTGAAGAAGCAGGAGGCCGATGAGGATCGCTGCCGCGACGGTCGCGAAGGTGTAGCCCGGGAACCCCGGCTGCGTCACCCGTTGCGACAACATCCATGCGGCAAATACTGCAAAGGTGGGCTTGGCAAACTCCGAGGGCTGCAATAGGAAGCCGCCGAAATCGAGCCACCGGCGCGCGCCCTTGATGCTGTCGCCGCCGATCAGCGTGCCGACCAGCAGAACCAAGGACAGGACGAAGCCGACCACCGCGATGCGGCGTACCCACAAAACCGGAAGAAGAGACATGCCGAACAGCGCAAGAAGCGCCGGCACCAGAAACAGAATCTGGCGCCGCACGAAGTGAAACGATTCCAAACCGATTCGGTCGGCGACCGCGGGACTTGCGGCCATTATCAGGAACACGCCCACGGCCATCGTCAGCAGCAGGACGAGAAGCGTCCAACGATCGACGGTCCACCACCACCGGCCGACGACACTGCGATCTGTGCGTCCGAAATCGATCATGCCGGACCTCCGGAGGCGATGCCCGACACGAGGGTACGGAAAGCCTCACCGCGGGCCTCATAGTCGGCAAACTGGTCGAAAGACGCGCAGGCCGGCGATAGCAGCACGACCGAGCGTCGGCCACCGGCACCGTCTTGCGTCGCATCGCGCGCGGCCGCTTCGACGGCCCGCGCCAGCGTTTTGGTCTGCACAACGTCCGTCCGATTGCCCAACGCTGCTGCTATGGACGGTGCCGCCTCGCCAATCAGATAGGCGCGGCGGACGCGCGACAGATAAGGTTCAAGGGCTGCATAGCCGCCTTGTTTGCCGCGTCCGCCAGCGATCCAGTAGATGTCGTCAAAGGTGGCCAGGGCGCGGGCCGCCGCGTCGGCGTTCGTCGCCTTGCTGTCGTTAATGTATTCGACACCGTTGATGACGGCGACGCTCTCCATCCGGTGCAGCAAGCCGGGAAACCCGGGTAGCGCGCGCGCTATATCGTCGCGACTTAGGCCAATGGATCGCACGGCCGCATATGCCGCGGCGACGTTTTGCCAATTGTGCGCCCCGCGCAATGTCTTGATGCCACTCAAATCAACTGTGCCGGCGTCGCCCGCGATTCGATCGTTGAGCACGCCGCCTTGGACAAAGACCCCTTCCTCAAGGGCGCGACCGACGGCGATGGGGACGACGTTGGCGTGGCCCTGGTCCTTCAACCATTGATAGGTCGCCCGGCAATGATCGTCGTCGACGCCAACAACCGCGGCTTTGGCTCCGGTTTGCCCGTTAAATATGCGGCGCTTCACGGCGACGTAGCCCGCCATATCGCCGTGGCGATCGAGATGGTCGCTGCTGATATTGATCAGGACCGCGACGTCACACACCAGTGAGGGGGCAAGGTCGATTTGATATGACGACAACTCGACGACGTAGGTGCCCTGAGCATCGAGCCGCGCGCAGTCGAGCACCGGCCGGCCGATATTGCCACCCACCTCAACCGAACGCCCCGCCGCTGCGAGCAAATAGCCAATCAGGGCGGTCGTTGTCGACTTCCCGTTTGTGCCCGTTACGCCAACAACTTTTGCGGTCGGTTGCGACATGGCAAAAAGTTCGACATCACCGATAACTTTGACGCCGGCTGCTTGCGCATTGCGGACCGCAGGATGCGGGGTGGGGTGGGTAAAGGGAACGCCGGGGCTGAGAACCAATGCATCGATGTTGTCAAAATGACATTTACTAAGGTTCGAAAGCAGGACACCTGCCCCGGCGTTTTCGTTGCGCCTGTCTTCGTTGTCATCCCACGCGATCACATTGGCCGACGACGCCGTCAGCGCGCGCACTGCGGCCGAGCCGCTGCGGGCAAGCCCGAGAACGGCAACAGTGCGCCCGGCGTATGTCGAGAGCGCGATCATCTGAGCTTCAACGTGGACAAGCCGATAAGAGCGAGGATGACGGCAATGATCCAAAAGCGAATCACAATGGTCGCTTCGGCCCAGCCTTTTTCCTCGTAGTGATGGTGCAAAGGCGCCATGCGAAAGACGCGTTTGCCGGTCAGTTTGAACGACGCGACCTGGACCATCACCGAGACAGTCTCGAGGACAAACAAACCGCCGATGACCCCGAGTACCAGTTCGTGTTTGGTCACCACCGCAACGACGCCCAGGGCACCGCCCATCGACAGGCTGCCGGTATCACCCATAAAGACACTCGCAGGCGGCGCGTTGAACCAGAGAAAACCAAGACCCCCACCGATCAATGCACCACAAAACACCGCAAGTTCGCCGGCGCCCGGCACGCTGTGAATCTGGAGGTAGCTGGAGAACACCGCGTTGCCGACAAGGTAGGCAATCAACGCATACGACGCGGCGGCAATCATGACCGGCACAATCGCCAAACCATCAAGCCCGTCCGTGAGGTTCACCGCGTTTGACGCGCCGACCATGACGAAGACTGCAAAGGGCGCGAACAGCCAACCCAGATTGACCAGGACATCCTTAAAGAACGGTACGGCTAGGCCGCTATCGAGCGGACCACTCATGAGCCGCATGATCCAAATCGTCGCAACGAGCGCGATGCCCACCTCGACCAGAAGCTTGATCCGGCCCGGCACGCCGCGATGGCTCTTGCGGGTGACTTTTAGGTAATCGTCGACGAAGCCGACGGCGCCAAATCCCAGCGTAACCAGGAGCGCCGCCCACACGAATCCATTGCTGAGGTCCGCCCACAGCAAGGTGGAGACACCGAAGCTGAGGAGAATCAGGAACCCCCCCATTGTCGGCGTGCCTTTTTTGCTGATGAGGTGGCTGCCCGGCCCGTCGTCGCGAATGGGCTGCCCGGTCCGCTGCATTTTACGCAACCGCCGGATCAACATCGGCCCAAGGAGAAAACTCAAGATCATGGCGGTCATGACCGCGCCGCCGGTACGAAAGGTGAGAAAGCGGAACAGATTAAATATTCCGAAATCGTCAGCGAGTGGCGCGAGAAAGTTAAACAGCATCCTCAGCCCCCGTTGACTCGACGCGGCGCGCGGTCGAGTTCTTTGAGGGCTTGAACGATCGGTGCCATCCGACTGCCAAGGGAGCCTTTGACCATGAACACGTCGCCCGGTCGCGCGGCCCCTACCACGGTGTCGCTCAATTGCGCCGAATCCTCGGTCCAACCGCCAAGCAGCGCGACGGGCAGAGCGTCGGCCAAAGCTTTCATATTGGCGCCGCAACAAAAGACCAGATCGACACCGGCCGAGGCGATGGAATGCGCCAAGGCTGCGTGAAAGGACGGGCTTTCGGCACCCATCTCAAGCATGTCGCCAAGCACCGCGACACGACGGCCCGACCGTGCAACCGGCGACGCGCCTAGTAGTTCGATGGCCGCCCGCATTGACGCGGGGTTGGCGTTGTAACTCTCGTCGATGACGAGGAACGATCCGTCGCGCGTGGCGACTTCGGTGCGTTGTCCGCGTCCTTCAGGCGGCGACAATTCCGCCAGCGCAAGGCCCGCAAGTCCAAGGTCTGCGCCGACGGCACTAACCGCGGCGAGAACCGCGAGGCTGTTGACCACCCAATGACGCCCTGGGGCACCTACTTTGTAGGTCATCGCCTGACCGCATATGTCAGCCGAAATGCACGAGCAATTCTCGTTCATCGCGGCCTTGATGAGCCGGGCATCGGCCGCTTCCGACTCGCCAAATCCAACGACTTGAGACGCACCGGACGCGCGGGCTACGGCGGCGAGGCGGTCGAAATGTGGGTTGTCCCGATTGAGGACGGCGATACCATCGCGCTCCAAACCCTCAAATATTTCCGCCTTGGCATCGGCAATCGATGTCACCGAGTCGAAGAACTCAAGGTGGACCGGTTCAACCGTCGTGACGATTGCCGCGTGCGGCCGAATGAGCCGCGCCAGGGGACCGATTTCACCCGCGTGGTTCATGCCAACTTCGAACACGGCGTAACCACTGTCGCGCGGCATGCGTGCCAGGCTGAGCGGCACGCCCCAATGATTGTTGAGGCTCGCGGTACTGGCATGCGTGGCCCGGTGGCGGTGCAGCGCCGCCCGCAACGCTTCTTTGGTGCCGGTCTTACCGACACTGCCGGTGACCGCAACAACGGTGCCTTGCATGCGGGCGCGCGCGGCAACACCCAAACGGCGCAACGCTTCGAGCGGATCGTCCACTCGAACGATCCGCATCTGCGGTGTCGCCCCGTCGAAGTCGTGCCGAACGATTGCTGCGGATGCGCCTTGCGCAAAAGCATCGGCAACAAAACGGTGACCATCGTGGTTGGGCCCTGCGATGGCGACAAACAAATCGCCGTCGTGCGTCGTACGACTGTCGATCGCGACACCGGTTGCGTGCCAATCATGGCCACCGGAGACAACACCACCGGTGGCGGCAACGATTTCTGCGCCGGTCCATAGCGGAAGATCGGTGGGCCGGGTCATGACCCATTCCTCCCGTGGCCAAGCACCGCCTTGCGAATTACCGCCGTGTCGTCAAAGGGACGCACCTCGCCGCGCACGACTTGTCCGGTTTCATGACCTTTACCGGCAACGACCAAAAGGTCGCCGGGCGCGAGCACCGCGATCCCGCGGGCAATCGCGCGGCTGCGGCTGCCGACATCTTCGGCGCCGGGGCATGCGGCGAGAATTTCACCGCGGATCGTCGCCGCATCTTCGTCGCGTGGGTTATCGTCGGTGACGATCACATGATCGGCGAGTTCCGATGCGATGCGACCCATTTCAGGGCGCTTGGCGCGGTCACGCTCGCCGCCGCAACCGAACACCAGCACGAGACGCCCCTTGGTATGGGGGCGCAGCGCCGTCAGAACGTGGCTCAAGGCGTCGGGCGTATGCGCGTAGTCGACGAAAATCTTCGCTCGGGTGTTGAGTTCTGCCACCAGCTGGGCGCGTCCTGTAACGCCTTGCAAATGGCCTAATGCATCGACCGCTGCTGCACTGTTGGCGCCGGTGCCAACCACCAGCGCGAGGGCCGCTAGCGCGTTTTCGGCTTGGAACGACCCGTAAAGCGGCAAGAGAACTTTATGGATGGCACCGTGGATCGCCACCTCGACGGTCTGCCCGCAAGGGCCGGGCTCGGCCGCAACCAACCTGTAATCTGCGGCGCGCGAGGTGCCGTACGTCAAGATGAGTTGACGGCGGTTGGCGCAGGCAGCACGCACCGTCTCGAACTCCGGCAAATCGGCATTGAGCACCGCGATCCCGCCCTCAGGCATGACCTCAGTAAACAGACGCAACTTGGCCGCAAGGTAGGCCTCGTGCGAGCCGTGGTAATCGAGATGATCGTGGCTAATATTTGTAAACGCCGCCGCCGACACGCGTACGCCGTCGAGGCGGTATTGATCGAGGCCATGGCTAGAGGCCTCCATCGCGAGATGTTCGATGCCGTCGCCAGCGAGCTGATCCAGGCTACGATGCAGTGTTACCGGATCGGGCGTTGTCAGGTTACCTTCAGAGGCGCCGACAGATGTCCGCAATCCCAACGTCCCGAGGCTGCCGCCCGTGATCCCAAGGCGCGCCCAAATTTGCGCGGCAAAATCCGCGGTTGAGGTCTTCCCGTTGGTTCCGGTTACCGCCACGATCGTTTCGGGCTGCCGGGGATAGAACCGGGCAGCCATCAACGCCAGCCGGCGCCGCGGATTCTCGTCGGAGACGACAAAGACCCCGTCGTTTTGAATCTTGGTGCCTGACGGCGCGAGCACCGCAACAGCGCCATGTTCGATCGCGTCCGAGATGAACTGGGTGCCGTCGGTGCGCACCCCGCGCAACGCGGCGAAGACATATCCAGGCAGCACCGCACGGCTGTCAGCCGTGATCCCCGCCACCTCGATTCGCGACGCGCGATCATTCGATCCGGTGAGTTCGGATAAACGCATCAGCGATCCTTACTCACAGATACCAGCAGCGAATCACTAGGCACCGCGGCCGGCCCGGGCGCCGGTGCAACGCCGAGAAGGGGCGCGATTCTGCTCACCACCCGGCTCACCGCAGGCGCGGCGGTCCAACCGGCAGTCGCGAAATTGAAAGTGCGCTTGATGCCTTTGGGTTCATCGAGGGCGACAAACACGACATAACGCGGATCGTCGATCGGGAATGCCGCGACAAAAGATGACAGCAGAGCGTTGCGCCGATAGCCGCCGGCACCAGCCTTCTCGGCGGTGCCGGTTTTGCCGCCGACAAGATAGCCCTTCGCTTTGGCCTGTTTTCCGGTGCCATCCTCAACGACCAAGCTGAGCAGTTCCCGCATGGACTGCGACGTCCGTTCCGACAAAATGCGCGGCGACGGGTTTTGCTCATCGGGCCGTCGGGCGATCAGCGTGGGCGTCACCGCAAGACCGCCGTTAACGACAATGCTGTAAGCGGTCGCCATTTGGAGTGGGCTCACCGCGATCCCATGCCCGTAGGCAACGGTCATCGTGCTGATTTCACGCCACGGGCTGGGCACCATCGGCGCGCTTACTTCTGGTATTTCGATCTGCGGGCGATCGAGCAAACCAAGAGACTTAAGAAATGCCCGTTGCCGATCGGGACCTAAGTCGAGCGCCATCCGGGCGCTACCGATATTGGAGGAGTACTGAAAAATCTCGGCGACCGTGAGCCACCTGTTCTTGGCGTGGTCGTCGTTGATGGTGAAGCGCGCGACACGGAGCGGCTTGCTCGCGTCATAGGTATCGGTGAGACCGGCCAAACCGAATTCGAGAGCCGCCGCCGTGTTGAACGCCTTGAACGTCGACCCCATTTCGTAGACGCCGAGGGTCGCGCGATTGAACAAATTATCGGCGGGAACCTCATCCTTGGCGTCGGGATCGAAATCGGGGAGCGAAACCATGGCGACGATCTCGCCGCTATGAACGTCCATAACGATCGCCGCAGCGCCGATCGCCTGGAACTCCTCGACACTGGCGAGAAGTTCGGCGCGGAGCGCGTGTTGGACGCGGACGTCTATGCTGAGTGTGGTTGTCCGCCCGGCGCTCAGGTCGTCATCTCGGCCCTTTTCGATTCCAGTCAAACCTTCACGGTCGACTCCGGTGAATCCAACGACGTGTGCCGCGAGCCGCCCGAGGGGATAGACGCGGCGCTCTTCGTCGGCAAAACCGAGGCCCGGGATGCCAAGACGATTTACCGCATCCTGTTGTCTTGGACTGAGCTGCCGTTTGACCCACACGAAACCGCGATCCGACGACAAAGCCCGCAAGACGTTTTCTTGTTCCAGACCCGGCAACACCGCTGCAAGCTGGGATGCCGCCCGAGCAGCGTCCATCACCTTGCGTGGGTTGGCAAAGAGCGAAACCGCGCGAACGTTGCCCGCGAGCAAGACGCCTTGCCGATCCAATATTTCGGCGCGCGCGCTGTGCACCTGTCGCGCTTCGGCAGGAAGGTTGGCGCCGTCATCCCTTGGTGCGAGAGCGGTCAGGCCGATCAAGCGACCGGCAATAACCAGAAAGCAAAGTGCGAATCCTGCGGCGACGGCAATGAGACGGACGTGTCCCGTGTCCAGCGCCTGCTTGGCGACACCTTCCAATTGGACGAAGCGACGGAGGCCGCGCCGACGGTCGTATTGGCCGTCACGGGCGGTCATTGCGCCCGCCTCGCGGTGGGCTCGGCTTGCGCAACTTCGTCGGCGCTGGTGCGAAACGGAATGCGGTCGGCGTCACCGACTTGCGACGCGAGCGGCGTGCCCAGATCAAGGTACCGCGCCGCGAGATCCTGAATACGCGCGGGCTGATTGAGGAAGCTCCATTCGGCTTGCCAAACGCGCAGCGTTTCGCGCTCGTCGGCAATTTCGCTTCGAAGAAGCGCCTTTTGTTGGGCGAGGTCGCGGACTTCGTACTTGAGCTCAAACAACCCGGTCACCATGACCGCCAATAGCACCAGCCCAGCGATGACGGCCGGGCGGATCATCGGACCAACTCCGCGCATGGCGCTGTTGTGCGGACGGCGCTGCGCAGACGGGCCGACCTTGCCCGCGGGTTGTATGCGATTTCGTCATCAGTCGGCTTGCGCAGTGGGCTCAAAGCGAATGTCGCCGGGGCTGGCGCGGCCGTCTCAGGAAGATGTCGGTTTGTGCCGGCATTGGACCTCCCACCGTGACCGCGTAGAAATTCCTTCACTGTCCTATCTTCGAGCGAGTGAAACGAGACAACGGCGAGCCGGCCGCCGGGCGCCAATGCGCGCTCCGCCGCGGATAGCCCAACCTCAAGTTCGCCGCCCGACCCCAGTTCTTCGTTGACGTAAATTCGCAAGGCTTGAAATGTTTGCGTCGCGGGGTGGATCCGGCCGCGCTCGCCAGGCATCGCGCGCGCGACGATTTCCGCTAGGCGCCCCGTTGTGGTGATCGGCGCTTCGGCACGTCGTTCGACAATCGCATGCGCAATACGGCGCGAGTGACGTTCTTCGCCAAACTGATAGATGATGTCCGCGAGGGCCGTTTCCTGCTCTTGGTTGACGACGTCAGCAGCGGTCGGCCCGTCACCGCCCATCCGCATGTCGAGCGGCCCGTCATGCATGAATGAAAATCCGCGTGCCGGATCGTCGATCTGCATCGAGGACACGCCCAAGTCGAGCGCGACGCCCTCAACGGTTTCAACGCCGTGGGCCGCCAATAAGGCCCCCATCTCGGAAAACCGGCCATCGAGCAGGGTCAAACGACCGCCGTAATGCGATTCGAGGGCGCGACCCTGTTGGATCGCCGCCGGATCCCGATCAATCCCGAACACGCGACATTCCGCAGCGTCGAGAAAGGCGCGGGCGTATCCACCGGCACCAAAAGTGCCATCAACGTAGGTTTCGCCGTCCGCCGGTGCGATGGCTGCGCAAACTTCGGAGACCATCACCGGCACATGCAAAGGAGCGGTCCGGTGCGCCTCCATCAGGCGCCCCCATCCCCACCGCGGGGGGGTGCTGCAAGCCGCAATGAGGCCCGATCCCGTTTGGCTCGCTCGACCGCCTCAGATTCGTGCCGGGCGAACGCCTCCGGCTCCCAAACCTGAAAGCGGCGGCCTTGGCCGACGAACGCCGCGTGTTCAGTGATGCCGGCGTGCTTTAGAAGCGCCTCGGGCAAAATGATGCGCCCCTCGCCGTCGAACGGCAGTTGGTGGGCCTTGCCGAAAATCGCCTTAGAGAAATCGTCATGCTCGTCGCTGAAGGGATTAAGGTCGTCGATACCCTCGGCGAGGCGTTCGAAACGGTCGATGCCGCTACCTTCGATCGCGGCGTGGACCAAAGACGGAAAGGCGACGACACCGGAAAACGATTGCTGGGCCAGCACGGTACGAAAGGTCGCGGGAACCGAAACGCGGCCCTTGCGATCCACTTTGTTCACGAATGTGGAAAGAAACAGCGCCACAGCTGCCCCCACGAAAAACTCTCCCAGTGTCCCAAACCGACCCTGCCGCGAGTTGGCCAAGATCGGCCTTTGGGACAAGATGGGATATCATGCCATTCTATGGTGGTCAATGGAATTACAAGTAATTCCGGTGCCTTATGAAGTACTTCGGCGACCGAACTTGAACCGATTCTGCCAACCGCATGTCGCGATCAGCGATCCGTTCGATGCGTACCAGTTGAATCGGGCAACATTATGTTCGCGGTATGTTCACATCTGGGTCGAATGCGCCTTTCGACTGGCCGAGACCTTATGAAGATCGGACGAACACTTGTTCGTCTTTTGTTCTCAACAAGATGGGGGGGGTAAATGCCAGGCGGCCTGTAAGCCGGGTTCTGTCCCCTTGCGGGGGATGACCATTCCTCTGGGACGCCCGTTACCGAACGCCTCAAGCAACCGACCCAGGCAGCAGGTCCAGGAACCGACCCCGCCGAGCGAACCCGGCATGCCACCTCTATTTGGTCTTGCTCCCGGTGGGGTTTGTCGTGCCGCCGCCGTTACCGGCGCCGCGGTGCGCTCTTACCGCACCCTTTCACCCTTACCTGGGCCGAAGCCCAGGCGGTTTACTTTCTGTGGCACTTTCCCTGGGGTCGCCCCCGCCGGGTGTTACCCGGCACCGTTTTCCCGTGGAGCCCGGACTTTCCTCTATCGGCACCCGAAGGGCCAACAGCGGTCATCCGGCCGCCTGGCGCGCCTAACCTAAACCGCAAAGTTCAAAGGTCAACGAAGAGTGACGCTAGGCCGTCCAACATCGCCAAGGTTTCGGTATCAGCGACCCCGTCGACCGCGCGCGGCCTGTAGTGCCGCTGGAATGCAGTGACCACGGCCTCGGTTTCGGTTCCAAAGGCACCGTCAGGAGCAATTCGATAGCCGACCGATCCGAGGGCCGTTTGTAAGGCTACGACGTCTTGGTTCGCATCGCCGATCCGAAGCGCGCCGGAACCGGCTTGGCCCACGTCCGGCCACAACGCCAGTCCGGCGGCGGCCATGCGGCGCCAATCGAACAATTCGCCCGGGTCTTGTTTGCGCATCGGCGCCACGTCGGCGTGACCAAGAACCCGCGCCGCCGATATGTCATGGCGCTGCACAATGTCGCGGCAGAGCTGCTCAAGACGCAGCATTTGTGATTCAGGAAAAACTCGATAGCCGAATTCGTGCCCGGGGTTAACCAATTCGATTCCGATCGAACAACCGTTGATGTTGGTTTGCCCGTGCCAACAAGCGACGCCCGCGTGCCATGCGCGCATCGACTCCTCGACAAGCGTATAGAGCGTGCCATCCTCGTCGATCAGATAATGCGCGCTGACCTTGGCGGTCGGATCGCACAAGCGGTCCAACGCCGCCGCACAATCTTTCATGCCGGTATAGTGCAGCACGATCATGTCGACGGGGCCCGACCGGGTGTCGAAGTTCGGCGACGGCCGATCGATTGTCTTGTCGGTCACGGCGCGACCTTTTCCGCAATCGGCGCGCCCTTACGCGCTGAGCGAATCGCGATCACAGCAACCCCGGCGATGGTCATAAAGCCACCCACAAAAATCTGCATCGTCGGCCGATCACCGTAAACGGTCACACCGAACAGGACCGCGAAGATCGGCGCCAAAAGGAACAACGGGTTAACCCAGCTAACCGGATAGCGCTGCAAAAGAAAGTACAGGCCGCCGTGGCCAATCAGCGACGCCGCCAGGACGGCATAGACGATGCCGGCAAGCGGTGCGAGGGGCGCGGTGCGCAACGCCTCAACCTGACCGCTTTCGAACAACACCGTGAGAACAAGGTATGAGGGAATGCCCACGACCCCGGTCCACGCTTGAATCTGCAGCGGGCCGACGCCGGTCAGGCGGCGCAGCATGATCGTCGCGATTCCCATTGGGACGGCGCTGATGACCACCACCAGCAACGCGTCGAGGTGGTCGATCACCACCGGATCAAAGGCGAGAACGACCGTGCCAGAAAAGGCAATCGCAATCGCGCCGGCCCGCCACATCCCGATCCGCTCGCCAAGAAAGATGATGGCAAGAATGGTGCCCATGGGAATAAACAGCTGCGTCGCGATTGCTGCCGACGACACGTCGCCCGACATGCCCAGGCCCGAAAAGTTCAGCGAGAAGTGAAGAACACCAATCATAAACCCGACCGCCAGCACCGGGCGCAGTTTGTCCCGCGGCACACGAAGAAAGGGAAACAAAATGGCGGTCAGCAAAATAAATCGCAGCAGCAGCATTTCGAACGGTGGGAAATGGTCGAGCGCCGTTTTGGCGGCGACAAAATTGAAACCCCAAATCACCGTGATCGACCACGCAAGAAACAGGTGCTGGAGCTTCATCCTTTGGGCGCCTCACGATCGTCACGCGGCTTTTTGTCGAAGTCGATCTCGCCGCCCACGCCTTCACGGGTGCGGAAAACAATGATGGCCACCCCGACCAGTGTCAGCGCACCACCGAGGCTGACCTGAGGTGTGAGGACGTCACCATAGACCGCGATGCCCGATCCGATCCCGAAGACCGGCAACAGCAACATGAGCGGCGCCACGGTGCTTACGGGATAGCGCCGCAGGAGGAAATACCAGCCGGCATGGAACAGCGTGCCAACGAATATCGTGTAGACGAACGCGGACCAAGCCACGGTCGACGCGTCGGGAACGCTCGCCCACCTGTCGTACTCAAAGATCAACGACAGGACCAACATCTGCGGCGCGGCGAGTGCCGCTAACCAAAATTGCAGCTGAAAGACCGTGATCCCGTCCAATTTGCGCATGAACAACGACGACACCGCGAGTGACATCGCGGACAGCGTGACGAAGAGCATCGCGTCAATCTGGCGGAAGGCCGCCGGATCGAAGCCCATGACAACGACGCCGGCAAACGCAACGGCGATCGCCAGACTGCGCACCAACCCGATGCGTTCGCCCAAGAAGACAATCCCCATGATCGTGGAGAACGGGACATAGAGCTGATTGGTGATCGCCATGGTCGAGACATCGTCGGCCAAACTCAACGACTGGAACATGAAGCCAAATTGCATCACGCCCAACGTGACCGACACCAAGAATACGTTGCGCATTTGGCCCGGGAAAATCCGCGCGAACGGCAGAAGTACGACCGTTAGAATCCCGAAGCGCATCGCTACCGTCAGGAATGGCGGTAGCGTGTCGACCGCGATCTTGGAAGCCACCCAATTGGTTCCAGCCGCCGCGGCCATCAGCAGCGCAAAGACGAGATGTTGGGGACGCATTGCCGCCGACTATACGAGCCCGCGCTCTTTTTCGATGCGGTCGTAGGCGACGTTGATCACCGCAAGCTTGTCGTTGGCGACGCGAACGAATTCTTCGGGCATCCCTTGAGCAATGAGTGCATCGGGGTGATGCTCACGAATGAGTTTGCGGTAGACCCGCTTGATCTCGTCGTCCTCGGCATCGCGTGAAACGCCGAGTACCTGATAGGGATCCGCCTTATCCGGCCCAAGATGCCCTTCTTTGATGCGGGCGAAATCATTCGTGCCGAAACCAAAGATTCGAGCGACGCCCTCAAGGTACTCAAGTTCGGCCGGATGCATGATGTTATCGGCCTTGGCGATGTGAAAAAGGCCGTCGACTAAATCTTCCAGTACTTGCGGCGTGTCCTTGAACAGGCCCGCAATCTGGTGGGCGTAAATCTCGTAGCCCCGCGCGTCCTTGCGGGCTTGATCAAACACGCGGGCCACGTTTTTCATTTCGGCGGGCGGTATCTGAAAAACTTCCTTAAAAGCCTGCACCTCGTCCGCGGTAACGACGCCATCGGCCTTGGCCATTTTAGCGCCCAGCGCGATCACGCCGATTGTGAATGCGATTTGCTTGGTGGCATCACCGCCATCATCCGTGCTCGCCCGGCGACGATCATAGACGTGCCCCGCGAGCCCACCGACGAGCGCGCCGATGGGCCCACCGACCGCAAATCCGGTCGTCGCCCCGATGATTTTGCCCCAAATGCTCACGTCTTGGCTCCTACGCGAACCTAACGCGCAGACCGCGTTTGCACCAGTGGTCGTTGCAGGCGACGCCCAGCTAGGCCACCGCCGACCGATATGTTATCGAAACCCCATGGACGCAGGCTGGCAATTCTGGATCGACCGCGGCGGCACGTTTACTGACGTCGTCGCGCGGGCACCGGATGGCTCGCTCCAGGCGCGCAAACTGCTGTCCGACAACCCCGAACAGTACCGAGATGCCGCGCTACAAGGGATCCGCGAGACCCTCGGGATCGGCCCCAACGACCCAATTCCGTCGGCGCGGATCGATTCGGTCAAAATGGGCACAACGGTTGCGACCAACGCACTTTTGGAACGCAAGGGCGACCGAACTGTTCTGGTCATCACCGAAGGCCTGGGCGACGCGTTGCGCATCGGCTACCAGAACCGACCCAAGCTTTTCGTTCGCCACATCGAACTACCGGAAATGCTCTATGAGCGCGTGATCGAAGCCGAAGAACGGGTGATGGCGAACGGTCATATCTTGAAAGATCTCAACACGGATAGGGTTGGGACCGATCTGCAAGCCGCCTTTGATGCTGGGATCCGCGCCGTCGCGGTCGTCTTGATGCACGGCTACCGGTTCCCGGCGCACGAAAAGCAAATCGGCGAGATAGCGCGCGCGATAGGCTTTACCCAAGTGTCGGTATCGCACGAGGTCAGCCCCCTAATGAAGCTGGTGAGTCGCGGCGATACCACCGTGGTCGACGCCTACCTGACGCCAATCCTGCGGCGCTACATCGACGGGCTCGCCGAGGAACTCGGCGGCACCCGATTGATGTTTATGCAATCGAGCGGCGGGCTTGCGCGCGCCGACTTTTTTCAAGGTAAAGACTCGATCCTCTCGGGGCCGGCCGGCGGTGTCGTGGGCGCGGTGCGCACCAGCGAGCGCGCCGGCCTGCCGCGGATTATCGGTTTTGACATGGGCGGGACGTCGACCGACGTGTCGCATTACGACGGCGAGTTTGAACGCGCTTTCGAGACCGAGGTCGCCGGTGTGCGCATGCGTGCGCCCATGATGGCGATCCACACCGTGGCGGCCGGCGGTGGATCGATCCTCCACTTCGACGGGTCACGCTACCGGGTCGGTCCCGATTCGGCGGGCGCCAACCCCGGCCCGGCGTGCTATCGCCGCGGCGGTCCGTTGACGGTCACGGACGCCAACGTGTGCGTCGGCAAGTTGCAGGCGAGCTCGTTTCCGGCGGTCTTCGGCCCCACTGCCGACCAACCAATCGACGCCGACGTCGTGCTCAATAAATTCGAGGACCTTGCCGCAGAGATCGGGCAGGCAACCGGTGACAAACGATCCGCCCAGGAAGTTGCCAACGGGTTTATCGACATTGCTGTCGAGAACATGGCGAACGCGATCAAGAAGATTTCGATCCAACGCGGCTACGACGTGACCGACTACACCTTGTGCTGTTTTGGCGGTGCCGGGGCACAGCACGCGTGTTTGGTCGCCGACGCGCTGGGGATGACCAAAGTAATTATCCATCCGCTCGCCAGCTTGCTATCGGCCTACGGCATGGGGCTGGCCGACACGACGACGATGCGCGAACGGGCCGTGGAGGCGGTTCTCGACGACGCACTGGTCGAGCGTCTGCAGAGCGATGTTGCGATCCTGGGGAGGGAAGCCAACGCGGAACTTGTCGGACAGGGAATCGCGCCGGCGCGCACCGACTTGTTGCGCACGGCGCACCTTCGCTATGAAGGCAGCGATACGCCACTCATCGTGACACTTGGCGGCGCGGCCGAAATGCGCGCCGAATTCGAGACCGCGCACCGGCAACGCTACGGCTTTGATGCGCCGGAAAAGCCGTTGATCGTTGAGGCAATTGCCGTCGAAGGACGCGGCCGCGCCGAGGATAGCAAGGCGTTTCTACAGGATGCCGTGGCGGACCCGGCGCCGCTTCCATCACCCGATAGAACGGTCACGGTCCATACCACCGAGGGCGCACTGGATACGCCGATTTTTTCTCGCGCGTCGGTGCCGGCGGATACGCCGATTGCCGGACCGGCGATCATTACCGAGCCAAACTCGACGATCGTGGTGGAACCGGGTTGGCAAGCTGTCCTGAACGAGCGCGCCGAACTTCTGCTAACCCGCGTCGTTGCGAAGAAACGCATGCATGCGATCGGGACGGATGTCGATCCGGTTATGCTGGAGATCTTCAACAATCTATTCATGTCGATTGCCGAGCAAATGGGATCGACGCTGCAAAACACCGCGTCGTCAGTCAACATCAAGGAACGATTGGATTTTTCGTGTGCCGTGTTCGACGCCACCGGCAACCTCGTCGCCAACGCGCCCCACATGCCGGTGCATCTTGGCTCGATGAGCGAGAGCATCAAGACGGTGATCCGCGAACGCGGCGATACGATCAAGAAGGGCGACGTCTACGTGTTGAACGCGCCCTATAACGGCGGCACGCACTTGCCAGATGTGACCGTTATTACGCCGGTATTCGACGCGACGACCGATGGCCTTCTGTTCTTCACTGGAAGCCGAGGTCATCAGGCGGACATCGGCGGCATTACACCCGGCTCGATGCCGCCAGATTCCACAAGCATCGACCAAGAAGGCATTCTGATCGACAACTTCACGCTGGTTGATGGTGGTCGCCTTCGCGAGGCGGAGATGCTCGATCTCTTGCGCTCAGGCCCCTACCCCGCGCGCAATCCGATGCAGAACATGGCCGATCTCAAGGCCCAAGTCGCGGCCTGCGAAAAAGGGGTGCAAGAGCTGCACCGGATGGTCGATCACTTCGGGCTCGACGTAGTCCGCGCCTATATGGGGCACGTCCAAGACAATGCCGAAGAGTCGGTCCGCCGCGTCATTGATCGGTTGCACGACGGCAGTTTCGTTTATCCGTTTGACGATGGGTTCGAACTACGCGTCGCGATCAAGGTCGACCGTGCGGCGCGCGCCATTACGATCGACTTCACTGGCACCTCGGGCCAACACCCCGGCAACTACAACGCACCACGCGCGGTGACCATGGCGGCGGTTCTTTATGTGTTCCGCATGTTGGTGGACGACGACATTCCGTTGAACCAAGGCTGCTTGAAACCGATCAAGATCATCATCCCCGACGGCTCGATGCTGGATTCGAGTTATCCCGCTGCGGTGGTCGCGGGCAATGTTGAGACCTCGCAGAACTTGACCGACACACTGATCGGCGCCCTTGGCGTCATGGGCGCCGCGCAGGGCACGATGAACAACTTCACGTTCGGCAATGCGCGTTGGCAGTATTACGAAACGATTTCCGGCGGATCGGGCGCTGGGCCCGGTTTCGACGGCACGGCGGCCGTGCAAGTTCATATGACCAACACCCGGCTCACCGATCCCGAAGTGCTGGAGTGGCGATTCCCGGTCGTACTGGAAAGCCATCGCATCCGGCGCGATTCTGGCGGGACGGGTCAATGGCGCGGCGGTGATGGGACGATTCGGCGGATTCGCTTTCTGGAACCAATGACCGCGGCGATCCTCGCGAGCCACCGCGTCGTACCACCGTTCGGCGCGGGCGGCGGTGGACCCGGTCAATGCGGGCGCAACTGGGTCGAACGGACGGACGGCACCCGTGATGAGAGTCCATCCGGGCGCTGGGCGGTCGAGATGAACGCGGGCGATGTTTTCGTGATTCAAACCCCGACCGGCGGAGGCTACGGACCGGCCGACAAACGGGACAATGCAGCCGGGTAGCCGTGTACGACCAATCCGTCTTACCCGTGCCACTGCCGGCCCGCTTTCTTCAGCACGAGGACTGGCGCTGGGGCTATTTCACCAACGCCGATGGCGCGAAACTACGCGCGGGTTGGGCCGATCCGCGGCCCCGCACAACCATTCGGGCTAAGGCGATTACACTGCCCGGGTTTGGCGGCTTTGCCGAACAGTGGTTCGAGTTGCACGCCGATCTTTTGGCCCGCGGCATCGCCGTTCGGCACCTCGACTGGCGGGGGCAAGGCGGATCTGACCGCTATCTCGACAACGGCCACAAGATGCATTCGCACGGCTACGGCCGCGACGTCCGCGACCTCCACGCGTTCGTCAGCCGTTTCATCGAGGTGAACCTCGATCACCCGATCTTTTTCGTGGCCCACTCGATGGGCGCGCACATTGCGATGCGCTACCTCGCCGAACACCCCGACGCGGTCAGTGCTGCATTTCTCACGGCGCCGATGCTGCAGATAAAGGCAGAAAAGGCACCACCGGCGGTTGTCTCCCAGGTTGCACGCGCGATGACCGCGACCGGTTTCGGTGAACGCTACCTGATGGGGCACGAGGACTGGTGGTTTCGCGAACATTACCCGGTGGAAGAGAGTCGTCTATCGCAAGACCCGGTGCGATACCGCGTGGCGCAGTTGTATTACCGGCTGGACCCAAGCCTTCGGATCGGCGGTGGCACTTGGCGATGGCTTCACGAAACGTGCCGGTCGATCCAATACTTGCGTCAGTCAACAGTTCTCGGTGACGTGACGACGCCGGTTTATATCGCCTCTGCCGGACAGGACGTCATTGTCGATAGCGCAGCACATAAGCGGGCGGCGCAATACTTACCGAACTGCATCGTCGAGGCGTACCCCGACGCCAAGCACGACATGTGGTTGGAGCACGATTCAATTCGCACGCCATTGTTGGCTGCGCTTGACCGGTTCATTGCGGAGAAAGCTGGCGTCCGCTAGTTGCCGTCGAGTACGCGGACGAGCGGCGCGTCAAACGGTGACACCATGATCCGGTCCGCCAGGTCGGCCGCGGCCCTGTCGCCAATGCGCGGCCCGGCATAGCGCTGAAACTTTGCCACGACCGACGCGGCCAACATCGGGCGGTCGGGATCGCCCTCAACGCGATCGACCGCCACAGTGGTCTCGACCCCGCCAGCGATGACGATGACGTGGGCGCCGCGACCGGACGCGAACGTTCCGCCCTCATCCACAGTTATCAGCTTTTCGATGCGCCTGATCTCAGCATCGGCAAGCGCGCTTTCGTCATAGGCCTCCGGGCCCAACGTGCCGCGGACCAGCGCGTGCGCTAGGCCGTAGGTGAGACTGAATTGCGCTTGAATGCCCTGCGCAGGGGCGCGGTTGCCGCAATAGGTGACGGCTTCGGGATATGTTCGGAGATTGATCGCCGTGATGGCCGCCGTCGCCGCACCGTGTTGCGCGCGCCAGTCCAACGCAGCGTGGGCGCCGTAGTGCACATGGCGAACCGCCGCGAACGGCTTGAAATACCCTTGTAGGAGGAACCACTCGCCCGGTGGCGCGAGTGCGCTCAAGTGTTTCGGATCGAACGTCAGGGCGATGGTCTCGTCGAGCACATGCGCCGGCGCGCTCACCCCCGCCTTGAGCGCGAGCGCCGTTTCGATCCCGCGCGAGACAGCTTGAGCGGCGTACAGGTTGCGCACCGTCGCGCCCTGGCGGACCGGCGCGTAGAGATTTGCCGGAAGCGAACACGCCGCCGCCTGAACCGCCGCACCCATCGCGGCTACCGTGAGACCGTCGACGATCGCCGAGGCGGCGATCGCGGCAGTGATCGTGCCCCAGGTGCCGTCGACATGCATACCGGCGCGGATTCGCCACGCCTCACCGACGCGGCCACCGATCTCGTAGCCCGCAGCAAAAGCATCCAATGTCGCACCCAGCGTCCCATCCCCGGCCAATGAAAGAGCGACCGCGGCGGGGACAGCATGAAGGCCGGGGCGGCCGTGGGCGCGAGCCAATCCCTCGCATGCCTCATCCCAACAGGCCGCGAGCGCCATCACCTGCCCGAAATGGGCGGGTGCGAGACCGGCCGGAAACCCTGGGCAAGCGAGCTCGTCACGACCGGCAAGCTGCTTTGCGTACGCGGCGACCTCGCTGCGCCCGAGACCGGCAATTGCGCAGCCCAACGTGTCGAGCAGAAGAAGCCGCGATTTTTCGGCGACATCGGTGTGCTCCGTAGCGCGCGCGCCGGCGAGCCAGTGGAGCACCGGTTCAAGCTGTGCTTCAATTCCCGCCAAATTCGACCCTTGTGATTGTCCGTGCACTTCACGATGATCGGGCGATGACAACCCTTCGGCAAGTCTGCGGTCTTCTTTTCATCGCGTTCGCGGCGCATTTCGGTTCGGCGGCCATGGCTCACGACGTAACGATCCCGGACAGCTTCACTGAGCCGGACGGCTGGAAGTGGGGCCGGTTTACCAACGCTGCGGGTGCGGCCATCCGCTTCGGGGTGCTGCGCGCCGAAAATCCGCGTGCCACGGCCGTAGTCGTGGCGGGGTTTCGTGAATTCGGCGAAAAGTACTTTGAGGTGGTCCGCGATCTGCACGACCGCAACGTCGACGTCTGGCAAATGGACTGGCGCGGCCAGGGCGGATCGGATCACTACCTCGCCGATTCGCAAAAGCCGTGGTTTCAGGGCTACGACCGCGATGCCGACGACTTGCGGCAGTTCACCACCGAGATTGTCGAGCGGCACGACGGCGTGCCGGTTTTTGTCGTAGGCCATTCGATGGGCGGCCACATCGCGCTACGCCTGTTGCACGATCATCCGGACACATTCGATTTCGCCGTCTTGACCGCGCCGATGTTGCGGATCAATACCGGCGGCATACCCAAATGGGTGGCCAAGCCGTTGGCGTGGGGCGGCGATCTAATCGGCGGTGAAGGCTATGTGGTCGGCGGCAAGCCCTGGGAATACGACCACGACTTTACGGTCGAGAACAGCGACGTGTCGCAAGACCCGGTTCGCTTTCGAATGGGCGAAGAGTATATGCGGATGAACCCGACGTTGCGGTTGGGTAGCGCGACGTATGGCTGGCTGCACAATGCGTTCCGCGCGATCGGCGAGATCAATGCGGAATCATATCTCAGAGCGATTGCGACCCCGGTGTTGATCGCCTCACCGCGCAACGATCAGATCGTTTTGCCCGAGGCCCATGATCGCGCTTGCGCGCTGATGCCGGCGTGCGAGCTGTTCCCGATCCCGGGCGCCAAGCATGAAATCTGGATGGAGCGCGACGATTTTCGCGCTCCATGGCTCGAACGCGTCGATGCGTTTGTCGGCCTTCAGTTGGATCGCTTGAAGCGCTAGCCCGTTGCCGCGGCGATCGCGTCAATCTTGGCCGCCATGATGAAGTCGTTCTCATGCAGGCCTTTGATCTTGTGGGTTTGCATCGCAATGTTGGCGTAGCCCCAGCCAACGGCGATATCCGGATGATGCCCTTCTTCTTCGGCAAGGGCGCCCACCTCGTTGACGAAGGCCAGCGCGGCGGCAAAGTCGGCGAACCTAAATCGTCTCTCAATTAGGGTCGCGCCGTGGGTGCATGCCCAGGCCGGGACCTCGCGGCCAAAGACCGCCGCCTCGTTCGCCGTGAGCGGCGGGACGCCCCCGCGGCAGGGAATACAGGTCTTGTCGGCGAGCGTCATCGTTACATCACTCCTGATCGGCAAGAGGTCGTCAGCTTCATTTAGACCCCATCCACAGCGACAATCCGACCTTGCGAGTTCTTGTGCCGGATGCCGACAATCTTTCTATAATCGGGATCGTTCCAGAATGATTCAAGGGCTTGGCGGTTGGGAAACGCCATCACCGCGATGCGCCCGGCCCATTCGCCTTCCAGTGCCGCCGCGTTGCCGCCGCGCACGATGAACTTGCCCCCTTGGCGCGCGACGAGCGCCGGTGTCTGTGCGGTGTACTCGCCGTAGGCGGTCGCATCGCGAACATCGATTTCGGCAATCAAATAAGCACTCATTTATCACCTTCCCACATACCGTGGCGGCGATGCCACGCTTCGAGCGATTCGTGCGGATAACCGGGAAAATGCTGGTGCCCAGGCCCGAACGGAACCTCGACCCAGGATACTTTGTAGTCGAGCATGATGTGGACGATTTCCGGCGGTGTCGGTAACGGCGTCTCGATGACGCCGGCGAACGGGTGCACCAGGGACGGCCACTCCGGGCTATAAACCCACAATGCCGTCCCACACGTGTCGCAGAAGGCGCGTAGGCCGGAACTGAGTTCGCCTTTGGGCGCGCCGGCGCCATGTTCGGTGGCGCATTTCTCAACCTGATAGGTCCTGACGTGATCGCCGCCGGTCACTTTCAACGTATCGAACTGGCCGGAAAGATTGATCCCATAGCCGCCTGATCCGGCGGTCTTGCGGCAAATCGAGCAGTAGCAGCGCATGTATGGAACCGGCGCCAAGGACTTCACGGAAAAGCTTACCGCGCCACAGTGACAGCCGCCCTCGAGTTTCATAGTGTTTCTCCCCGCTCCCGTGCGACGCCATGCTACCGGCAGAACCGCGCGGGGCCAATATTGCGAGGTGCGCGTGCCGAGCGTTTTCGTGACCGGTGCCAACCGTGGATTGGGTCTGGAGTTCGTTCGTCAATACAGCGCGGACGGCTGGCGCGTGTTCGCCGCCTGCCGTGCGCCCGGTTCAGCCGATGCACTATCCGCCATCGCTGCGGAAACCGATGGGCGGACGACGCTTCACGCGATCGACGTCAGCGACCGCGCGGCCGTCCAACGGCTGGCGCTGACCATCGACGAGCCCATCGACCTATTGATCAACAACGCCGGTCAAATGGAATCGTGGGACGAGGGCTTCGGCAGGATCGACTACGCCAAATGGGAAGACCTCTTGCGGACCAACTTGTTCGGCCCAGCCTGGGTGTCGCATGCTTTCGCCTCGCATATCGCCAAAAGCGACCGCCGGCTTATTGCCATGATGACATCGGGCCTTGGCAGCATCACCGACAACCGCCTCGGCGGTCGCAACCCGCCGGGCAAGTTGTACCTGTATCGCTCCAGCAAAGCCGCGCTCAACATGTTGGTCAGCAAACTCTCGTTCGATCTCAAAGCCCGCGGTATCGCCGTCATGGCAATGGGACCGGGCCATGTGCAAACCGATATGGGCGGCCCGACGGCCAAACTCATGCCGCCAGAAAGTATCACCGCTGTCCGCAAGGTTCTGGCGGATCGCTCGCTAGAGCATACCGGCCGCTATTTTTTCTATACCGGCGAGGAATACCCCTGGTGAACAAGGAGAGCCTATGCCGACAATTCTAATCACCGGCGCCAGTCGCGGCATCGGCCTCGAGTCGGCGCGGCAATACGCCGCCGACGGATGGACCGTGCTGGCGTGTTGCCGCACGCCCGATACAGCCAGCGAGCTCAAGGCCATCGGCGGTGTGAGCGTGCATGCCCTAGACGTAACCGATATTGCCGCTGTTGATGGATTCGCGCGAAGCGTCAATCAACCCATCGACGTTCTGATGAATAACGCCGGTCAAAACATGCGCCCGCCGCGTGGCTTGGGTGACATGGATTACGCGGCGTGGTCGGATTTGTTCGCGGTCAATACCCTGGCGCCCTTCAAGATGATCGAAGCGTTCCAAGACCATCTGCGGCGGTCGGACCGCAAGATTGTCCTCAACGTCTCCAGCGTCATGGGCTCAATCGCCGATACCAGCGGCGGCCATGTGGCCTATCGGAGCACCAAGGCCGCGCTGAACATGGTGACCAAGGTGTTGGCTGGCGATCTCGCCGGTGATGGAATCATTGTCTTCAGCATTCACCCGGGCTGGGTGCGCACCGACATGGGTGGCCCGAGCGCAGCGATTTCGCCGGAGCAAAGCGCTGCCGGCATGAAGAAAGTGGTCGAGAGCGCCGGGGCGGGAGCTAGCGGGCGATTCTTCGACTGGGACGGCCACACGATCGCATGGTGATGCTTTGAAAACCCTGCTGATCACTGGCGCCAACCGCGGCTTGGGTTTCGATTTTACCCGGCGCATGGCGGAAACCGGGTGGCACATCCATGCATGTTGCCGCGCGCCCGCGCAGGCCGATGGGCTACAAGCGTTGGCGGCCAAGCACGATGTGACGATCCACGCGCTTGACGTTGCAGACTTCGGCCAAATCGACGCGCTCAAGACCAAGCTCGGCGATGAACCGATCGACGTTTTATTCAATAACGCCGGGATCATGGAAACCAGCCAGCGCACGCTGTCGCTCGACCACACCAATCAGATGTTCGATTCGTTAGACGAAGACGAGTGGATGGCTGTGATGCGTGTTAACACGATGGCGCCGCTGCGCATGTGCGAAGTGTTCGTGGACAACGTTGCCGCCAGCGACCGCAAACAGATTTTGATGATGTCGAGCATCGTCGGCAGCATCGGCAGCAACCAAACCCCGCGTTGGTATCACTACGGGACGTCGAAAACGGCGCTCAACATGGTGATGCGCAACCTCGCAGCCGACCTGAAAGACCGCGGCATCTCGGTCGTGTCATTGCATCCGGGATGGACGCAAACCGACATGGGCGGCCCCACCGCGGCGTTGTCCATCGACGAGAGCGTCGGCGGCCTGTTCAAGGTCGTTGAAACCCTGACTCCAAACGACAGCGGCCGGTTCATCGCTTGGAACGGCGACGACGTACCCTGGTAACGCGGAGATCAAGCATCGCCGCGCCCAGTGACGACCTGAATGCCTTTCGCGGACGATACTTCCGAACGATGCTGCTGTTGTTCGCGATGGACATCGGCATTCATGTCTTTTTCGGCCTCGTCACGCAGCGATGGCTGATCGTTCTGAGTAACGTTCCGCTCCAGTTGACGATGTTCCTAGGGGTCAACCTCTGGGGCGCCGGCACTCTGTATCGTCCTATTGCCAAATACTTGGACGGAACAGGGGACCTGGCCGACGCGATCCGGCGGATTCAAAGGCTGCCGCAACAGTCGGCGATCCTCGCATTCGCGATCGTGTGCCCGACCGTCGCTGTCAATGCGATTGTCATTCCCTCGATGTTCTTCGCCGAAGACTTCGCCTTGATCCCGCTCGGGACAATTTTGTCGCGTGTCGCGATCTGGTGGGTTCTGCTGCCCTATTTCATCTATTTCCTGGTTACGAACTTCACCGCCGATTTGCGAACCGTTTTGTTCGAAGCGCGCGGCATCGTCGTGCCCGCTCGGAGCGGTCGGTTGCTGACCCGCTTGATTATCGCGTTTTGCGTTGCGGCATTCCTACCGGGCGGGGTGATGTTTGTGGATTCGCTGGGGTTGCAGTTCCTAGCAGAGTCCCTCGGTATCGAACCCTACGTGATTCTGGGTAGCGATCTTTTCGTTACCTTCGCCATTTTTGCCATCACCTTCCCCGTCATCGCCTCGACCTTCCAGCGACCGATCAACAAGATGAAAGGTGCTGTTGCGGCATTGCAGCGCGGCGACTTGACGGCGAAGACGCCGGTGCAGACCGACGATGAACTCGGCCTACTGGCACAGAGCTACAATGAGATGATCGACGGCCTACGCGAGCGCGAGTTGGTACGGGAAACGTTTGGCCGGTTCGTCAACCCGCAAATCGCCCGCACCATTCTCGACCATCCAGAACGATTGAGTGGCGAAGTCCGCGAAGCGACGGTGCTGTTCACCGATATCGAAGGCTTCACCACAGTAACCGAGGCGATGTCACCGACGGATACGATCAACCTGCTCAACGAATATTTCGAAGTGGTCATGGAACCGGTCAGCCGGCACGGCGGCGTCATTACGAACTTCACCGGCGATTCGCTGCTTGCTGTGTTTAATGTGCCCGAGGCCGATCCGGATCACGCAGCCAACGCCGTTCGCGCGGCGCTCGAAATCGAACGGCAGTTGAACGGGCGCACCTTTGGTGCCGGCCTAGCTATGCGCACCCGCATCGGGATCAACACTGGCGACGTAGTCGCCGGTGCGGTCGGCGGATCGGACCGCCTGGGCTACACCATCCTGGGCGACGCGGTGAACCTCGCCGCACGGTTGGAGCAGCTCAACAAACAATATGGGTCATTGATCATGGTCTCGGAGGAAACCGCCCGGCGCGCCGGCACCGGCTTTCGCTTCGAGCCAATCGGCGACATTACCGTCAAGGGGCGCGCGAAAACGGTCCGCGCCTTCACGGTGGCCGTCGAGTAAGTCTGGGCGGCGAGACTAGGCCGCCGCCGGATCGTACGGAAACCGCTCCCGCCAATGACGCGCGACGTCTTCGCGCGTGCAAATCCAGACGTCGTCGTGCTGGCGCACGTGCTCGAGAAATTGCTGCAGCGCGCGCGCCCGTCCCGGGCGGCCGACGACGCGGGGGTGCAGCCCGACGGACATCATGCGCGGTCGGGTGGCGCCTTCCTCGTAGAAGAAATCGAACGTATCGCGCATGTAATTGAAGAACTGAGTCCCTTCGGCAAAGCCGCCCGGTACGGTGAAGCGCATGTCGTTCACCTCAAGCGAATACGGGATGACCAGTACCGGATACCCGGAATCGACGACCCAATAGGGCAGATCGTCAGCGTACGAATCCGAATCGTACAGAAAGCCACCCTCCTCCGCCGCCAGCCGCCGCGAGATCGGGCTCATCCGACCGGCGAACCACCCGACCGGGCGCTTGCCGGTTGTGTTGCGGATGGCCTCGATGGCGCGGCGCATGTGATCGCGTTCTTCTGCCTCGGTCAGTTCACCGTGATCGATCCAGCGATACCCGTGCGTCGCAATCTCATGGCCCGCGTCGGCCATCGCTTTGGCCGCGATGGGATTGCGTTCCATCGCCTGACCGCAGGCATAAACGGTGCAGCGCACGTCGTAACGCTCGAACAAGCGGAGGATGCGCCAGATACCGGCGCGCGCGCCGTATTCGTAGATCGACTCGACCAACAGGTTGCGCTTGCCCTCGACCGCTTGGAATGTCGGATGCCCGGGCACATCGGTCATCAACCCTTCCGAATGGGTGTCGCCGTCCATGATGGTGTGCTCGGCACCCTCTTCGTAGTTGATCACCAGATTGAGCGCGACGCGGGCGCCGCCCGGCCATTGCGGGTCTGGTGGGTTCGGGCCGTAGCCAAAGAGGTCTCGCGGATAATCGCTGGTTGCCGTCATGAGTTGCGTCCTCCCCGCGGGAGCTTAACGCGAAACCAGAAGATTGTTCAGGCGCGATCGTAGGCCAGGTTCGGGGAGAGCCAGCGTTCGGCCTGTTCGAGGGTTACGTCGCGGCGGGCCGCATAGTCGGCAACTTGATCGCGGCTGATCCGGCCGATCCCGAAATACTGCGACTCAGGGTGCGAGAAGTAGAACCCTGAGACCGACGCGCCTGGCAGCATCGCGAAGCTCTCGGTTAGCTTGATGCCGGCGTTGCGCTCGGCGTCCAACAGCTCGAACAGCGCAGGCTTCTCGCTGTGATCGGGACACGCGGGATAGCCCGGGGCCGGGCGGATGCCCTGGTAGGCCTCTTTGATCATTGCCGCGTTGTCGAGGTCTTCGTCCGCGGCGTAGCCCCAGAATTCCTTGCGGACCCGTTCATGCAACCGCTCGGCAAAGGCCTCGGCGAGGCGGTCGGCCAACGCCTGCAGCATGATTCCGGAATAGTCGTCATGCGCTACCTTGAATTCGGCGAGCTTGGTTTCGATCCCCAGGCCGCTTGTGACCGCGAACGCACCGATGTAATCGGCCACGCCGCTGTCTTTGGGGGCGACAAAATCGGCGAGGCAGAAGTTCGTACGTCCAGCGGACTTGCTCATTTGCTGGCGCAAAAAGTGAACTGTCTTCAGGACGGTACCGCGACTCTCGTCAGTATAGATTTCGACGTCGTCGCCGACCGAATTCGCCGGAAAAAATCCGAACACTGCACGCGCCGTGAGCCATTGCTCGCCGACCAAGCGTTGCAGCATGGCCTGGGCATCCTTGAACAAGTCGCGCGCCGCGGAGCCCACGGTCGCGTCTTCAAGGATGCCGGGATAGTTGCCCGCGAGTTCCCAGGTCCTGAAGAAGGGTGTCCAATCGATTCGCGATGTGAGTTCCGCGAGATCGTAACGATCCAAGGCGCGAACGCCGAGGAACGTCGGCGCGGGCGGTGTGTAGGCCGACCAATCGCCAACAAAACCATTGGCCCGGGCCGCCGCGATGGGGTGCTGGTTGGCGCCAGAGTCGCGATTGCGGTAGCGCTCGCGCACATCGCTATATTCCGCCGCGATATCGGTGACGTACTCGGTCTTTCGCGTGTCGCTGGTCAAGTTGCTCGCCACCGCAACGGCGCGCGATGCATCAAGAACGTGGATCGCAGGCCCGCGTTTGTAGCCCGGCGCGATCTTGACCGCGGCATGGACTTTGGACGTTGTGGCGCCACCGATCAGCAGCGGGATATCAAAACCTTCGCGCTCCATTTCGAGCGCGACCGTCACCATTTCGTCGAGCGACGGCGTGATCAAGCCGGACAAACCAATGATGTCGACCTTTTCCTTGCGCGCGGTTTCGAGAATGGTTTGGTACGGCACCATGACGCCGAGGTCGATCACCTCGAAATTGTTGCACTGCAGGACAACGCCGACGATGTTCTTGCCGATGTCGTGGACGTCGCCTTTTACGGTCGCAAGCAAGATCTTGCCCTTGGCCGCGGCACCCACATTCTTCTCGGCCTCGATGAAGGGGAGCAAGTGCGCGACCGCCTTTTTCATGACCCGCGCGCTCTTGACGACCTGAGGCAGGAACATCTTGCCCGAACCGAACAAATCGCCGACGACGTTCATCCCGTCCATCAACGGGCATTCGATCACTTGGATGGGTCGCTCGAACTCGTGGCGCGCTTCTTCGGTGTCTTCGACCACAAAGTCGGCAATTCCCCTGACCAACGCATGGGTCAAACGTTCGCGGACCGGCAACTCGCGCCACGACAGGTCGACGACTTGAACCTTACCGCCTTTGGCGCGGTAGTTTTCGGCGATGGCCAACAGCCTGTCGGTTCCGTCAGGACGCCGATTCAGGATGACGTCTTCGGCGGCATCGCGGAGATCCCGCGGGATCTCCTCGTAAACCTCTAATTGGCCAGCGTTGACGATGCCCATATCCATGCCGGCGCTGATCGCGTGATACAAGAACACCGAATGCATGGCCTCACGCACGGCGTTGTTGCCACGAAACGAGAACGAGACATTGGAGACCCCACCCGACACGTGCGCGTGCGGCAGTTCGGCACGAATGCGCCGCGCCGCCTCGATGAATTCAATGCCGTAGTTGTTGTGCTCTTCGATCCCAGTAGCGACCGCAAAAATGTTGGGATCGAAGATGATGTCTTCGGGCGGGAAACCGACTTCGTTCACCAAGATATCGTAACACCGCTTGCAAATTGCGACCTTGCGCTCTGCGGTGTCGGCTTGGCCGTCTTCGTCGAAGGCCATAACGACGACGGCGGCGCCGTATCGGCGCACTTTCTTGGCCTGCTCGATGAAGGGCTCTTTGCCCTCTTTCAAGCTGATCGAATTGACGACGGATTTGCCCTGGACGCATTTCAAACCAGCTTCGATCACAGACCACTTCGACGAATCGATCATGATCGGGATGCGGCTGATCTCGGGTTCCGAGGCAATCAGGTTAAGGAACGTCACCATCGCCTGCTCGGAATCGAGCATGCCTTCATCCATGTTGACGTCGAGAATTTGTGCGCCGCCCGCCACCTGGCCGCGGGCAACCTCTAACGCCGCATCGAAGTCGCCGTTGACGATGAGTTTGCGGAATTTGGCTGAGCCGGTGACGTTTGTGCGCTCACCGATATTAACAAAACGCGCTGTATTCATGAGCCGATCGACACCGCTTCTAAACCCGAGAGTCGCATCACCGGGAGGGCCTCGGGCGCCACACGCGGCGGCATGCCCTCAACCGCCTTTGCGATCGCCCTAATATGAGCGGGCCGCGTGCCGCAACAGCCGCCGACGATATTGAGGAGACCAGATTCGGCCCATTCTCGCAAAAAGCCCGAGGTCGTCTCGGGGTCTTCGTCGTATTCGCCCATCGCGTTGGGCAGACCGGCGTTGGGATAGGCGCAAATGCAGGTGTCGGCGATCCGCGCCAGCGACGCAAGGTGCGGGCGAATTTGCTCGGCGCCGAACGCGCAGTTGATGCCAATGGTAAACGGCCGCGCGTGGCGAACCGAGTGCCAGAACGCCTCGATCGTCTGACCGGAGAGATTGCGCCCCGACAAGTCCGTCAGGGTGCCCGAGATCATCAAAGGAATGCGCTCGCCGAGCTGATCGAAAAGTTCCTCGACACCGAAAATTGCGGCCTTCGCGTTCAACGTGTCGAAGATGGTTTCGATGAGCAAAAGGTCGACGCCGCTGTCGACCAGACTTGCGGCAGCGGACCGGTAGACCTCACGCAGTTCGTCAAACGTGGTGTTGCGGTAGCCCGGTCGATTGACGTCCGGCGACAGCGACGCGGTTCGGTTGGTCGGCCCCAGAGAACCCGCGACGAATCTAGGCTTGTCCGGGGTCTGGGCGGTTTTTGCGTCTGCTGCCTCGCGGGCAATGCGGGCGCCCGCACGGTTTAGTTCAGGGACGAGATCTTCCATGCCGTAGTCGGCCTGCGAAATTGTCGTCGAATTGAACGTGTTGGTTTGGATAATGTCCGCACCGGCGTCCAGATACGCGTCGTGAATTTCGCGGATAATGCCGGGCTGCGACAGATTGAGGAGATCATTGTTGCCTTTGACGTCTTGGCTGATGTCCTTGAATCGCTCGCCCCGATAGCCGGCTTCGTCAAGGCGGTATGACTGAATCATTGTGCCCATGGCGCCGTCAAGAACGAGAATGCGGCGCTCGACAGCCTCTTCGAGCGCGCGCCACCCTGTTTGGCGATTCATGATACCTCTCCCTGCGATTCGGCGGCTGCCGACGGCTTGCCGCGCAAGCCAAGTATGTGACAAATCGCGTAGGTCAAATCGGCGCGGTTCAATGTGTAGAAGTGGAACTCATTGATCCCGGCTGCCTGGAGGCGACGGCACTGTTCCGCCGCGATGGTCGCGCCCACGAGCTTACGCGAGTCGGGATCATCCTCGATTCCCTCAAACAGCTGGTGCATCCAAGCCGGGACATCGGCCCCGCACATCCCGCAAAACCGAACGGCACCCTCAAAGTTCGACACCGGCATGATCCCCGGCACCACTGGCACGTCGATGCCCGCCGCGCGCACCTTGTCCAACCAGCGAAGAAATACATCCGGGTCGAAAAAAACTTGAGTGATCGCCCGCGATGCGCCGGCGTCGATCTTTCTTTTGAGGTAGTCGATGTCAGCGGCTGGGCTAACCGCGTCGACGTGGACCTCTGGATAGGCGGCGACGCTTATTTCGAAGTCCGCCACCTGTTTGAGGCCCTCAACAAGTTCTGCGGCGTTGGCGTAGCCGTCGTCATGCCGCGTAAACCCTGGATCGTTGAGCGGTGGATCGCCGCGCAGGGCCACGATGTGGCGAACCCCTGCCTCCCAGTAGCCACTTGCGATCTCAGCAATCTCGCTGCGGCTTGCCCCGACACACGTCAGATGGGCGGCAGGTACCAGCGACGTGTCTTCAAGAAGTCGGACAACGGTTGCGTGGGTCCGCTCGCGCGTGCCGCCACCGGCGCCGTAAGTCACCGAAACAAAGCGCGGGCCGAGCGGCTCCAACCGCTTAATCGACGCCCACAGTATTTCGTTCATCTTGTCCGTTTTCGGCGGAAAAAATTCGAAAGAAACGTTTGGCGGTGCACTTGTGTTTTCGTGCGTGATCAATCCGGCGAAGTCACTCATCTCGCGCGCGCCTCCGGGCTGACCGGTTTCTCGGCATGCCAAACGGTGACCGTCAATGGATCACCATCGAGGTGAATGGGCGCGCCCACTTCGAGACCGGTCGCACGAATCCACCCGGCAACCTCCGTGTCGGGAAAGCCGAGCCGGCGGTGCGCGTGTTCTTGCCGAAGCAACTCGACGTTGTGTGGCGCAAAATCGGCCACCACCATGAGGCCCCCGGGCCGCAGGATGCGCTCGCCCTCAGCGAGCGCGCCGGCAGGTTCGTCGGCAAAGTGGAGTACCTGGTGATAGGTCACTGCATCCACCGACGCCTCGGGAAACGGCAGGTTGAGCATGTCGGCATGACGCACCCGGCAATGCTTCAGGTCGGGGCGATCGATGTTGGCGCGCGCAAGGCCGAGCATTTCGTGGGACAGATCAATTCCAATAGCTTCTTCCGCCACCGGGCCCAGCAGCTCCAGCATGCGCCCGGCGCCGGTACCGATGTCGACGAGCGTATCGACCTTCCGCCCCTCAAAAAGACCCCGCATGGTCGATTCGACGTCCAAATCCGGGACATGGAGGCGGCGAACTTCGGCCCAGTGCTCCGCGTTGGCAGCGAAATAGGCCGCCGCGGCAGTCGCGCGGTCGCGCCGTACCATGTCGAGGCGCGCAAGATCGCCGCCCAGCTCGCTGGCATCCACCGGGAGCAATTCAACGATCTTTGTCGATAGCGCGCCGGCCACGCCCGAGTCGCACAGACGGCAGAAAACCCAGGTTCCTTCGCGAAACCGCTCGATGAGGCCGGCATCGTCCAACAATTTTAGATGACGCGAGACCCTGGGCTGGCTTTGCCCAAGGATCTGGGTCAATTCGCTGACCGTCAGTTCCGCGCGAGAAAGCAAGCCAAGGATGCGCAGCCGGGTCGGCTCTCCGGCGGCACGCAAGCCAGCAAGCAGAATGTCGAGGGAAACAGCCATGGCATGGATATAAAGATATGTTTATGTTTGTCAAAGGAATTGTGAGGCCGCAAAATCGAGACCTTGTGTGGTTGGCCCGCGCCCATACCAAATGGGCGACGCGCAGGTGCGTCATTGATGCAACACCCGCATCCGGAAAGCCGCAGATCTATATTGCCTTTGCTGGTTTTGGCGCCGTCGGTGTGCTACTTCAAAGTCCGCGATTTGCCTGGGGTGGGGGAGTTTCGGACTGAGCTATTCGGGGGTCTCCGCGAGGTTAGCGGAGACGGCTCACGTCCTGGATTAACTGGTCTGTTTTTCGTATAGGTCCGAGCTTTGAAACGATCTCCCAGGTTGGCCGCCAGAATGCAATTGCTCTCGAACGCACGACCCGCCCGATTCGCGATTGCCGCTGGCGCGCTGTTTGCGGTCGCAGCCTGCGCGACCCCGGGCAGCGAACCGTCGCAAATCGCCGATCCGCTTGAGCCGGTCAATCGCTATATATTTGCCGCCAACCTTGCGATCGACACCACGTTGATCGAACCGGCGGCCACGTTCTACCGGGATTTTGTGCCCGACCCGGCGCGCGAAAGCGTGCGCAATTTTCTCCGTAATCTAGAAACGCCCATCCTTCTCGCCAACGATGTCCTCCAGGGCGACATCGACGCGGCGGGCGTTACGGGCCGGCGGTTCTTTATCAACTCAACCATCGGCATCCTTGGCTTGTTTGATCCTGCCGCCGAAATGGGATTAGCGCGGCGCGACGAGGACTTTGGGCAGACGATGGGACACTATGGAGTCGGCCCAGGGTTTTACATCGTCCTGCCGATTCTGGGCCCCTCTAGCCTGCGCGATGCGGCGGGGAACTTCGTCGATTATTACTTTGATCCGTTGAACTACTATGCTGACAACACTGACCGCAAGTACATCACGGTGTCTCGCGCGGTCGTGCGTGGCATCGACGCGCGGTCGCGCACAATCGAGACACTCGATGAAATCGAGCGCACGTCGATTGATTTCTACGCCACAATCCGCAGCCTTTATCATCAGCGTCGCCAAAGCGACATTCGCAACGGGACGACACCGTCATTGCCAAAACTCGACCTGACCAGCGACGACGCCGATGACCGCACGGCCGCGTTGAAGCAATGATGGCCGACAGAATGATCCAACTGCGTCGATTTGTTTTGGTCCTTGTGGCGGCGACAACTTTTTCGCTCAGCGCCGCCGCACAGCAAGCCCGCGCCGACACAACCGAAGAGTTCATCGCCCAACTCGGCGATCGGGCCCTTCAGGTGCTGGTTCAAGGCGCCCAGAGCGAGGAACAGCGGGCGGAGGCCTTTCGCGCGTTGCTCAGTGACGGCTTCGACCTGCCGTTGATCGGCCGCTATGCGCTGGGTCGGTTTTGGCGCAAGGCGACACCTGCCCAGCGGGGCGAATACGTCAAATTGTTCGAAGACTTCATCGTCACGACCTATGCAGCGCGGCTTGGCGAATACAGCGGCGAGACGCTGCAGGTGGTGAGTTCGCGCGCGGTCGACAGCGATACGATCGTGGTGTCGGAGATCGTCCGAGAGGGACTGCAGCCGATTCGCGTAGACTGGCGCGTACGCAACGGTGACCACGGGTTCAAGATCGTTGATGTCGTGGTCGAGGGTGTCAGCATGTTGCTCACCCAGCGCGATGAATTCGCCTCAGTGATCCAGCGTGCGGGCGGCGATGTCGAAGGCCTACTCGACCGCCTGCGCGAAAAGAACGACGCGCAAAACTGACGGCTAGCCGGAACGGCCCTGCCGGTAGAGTTCCATATTCGTTAAATACTTGCCGTTCTTAGTCGGATCGTACGGGGTGAAATTCATCGTCCGAACGAAGCGACGAATAATGTCGCCGTCCACGACATCAATATCGATCACGTTGAGGCAACCGGTATCCTGTTCGAACGACGCCATCCCCTCGGGACCACCGTGCGTGACCCAACTGAGAATCGCCCGGTTGGTCCCGCCGTGGCAGACCAGCAGCGCCTTGGTCCAATCGGGACGGCCAAGCAGATCAAGAACCGCATAGGCGATGCGTTCGTAAAAATCGGCAAACGCTTCGCCGCCGGCAAACCGCGTGTCCGGCAAATGCGCGGTTTCAAATCCGTAGATGAACTCGGCTTCGATCCGCTCGGGCGACAACTCGGCGACCTTTCCGGTCCGAATTTCGCGCAACGCCGCGATCTCTTCGACGGGCATCGTGCGCCCGGCGAGCGCCCGCTCGAGGGTCTGCTTAGTGCGAATGAGCCCGGTATGCGCAGCCAAATCGAACGTAATGTCGGTTAGGGCCTCGCCCATCAGAACGGCTTGGCGTTGCCCCTTTTCGGTCAATTCAACCGCATCTGCATCAGTAACGCCGGCACCGCCGAAGTGATAATCGACCTCGCCGTGGCGCATCAGGTAGATGCGGCGGCGGCCGCGGGTGCCTGGGAGGCCGTGCGTCATCGCCGTTAATCCCTCGGGAATTGCTTGTACTTGATGCGGTGCGGGCGGCTGGCCGCGTCGCCGTAACGCCGCTTGAAGTCGGCATCATAGTCCTGGTAGTTGCCGGCAAACCACTCCACATGGCTGTCGCCTTCGAAGGCCAGGATGTGCGTCGCGATGCGGTCGAGGAACCAGCGATCATGGCTGATCACCAGGATGCAGCCCGAAAAGGCCTCTAGCGCGTCTTCGAGCGCCCGCAACGTATCGACATCGAGGTCGTTGGTTGGTTCGTCGAGCAATAGGACGTTGGAGCCGGACTTGAGCATCTTGGCAAGATGAACGCGGTTACGCTCGCCGCCCGACAACTGACCGACCTTCTTTTGCTGGTCGGCGCCTTTGAAGTTAAAGGCGCCGACATAGGCGCGGCTTTGCATCTTGCGTTTGCCAAGGTCGATCTCGTCATTGCCTTCGGATATTTCTTCCCACACCGTCTTGTCGGACGACAGCGCATCGCGACTTTGATCGACGTAGCCCAAGGACACTGTCTCACCGACTTTTACGGTCCCGGCGTCGGGTTTCTCTTGTCCGGTCAACATGCGGAACAACGTCGTCTTGCCGGCGCCGTTCGGGCCGATGATGCCGACGATCGCACCGGGCGGGATCTTGAGTGACAAATCGTCGATCAACAGAACCTCGCCAAAGCCTTTCTTGAGGTGATCGATCTCGACAACGAGATCACCCAGGCGCGGCGGCGGTGGAATAAGGATCTGCGCGGGCCCTTGAACGCGCTCCTGCTCTTGGCGCACCAGGTCTTCGTACGCGTTGATACGCGCGCGGCCCTTCGCTTGGCGGGCCTTGGGGGTTTGCCTGATCCAATCGAGTTCGTGCCGCAACGTGCGCTGCCGCGCTTCTTCCTGGCGGCCTTCTTGTATCAGCCGTTTTTCTTTTTGCTCGAGCCAGGACGAGTAGTTGCCTTGCCACGGAATGCCGTGGCCGCGGTCGAGTTCGAGAATCCAGCCCGCGACATTGTCGAGGAAGTAGCGGTCATGGGTGACCGCAACAACGGTACCCTCGTAATCGTGGAGGAACCGTTCCAGCCAGGCGACCGATTCGGCGTCGAGATGGTTGGTCGGTTCGTCAAGCAACAGCATGTCAGGGCGCTCGAGAAGCAGCCGGCACAACGCGACACGGCGACGCTCGCCGCCAGACAGCTTGGCAACCTCGGCGTCGCCCGGCGGACAGCGCAACGCGTCCATCGCAATTTCAGCCGTGCGTTCAATCTCCCAGCCGTTTGCCGCGTCGATCTTTTCTTGGAGTTCGCCCTGCTCGGTTAGGAGCGCGTTCATTTCGTCGTCTTCGAGCGGCTCGCCAAACTTCTCGCTGATTTCTTCGAAGCGCTTGAGCATGGCGGCGGTTTCGCCAACGCCGTCTAGGACGTTACCAAGCACATCTTTGCTGGGGTCGAGCTTGGGTTCTTGTTCCAGGTAGCCGATGCGCAGCCCGTCGGCCGGCTTGGCTTCGCCGAGGAATTCGGTTTCTTGCCCGGCCATGATCCGCAGCAGGGTCGATTTACCCGAGCCGTTGAGGCCAAGGACGCCAATCTTGGCGCCGGGCAGAAACGACAGAAAAATATCCTTGAGGACCTGACGACCGCCCGGAAAGGTCTTGTTCAGGCCGATCATCGTGTAGACGTATTGAACTGCCATGGCTCGCGTACGGTTGTTTGGGGATGGCGGGCTTGTACCGGATGGCGGATTGCACCGCAAGCGTTGCCCGAGGAACGGAACCCGGGCACAGTCGGGCGTCCCTCTAGCAGGCCTCCTGTGAACTATCTCCTTTTCATTTTGCGCAACCGGAGCTTTCTCGGCTTCGGGTTGCTGATGATGTTTTCGTCCAGCTTTGGACAGACCTATTTCATCAGTCTGTTCGGAGCGGAGTTGCGCGGTGAATTCGGGCTGAGCCACGGCGACGTCGGCCTGATGTACTCGGTCGCGACTTTCTGCAGCGGCATGACCCTGATTTGGCTGGGCCGCAAGATCGATCAGGTCGATCTGCGGGTCTACAGCCTGGCTGCTTGCGCCGGGATGATTTTCGCCACGCTGTTTATCGCCCTGATCCCAGCCGGGGTGTTTTTGTATGTCGCGTTCTACCTGCTGCGGCTGACCGGGCAAGGCCTGTTGAGCCATATCGCGGTGACCAGTATGGCGCGCTATTTCGACCGGGATCGGGGCAAGGCGATCAGCATCGCCGCCATGGGACTACCCATCGGCGAAGCGGCCTTGCCAATTATTGTGGTCACCCTGATCGCCACCTTGGGCTGGCGCGGCACCTGGCACACGGCGACAATGTTCATCGTGCTCGTTCTGGTACCGACGACGTTATTGCTGTTGCGCGGCCATGCCGCACGCCACGACGTTTGGGCAGCGGAAACGACCAAGGCGCAAGCGGCGTCCGACACCGGGCATGGCCAGCGGCAATGGCAACTGCGTGAGGTCATGCGCGACGTTCGGTTTTGGTTCGTCATACCGGCGGCGTTGGCGCCCGGCTTTGTGATGACCGGATTGTTTTTCCATCAGGTCCATTTGGCCGATGCCAAGGGGTGGTCGCTGACCTGGCTCGCAACAACCTTCATTGGCTATGCTTTGTCGGTGGTCGTGACCTCGATGATTACCGGGCCCCTAGTCGACCGGTTTCGTGCCTCGCAGCTGTTGCCGTTCTATTTGCCGCCGCTGGGCGTGGCGATGCTGGTGTTGATGTTCTTCGATCATCCGGGATCGGCGCTGGCCTATATGATCGCCGCTGGGATGACCGTGGGTGCGGGGCACACGTTGGTGATTTCGATGTGGGCCGAGGTGTACGGGACCGCGAATTTGGGCGCGATCCGCTCCATGGTCCAGGCGTTGATGGTGGCGATCAGCGCGATGTCGCCGTTCATCTTCGGCGAGCTATTCGATGTCGGGGTCACGATTGAAACGGTGGCGGGCGCGTGCCTCGTGTACGTGTTGGCGGCGACGGTGGTTCTAAAGGTCGCCTTTCGCGGCGTCCCCGCGCCTGCCGCATAGCAATAGGTTCAAGATGACTGACACGAACACCCCCAACGCCGATCAGGCCGACTTTTGGAACGGGCCAGGTGGCGAGACCTGGACCACCCAGCGCGACCGCCTTAACGCGATGCTGGGCCCGATCGGCGACGCGGCGATTGCCCGCGCCTGTCCCGGCCCTGGTGAGCATGTCTTGGATGTCGGTTGCGGCACTGGCCACACGACTGGCGACCTCGCGCGGCGGGTGGCGCCCGGCGGTTCGGTCATGGGTTTGGATATCTCGGAATTGATGCTGCAAGAGGCGCGGCGGTTCAACGAGGGCCACGCCGTGCCGGTGCGCTTTCATGCCGCGGACGCGCAAACGCATAAGTTTGACGATGACGCGTTCGATCTCATCTTTTCACGCTTTGGCGTCATGTTCTTTGAAGACAGCGTGGCGGCCTTTGCCAATCTGTACCGCGCCCTGAAACCCGGTGGGCGGATTGCCTTTGCCTGCTGGCAGCCGGTGGATCGCAATGCGTGGGTGCATGTGCCGGGCGGCATCGTCGCGCGGCACATCCCGGTCGATGGACCCGGCAAGGATCCGTCGGCGCCGGGCCCGTTTGCTTTTGGCGCGCAAGACCGCATCACCGGGATCCTCGGCGCGGCCGGCTTTGGCGATCTCGCCATCGAGGGCCACGAGACGTTGGTGCTGATGGGCGGCGGTGGTTCCATCGAAGCCGCGGTGCGGGCGGTGACCCACCAGGGGCCGTTGTCGCGCGCGATTCACGATGCGCCCGAAGACGTGCAGACCCGCATTCGCGACGACCTGACCGCCGCGCTGGCCGATCACACCCATGACGACGGGGTGCGCCTGGGTGCTGGCGTGTGGCTGGTGACGGCGCGGAAGTAAGTAGGCGCTTCAACCCGCCCCAACGAACGCCGTAATGATCTCAGTCAATTTTTCGGCTTCGGTCGAGACCAGCGGGGCGCGGGTGCCGTCGAGGATGCGGTGTTCGGCGCCCGGCACCAAGGCCGCGGCGGCCGCTGTATTGTCCTTCATGAGGTCGCGCTCGGCCGACAAAAACAACGCCGGGCACGCGATTTGTTTGAGGCCGGCGGCGAGGTCGTAGTCGGCGTAGGCGCGCAGGCCCCAGTGGTAGCGGCTGTAGATGTAGGTGTTTTCGGTGCAGGCCATGCGCAGGGTGGCGTTGTCGGTATCGGCGCCCCAGCGGCGCTGCCAGAATTGCCAGATCGGCAACAGGTGGCTGCCGTCTTGTTGCGGCGCGGGCTCGCCCAACTCGGTGAGGAAGGCTTGGTGGCCCGCCGGGTCGGACGGCGGCGCCGCCAGCGCGATGAAATGGGCGACGCGTTCCCGTCCTGCTTGGCGCGCGATCTCGGCCGCCATGGCGACGCCGATTTCGGTACCCAACAACGCGAAATGCTCGACGCCGAGCGCGTCGATCGCCTCAAGCAATCGCCGCGCGTACTCGACAAAGGTTTGCTGGGTCAGCGTCGAGGGCGAAATGCCGTAGCCCGGGGTGTCCAACCCCCACACCCGCATTTGCTCGCCGAGCAGGGGAATGAGGCGTTCCATTTGACGGCACGAGATCGGTAGTTGGTGCAGCAAAAATATGGCGGGCCCGCTATCGCCCGCGTAGCGCGCGTGGATTTGATCCTGCGGCGGCGCCGTTTGGATATAGGCGCGGTGTTGCTTGACCATCGGTGTCAGGCGTCCAAGAAGCCGGCGAGTTCGTCGGCCAACGCCTTTAGTTTATCGCCGGTGGTGTACCACGCGTCGTAGCGACCCGAGGCTTTGAGCGCGGCACGCGGGATAAACGGCGCGGTGTTCTTTTCGGCCATCACGGGCATTTTGAGTTTTTCGACATCGCCGCAACGCGCGCGCCAATCCTGATCGAAGGACGCGCGCACCACCAGGTGTTGGGTGCGGGCGGCGCGCAACACCTCGACGGTTTTGTCGTGCAGGGCGTCCGCGTCGGGCAGGCCGACGGTGCGGGTATGGGCGCCGTCGGGGATGAACCACGGCCAGAACAACGAGGTGTCGCGCATGAACTGCCAACCCTGGTTGAACTGCTTGCCCATCATGTTGATCTCGAGTTTGGGCGTGTAGTTGTTGCGCATCGATTCGAGCGAAGGTTCTTCGTACGACTGGGTCCAGGCCACCTTGTCGGTGGGCCAGGGGAAAATGAACAAACCGTCGACGATGAGTTTGCGCACACGCGCCGGCGCGGCCAGCGCCATTTCGATCGCCGTGTGGGCGCCGACGCGGTTGCCGTAGAGGTCGAACGTCTTGAGCCCCATCGCGGCGGCGCCGCGCAAAACCATATCGGCGAAAACGGTGAGCGGCGGTTCTTCGTCGCCTTGATGTGGCGGCGCATCGGAATCGCCGGTACCCGGCAGGTCGAACGCGTAGACCGGGCGCCCTTGCGCCAACAGTTCCATGAGCGCGACAAGGCCGAGCGAGGTGCCGGGCGCGACGGGCAGCATGACAAGCGGCGTGCCCGGCTTGTCAGGCCCGGCGACGCGCACCATGAGCTGGCCTTCATCGATGTCGGCGAAACGGCGTTTGACGGTCATGGTGACGTTCCTATCAAGTTTGCGCCGGGGCGGTCGCCCGGCAGAGCACGCGACGAGCGGATGAAGAAATGCCGAAACAAAGCCAACAGCCGCGGGAAACCGCCGATTTGGTCACCCCGATCGATACGCGAAGTTTTTTTGCCAAACGAACCCAAACTCGTCTTTAAAATCAAACACTTAGGATTTTAACCCACGATCGAAGCCAAAGTCCTTCGTTATTTCAACGGTTTAAGAATTCGGTCCCGGTCCAGCCCGCCGGTTCGGATCGCCGTGCCGGATTTGGCGGGTGCTGCCCCGGTCAATATCCGACGGGACGAGTCTATCCATGAACGGACAAGGCGGCGAATCACGTTCTCTGTCCCCGATGCGCGCCAGCAGTCTCCGCCCGCGGCGGTATCGGGATAGCGGACTGAGCTGACACGACCTGCGCTCACCATCGTGCGAATCAACGAATGCTGGTTTGGCCGAACTTCTAACTGCGGCGGACTAATCCAAGAACCAGGTCCGCATCAACCCCTTGCCCTTTACCTCAATGGGATCGCGGGGCGTGCAGGGCAGAACATCGCGAATGAGTTCGTGAAAGGTATCCGCGATCTGGATACGGCCCGGCTCGCCCGTCGACTCCATCCGAGCGGCAACGTTTACCGCATCGCTCCACACATCGTAGTGGAAGCGACGTCGGCCCACGATGCCGGCAACAACCTCTCCGGTGTTAAGACCAATGCGAACCTGAACCGAATGTGGCAGCGATGCGTTTGCGATGAAGTCGCGCATCTCGATAGCCGCACGGGCGAGTGCAACCGCGTGGTCTGGTTTTTCGATGGGTGCGCCGGCGATCGCCATGTACCCATCGCCAATGGTCCGAATTTTCTCGATCCCGTGGCGATCGCAGATCCCATCAAACTCGCTGAAGATGGTGTTCAGCAGTTTGACGGTTTCGGTCGGCGTTGTGTCGGTGGAAAGCCGCGTGAAGCCAACAATATCCGCAAATAGAATCGACACGCTTGAGAATCGGTCGGCAATGACGCTGCTCGAATCGTCCTTCAAGCGCTCCGCGATCGACTCCGGGAGAACGTTCAAGAGCAATTGCTGAGAACGTTCTTGCTCCGCCAAAAGATCGTCCTCGGTGCGATCGATAAAGCGCTGGAAGACGTAGGCGATGGCGGCAAGGCTCAGCGCGCCCAGGATGACGCTCGATGCCCACTGCGCTTCTGCGCCAAAGAAAATGAATACCGGTTCAAGATTGTCGCGCTGACTGAATGTGGCGAACAGGCCGATGAACGATAGTGCAGCAAAGGCGTGGGCCAGGCCCCGGTGCCGACGGGTGAAAGCAAGATAAGGGGCCACGATGAGAACGAAGTAGAACAGGTGCGAGTTCGACGCGAAACCAAACCAGACAATGCTGATAACGGTCTGCGCGTGCGCCAAAAGAAGGAAGGCGACCGCAGCACCGAAGTGGTAACCGGCCCTGTTGGCGAAAATGACGCTACCGAACCCCAACGCAAACACGGCGTTTTCTAGGGCCACCCATTGCTGCCCGGCTTGCTGGCCGCCGAGAACGTTTGCCAGGGCCCAGCCGCCAAACATGACGGCGCCAATGAGCGCCATCACATTGACCGCGCGAAAGTGCTTGTGATCGGTCGCCCGGTGATGCGCCCGGATCGGAATGTTGAAGATCAACGCACCGATTTTAGATGTTCCCATGCAGGACCTACTTCCAGCGGTTGTTAACTAAGAAGGATAGTAAAACCGGGCTTCGCTTTGTTTGGGGATACGGGGTTTCAGTCTTGCCAGACCACGCCCGGGATGGCGCGGAGTTTTTCTTCGGCACCGGAGCGGGCGTGGTAGGAGGTACCGGCGGCGCGGCCGCCTTCGCTTTTTTTGCCGGACGCTTCGGCGCGGGCGACGATTTCTTCGGCGCGCGCCTTGGGGATGATCACGACCCCGTCCTCGTCGCCCAGCACCAGGTCGCCCGGATAAACGATGACGCCGCCGCACAGGACCGGGCTGTTGAGCCAGCCCGGGCGTTCGGCGCCGCGGTTACGCGCCACGGTGCCGCGGCAAAAAATGGGCAGGCCTTCTTCCTCGCGCAGCATTTGACCGGTAAGCACGACGCCGTCGAGCACCACGCCGGCGCAGCCGTTTTCCACCGCACCTGCGGCCATGCTGGCGCCGAAATTGGAACAATCGGTGCGCCCGCCGGCGTCAATTACCAGCACGTCACCGGGCTTGACGTGTTTGGTAGCGACCCGGCTCATCAGCGAATCGTCAGTGTATTCGGGCCGCACGGTGAAGGCCGGGCCGGCGATTTTCCAGTCGTTGCGTAACGGCTTGATCTTGCTGTCGACGCATTGGCGCGGGCCGACCTCGATGCCGGCCATGCAGACGTAAATATTCTTGGCGCGTTCGACGAGCGCAGGATCGGGTCGGTCGAAGTCGGTGATGATGGTGTACATGGGTTTGCCCCTCTCTAACCCTCACACTAGCTTTCCCGCGCGGACGAGGGGAGTGCGAAAATAGCCCGGCGACGCGCGGTGCTGGCCCCCGGAGAGCCCTAGAGCTTCAGGCCGAACCGCGGGCCGAGCCACACCATGGCGGCGTAGAGCGCCATGGTCAGCAGGCAGCCCAAAGCGAGCGACGGCCAAAAGGCGATGCCGCGTTTCAGTAGCGCTGGGATCAGCAGGAACATCGGCAACGATGGCAGGACGAACCAGAACGTCGCCGTCGCGTGAATAGCCATGCGTTCGGGATCGCCGGTGTCGCGCCACAACCACATCATGCCGAGTACCGACACCAAAGGCAGCGATGCAATCAGGCCGCCCAGCCCGGGCATGCGGCGCGCGACCTCCGAGACGGCCAACACGATGACGCCGGAGAGGAGTGCTTTGACGATGAGAAAGCTCATAGCGCGGCCCGCGTTGTGACGGTGCACTTATTCTAACAAAAAAGCCCTCCCCTTGCGGGGAGGGCTTGGGTCGTTTCGTGCGCGGTGTCGCCTATTTGAACGACATCTCGTGGTACATGATCGTTTGGTTCACGTTGCGGAAGCCCTGCACGTTGGGCTGATAGGCGTGCAGGTTGTTGTAGGCGATGAGATAGAGGTTCGACGCCTCGTCGTATTGCAGCGCAATCAGGTCTTGCAGAATCTTCTTGCGCTTGTCGGGGTCGAACTCGTTGTTGGCGGCATCGAACATCGCCTGCTGGGTGTCATCGCACAAGTAGGGCTTGCCGCCTTTAGCGCAGGACTGGTTGAGGATCGCACTGGTCGCATCCATCACCGGTGCCGCGTTCCACAGGTTGTGCCACATGGGTGAGGGCCACGCGACGGGGAAGAACTTCTTGATCCAGTCGCCGAAGGGCACGACCTCGACATTGACGCGCACGCCAACCTTGGCGAGATCGGCTGCCGTCTGCTGGAAGATTTCCGCATCGGCCGGGAAGGCCCCGGGGACGACGTTGACGACGATTTCCTGATCGAACGGGAAGTTCGCCGCCGTTAGAAGCGCACGGGCCTTGTCGGGATCGTAGGGGTACGGCCTGATTGCGTCGTTGTAGCCAAAGGCAGTCGGCGCAACGCCGGTGCCGGTCGCCTGACCGCCGACCCCGCCGAGCAACCCATCGGCCATCGCTTGTTTGTCGACGGCGTAGTTGAAGGCTTGGCGGACGCGTTTGTCGAGGAACGGCGAAATATTGACGCCCTCGGCTGCATTCATCTGTGTGATGCCCCAGGTGAGAACCTGCGAGCCCGCCGTGATGTCCATCATGAGCCCAGAGGACTCGAGCGTCGCCATGTCGTCAGGCGTGGCGCCCAACGCGACGTCGAGCTCGCCCGAACGCAGCGCAGCGATACGGGGTTCACGTTGCGGCAGGTCGAAGACCTCGAGGTGTTTGATCTTGGCCGGTCGCCACGTATCGGTGACTGCCTCAAAGACCGCCTTGGCATCGTTTTGCCAACTGACCAATTTGTACGAGCCGGTACCGGCCGGCTTTTTGGCAAAGCCGTCAACGCCGAGGTCGGCCCATGCCTTGGGCGCGACGATCATCATGACCGACATTTCGGCGGACACGATGGGGTTGGGCTTGGTTGTTTTGATCTCAACGGTAAGCGCATCGATCGCGGTGATCGAGGCAATGAACTTGGTGCGGCTGGAGGCCGAGGCGCCTTTGGCCTTGCCCTCGTCAGTTTGCAGCCAGGCCCACGAATTGATGACGGCCTGGGCGTCAAACGCTTCGCCGTTGTGGAACTTAATGTTGGGGCGCAGCTTGAAACGCCAGGTCGTCGGATCGACGTTTTCCCAACTGACGGCAAGCGCCGGCTTGGGGCTGCCATCGGTTTCGACGAAGGTCAGCATGTCGAACATCGGCGTCCACGAGAACACGCTCGGCGTGCCGATGCCAAAGTAGGGGTTGCCTTCCGAGGGGGCCAAATCCCAGGCCCCGACGCGCAGGGTTTTGTCCTGCATCTGGGCTTGCGCGGGTAGTGCCGCCGCCGCCGCGCCAAGGGCGAGAGCGGTGGCGCCCACGACCAGTTTCTTGAGCATCATAACTTTTCTCCTCCCAAGTGGCGCGATAAGCGCCTTGTCGGCGCGACGGTATAGCCCCGCTACGCGCCGGTCAAAGCGGCCGCGCGGCGGCTGTTCGGATTTGCCAAAAATGCCGGAGAATCGCCTAGGAAACGCGGGGTCGCGCGGTTCCGCGGCCACCTCATACAGGCGGCAATCCGTGGTAATGTATTGCCCCTCATGTTGATTGGAACGGACTCGCCGATGCGTTGTCTTCTTGCCTTTGTCGCCGCCATATCGCTGCTTACAGCATTGGCCGTCGTTGCAGTCGATTCTGCGCAAGCGCAATCCAAGACGACCATCTTGAAATACGACAAACAGGGACGGGTTATCGGCTCTGAAAGCTCCCGCGGATCGGGCGACCAGCAGCGCGGCGCGGGCAGTGACCGGAGCCGCAACACCGCAGCACCGCGCGGCGGACAACCCGGCGCGGCAGGCGGTCCGAATGCCGCCAATCCCGATGACCGCTTTGAACCCGGCGAAGTGATTGTCGCCAATGCGCCGGCCGATTTCGCGCGCGACGCGCAGGCGCTGGGCTTTCGCATTTTGGATGCAACACGGTTGGGCAACCTGGGCTTGGAAATAATTCGTCTGCGTGTTCCGGCCAACACCACGGTGCCCGATGCGCGACAAACCCTGATCCGCGAATTTCCCGGCATCATTGCCGACGCCAATCATCTGTACGAACCGTCGGGAACGCCGCCTGCAAGTTTGCGCAGTGGCAGCCTGGCGCGTTGGACCGCCGGTTGGGAGCAGGCCAAGCCGAGCTGCGGCCGCGGCGTGAAGCTGGGCATGATCGACGGTGCGCTCGATACCGACCACGTCGCGCTAAAGGGCAGCAACGTAACCTACAAATCATTCAACAAAGAAGGCCGCCCGCCGGCCGCGCATAGCCATGGCACGGCGGTCGCGGCGCTGCTGGTCGGTCAGCCCGGCAACAAGGGTTGGGGCGGCCTATTGCCCGGCGCGCAACTATTCGCGGGCAACATGTTCGAAGAAAAAGACGGCCAGCCCTCAGGCAATGCCGTTGGGATGGTTAAGGCGCTTGACTGGATCATCGGCGAGAAGGTGCACGCCATCAATTTGTCGATCGCGGGGGCGTCCAACAAAGTATTGGAACTCGCGTTCAAGAAAGCGTCGTTGAGCAAAGTGGTGATGGTCGCCGCCGCCGGCAACTGGGGCAGCGCTGACCGGCCAGCCTATCCGGCGGCCTTCGATGACGTCGTGGCGGTGACCGCCGTGGGCGAGGACCGGTTGGTCTATTCCGAAGCCAACAGCGGCGCCTATATCGACTTTGCCGCACCGGGCGTGAAAATCTGGACAGCGGTGCCGGGCGGCGGCAAGTACCAGTCCGGCACGTCGTTTGCGACGCCGTTTATTGCGGTGCTGGCGGCGCTGGAAGCCGTACAGAGTAAGGCTGATTCAACCACCATTCGCGTCGCATTGGCCAAGCAGTCGGCCGACCTCGGGACGCCGGGGAAAGACAACGTGTTCGGCTTTGGCCTGGTGGTCGCTAAGCCGAGCTGTTAGAGCGGCTTGCCGCTACTTGCGGCCGCCGAATAGCCAGATATCGCCGCCCAGACTGCCTGACGTTCCTTTGAACCCTGCCGGCACATAGGTGTCGATGTAATTGGCGGGGGCGAAACCGGCGGCGACCACCAGCTTTTCCGGATCCAGGTCGTGCATTTTGCCGATGAACGGTTCGGCGTTGTAGTGGGTGTCCCAGTCGTGCACGGCGGCATCGAAATCGGGGATGCGATCCCACGGCGGGCCTTCGAAATGCAAACACAGCCCGCCTGGCGCGAGAATCCGGTAGTGATCGCGGAAGACGTTGGCGATCGCTTTGGTCGAGGTTTCGTGCAGCATCGCCATGCCGATAATCAGATCGAAATGATTGTCGGGAAAGTCGGTGGCCTCGGCGTTCTGTTGCGAAAAATGCACTGTGCGCCCCAGTGATTCGGCGCGGGCATGACCGTATCGCAGCATCGGCGCGCCAAGGTCAATGGCGTGCATCTCGGCCTTGGGGTAAGCGTCGCAGAACGGCAGCGTCGAGTGGCCGATCGAACAGCCGGCGTCGAGAATGCGGCGTGGATAAAAATCCGGATAGGCTTTCTTAAGGTAGGCAACGGTGGCGCGACCGAAGCTGTCGTTATACGGCCCGCCCATGCCCATGCCGCGGACGAACACGCCGCGGTCGTAGATCGCGCCGGCGAAGATGTCCTCGGCGCTGCGGTCGCCGGTGTAATTCCCCGGCATACCGTGAATGTCCACGGCTGTAAGATACCGCGGCAGCGCTAGATCGGGGTTAAGCCGGAGCGTACCGCGGGCATGGTGTGGGTGCGCGCGGCCTTGTAGATCGTCGTATTGCCGGGTGACGGTTTCGTGGACCGCGTCCCACTTCATTTCCTGCTGGGTCATCCGCAACGCGCTGGTGGTGCGGCCCAATTCGTCCCCAAGCATGGCTTTGCGGATTTCATGGCGATCCTTGGGCGCGCGGCCATGTGCTTTCTTGAAGGCGGGCAGAACGCGCGTTTCGTAGACCGCGCGCTTGGCGCACGACCTCGCGGCGTAGATCGACCAAGAATTGTTCGCGCGCGGCCTCGTCATGGTGGGCGGCGGCGAGGACGGCGTGGGGTGCGGGTCCGGTCATGGCGAGCCTCCTGTGCGGGCGTTAGCTTAGCACGGTCGTGCTATTTCCAGGTGACGCCGTCCATGCCGCGCAGTTTTTCGACAAAGCCGCGCTCGGCATAAGATTTCTTGCGGCTGGCTGGCGGGTAGACTTCCGCGCGGCCCTGCCCGGCAGTATCGAGGATCGACGCGACCAGCGCGCGAGGCAGCGCGACGACGCCGTCCTCGTCAGCCAGAATCAGGTCGCCCGGGTTGACGATGATGCCACCGCAAACGATCGGCACGTTGACGGAGCCGGCGCCGTGCGCCGACGAATGGTTGGTGACCGAGCCACGGCAGAACACCGGGATGCCCTCGTGATCGATCAGCAATTCAGTGGTGAGCACGACGCCATCGACGACGACACCGGCGCAGCCCAATTCTTTGGCGGCCCACGCCATCGTCGCGCCCCAAGCGGCCTTGTCGGCGCGCCCGGTGGCTTCGACAACAATGATGTCGCCGGGCTGGATGAGTTGGGTGGCGACCTGGGATGCCAACGTATCGACCGGATCCTCGGCGGCGACCGTGACCGCCGGCCCCGCGATTCGCCAGTCACGGCGCAACGGGCGAATGCCGGCATCCATCACATGGCGACGCCCCGCGACGCTGCCGGCGATACACGCGTAGGTATCGCGAGCGCGTGCGATGAGGGCGGGATCAGGACGGTCGATTTCGCTGACGACGGTATGCGTGGCCATGTGGTGCCTCCCCTGACAACCGAGCTATCGCGGCGGTTCGATGCCGCCGCCTTGACCACAGTGTGCCGAGGTTCGTTGAGGCCGTCGATGCGTATTGAGGCTTGGCTGGCCCCTGGGGCGGTCACGGCAGGAACACGAGGACCGTTGCCAAGCTCACCCGTGCTGGCCGTGGCGCCACAGCCGCCTTTGACCTGCGCCTCGTGGGCCTATTGCGCGGCGTTGAACCGCTTCTTGGCGGCGGCCACCCAGGCCTCGCCTTCCGACTTGGGTTTGTCCGCCATCGATGCCATCACGTCGGCATGATCGTTCATGTAGTGGGCCTGCATCTGCTTGAACCACGCGTCGAACGTGTCGCCGGTAAAGCTCGTCGTGCAGATGTCGCAGGAAAGTTTTTTCAAAGGAGTCACCGTTGTTGCAAGTTGGATGGGAACTCATGGCCTAAAGAGCGGAATGTCCTACGTTTGGATTTAGAAAAGCAAGCCAGAGCGCGAATCAACCGAATTGGACCCCCTGCGATCGCCTGGCACGAAGCAGAGATCGACCGGGTGCCATTCTGAGAAGGACTATTGAGACCTGACGCAAAATGCGCGGTGGGCGGCCGATTAGGCCGTCTCCGGCTCGGGCATCACATCGTTGCTATGATTTTCCGCGCCCTTGTGGCGGTACGAGGAAACGGTCGAGGCGAGCGATTTCGGCGTCGAACGCGTTGCCGAAAGCCGCACTGCCCGGTCGGCGCGCGCGAAAGCCCGTCTCGATATGCAACGCTCCATCACGCCGTGCGGCGTTGACCCAACCGACCAGCGCATCGCCCCACAAAATCGGCATGGCGTAAAAGCCCATGACCCGCCGTGCCGGCGGGGTATAGGCCTCAAACCGATAGCGCCAACCCCACAAATGCTCTACCCGCCTACGGTCCCATAAAAGTGGGTCGAATGGGGCGAGGATGCGCACTCGGCGTGCCGGCGGGGAGACGGTTTGGCGGGTTTCTGAAGGCGAAAGGAAGTCCATGCCGTCAACCGTGTCGCGCCTTAACTCGCCGCGCGCCAGCAACGGTTTGACGGCATCCATCCGGGCGCCGCGGCCGGCTATGCCGCGCGCAACCTGCGTTGAGAGCGGGGCCAGACTCGCTGCCGGAATGGGATTCAGGAGCCGCGCCAGCGCCATCACCACGTGTTCCAGCCGAGCTTGGGGCGACAGGTCCAACACCGGCCGTTGGCGTGGTGCGTAGACGCGGATGCCCGATTCGCGCCGCGCCACGCGTAAGTGGCCATGGAAATGCAGCCAATCTAGGGCGCGCGTGCCAGCGGCCGACTTACTGCCCCAGTGGTTCGCCTCGGTCGCCCGGCCAAACGCGGCATCGAGGTCACGCGGGTGCGTTTCACCCCGCGCCTGAACGAAGGCCAGAACGTCGGCGGTCAGTCCGGCTGGTGCAGTCGTGCCGTGACGTGGCAGCAGGTAGTCCGCCAATGCCGGTGCCGCGAAACCGTAAACGTGTAGATAGGTCTCCTCCAGCCCGAGCGCCGCGTAGTGCCTTTCCAGATCCCCAGCGCGGTAGTCGTTCACGCGCTGACGCAGGATCAAGTCTTGGGCCCGCGCAGGCGACCGGATCGGATCCGCCTGGACAAATCCGAGTGACTTAATCCCAGCACCCAGGGTTCCGGGTGCTGCAAACGCAGCGGCTATGGCGAGATGACGGGTGCTTTTCAGTCCGCCGATTTTAGCGCTGGGCGACATGGGTCAGACACCTAGTATCGGTATGCGTGGCCATGTGGTGCCTCCCTGACGACCCGCGCTATCGAGGCAACGGTTCGATGCCGCCTGCAATGACCACAGTGAGCCGAGGTTAGCTGGTGCCGTCGATGCGAACTGAGGCGAGGCCGTATTCGCCGCCGCGGTTGATCAGGGAGAACCCGTCGAAGGGGTGGCGAAAGCCGCGGTCGAGGGTTTCCATCACCGGGTTGCCGTCGAGCCGCACGGTCATGAAACCGTCGGCGTTGCGGGTCCATTCGAGCGCGTGGATGGTGTTGACGGTAAACGTGACCGCGGACGCGCTTTCTTGGACAACCGCCGCACCGCTGCTGGCACGGCGGATCAACAAGGCTTTCTTGCCGGGCTCGAACAGCAGGCTATAGCCAGCGCTGCGCCCGGCGCCTTGGTAAACGAGGAGTTCCAACGAAGTGCCGGCGGTGCGCTGATAAATCTCGGCGGTGATCGAAAAGGGGTTGGAGATTTTAGCCGGCAGGTAGATTTGTGCGGCACTCGCGGGCTGCGGCGCGGTTTGCGGGCTTGGGGTCCTGTCATCGGTGAGCCGGCGGGTCAGGAGGTTGGCGATGACCCCGACGACGACATCTTCGGTGGAGGGCGTGTTGCCCGACCCGCTGTTGGGGCGCGCCGCCACCGCAGCGGTGGTCCGGCTTTCTAGCCCGCTTTGGCTGACGAAAAACTCGCCGGTGCCAACCAGCCAGGCCGGGTTGGCGGCAAATTCACCGTCGCGGAAGTCGTCCTCGACCAAACGTTGTCGCCACGGGTTGTCGTAGCGCGCCGCAAGCGATCGCAAGTCGCGCAGGAAAACCGGGTCAGCCGCCCGGGCGCGGTCGGCGTCATCGGTGAGGCGGCGCAGTTCGTCGATCAATGTCTGAATCTGACCGCTACCGCCGCGGTCGATCGGGCTGTAGCGCGACTGGGCCTGCGCCGTTGCCGCGCCGAGCCCGACAAGAATGAGCGCGACACCGATAGTGTTTCATTGGCCGAACCTAGTTGCCGCGGCCGCGCAGGAGCCCGCGCACGGTGCCAACCGGATCGCGCTTGGCGCCGTCACCGCCGCCGGTGATGCTCTTGATGGTTTCCTGCACCGCTTCTTTGGCCTTCGCCGGATCTTTCAAGGTTTCCTTTAGCGCGGCGGCGAGGTCGGGCTTGAAGGAGAGATCCGACCACGGGCCGCTAACGATGACCGGCACGGTCAAGCCAGCCGCCTGGGACTGGCCGCCCTGCCCTTCGCCGCTCGCGACCAGCTTTGGCGTGATGGTGTAATTGACGGTGCGCGGCGGCATTTCCACGGTGCCAGCACCGCCAACGCGCAACAACGGCGACAGCATTTGCAGGTCATCGTTCTTGAGGATGCCGTTGGTGATGGTGAATGTGCCGGTGATTTCGGTGAAGTCGGTCTTTTGTTGTTCACGGGCCGAGGCATCCAGGAACGCGGAGCCGACGTTGCGCAACATGGCGCCGAGGTTGATGCCTTTGATGGCGCCATCGGTGAATGCCAACGCCCCATTGCCGTTGAGGTTGCCGACGATCTCGCGTTGCGAGCGGCCGCTGCCACGGACCGACATGCTGCTCCGCGCGGTGCCGCTGATGCGGTCCAGTCCTGCCGCATCGGTCAGCAGTGGTTCGGCCTGCATCCCCGACAAATCGACGTCGAGAACGACGGCCGGCACGCTGCCTGACCCATTGGCGACAATCTTGGCCTTGCCCCGCCCCTCGTAGAGTGCGAGTTCGGTGAGGTCGGCGGTCATCAGGCCACCCTCGACGGTAAGGCGCAGCGCGCTTTGGCCGATGCGGATGCTTTGCACCAGGATCGATTCGACCCGCAAGGTGAAGTCGGCATTGACCGATTTCAGCGCCGACAAATCGATGGGATCGTCACTCCAATCGCCCGACCCTCGGGCTTGGCCGCCACCACCGCCACCATCCGCCGCGGCGGACTTTTCGCCGCCGCCCAAATACGGGTTGGTGTCGAGCGCCGCGACGTCGAGATTGCCGGTGATGCGCGGCACCGCGCCACCGGTGTTAACTTCGATGTTGCCTGTGGCCCGGATCGCATCGATGGCAATTTCTGCGCCGGCAAACGCGACGACGGGTTGGGCCACTCTCACCGTACCGGCCACGCTGAACGGGCCCAGCGTGTCGCCCGGCATGTCGATCGACGACCCGGCCCACGCCGCGAGATTGCGGACGGACGGCGTTTTCAGATCGGTCTTGCCTTCGAGGCGCATCGGCGTGCCACCGGTCGCCTCGCCGTCGAACGACAGCGCCAGGTGCTTGGTGTCCACGCTGACTTTGAGCCCGGTCTTTTGATTGTCGAGCAACGCACGCGGCCGTGCGATGTCGAGGACGAGCGTGATGGCTTCGCCGTTCCAGGTGAGGCCCCCGTCGGCGTTGAAGGGGCGATCGAGGTCGGGCAAGGAGAGCCGGAGATTCACGTCGTCGAGGCGCTGCTCGGTCCCAGCCTGCTTGTCGGCGTAGACGACGGTGCCGCCGACAATCGCCACATCGCCGAGGCGTAATTCGTTGAGGAAGCCGGCGCCACCGCCACTACTGTCCGCATCGCCATCGCCGCTCTGAGCGGCGTTCGCGGATTTTGTCGTGTTGAATTCCCAATTAGGTTTGCCTTGGGGGTCTACTTCAAGCTGGATGATGGGGCGGTCGAGGACGAATTCGTCCACCACGAGTTCGCCGCCGAGCAACGGGAACAAGCCGACCTTGAGACGCAACGCACCGAGCTCGATCATGTTGGTTGCGCTTGCGCCGGGCGCGTTCGCAATGGTGACTTGTTCGAGGGTGAGTTCAACCGAAGGGATGATCGACACGCCGACGTCGCCGGCGATCGTCACTTCGCGGCCCGTGGCGCTCTCGATCCGACTTTCGATCTGCGCGCGCAACGTGTCTTTGGGCACGAGCGACGGCAAGACAAGGACGACGACCACGATAACCGCCACCAACGCGACAAGACCAATCAATACCTTCTTCACAAACAACCTCTTAAACGGGAATCGGGGCTCGATAACATTACCTCGCGGGCGGTCCCAGCGGATGCCGGATGCCGTCCCGTGGCCCCATGGACCAAGTATAGTAGAGTGCGGCCCGGTTTTGGGGCTATGGACGAAACAAAATGAACGGCGGAAACGCGCAGATTCCCACGCTTGAGGCGGTTGCTGAGGGGGCCCGCGCCTTGCTGCCCATGCTACGCGGCCAGGCCGCGGCGACCGAAGCCAACCGGACCGTGCTGCCGGCAACGGTGGAAGCGCTCCATGCCGCTGGCCTTACCCGCATCTGCCAGCCCGCGCGGTTTGGCGGCTACGAGCTGGGCTGGGACGCGCCTGTCGTGTTGGGCCGGATCTTGGCGAGCGCCTGCCCCTCAACCGCCTGGCTGGTCAGTATTGTGGGGCCGCATGCGGCCTATGTCGGCCGTTTTCCGCTCGAGGCGCAGGAAGAGGTTTGGCGCGACGGCAAAGGTGCCGTCTTGGCCGGCGCGACGGTGGCGCGCGGCGGCAAGATTCGGCGCGATGGCGACGGGCTACGGCTTGACGGCCAATTCGCGTTTGCCAGCGGGGTTGATCATGCGCCGTGGGGCTTTGTCATCGGTACCGTCGAGGACGACGGCGACGCCGTGACGTGCCTGTTGCCACGGCGCGACTTTGAGATTGCCGATACGTGGCATGTCGCCGGTCTGCGCGGCACCGGCACAAAGGACATGGTGTTCAAAGACGCTTACGTGCCGCCGCATCTCTTCATCAAGACGCGCGACCTCGTCGCGCCCGAACCGCCCGGCGCGCAGCATAGCGACGCGGCGCTCTACCGGATTGAGTATGTCCCCTATGTCGCGACAACGTTGATGGGCCCGCTGCTGGGGGCCGCCGAGGGAGCGCTTCAGGCCTACACCGAATCGACAAAGACGCGCGTCGGCGCGTTGTTCGGCGACCGGCCAGCAGCCTCGTTGTCGGTGCAATTGCGGCTTGCCGAGAGCGCCGCCGAATTTCGCGCCGCCGAACTGATGGTCGAGGCGCAAATGTCGTATTTGCGAGACCGGGCAGCCGCGCGTGAGCCGGTGCCGCAGGACCAGCAGATCGCCTTCGCGCGCGACCGCGCCTACGTCACCCGTTTGTGCGTCACGCTGGTGCACCGGCTGGTGCAGCAAATGGGCGCCTCGGGTCTTTACGATTCGAATCCAGTGCAGCGCATGTTTCGCGATCTCTCGGCGATGTCGCAGCAATTCGGCGTCGGGTGGGATCGCAACATGGCGCCCGCCGGCCGGTTGATGTTGGGTATCGAGAACGAAACCCAACATTTCTGGAAGACCTAGGCGGCGATCAAACCGGCAAAGCGGCGTACGGCGAGATGATCGCCCTTGCGCGCCCGCAAAATATCGAGCTCGGCGGCGGCTTCTGCGTGCCGGCCCGAAGCGATCAGCGCATGGAGCCAAAGGTCGGCGAAAACGCCGCGCTCAACCGCGCTACCGCCCAGGTCGATGAAGCGGTGGTGTGCCGAATCCAGTGCTGCAGCTGCGCCCGGAGCATCGCCTGAATTGAACAGCACGATGGCCCGAGCGGTGGGTAGGACGACATCGTCCCATGTCGGTTTGACGCTGGGATGAAGGCCCTCGGCGTGCTGCGCCATACTGCTCACGAAGGCCGGTGCGCCGACCGGGGTGCGGGACAGCACGTAGACATGATGGAGGTCGCCGAGCGCGTCGAGGTGCTGGTGCGCCGCGATGTCGATATGAGACGCGATACCGGCGAACCGGTCCCCGACATCGAACCCAGCGAGTTCGGCGCGGGCCAGCAAGTTGGCGCCGTAGAGTTGCGCCGGTCCTTTGTCGAGATAGCGTGGGGCAATCTCGACGTCGAAGAGCTTCAGCGCCTGCGCGCCGTCGCCAATGCCGAGGTAATGCAACCCGAGATGCATCCACATATGCGGATTGAACGATTCGTTGAGGTCATCCCAAGTTTCGGTGAACCGTTCGAGCCATTCGACACCTTCCGCGTCACGGCCCTGCGCTTCCATCACATGGGCCACTGTGTGCTGACCAAGAATGAGTGTCGGATCGAGGTCCACTGCAACACGCGCCGATGATTCAGCTTCGGCGAAAAGCCCAGCTTCTTCTTCCATGAACGACAGGAGCGCGTAGGCTTGGCCGCGATCGTCGATTTGATCGATGACGCGGCGCACGAGGGCAAGCGCGCCGTCGGCATCTTTGCGCGCGTAGAACTTGAGCGTGCAGCACAGCCACACGGCATACATGTCGCGCGGCCAGCGGTCGGCAATCTGCTCGAAGCCGGCAATCGCAGTGTCAATGTCGCCGTCCGCCCACGCGGCCGCAGCATCGAGGAATAATGCTTCACGGTCGTTTGCGTCTGGGGCGGCACGCGCCCTGCCGAGATAACGGGCAGCGCTCACTTTGTCGCCGGCGTGGATGCTGAGGATGGCCGCGATCGTGTTGGGCAGCGCCACCGGGTCCTGGTCCGCCGCGGCCAGAAGCGCGGCGCGTTCGCTTTGATCCAGGCGTTGGTTTGCCTGACGCGCCAAGAGCTGGTCAACAGCGGCGATGGTTTCGGGGCGATCCGTCGAAACCGCTAAACCCTGCGCATCGTGCCGCATTTTCAATCCTCCGTTGGCTGACCGCAGGCTAAACATGGCTGCCGGTTAAGGGCGAAATAAGTCCGGACAATAGATATGATGAATTGCCTATGAGCCAGCGTAGCCGCCCTTTGTACCAAGAGATCGCCGACGAACTCTTGACCGAAATCCGGTCGGGCAAGGTGCCGGTGGGTGCCATGATGCCGACCGAAATGGAATTGCGCGAGCGCTTCGGCGTGAGCCGCCACACTATTCGTGAAGCGATGCGGCAATTGGGGGACATGGGCCTGCTGACCCGCCAGGCCGGTCTCGGCACCATCGTCAAAGCGACCGAGGCGCGGGGCACCTATACGCAGTCCATCGGCACCTTGGATGAACTGCTGCGCTATCCTCCGGAGACCACCCTTCAGGTGTCGTCGAGCGAAGCGGTGAAGGCCGACTCGGTTCTTGCCGCGACGCTAGGGTGCAAGAAGGGCGAAGACTGGATTCGGATCAGCGGCCTGCGCTCCCTCGACAAAGGAAAGAGACCGATCTGCTGGACCGACGTTTATGTCATTCCGGAATACGCGCGCCTAGCCGACGAAATCGGTAAGGAGCCAATTCCGGTTTATCGCTTGGTCGAAAAGCTGTTCGGGGAAAATGTCAACGAGGTCAAACTGGATTTGTTTGCGGACCGCGTGCCGGAAGCGGTGGCCGACGCACTCAAAGTTGCGCCCGGAACGCCGGCCCTGGTCGTGGTGCGCCGCTACGCCGGCCACAAGAAGCGCGTGTTCGAAGTGTCGGTCAGCATCCATCCGCAGGACCGCTTTACCTATTCGGCAGAATTGCGGCGCGAGTGGTAGACAGTGGCCGCTGCGTGGAAATGTCCGTACAATAACGCGACGCCGCTGGCACCATCTTCAGGAGCCCCACCATGACTTCCGCCGCTGAGACATTCGAGGAACCCACCGCCGCCCACGACGCGCCCTCATTCTTGTCGAGCAGGTTGGCGCGATTTGCCTTGGATCTTGACCTGGGCGCGGTCCCAAGCGCCGTCGTTGAGCGCGCCAAGCTAAACATTTTGGATTGCTTCGGCGTTGGACTAGCGGCCTCAACGTTCGATTTCGGTGGGGTGACGCTGGCCGGCGTACACGCGTTGGCGGGCGACGGCGACTCGCCGGTGATTGCGAGCGGCACTCGTCTGCCGCTGCGCGACGCCGTGTTAGTGAACGGCACGCTGATCCACGGCCTCGACTATGACGACACCCACGCCGACAGCGTGGTTCATTGTTCTGCGTCGGCGTTGCCGGTGGCGTTTGCCGTCGGCCTTAAACACGGGGCCAGCGGTGCGACGATGATGGCGGCCTATTTGGCCGGGGTCGAAGCCGATGCGCGGATCGGAATGGGGGCCAACGGCGGATTCCACAAACAGGGATATCACGCAACCGGGGTGGTGGGCGCGTTTGGCGCGACCCTTGCGGCGGGCCGCCTGATGGGATTGACCGAAGAACAATTGGTCATGGCGCAAGGCATCACGCTGAGCACGACCTCCGGCGCGTTGGAATTTCTCGAAGACGGCGCCTGGACCAAGCGCATGCACCCTGCCTGGGCCGGCGTCGGTGCCATTACCGCCGCCGCATTGGCCCAAGGGGGCTTCGTCGGGCCGCGCCGTGCCTACGAAGGGCGCTTTGGTCTGTACAACGTGTTCGCGGCGCACGACGTGACCACCGAACCGGAGAAAGCCGTGGCGGGGCTCAACACCGATTGGGAGTTGATGAACGTCGCCTTCAAGCCCTATCCGGCCTGTCACTTCAACCATGCTTTTGCCGACGCAGCACTGGCGCTGCGGGCCAAATACGACCTTAAGCCCGACGATATCGCGGAACTGGTGGCGTTGATCCACGAGAAGCAAGTGCCGGTCGTGTGCGAGCCCGAAGCCAACAAGAAAAAGCCTGCAAATTCTTACGACGCGAAGTTTTCGGTGCACTACACCATGGCGGCGTCGATCGTGCGCGGGCGCTTCACGCTGGACGAACTGGAGGACGATGCGCTCAACGATCCGACGATTCTCGATCTATGCAGCAAGGCGCGTTACGAGACCGACCCGACATCGTTGTTCCCGCGCTATTACGGCGGCGAAGTCTTGGTGCGTACCAAGGACGGGCGCGAATTGCGCCACCGCGAGACGCACAACCGCGGGTCGGACAAGAACCCGCTCAGCACCAGCGATATTCTCGGCAAGTTCCGCAGCAACGCGAGCCGGGTGTTCGATGCGGCGCGCACCGAACAAGTCATCGAGGCCGTGATAAGGCTGGATACGGCGTCGGACCTAACGGGGTTGGCGGCCGCACTCACGAGATAGAATGTCCGCGGGCTTGCACCCTGCCCGCTCGGCTAGCCCCGCGCCGAAATCGCCGCGGCCAACGCCAGGATGCGCTCGGCTTTCTCGATGATCGGGTAGTCGATGAAATAGCCGTCGACCTGGATTGAGGCCGAGCCTTCGGCCTCGGCCTTCTTGAACGCCTCGATGTGCTTTTTCGCTTCGACGATTTGCGCGTCGGTCGGCGTGAAGACGGTGTTGCAAATGTCGATCTGACTGGGGTGGATGCACAGCTTGCCTTGGAAGCCGAGGCCCATTGCGGTACGTGCGGCTTTTTCAAAATGTTCGATATCGCGCAGGTCGATAAACACGGTGTCGATCGGCGGCTCCAACCGGGCGGCACGCGACGCGACAGCGAAGCGCGAGCGCGGATAATTGAGTTCGCTTTCGTCGGGGGTCCACAGGTAGCCCATGTCACGGGTGAAATCGCCGGCGCCGAACGACAGGCGTTTGACCCGGGTACCCGAGCGCGCGATGTCGTCGATGCGATCAAGACCGAGGCCGGTTTCGACGATGGGCAGCAAGTCGATCTTGCCCTCTTCGAGGCCGCGTTCGCGCTCAATGGCGCTCATCATCCAGTCAACAGCTTCGAGTTGAGCCGCGGATTCGACCTTGGGCAGCATGATGCCGTCGAGCCAGTCGCCCATCACCGCGTGGATGTCGCCAAAGCAATACTCGGTGTCAAAGGCATTGACCCGGACGTAGCCAAGATTGGGGCGCGGTTGCTTGAGCGCCTCCACCACCGTTGCCCGGGTCGCGATCTTTTCGCTGATCGCGACCGCGTCCTCGAGATCGAGGATCACGACGTCGGTGCCGGTATGAAAGACTTTCTCGACCTTGCGCGGATGGTTGCCGGGCGCGAACAGGAGCGTACGCAGCGGCCCCTTGATCATGAACGCACCCGCGCCGGCGGTTGCGCAGCTTCTTCGGGTGTTTCGCACCCCGTAACGCAACAGCGGCCGGGTTGTTTGTCGCGGCTCGGCGTGCCCGCATCGTCAGCGAGCGCGCCACGGTCGAGGAGACGTGCGACCAAATCCACTTTGTCTTGCAGCGGGTAGCTGCGGAAAATTTCCAAGCCCATTGCTTCGGGCGAACCGCCGCCGTGCAGCGAGATCAGTGAATACCAACCTGCCTGTCCCGATGCGGTGAGGTCTTCAATCATGCGCGCGACATCCATCCGTTTGTCGTAGGGAATATCGTCGCGGCCACGCAACACGTCAGATAACAGGCCAGCGGTTTCAGGATTGTGGTCTTCTTCCGGACCCGGCAACGCGACGATCAGGCCGCCCGACACTTCGTGCGCGACGCGGTGCATTTCATATATTTGCGTCGACATCAGGAGTTTGCCGATGTTGGCGTAGATCCGTTCGGGCTCGACCAGTCCGGACGGATCGACCTGACCGTAGGTCGATGACGCGACGCCGCAAGCGAAGAACCCTTCGACGATTTTGATGAGATCGACCATCCGCGCACGCAGATGCGGCACGTTCGCGACATCGAGACCGTTGGCCTCGGTCATCAGCATGCCGGCGCCGATCAAGAGGTCGCCGAAACCGGCACGCGCGCCGATACAGGAATGCCGGTGGTGGGCGGCGTAAGAGGTCGTGAGGAACTGACTGTGCTGCCACTCGCCCGCCATAAAGACACGGTCCCAGGGCACGAACACGTCCTCAAAGACGACGACGCCGGTGGACTGGCCGTATTTGTTGCTGAACTTCGCCGCCGCCTCGCCGGGCCGGCCGGCTGGCCGCGCAATGATCGTGATGCCTTCGGCATCGACCGGCACCGCGCAGCACACCGCGAAGTCTTTGTCGGCTTCGGTCATGTTGCGGCACGGCATGACGAGAAATTCGTGAACGTAGGGCGCGGCGGTAACGATCGCCTTAGTGCCTTCGATAACGATCCCGTCGGGGCGCCGCTGCTTGATGTGAAGATAGGTATTGGGGTTGGCCTGTTGATGCGGCCGTTTGGAGCGGTCACCCTTGGCGTCGGTCATGGCAACGCCGAGCGTTAGATCCTCGTCTTGCACGCGGTCGAGATAGGCGAGAAAGCGATCGTGGACGCCCTCGCCACCGTCCTGATCCATCCGCCAAGTCGCCTGATAGATCGCGTTGAGCGCGTCTTGCGTCAGATAGCGCTGGGCACAGCCGGACTCTTGGCAGACCAACCGCACGGCTTCGAGTTTGTGCAGCAAGTCGGTGGTGCTGCGATTCATGTGGAGGAAGCGGTTAACCGTCTTGCCGGTGCGGGTGTCGGTCGGCGCCATGAGGAAGCGACTGCGCTCGGCCTGGGCGAAATCATACGTCACGCCAATCGCATTGATGCCCGGCATAAAGCGTGCCTCGTCGGCCACCGAGTCGACGCGGTCGCCGTTGACGAAAACCTTGGGCCGATAGCGGCGCAGCGAATCGCGGTAGGACTCGGCTGTCATCAACATGGTCGTCGCCTTTCCGGCTTTAGAACGGCACCGCCAACTCGGCGGGCGGCAATATCGTGGTGCGCTTCATCAGACGCTGTTCGTTCACGTCAAACGGCTCGCGCCGGTGCATTGTGGAGGCATTGTCCCACATCACGCCGTCGCCCGCGCGCCACTTGTGGGTGTAGACGAATTCGGGGCGAACGGTCCAGGCGAACAGCTCGTCGAGCAGCGCGCGGCTTTCGTCCTCTGGCAAGCCAACGATCGCGATCGTCATGCCTGGACAAATATAGAGCGCCTTGCGGCCAGTCACCGGGTGGGTGCGGACGATCGGATGCTCGATGTCGGGGGTCTGTTTGCGCTGTTTGCCGCTGGTTGGCACGGAATAGGCGCTGTTGAAGGCCTCGTAAGACTGGACCGCCTTGCGCCCTTCAATGATCTCTTTTGTCGCGTGAGGCAGCTTTTCGTAGGCCAGCGACATGTCGGCAAACGACGTCGCGCCGCCCTCTTTGGGCAGCGTGTGCGCCACAAGGAACGAGCCGACGGCGGGGCCCGGCAGATAAATCTGGTCGTAATGCCAGCCCACTTCGCCGTCAGACAGAATGCCGATGGTGCGGCCCGTCTCGTCCTTCATGTTCGAGACGTAGAGAATCTCAGGATGTTCGCGCGAGAGATATTCGGTGCGAACGTGAATCTCGAGGTCGCCGAAGCGTTGGCTGAAGGCGACCTGTGCGCCCTCGTCCATTTTGAGGCCGCGAAGGATCAGTATTTGGTACTGATTCCAGGCCTGCCTGAGCTCGACCACGGTGGCGTCGTCAATCTGTCGCAAATCGGGCAGTTCGACCTCGCCGACGAAAGATCCCTTGATGGGTTGGACCGACAACGCCACGCCACTCTCCTTCGACCGACCAAATGTACGGACATTATAGAGGCAGCGTGCGCGGGGTCAATGTGAGGGCGCTAACGGGCCGTGATCGATGAGAGGAGTTTGACCGAGAGCAGTTGAGCCTCAAGCCGTTGCCCGGGATCCAGGCACGTCGCGATCTCGTCCCGTTGTGCCGCCGCGTCCCGGTGATGTGCCGCCGCGACGTTCAACCATGCATAGGCTAGTATACGGTCGGGCGCGACACCCTCGCCACGTCGGTACATATTGGCCAAGGCGATTTGTGCCTGCGGGTCGGCTGCCTGTGCGGCCGATAGGGTCGATCGGAACTTTTCGATAGACGCTGGATCGGCGCTAGCCAGTACCACCGCATTGCCGCAAGCATGGGCAACCGACCCCAGCGGGATCGGCACCAGAAGAACACTGAGCACGCTGACGCCGACGGCGTATCCCAGGCCACGACGGCAAGCAGCGAAATATTGAATAAGCCAAACAACCAAACGTTTACCAAACAGGCGGCTCACTCGACCAACTCCTCCCCCTGAAGCAGCGCGAGTACCTTGGCGTCCGCTTGGCGAATTTCGTCCCGGGAAAGACACGCCGAGACACTGCTGTGGAATTTGGACACCTCGGCGCCGCGATCGAACGCAATCGAGGACCAAGCTTGCGCGAGGACCAGGTCACGCTCGACGCCGAGCCCATCGCGGTACATCTGAGCCACCTCAATCATGGCTGCCGGGTTACCGGCACGGGCCGCCGACACGACGGTCTCGAACTGTTGTGCCATCGCGCCAGCCACAGTGCCGTGCGACGCGCTGCACGACCGAGCGTCTTGCGCCATGAGCTGGGAGCCAATCAGCGAAACACCGAACGCAATCAAGCCTAGAAAAATCGATCGCCGAATCATGCGCTGCCGCCTTTTTCTTCTCGTCATGGCCCTCTCCGTCAGCCGATTTCAACTCTTCAACTTTCACAAACTTACGCCGAAATGCACCGTCGCGCAACTTTAGCGGGTTTAGTATTTAGTAAAAACAATCTATAATTTTGTTGTAATTTTGGTCGAAATTCACGAAAGGACGCGAGATGGCGCGAATCGGGTTTATCGGGCTGGGTGCCCTGGGCAGCGCCATGGCGCGGCGGGTGTTGGCCTTAGGCCACGAAGCCGTTGGATTTAACCGCTCCGAGGCCAGGGTCGCGGCAATGGCCGATTCCGGCCTCGTGCCCGCCGCCAGCGCAAAGGCCGCCTGTGACGCCGACATCGTCTTTAGCGTTTTGTTGAACGACGACGCGGCCCGCGCGGTGCTCGTCGATGGACAACCTTTTTCCGGGCGCACCGGCGTTACCCATGTTTCGGTCAGCACGATAAGCGTTCCGTTGGTTCGGCAAATCGGCGCGGCCCATGCCGCCGCCGGCCAGGGCTTTGTCTCGGCGCCGCTGTTCGGCCGGCCCGACGATGTACTGGCGGGATCGGCGGTGCTCGCGGTCGCCGGCGAAGCGGCGGCGATCGACTCTTGCCGCGACGTTCTAGAGAGTTTTGGCCGGGTCGACGTGATCGGGAGCGACCCTGGCGCGGCTAATGCGGTGAAGATGGCCGGCAATTTCCTGATGGCGTCGGCAGTGCAAAGTTTGCGCGAGGCGCTCGCCCTTGCCGAAGCAGCCGGCGCCAACCGCCAACAGTTTGTCGACATCGTCACGACGGCTCTATTCCCCACGTCGTTCTATCAACGATTCGGGGCCCTCATTGCGACGCAGGGGAGCAACGCGCCGGCCATCAATCGATTCGCCAATAGCGCACGCCTCGTCGACAAGACAAGCCATGACCTGGGGGTCACCGCACCGCTTGCCGGCGCCCTCGCCGCAGCTTTGGCCAACACCCTCGAATGAAGCTGTTCATCTTGGTTGCAGCGGCGGCGCTATCGGCAACCATCGCTGTTGCGGCGCCACTGCCACAGCCCGACTGCGGCGCGGGCGCTACCGGCGAAACCCGTGAAGGAGTCCCCGCGGTCGGCATTTGGTTTGGCGGCGACCTCGCAGCGTGGCAACCGCCGCCTTGCACAGGATGGGCGGCACGGCCCTTCACCGTCCTGGTCGAGACCGCCGGCGAGACCAATCTTTCCGGATCTACGGCGGATATTCTCGACCGATTGGGGCGCATCAGCGACCTGACGACGATCCAATATTGGTCGACCACGCGCGGTCGGTGGCGTGGCTTGATCCCGGATGCGGCAGCGCTGTCATCGGACGATCCCGACGACCGCCGTGCGGCCGACTTTACAGCGCAGGAGCTGACAACCGCCGAGCACTTTTTCTGGCAAAAGGAAAACACACCGCTGGGCGCCGTGACCTACCGTCTTTCAATCCGCCAAGCAGATGACACCACGGTCATCGTCGATATGGCGAATGCGCGGGCCGCACGGGCAACCATTTTCAGCCGTTTGCCGCCCGGGCATCACGAGTTTCTTTACGTCTTCCGGCGGGACAATGACGGCAGATGGCGCATTTATGCATTGATGCGAACCGGCAACGGGCCAAATCCGATCGCCGCCACAGGACGCAAATCCTACGGCAATCGTGCCGTCGCGCTATTTCGCTATCTGGCGGGCGACGCCACCGACGGTGCGCCGCCGTTGTTCCCTTAAACGCAAACGGCCGAGGTTTCCCCCGGCCGCTTGGTCGTTATTGTCGAAGGTTAGACTAGAACGAGATGACCACGCGGCGGTTAAACACTGACGCGATCCCGTCCTGGGTCGGCTGGGCCGGTTGGGCCTCGCCGACGGACGACGTTGTAATCGCACCGGCGGAAACGCCTTGCGACACCAGAGCACGCATGACCGCCGCCGCGCGACGATCCGAGAGCCGGATGTTGGAGCGGATGTCGCCGGCCCGGTCGGCGTGACCAATGACGGTAATCCGTGTCCCAGCGCCCCTTGCCTTGGCTTGACCAGCGGCACGCCGGACGGTCGCCGCGTTGGCGGGCGTCAGCCGGTCGCTATTGGTTTCGAAGTAGACCGTGAACGACGCCGGCTTGACCGCCGCGGGCGCGGGTGCAGGCATCGCCGCGGGCATCTCAGCCGGAGCGGCCTGCGCCATTTGAACCGGCGCGCGTTTGCGGGCCATGTACTCTTCGGCGGAAATCAGCGAGCCGTAAAACTCGCCGCGGCATGCCGCGATATCGGCAGGCTGGTTATTTTCTTCTTGTTCCTGCATCCAGCAGTCGAATGCAACTTGTGAACGCGCCATGAGTGCCGGAATGAAGTTGATGGCGCCCTGCCCCGCCAACGCGGTCAGCCGGCTGCGCGCGCCGCTGAGTTCTGCGCGCGATGATGCAGGAAGATTACGGGCGTTGAGGCCCTCGGGACCGACGTTGTTGCCGCCGCCAGCGGTAATCGCCCGTAACGCAAACCGGTCAGAGTCGGCGTAGTCGGCCTCCGCAAATTCTGCGCGCGATTTTTCCATGTAACCCTGGTACAGCGACACTTGGTACAGAGATCCCTGCGGTACGACCTTTTCGGCCTTGCCCAATTGCTGGCCGGAGCAAGCTGCTAAAAACAGCGGCACCGACATGAGTGTTAGAAAACGGACCGATCTGGCCATGAAAATCCTCCAAAAAAATGCAAAACGTCGCCTTGCCCAGGATCGCCCAGGTCGTTGCTGGGACTCTACTCTCTGGACACTGTTTGGGTCCACCCGTGAGATGGCTTGAAATCCCCCTTTATTAGCCAGGATTTGGCCGTTCGCAGCAGATTCAGTCCAATAGACCCGGTAAACCTATTCTGCTAGCGTCCGCGCCATGAAAGCGTACCCGCCAAAGTCCAAGACGTTCCTCTGGCGAAGCCGGTAACCCGGCGCGCAGCTGGCCTGCGCTTTCTTTCCACAAGATACCAAGACTAGGCGCCGCGGGTTCTTACCCGCCGAGGAACGTAAATGACCCATGATTTCACCACGCAATCGGGGATCCTTGTCTCGAGGACCACCACCGAACTTCCCTTTGGCGAGGGCATCCGGACCCTTGTTGACCGTTTGGACAGCGAACGGGGCGCTCTGTATTCGTCGGGGTTCGAGTACCCCGACCGGTATTCGCGGTGGGAAATGGGATTCGCCTCGCCGCCGCTCGAATTCGTCGGGCATGGCCGATTGCTCACTGTGCGTGCCCTGAACGTACGCGGCGAAGCATTACTTGGGCTATTGGCACCTGCGCTGGCAGGCGACGGCACGACTACCGAACAACGTGATCCGCAAACCCTGATCCTCAACATTGCCGAAAGCGACGGCGATTTCGCCGAAGAAGAACGCAGCTTGCAGCCGACACTATTCTCGCCGCTGCGCCGGCTGATCGCCGACTTCGCCGGTGTCGAAGACACCTCGCTGGGCCTCTACGGCGCGTTTGGCTACGACCTTTTGTTTCAGTTCGAGCCAATCGTTCAACGTCTGGCGCGCGACGCCCAGGACTCAAACCTGCATTTGTTCCTGCCCGATCAATTTTTCATGGTCGACCGGCGCAAGGAAACGGCGTTCCGCTATGACTACGAATTTTCGCGCGGCGGGCTCACGACGGTTGGGCTGGCGCGCGACATACCGGCCGCGGCGGCGCCAGCGCGTGCCGATGACCCGCCCCCTGCGGTCGTGACCGACCATAGCGACGCGGATTATGCCGTCATGGTCGACCGGGCGCGCGAAGAAATTCGGGTCGGTAACGTTTTTGAAGTAGTGCTGTCGCGCAAATTTTCGGCGCCGTATAGCGGCAAACCCTCGGACCTGTTCCGCAAGATGCAGGCGGTCAATCCAAGTCCTTACGAATTCTTGATTCAGATGGGTGATGAACAGCTGGTCGGCGCGTCGCCCGAAATGTTTGTCCGCGTCGAGGGACGCCGCGTCGAGTCTTCGCCGATCTCGGGCACTGTGCGGCGCGGCAACAATCCGATGGAGGATGCCGACAATATCCGGGCGCTCTACAATTCGGAAAAGGACGAGGTGGAACTGACGATGTGCACCGACGTCGACCGCAACGACAAGGCCCGTATTTGTGAGCCCGGATCGGTGCGTCTGTTGGGGCGGCGCATGATCGAGCGTTACGCCGGGCTGTTCCACACGGTCGATCACGTTGAGGGAACGCTGCGCGCCGGGTTCACCGGGATCGACGCGTTTCTGTCGCACATGTGGGCGGTGACACTGACCGGTGCGCCCAAGAAACGCGCGGTGCAGTTGGTCGAGAACATGGAAAGCAGCGCGCGGCGCTGGTATGGCGGGGCGATCGGCGGGCTGTTGATGAACGGCAGCGTGAACACAGGCATCACGATCCGCACCGTGCATCTGAAGAACGGCCAGGCGGAGTACCGCGCCGGCGCGACGCTGGTGTTCGATTCGGACGGCGCAGAAGAGGCCGCCGAGACCAAGACGAAGGCGACATCGTTTTTTCGGGTGCTGGCGGGTGACGTGCCAACTGCGGCAGGACCGACGGCGGTGCCGACAAAGACCGGCCCGTTCGCCGGGCTGTCGGTGGTGATGGTCGATAACGAAGATTCGTTCGTCCATACGCTAGCGGATTACATCCGGCAGACCGGGGCGACAGTGCAGACGTTGCGGGCCGGGACACCGGTTGAACGGCTGTTGGCGGGGGCGCCGAACCTCATCGTACATTCGCCCGGCCCCGGGACGCCGGCGGAATACGGTGTGCCCGACCTGGTGCGGGCGCTGGCCGAACGCGGCGTGCCGCAATTCGGTGTATGCCTGGGCCTGCAAGGGATCGTCGAGGCATTTGGCGGCGGGCTGCATGTGATGGACGTGCCGCGCCACGGCAAACGCTGGGACGTGACCCACGACGGCGGGCCGTTGTTCGCGGGATTGCCCAATCCTTGCACGGTAGGCGCCTACCATTCACTCGAGGCGGTCAATGCGTCGTTTCCGAGCGTGCTGCGGAAGACAGCGTGGACCGAGGACGGCGTGGTGATGGCGGTGCAGCACGAAACCCTGCCGATCGCGGCGGTGCAGTTCCATCCGGAGTCGATCCTGTCGATGCGTGAGGACGCAGGGCACCGACTGATCGGCAACGCGCTGGCATTATTGGTTGGGAAACGCGCGACGGGTTAGCTGAGAACGCCTCCTAGTCAAAAACCGTCGCGATCTCGCCGATCTCGACGCCCTCCTTGTACATGCGCAGGTAGAAATAGCTGACAGCCGACGCCACCCCGACAAAGAGCGCAACAAGGACGGAGAGCGCCGTACTGATCACGACGAACTCCAAGGGTGACCCAGGAACGGCGCTATTTGAGGCCCCAATAGTTGCGCCCATGAACGGCTCGCCAAATACCGCCACTGTCACGGTGAACACCAAGTAGATCATGAACAGCAGTTGAAAGATTTTCCACCGCGCGCCCTTGGTCAGTTGCCTTGAGCGGCGCAACGCCGCAAAAACGCCCTGACGCTCAACAACAGCGGCCGGCAGTGCGACCCACAACATTACGAATAGAACGATGCCGGGAATGATCAGCAGAATAGAGCCGATCAAAACAATGATCGTGATAAGCAGGCCCACAAGTATGATCGGCACCGCGACCCGCAATCCTTGGCCGACCAACTCGCTCAACCGAGCCGGCTCCCCCGCAAGTCGCGGTACGTCCCGTACGACACCATGGCGGTCAGCAACGATGTCGACAGCATGTAGAGCGGGATCATCACCATTTTCTGGGCGGGCATGGGTCCGGCGTCGGGAATGGGCAGAAGGCCCAGGAGCATCGCTAACAGAATTGCGGCGACATTGATAAAACCGGCGAGAAAAACAAACCCAAACAGATTGCGTCCGAGCACACGAAACGACGTCAGTAACACCTCGCGTTCGGAATAGGCACGTGCCGCGCGGTCTGAATAGTCGATTTTTGTCATCGAATCCCCCGGGGGCATTGGTTGATCGGGAACATTTACACTGCTTATCTTACACTGCTTATCGCCGAAAACGTCCGGCGGCCTATTCGAAGACGGCGGCGACCGACTCGGGGTCGGGGTCGGGGTCGTCCAGAAGAAAATACGAAACGGCCATTGCGACCAAAAGCATGAGATCGAATACCGCTGCTAAGAGCCACTCCGCGAGTCCAGGCTGTTCGAACATAAACAACGCGCCCTCGCCAACGAGCCACTCCAAAATCAAACCGATCAGCAGTGCCGAAACCAAGATCAACAGCATCCCGAGAATTCGAACGTGCTGACCTTTGCTTTGAGATAGAGCACGCCGCACGGCCGGAACGACACCTCGCCCTTCAGCCACGGCTACCGGCACGGCCGTCCAGAGGAGGACAGTGAGCACTAACCAGGAACCGAGGAACCAAACTAACGCGAACGTTCCGCCAAAGCTTTCCCTCGGGGCAAGAAACCATGGAAGTGCTGGCACCGCTTCGAATAGCAACGACAGGACAAGCACAGGAAAGAACACCGCGCGCATGCGCGTCAGCATGCCCGCCAAATCCGCTCTATTGCCACGGGCGTCGCAGCCGACGGCATATGAAATTGCAGAGGCCAGAAGCGAATCAAGCGCCGCGCGAACAAAAATGTCGGCGACATCAGCGATGCTGGCGACCTCGTCACCGCCAAAAGCGATGCCGAGGTAATTGACCGGAAATTCCAAGATCAGTGCGACCATCAAGAAGAGGACGAGGTTCCGCTTGATCACCCCGAACGAGATGCGGAAAACCCGCCAAATTGTGAAGTTCTGACGACCCACCGTGTTACCTGCGGGTCTTGCTGCTGACGACGACCGCAAGCAAGACAAACCCGAGAAAGTTGTGGCGGCGCACGCCAAACGTGGTGCCCAACACATCGCCGATGGAAAAGGCGCTCGCGGCCCGTGCCGGATCGTGGATTTCGGTCATCGCATGCCCCCACATCGCCGGGCCGGGCCGGGCCGACGGTACAGGCACTCTAGCCCGCCCTCCTGGTCCAGCGCACCACCGATAGAGTGTCTGTACAGAAACCGCCGCTTGTCGGTGCCGGTGTTGCCCCCTACGGTTCAGGTTTTGGAAGGGGGGCCGATGTCGAATGGGGGGTTTGCGCCACAGAACCGGGCCACCTTTGAAGCCGGTACCGAGATTTTTGTCGAAGGCCAGGATGCCGATGCGGCGTTTCTCGTGCTCGAAGGGCAAGTCGAGGTGCGCAAGCGCACCGGCGACGGTCATAAGGTGATGGCAACGTTGGGTAATGGCGACGTGCTGGGCGAAATGGCGTTGTTCGGCGGCGAGTTGCGCTCGGCCGACGCGGTGGCGGTCACCGACACCAAAGTGTTTCGCGTGAGCCGCGATGAATTTCAAAACCGGCTGTCGGGAGTCGATCCCGTGTTGCGCCGCATGGTCACGATTTTGGTCGCGCGCCTGCGTGACGCCACCGAAGAGCTGTCGCGCCTGCGGGGCGGCGGCTGATCGATCAACGCCCGTCCGCACGACAACGAACCTCACGACGCCAACCTTAAGGAGCTTTGCATGGGCACGACCCGCGACCTGACAAACTTTGTCGCCAAAACGACCTACCAAGACCTGCCGCAAGAGACGATCGATGCGACCAAGTTGGCCGTCCTCAACATTATCGGCTGCATGCTGGCGGGCTATCAGACCCGCATCGGCAAGCTGCACACCGAGATGGCCAAGGACATGGGCGGCGGGCGCGAGCAATCGACGATCATCGGCGACGGGACCAAGGTGTCGGCGCCGTTGGCGGCCTATGCGAACGGCAATTTCGGCTTCGCGCTGGATTACGAAGATACGGTTCTTTATATCGCCCACCCGGGGTACATCACGGCATCATCAGGACTGGCGGTCGGCGAATTGCTGGGGTCGTCGGGGAAAGACTTGATCCTTAGCATCGCGCTCGGCTTCGAGGTCGTGGCCCGGATCGGCGCGGCGATGCAACCGACGCCGGAGCGCGGCAAACTAGTGTGGGGCGAGCAGTACCATCCGTTCGCCTCGGCCGTGACCGCCGGCAAGCTGTATGGGCTCGATGCCGACGCGTTGGACGTGGCGTTCGGCATTGCCGGGACCTACGCCACGGTGCCCTCGGCGTACAAGTATTTCGGCGTCGTCGCCGAGACGCGGCCCATGCGCGAGGTGAAACTTGGTTGGGGCTGGATGAGCATGGCGGGCACGGTGGCCGCACAGTCGGCCCACCGCGGGTTTCGCGGCGGGCACGGCGTGCTGGACGGCGAACAGGGCTTTCACGTGATGGCCGGGTCGGACCGTTGCGACTTCGCGCAGATTGTCAAGGACTTGGGGAAAAGCTGGGCGATCACCAAGACGGAATACAAGATTCACCCGTCGATCGCATGGAACCATCCGCTCTACGCCGCGACGCGCGGGCTCGTGAAGGAGCATGCGATCACGCCCGACCAGGTCGAGAAGATCAAGATTTCCGGTATGAACATGAACTTGATCGGCGACACCAACCCGCAAGGGGCCGTGGACGCACAATTCTCACTGCCCTACACGGTGGTCACGACGATTATGCAGGAACCCTTGCTGCCGGCGATGTACAGCGACGAGAAGCTGGCCGACCCGGTGGTGCGCGGGCTGTTGTCGAAGGTCGAGATGCATCACGACACCGCCGCCGACGCCGACTTTTTCACCGACCAGAAGATGCGATTCGGGATCGAGATCGCGCTGAAAGGTGGCAAGACCGTCAAACGCGATGTCGAGTGGCCGCGCGATCAACCGCCGATGGGCCGGCCTGAGATCGAGAAGAAGTTCCGCGAGCTGGCGGGCACCGTGCTCAACGACAAACGGACCGAGGCGGTGCTGCAGGCGATCGACGGGCTGGAGAATTTCGACGACGTGGCGGACTTCGTGCGGCTGTTGGTTTAATACGCGTTGAGCAACGTCCCGTAGCCGGCCAGACGATCGTCGAAACCGGAATCGCGCAGCGCGTACCAGACCAACACCGCGTTGAGGTGGAGGACCGGTTTGCCGATCCACTCCTCGGCTTCGGCGATCATGTGGGCCAGCGCGATCTCGCTGCCGGTGGCGAGGATGACATCGGCATCGCTGCGCGCGAGTTCGCGCAAGCCGGTGCGCAAGGTGTCTTCGGTCAGATTGGCAATATCGTGGATCGACGCGCAGCCGAGACCCTTGGCCGCCGCGACCTCGTAGCCGCACGCTTCCCACAGGCCGCCGGAAACGATCCCGCTGTCGGGGAGCCGCGGGGTGAGGACGGCAACCTTGCGCGCCTTCATGGTTTCCAGCGCGCGGAGGAACGCACGGGTCGATGACGCGACCCGCAGGCCGGAGATTTCTTCGTACTTTCGGTCGAACGCCTCGAGCTCGGCGCGGGGGAACGAAAAGCCGCCCTCACCCATCAACAGGTAGTCCGGCTCGCAGGTCATGACCGCGCGGATCGCGCGGTATTGATGGTGATGCCGGGCGGAACGAGGCGGTGCATCTCGGTCTCGCACACGGTATTCTTTGAGGGAATGATCAAGCCCCACTTTGCCCGGTGCCCCAATGCGTCTGCCATGACGGTCCTCCCTTTGTTGTCGGCGCCCTTGCATAGGCCGGGCGACCGGTAACCGGTGGAGGACAATACTGCGGCATTTCGCGCCCGCCTGCACGAGGAAGCGCGCGTCCTCGCGGCGACAGCGGCGCGATCCGCGTCGGAACGCGCGCCCGTGCAGCTCGACCAGCAAAGCGTCGGGCGGCTATCGCGGATGGACGCCCTGCAGGTCCAAGCGATGGCCAAGGCCGAGCAGGTCCGGCGCGATACGCGGCTGCAGCGAGTGAACGCCGCGCTGAAACGGCTCGACGACGACATCTTCGGCGAGTGCGTACGCTGTGGCGAGATCATCGATGACAAGCGCCTCGACGCCGACCCGGCGGCGACGCTGTGCATCGCGTGCGCGCGCGGCGACTAGACGAGGCGTCGTGTCATTTATTTGTCACGGACCGTCGTATTGTCGGCGCCCGTCTCCTCCACTGCTGTCGGGAAATAGTTTCGGGTTCTGTTCGCGAGGGCGACGAGCGACAGCATCACCGGCACCTCCACCAGCACCCCCACGACTGTCACCAGCGCGGCACCGGAGTTCAGGCCGAAAATGCCGATCGCGACCGCGACCGCGAGTTCGAAGAAGTTGGAGGTCCCGATCAGGGCGCAAGGAGCCGCCACATTGTGGGGTACGCGCCACGCCCAGGCAGCCGTATAGGCGAGGACAAAGATGCCGTAAGACTGGATCAGGAGCGGGACGGCGATCAACCCGATTAGCAACGGGTCTTCAACGATAACATGCCCCTGGAAGCCAAACAGGAGCACCACCGTTGCAAGCAGACCTAGGATGGAGAATGGCTTGACCGTCGTGGTGAAACGGGCGACGCGGCCTTCGCCGTGCTCGCCGTTGCCGGCCCTTCTGACCAGCACAGCACGCGTTGAGGCGCCAGCAGCCAGCGGAATAACTACATAGAGCCCAACCGAAAGGAGCAACGTCTCCCAGGGCACCTCGATGTTGGTGACTCCCAGCAGCAAAGCAACGATCGGCGCAAACGCGAAGATCATGATGACGTCGTTCAGCGATACCTGTACGAGCGTGTAATTTGCATCGCCTCGGGTCAGCTGCGACCAGATGAAGACCATCGCTGTACAAGGCGCTGCGCCCAGTAGGATTAACCCCGCGATATACTGCTGCGCATCCGCGGGATCGATTAGGTCAGCGAACACGTACTGGAAGAACAGGACACCGAGCGCCGCCATGGTGAATGGCTTGATGAGCCAATTGACGGCGACGGTGATGATCAGACCCTTCGGGCGCTTGTGGATGTGGCGAAGGCTTGCGAAATCCACTGCGACCATCATCGGGTAGACCATCGCCCAGATCAGGACGGCGACCACCAAATTGACCGAGGCGTATTCCCAACTTGCGATGGTCTGAAACACGCCTGGAAGAAAGTTACCCAAGATCACACCTGCAACGATGCACAGGGCAACCCAGAGCGAGAGATAGCGATCAAATACCGACATGTTTGCGCATTTTTGTTCCCGGAAGTTCCGCGACCCTGTTCGGTGGTCGGCGGCAACCGCGATGGCCCCTACTATGGTGCCGTCAGTTTAATGAACTAGGTCAAATTTCACGGGCGGCCGCCATCCCTATACTGCAGCTGGTCCGCATGATCTACCGCGCGCCAAAGGTAATGGATCTCGCCCGGACCGAACGTGCGGGCGCTGCCCGCCGCCTGATCAGCCCGCGGGCATCCGCCGCACGATCAGGCAACGCCGGTCGCATTGCGCTATGATAATCGAAATCCCACACCCCAGGGGGAGCCATGCGCCCGCACATCCCGCATCTCGACACCGAATCCATGGACTGGAAGACGCCGGTACCGGGAGTCTACTCGAAGGTCTTGAGCGTCGATCCCGAGAACGGCGCGCGTACCGCATTGCAGCGCCTGATGCCTGACGAAGGCTACACCGCGCCGAGCGTTGCGCATTACCATCATTCGGCCGAAGAGATTCTCGTGGTGAAGGGCCGGCTGTCGTTTGATAGCAAGACCTACCTCGGCGCGAACGGGTATTGCTTTCATCCGCCGCAGACCGTCCATGGTTTCAAAAGCGATGTGCCGATGGAGACATGGTTCCTGTCTCGGCATTCCAAGAAGATGTGTACGCACGAGGTGCCTGAACCGGCCAAGACGGAATATTACGCTCTAAACGGCGTGTTACCGGCGCGCGGCTGGGCCGCCTTGCCCGATGCGACTGACGGTGGGTGGCGCGACGGGGTCAAAGCGCTCGGCGAGGATCCGCAGACCGGCGAGGGTTCGAAACTCATGCGCCTCGACGGCGCGACGCCAGATCTGGATGTGCAAGACGGGTTTTACCAAGAATTTTTCGTGCTTGATGGCGCACTTGAGACGGTCGACGGCGATGGTTTTGGCGTCGGGGCGTACGCTTTTTGTCCGCCCGGAACAGCCCGCCCCCGATTCGCCGAGGCCCGTCAGGCGCTGATCTACGTCAATTATGGTCCAAAGTAGTCGATTGGAATGTAATAGCCCTTAGGTCACCTGTACTGCACCGTATTGTTTACTTGCCTTCGTCACGCGTACCGTTTCAGTGAGATGGCTCAGGAGGGGTGCGGCGGATGAAATTTCCGAAAAGACGGGTGTCGTGGTTATTGGTTGCGCCGTTGCCGATCACGATCGTTGTCGGCGTCGTTGCCTTGGCTTTCCTGTTGCCGCCAAAAGTTGCCGACAATTCGCGCCAAGACGCAGTGGACGCGGCGGTTCAAACCGTCCGGCAGTTCAAAGCGATCCGCGCTTACTACACAACGAATGTCATTAGCAAAGCGATTCGCAACGGCCTAAAACCGCAAATCGATCACCGTGACGCCGCCAATGGCGTCCCGCTTCCAGCAACGATGATCCACGATCTCAGCGAAATTCTGAGCGAAGAAAACACCAAGATCTCATTATATAGTCAGTTCCCGTTCCCAAATCGCGCGTCGCGTCAGCTGGACGAATTTCAGAACAATGCCTGGAACGCGTTAGTCGCAAAACCGGATGAGGTTTTTTGGCGGGAGGAAGAAAGCGCAGGCAAACGTGTGGTTCGCGTCGCGATCGCGGACCGGATGGTCGCTGATGCTTGTGTGAACTGCCACAATACCCGCGCGGACACCCCAAAGAATGACTGGAAGCTTGGCGACGTGCGCGGCGTTCTTGAGGTTACCACCGACATTAGCGGTCAACTTGAAGCTGGCGCGGCGCTGAGCCGCGGACTAATTCTTGCGTTGGCTCTCGGTGGGCTGGGTTTGGCCGGAGTCTCGACGGTGGTAGCAACCGGCGTCAGTCGGCCGCTCACGCGGATGGCTGCGGCGCTAAACCGTCTTGTCATTGGCGAGCGAGACATCGAGGTTCCAGTCGCGCGGCAGGACGAGATCGGCGAGATGGCCCGCGCCATTATGGTACTGCGAGACAACGAAATCGCCCGCGTCGGCCAAGAGGCCGAAATGGGTCATGAGCGAGATGGCCATGCCGCGGAACAAAGGGCAACGATCCAACGCGAGCAGGAACAAGTTGTCGAGGTGTTCGGCTCTGGGCTCGAAGCCCTAGCCCAAGGCGACCTAACATTCGAGATCGATACGGACGTGGCGCCGGCTTACGCCGGCTTGCGCGACAGCTTCATGCGCACGACCGGGCGCTTGCGGGAAATTGCAGGGCAACTCTCGGGCGCTGCCAACGAGATTGGCAGTGCAGCGAATGAGATCGCGCAGGGTACCGACAACCTGTCGGCGCGCACCGAGCAGCAGGCCGCCAATCTCGAAGAAACGGCTGCGGCGATGGAACAGATGACGGCGACCGTCCACAAGAATGCGGAGAATTCAGGTGAATCGAGCGCACTGGCGGAGTCTGCTCGAAACAGTGCCGAGGCCGGAGGTCAGGTTGTCGCCAAGGCGGTCGGCGCGATGGGCGCGATCGAAGGGTCATCACGCGGGATCGGGGATATCGTCAATGTTATCGAAGACATCGCCTTTCAAACAAACCTCCTTGCCCTCAATGCGGCAGTCGAGGCCGCGCGTGCAGGCGATGCTGGAAAGGGGTTTGCGGTGGTCGCGTCGGAAGTACGTTCCCTTGCACAGCGCTCCAGTGATGCGGCAAAGGAAATCAAAGGGCTGATTTCACGAAGCAACGATCAAGTGGCGACCGGCGTAAAGCTCGTCAATGAAACTGGCGAGTCGCTTGGTCAAATGATCGAAGGCGTTCAGAAAGTTTCGGAGATCATGGTGGAAATTGCCCAGGCAACACGCGAGCAGGCCACTGGTCTGACCGAAGTGAGCGCGTCGATCACTCAGATGGACGAGATGACTCAGCAAAACGCCGCGATGGTGGAGCAGAACACCGCCGCGGCGCGTGCTTTGGCCGACCAATCAACCCAACTGCTCGACCTCGTTCGGTTCTTTAAGACTGCCTAGGACGACTCATCACCCCAAGGGCTCGGCGCTGTGATGGGCGTGGCGATAGCGCTGGGCCTGTAGCCGCGTGATCTTGAAACCGGCACCGCAATTGGGATCGGTGCAGCCGATAACGGAATCGGTGCTCATCCAGTCGCTGCCCTGGGTCGGGCGTTGCTTGGCCGGGACGAACGGCAATACGGCCAGCATCGCATAGAGACCGAAGGTTTTGCCGGGCGGAATCTCGACGACGCTTCCTCTGACATGGAACACGTCGCCCGTCGCATGTTGGCACACGAATGGTTTGGCAGGGTCGTGGTGTATGACCTCAATCGCGAGATCATAGAGCTCGAATTCGTCGGACACGGATAATTCCTCCCTACCGCGCGCCTGCGCCTTGCAGATTCTGGTTCTTCCAGTTCATCGCGGTATGCGGCCCTTTGGGATCACGTTCCAATGCATAGCAATCGCCCGCCAGACCTCGCGCGGCGCCCGCGGCATTGTCTATGGCCGCTATATCCCCAGAGGTTAGACGCAGCGTTGTTATGGTTAGAAGGTCGGCGAGATGACTGTCGGTGCGGGCACCGACAATCGCGGTAGCCACACCCGGACGATCCAAGACATAGCGTGTCGCAACCGCAGCAATACTGACGCTGTGCCGCCCCGCAACTTGCGCCAGGGCGCCGAGCAGCGTCTGGTAGGCGTCCCACCCGCCGAATTCATCGATGATAAGACGGTACTTTTCCTGCGAGCGATCTGCCGCATGATCGGGCGCCGGGCGACCCAGCCAGGTATCGGATAGGAACCCGCCGGCCAGCACGCCGTAACACTGCAGTCCAATCGCGTTGGCTCGGCACAGATCAACCATGCCGCGTTCGGGTCGGTGGTCGAGTGCCGAGTACTGCACCTGATGACTGACGAGTGGCACACCCGCCGCAAGGATTTGTTCAAGCCGTCGGCAATCGAAGTTGGTGACGCCGAGATGGCGAATTTTCCCTTCGGCCTGCATATCGGCAAGCCATAGCATGCTGTCGACATAGCCCGGTGCGTCGTACTCCCACCAGTGAAATTGGACCAAGTCGAGAACGTCCATCCCGAGGCGGTCGCGCGCGCGATCGATAATTTGTTCGACCGCAGCCCGGGTGATGCCCGGAAGAATATTGCGATCCGGGACGATCTTGGTTTGCACGGTGAGACGCGCTGCCAGTTCCGGATAGCGCCGCCGGAAGGCACCGATCAGCTCTTCGACCCCGACGTAGTGGTCGGCGCAGTCGAAGTTGGTGATGCCAGCTTCGACGAACTGGCGCATGCCTTCAATGGCGACATCTTCCGCGATGACCGGGCCATGCTTGGCCGCGAGCTGCCAGTTGCCGCGCGTCAAGCGCGACACCGTGAGCCCGTCGGCGAGGACGATCCGTTCCGGCGCGTCGATCATCGTCGGATCATACCAAAGCCCGTAGAATCCGCACAAATTCTATGAAAATCCGAATCGATACTTCGCGCGGAGGCCGACGATTCAACCTAGCATGAGCGGCGAGGTGACGGCATGACGACCCCATTCGACTCTCAGGCACTCGTGACCATTCTGCGCGAGCATGCGCGGTTTTCAACCGGGCGACCTGGTGGAAAACGCGCCGATTTGCACGGCGCCGACCTGTCCGGATTGCGTCTGCCGGGCATCGATTTGCGACAAGCAAAGTTGACGGGCGCAAATCTATCGCGGATCGATCTGACGACCGCCGATCTTAGCGAGGCTGATCTGTTCGGCGCCAATCTTGCCGGCGCCAACCTCACGCGGACGAATTTTGAAGGCGCCGATCTGCGCGGCGCTCGGTTCCGCGGCGCTGTTCTCAAGGGCGCCAATCTCGCGGGCGCGGATTTGAGGCCCGGCAAGGCAAGCCTCGGTACCGCAGAGACCCGTACGGACTTGAGCGGTGCGAACCTTGAAGGGTCGATTCTGAGTAGGGCGCGACTTCTTTTTGCAAACCTCAAGCGCGCCAACCTCAAGGACGTCGACGCATCCGGGGCCAATTTCGAAAGTGCAAATTTCGAAGAGGCCGACCTGTCGATGGCCAATCTCTCTGGGGCCCGTCTCGATTCGGCCGACCTCACGGCCGCCAATCTGTCCGGCGCAAATCTGGAGCGCGCCAGCCTTTTGGGTTCTCGGTTCCGTGGCGCCCTTCTGACCGGCGCGTCGATCGATCGCGGCGCGGGCGACGACGCACTCCGCGCCATTCTGTCACTGCCGGAGTCTTTGCAAGGTCAAATGCGGGCGCATGCGTTGTGGGCCGCGTCGAACGGCGAACGCGGCAAGCGTTTGACCTTAGAAGATCAGGATCTCACCGGGATCGACATTCCTGGCGCGTACCTCAGCGGCGCGCGGATCGTCAATTGTAATCTGGCGGGCGCCAACCTTCGGGGCGCGGCACTCGAGCTTGCCGACTTGAGCGAATGCAATCTTGAGGGCGCGGTTCTGGCGGGTGCCGATTTACGCGGGATCAAGCTGCGCGGGGCTATCCTAAGAAAAGCCAACCTCGCGAGTGCTGACTTGCGCGCAATGAAAATTCGGGCCCTGGATGGTCAGGAGGTCGGCTACACGCGGTATGCAGACCTTACGAGCGCCGACATGAAAAATGCCAATACGCGCGGCATGCGATTGGAAGAGCCTGAGACCGCCCACTGACGGCGCCGCGTTGCCGACCGCTTCGACCATTCACAGCTGCGAAACTTCTTTGCCGATTTGACTGACAACACCCGGAATTGTGGTGAGATTTTCGGTTTCGCGGGCAAGAATTGCTTCAAACAATTGCTTCTTGATGCGGGTCGCCTCGTCATCAAGCACCGCACCCTGTTTCGCAGCCGCATCCAACACGAGGTCGACCAGTCGGTCCGCCGCGTGAAGGCGGCCCCAAAGGTAATCGTTCTCGCGGTGCTTGCGGCTGAAGAACGCGCCGAAATGACCAAAGTCTATTCCTTTGAGCGTAGCGCGGGCGCCGCCCTTGCGGATCGTATCGGCATCTTCGGGGCTGATGCGGTGAACGCGAATCTCCTCGTACTCCTCGGCCTCGCGCCAGTTCGACGACGAGAAGGTCAGCGGATCCCAGTAAGCAAATCCGATATAGGCCGTCAGCAGGTCGGCCCGCACTTCCTTCCACGACCGCGGTAGCGCCGAGAGCACCTCGTCGATACGCCCGTTTTGGTGCTTCAGATCGATTTCTAGCGCCAAATCCACAATGAGGGAGTCGAGCGATGATAGCGACGCAGCCGCCGGATCGACTCCGAATGCATTGCGGACTGCCCCGATTAACGCGGTACTCGCGAAGGCCGCCGTGGTGCGATGCCGCATCGATTCGGCGATGTCATAAAGCGTGCCCTTGAGATTGTTGAAGTCATCGGCCAAAGGTCCGTCGTCGGTCTCGGTTTCGATTCGAGCATAGGTGATGTTGAGCTGTCGGATCACAAACAAGAGCCGGCGCGACCGAAACGGTAAGTCGAACTGCAACATGAAGCGAACCCACGGCGGCGGCGTTCGGCGCAGCACGTTGTCGGCGAGCGTAATAGGGCCATCGGCAATCGCAATGTCGTTCGCCAGGCACCACGCCTCGACAAGGTTCGCGACTGCCACCGCTTCGGGCGACTCCGGTTGGAACCCGCCGAGATCGGCCAATAGGCCGCCGACAAAATCGATCACGGATTGCATCTTTTGGCGGACGTAGGCCTCATAGGCGAAACCGCCCTCGCGCGCAGCCTCGGCGTTGGCCGCCTCGCGCAGGTTCGCTAAGTCTCTCGGCTTAGACACCCGTTCGAGGGAACGTCGCCCGAGCTGACGCACTTTTTCCGAAACCTGCGGGCGGGCGGCTTCGACGCCGGCCCTTATTCGGCGGACCCGCCGGTTGTAGCTGCGCACCCAACTGAGTTCGTCAAAGACCGGTTCATTGCGCGGCAGGTCAGAGAGCGCGCCCTTCAACGTGCTGAACCAGCCCGGGCGACGCCCGTCGGGCGGTGGCGGATCGTGCGCCGGATCGGGGTCGACATACACGACACGCCGATCGACTTGCCGATGGGCAGATCGCCCGCGGATAGCATCCATCGCCTGGGCGATCGGTTTGTTGTTGAGGACCGACCCGTCGACGAACGAGGTCAATCCAGGATCGGATCCGGCCTGTAGGTAACGTCCAAAGTTCTCCTTGAGGAAGTTCTCGCGGGTGGTCCACACGTCACCGCGCGCGGCGCAGATGCGATCCATTTCGCCGATCTGTGCCGGCTGGAAAGCGCCGGGAAACGATGACGTCGCGCGCGCCGCGAAAGCGAGCGACGGGACATCCGCTGCGGTAAACCGGCTTTTTTCCTCGCCACCATGATGACGTTGATAAGAGAATCCTAAGGTGTGCCGGTGCTCGCGCTCGGTCACAAAGGGCGGGTCGTACATCGGCACCCGCCGGGGATATCCGTAGAAATCAGTGAGGGTCACAACAAGGTCGAGGCGCTGGCCCGCTGGCAGGAGCGACGCGCCGGGATAAGCCGGCTCGCCCATCGCCAGCATCGCGTCGTATAGAACCGTCGCGAGGTACGCGCCGTCGAACGGCGGCCGAAACCAGCGAGACCGCAGGAATCGGGAAAGCTTTTCCCGCATTTCGGAATCGGCTTCCCGAGTCCGACGGACGTACCAAGAAATGAAGGGTCTCAAGAACCACTTGGACCAAGTGCCCGCCGCTCGGTTCTTGGCGAGCAATTGATTGATGTCGGCCTCTTCGAGCCAGACATCGCTCAACGGGCTAAGCGAGAGATCATGCGCCAGCGCCCTGGCCAGAAGCACGCCGTTCACGCCGCCCGCGGACGCGCCGGTAATCACATCAATCACCACGCGCAGATCGAGCGTCTTGCCGATTGCCTGGAAGAGCTCGAAATACACCTGCTCGGTGTCGACCTCGGGATCAGCACTATGGGTTGCCGTCAGGTAGGCGGCGTTAGCCCGCCCCGCCCCCTTTGGTAGGGCGTGATAGGCCCGTGAGGCGCGGACCAGTTTGAGAAACTCTTTAGTCACGCCGTGCATGTACACGGCGAGCGAAACGCCGCCATAGCACACGAGCGCGAGGCGTAACTCGATATCCTTCATTCGGGCCGCTCCGTGGATGGGCGCCGAGACGCTATCCTAATCCAGCCCCGTTGAGAATGACGCGCATGCCGCCTAGCTGGAAAGCCGCTAGAGATCGCGGATCACGCTGACCACCCGCCCAACGATGTCGAAGGGACCCGCAAGAGGCGACCGGCGGGCGTCATCGCCTAAGAGCAAATTCGTTCTCTGGCAGTAGCGCCGAACTTTAGCACTGCCACGGTCTCGGACCACGTAGCAGGCATCGTGGATCAAGACCTGGTCGGCGCAATTCGTCACGATCATCGTACCGCCCGGCGCGACACTCGCGAGGTCCTCGGTGACGACGCGAAGGACGATGTAGGGTGCGGCGGACCGCTTAGGGGTGTCTTCCATCAATCCTCCCTTGCGCCCGTCGCGTCTATGCACGATCGGGACAATGTCCGCCCACGCGCCGCCCAACTGGGTGGTCCTGGGACTTAGATGAAATGTGTAAGCAGCGGGATGTTGCGCTGGTTCGGCGAGAAGGCGCCGTGAGGACGACATCCTCGTCGGCACGTTCCGCCCCACGCCGAGAACCGTTGCAGGGGCGCCGTCTCAACATCCCCAACCAAGCTCGGTACCAAGACTGTCGACAAACATTTCTTGCTCTTGGTTCGGCCCGTCAAAGTTTAGGACGGCCCGAATCGGTGTCGACCCTAGATTGATTATCAGACCCCCTCTGTTCTTGCGGGAGGCCGTCCTGGTAGGCGCGTCGTGCTGGTGAGATGAAAGCATCCAACTTTGACGCGAACATGGCAGATTTCACAAATTTCACCGCTGACGATCCGGCAATGCACGGATTTCGTTTTACCCATATGTTGATGCCATGAACGAAACGATCGCGATCGTCGCGACGGGCGATATGGGCCATGCCGTCGGGCGCGCCTTGCGCGACCACCGCCACACCGTGGTGACCGACCTGACCGGGCGCAGCGCGCGCAGCATTCAGCTTGCCGCGGCGGGCGGCGTGAGCGATCTAGGCAGCCTCGACGCCGTGATCGAGGCCGCCGATCTTTTCTTGTCGATCGCACCGCCGTCGGCCGCTGCCGAAATCGCCGCGCAAGCGATATCGGCGATGCAACGTACCGGCCGCATCATCCCGTTTGCCGACTGCAACGCGATCTCGCCGATGACGGCGATGGCCCTGGCCGAAGACGCCCCCGCCGCGAGCGTCCCGTTTATCGACGCCGGCATTATCGGCCTCGCGCCCGGCAAGGACCGGGTCACCCAGTTCCACGCCAGCGGTACCGCCGCGGCACATTTGAAAGTGCTGGACGGCAAGGGCATGGCGGTCAACATTTTGTCGGACCGTGTGGGCGATGCCTCGGCGTTGAAGATGTGTTTTGCCTCGATCACCAAAGGGACCAACGCGCTGTACGCGGCGGCGCTGATCGTGGCGGCGCGCTACGGCCTCGGCGACGTTTTGGCGACTGAAGTATCGAGCCGGTCACCCAATGCATGGCAGGCGATGAACCGATCGGTACCGTGGCTTGCCGCCGACGCCGAGCGCTGGGTCGGCGAAATGGAAGAGATTGCCTCGACCTATGGTGCCGTGGGCATGCCCGAGGGGTTTCATCAAGGCGCCGCCGACCTGTTCCGTCATCTCGCCGGCACGCCGCTCGCTGCGGAAACCCGCGAAACATTGGACCGGTCCCGCACCTTGGAAGAGACCATTGCCTTGTTGGCGAAAGCGGTCGGGCCACCCTAGGGCAAAATGAGTCCGTTGCGGCGTGACGATACCGACCGCGCCGGCGGCCCAGTGAAAGTGATGCGGTCGTGGGCAGGCCTAGGCCTGGAGCGCGTTAGCCGGTGGCCCTTGCTATTGTCCCCTCGGAGCCCGATGCTGAAGGCCATCCGCGCGCAAGGTTGGACAATCCGCTAAGGCCCTCATTGCGGTCGAGCGCCCCCGTCCAGACCCCTTATCCAGCGGACCCGATACTGAGAACGCGTAGAACTTGCTTGGATCGCCCGACGCGAGCCCAAGAGCCGCCCGCCGGTGCAGACCTGCATTGGCACTACATCTGGAGCACCCATGGCAACCTCTTTTCGCACCGGACAAACCGTCCGGCTCCGCCGCGACCCGATGAATCGAACCGCCGCCACCGGCGAATACAAGGTGATCCGCCAATTGCCCGAGAGCGGTGGCGAGACACAATATCGAATCAAGAGCCTCCTGGAGCCGCACGAACGCGTTGTCAAAGGCAGCAGCCTCGAACGAGTCTAGTTGCTTGCAGGGCGCCAGCGCGAGACCGAACCGATCTGTTCGCCAGCCACCGTCGGTTACGCCCGCAGGGCCGTAACCTCAATCAGCGCTTTTCGGTTCGATCTTGTCTTGCGTCTTGGTAGCGAAATCGCTCGCGTCATGACGTTCCCGCAGTTGCTGCTCGAGCGGTCCGAACGACCGGTTCACCATACGGCCACGTTGCACGGCCTTGCGCTTGTCGACCTCTCGCGCCCAGCGACCAAGATGCTTATAGGAATCAGCGCCGAGAAACTCGGCGGCATCGTAGGCCGCGTTCAGAACGACACCGCCGTACCACGGCCAGATGGCCATGTCGGCGATGGTATAGTCGTTGCCGCACATGAACCGATGATCGGCTAGGTGCTGATCGAGCACGTCTAGTTGGCGCTTTACTTCCATCGCATAGCGGTCGATGCAGTATTCGATCTTGAACGGCGCATAAGCATAAAAGTGGCCGAAGCCGCCGCCGAGATAAGGCGCGCTGCCCATTTGCCAAAATAGCCATGACAGGCATTCCGCCCGTTTGGCCGGGTCGTCCGGAACAAACGCACCGAATTTCTCCGCGAGGTACAACAGGATCGCGCCGGATTCAAAGACGCGCGTCACCGGATCGCGGCTGTGATCCATCAGCGCCGGGATCTTGGAATTTGGATTTGCCGCGACAAAGCCGCTGCCAAATTGGTCGCCGTCGTCAATGTGGATCAACCAAGCGTCATATTCGGCGCCGGTCACGCCGCGGGCCAGCAGCTCCTCGAGCATCACGGTAACCTTCACCCCGTTCGGTGTGGCCAGCGAATACAGCTGCAAGGGGTGCTTGCCGACCGGTAGTTCTTTCTCGTGAGTGGCCCCCGCGGTCGGGCGATTGACCTTCGCGAAGCGCCCGCCATTTTCCTTTTCCCATTTCCAGACTTTCGGCGGGACGTAGGTTGAGGGCTGGTTCAGCGAATCATTCATATTGAAAACTCCTTTTTGCGGCGGCAGGTCGATAACTAAGAACAACAATCCGTTCGGGGTCGCGCGCATAATGCGGTGTGCTCAGGTTGAGCGCCGGTCGATGATTTGCGCTGGCGGATTGGGCTTGGGGCGCCGTTTCTTGGGCGCGTTGGACGCGACCCGCCAGACGGATACGCTCGGCCCGAGAAACTACTAAGTGGTTTTGGTGGCTCCCCAGAATACGCCTTTGCCGATGCCGCCCTGGTTCGACTCAGATGGGTCCTTGGGCCGGTCGTGTAGGCTAAAGTTTCCCTGGTGGTCGCGGTCACGCCAGCGCTCCCAAACCTGTTCTGGGCCGAACCCCGCCTTTGCCATTAGGTCGTGCGACGTCATCGCGGTCCATTGCGCCCAGAACGGTTCTGAATTGTAGTGGCAGTCCCAATCCAGCATGAACTGATCGTGGAGATCGTCGTGGTGTTGATGCGGGATGTCTGAGTTGATTGAGAGGCCACCGGGTTTTAGGATTCGACGCACTTCTTTCATGATGTTGACCGAGGCGCGCGCGGACGTTTCGTGAAACACGCCGGCGGTCGCAACGACGTCAAAGTAGTCGTCGGGAAAATCCGTCTTTTCTGCGTCTTGCTGACTGAAATGAACCTTGCGGCCAAGATATTCCGATCGGGCGTGCCCATAGCGAAGAATCGCCGGCCCAACATCGATACCAAACACCTCGGCATCGGGAAACGCGTCGGCCCATGGCAGCGACGACGCGCCAATCGCGCATCCTAAATCGAGAATCCGTGTAGGGCGCATCTTCGGGTACATTTGGCAAAACGATTCGACCAACGATCTACCGCTGCCGTCGCTCAATGGCCCGACCAACCCCTTGGTGTAATAGTAGGCCCCCCGCTCGTAGACCGCGCCAGCGTATACGTCGCCTTCAGTCAGATCGGCGCCGTAACTCCCGGGCATGGCATGAATGTCGACCGCCGAGAGGTAGCGCGGCATCTTGAACTGCGGATTGAGGCGCAGTGACCCACCCGCTTGCCTCGGCGCATACTGCGCGGCGTCGATAAGATCCGGCAACTGGCGTTCAACGCAACCGCCGACGTTGTCCCAAAGCATTTCTTGAAGACTGCGCGCAATCGCGCTCCACATCTGGGTAAAGGGCTCTGCCATCATGAGATGGCGCACCTCGGTTTTGTCAGCGGGGGCGCGCCCATGGGACTTGGCGAATCGAGCGAGGGCATTGTGTTGATACGCAGCCTGGTCGCCGCCATAGACGCCGTACGTCATATGTAACTTCATGCTGAGCGTCGCGTTCTCGCGCGCATGTTCGTCGTGTACCGCGCGCGGCATGATGTCGTGGGCGAAGGGCTCGGCGATAGAGACGGCCATTGCTTGCTCCGAAGTCATGAGATTGCCAAGCCTAAGACAAATACGCGCATGACACCATTGGGCGTCCCGGTGACCGGCGGCGCGGCGGGACGGCGAGTGTAAGCCTACGTTCCTGGGCGCCGTTTGCCGGAGCCCCAGCAAGCCGATACCCTTCCTGCTGAACCTACATGGGGAGGAAACGAACAATGGCTTCAAAAATATCCCGTCGCACGGTCGTCAAAGGCGTCGCGGCGGTCGGTGGCGCGGCCGCACTCGGTCCATTCTTCATCGGCAGAGCCAATGCCCAGATGAAAAAAATGGTGTTCATCACACCGTTCAAATATTTGGCGGGCTTCATGCCGGTTCTAAACGCAGATACCGGCGGCCACTTTGCCAAAGCAGGTCTCGATGCGGAAATCCTGCCGGGCAACGGCGCTGCACAGGCCGTCCAGCAGGTCCTGTCCGGACGTGCCGCAATCGGCCGCGCCAGCTCAATCGATATTGTCAACGCGGTGGGCAATCAGGGCGCGCCGCTGATTTCGTTCTCTACGGTCAAGCAGTCTTCGCCGTTCTTTGTGACAAGCCACAAGGACAACCCGATTGATAGCCCCAAGGACATGGTGGGCAAAGTCATCGGGATCACATCTTCGGGTGGCGGCACCGAAAACCTGTTGGACATGATGCTCGAGAAGAATGGCATCCCGCACAAATCTGTCGAGCGCCAGGTCGTCGGCAACGCGGCAGGCGCGTTCAGTCTTATTGAGGCGGGTCGCATCGCTTGTTACATGCCAAGCACCGGCTCAGTCGTAAACTTACGGGAAACCGGCCAACCAATCCATGCCTGGAACACCGACCGCGAGGTCCCGATGCCGGGACAAATCTACTTCTGCAGCACCGAGACCCTGGAGAAAAATCCCGAGATGTTGGTTTCTTTCCTGCGCGGGGTTCGGGCCTCGCTTGATGAAGTTCGGAATGCAGACCTGAAACCGGTATTGACACGAATCGGGGACAAGTACGATCTGATTGGCATCAAGAATTTGGACCTTCTTGCCATCTCGGCGAAGGCCGAGCTCGACACATGGTTCGAAGAGGGTGATGCCAATATCCTGCGCAACGTTGCAAGCCGGTGGGACTCCATTACCAACGCGATGGTTTCGCTGAAACTCGCCAAACCGGTCAAAGCGTCGACGCTTTATACAAACAAGCTGGTCGATCAAGCCAGCGCCTAAGAGCAGAACGGTGAACCCGGGGCAGCACGACTCCACCCCGGGTTCAACTGCTATCGGTGGTATATGAACAGTCAGATTGATGTCGCCGAGGGCGCCGCCGCCACGCGACCGACAGAGATCGAATTTTCCGGTATCGAGAAGCGATTCGAGACAGCCGAAGGTACGGTCCACGCGCTACAGGACATCAACCTGTCGTTTGCCCGCGGTGAATTCATCGTCTTGCTTGGCCCGTCGGGCTGCGGCAAGACTACGCTGCTGCGGATCGCCGCCGGACTACTGCGGCCGAGTAACGGCCGGGTCCTCATCGGCGGACGCGACCTGTGGCAGAACGATCAGCGCGACAATAAGGCCGTGCAGGAACTTGGCGTGGTGTTCCAAGAAGCAAACCTGATGCCCTGGTACAACATCGAACAAAACATCGCGTTACCGCTCAAATTGCGCGGCGCCAGCAAACAGGACCGGCTTCAACGGGCCCACGAACTTTGCAAACTCGTTGGCATCTCGGGCTTTGAACGCCGTTGGCCGCGCGAACTATCAGGCGGGATGCGCCAGCGCGCGGCGATTGCGCGCGCCCTGTCCTACGATCCTGAGATTTTGCTAATGGACGAGCCCTTCGGCGCCCTTGACGCAATGACGCGCGACCAGATGAACATAGAAATTCAGCGCATCTGGATGCAAAGCGAACGAACCGTTCTGTTCGTCACGCACTCGATCTCGGAAGCGGTCTTTCTCGCGGACCGGATCATCCTGTTATCGCCGCGCCCGGGCCGCGTGCACAGCATTACCGATGTGTCGTTCGAGCGGCCGCGGGATATGCGGCTTCAGACCACACTGGAGTTTCAGTCAATCGTCCGCGACCTCCGCGAAGAGCTGGAGGAGATGGGATGAAATTCGTCCGGCGCAACGCTGTATGGATCGCCAACCCGTTGATCCTCGCCGTCTTTTTTCTCATTTGGCACTACTACATCGTCATCTTCGACGTCTCAAAATTCATTCTGCCGTCGCCGGTGGCCGTATTCGGCGGCCTGTGGGAGCTGTTGACCGACCCGGGCACGTTTCGGCACGCCTCGATCACCGTCTATGAGGCCCTTGCCGGGTTCGCGATAGCGTCGGTCACGGGGATCCTGACGGGCGCGGTCCTTGGCAAAGTTCCCTGGCTCGAACGAACACTCAACACCTACATCGTCGCGGCGCAGGTCGTACCGAAGATCGCGCTCATTCCGCTATTCATATTGTGGTTCGGCTTTGGACCGGAATCGAAAATCGTGATTGCCGCGGTGCTGGCGTTTTTCCCGATTTTCACCAACACGCTATTCGGCATCAAATCGGTCGACCTCGGCCACCGCGATGTCATGACCAGTTTGAATGCCTCGCGCACACAAACGTTTTGGACACTCGAATTTCCGAGCTCTCTGCCGGCGATCTTGACCGGTATGGAAGTCGGCATCGTTTTGGCCACAATCGGCGCGGTCGTCGGCGAGTATCTCGGTGGCAACGTTGGTCTTGGCCATTTGGCCGTGGCGACCCTGAATGCGTACGAAGTCGATAGCTTGTTCGCGGTCATCGCACTTTTAACGTTTCTGGGATTCGTGATGTATCTCGCGGTCATCGGCGCACGGCGCGTGATCGTGCCCTGGCACGAGTCGGTGATGGTCGAAAAGCGACCGCCGGCGGCCTGATCATGACATCCCGAAACGCCGATCAGTGGCAAACGCCGCCGCAACTGCCGCCAACCCACTATGTGAGCGGCAATGTCTACACCGACCCAGGCATTTTTGATGACGAACGGACGAAGATATTTGGCCGTCTATGGCGCTTCGCCTGCCACGAAAGCGAGCTCGCGGCGCAGGGTGACTTTCGCACCCTCGATCATGTCGGGATGCCGCTGATTGTGATTCGCGGACCCGACCGCATCGTCCGAACTTTCGTCAACACCTGCTCTCACCGGGGCGCCAAGATCATCCACGAGATTAGCGGCAACGCTGCGCGACTAACCTGCTTCTATCATCTGTGGAGCTACGACGCGCTCGGCGCCTGCATTGATATTCCGCGACCCGAAGGGTACGCGGCGACAGGACTGCGCATGGACGATTGCGGCCTTCGCGCCGTCCGCACCGAAACAAAATTCGGTCTGATTTTCATCAACATGGATGACAAGGCACCGTCGCTCGAAGACTTTCTTGCGGGGTCGCTCGATCGCTTCGAAGACCTCCTTGGCGGCGGTGAGCTCGAAGTATTTCATTTTAACCGCACCCGGATCGATGCCAATTGGAAGGCGTGGATGGAGACGAACGTCGACGCGTACCATACGTTGATGCACGTCGCGCTGCGCCGCACACAGATCGACAAAGGCCGTACTGTCGACATTTTTGAGAACGGACATATCGGCGGCGGCGGTCAGAAAATGAACTATGACAATTACAAGGGCTGGAACGCCCGCACCGACAGCCTTGCCCTGCCTGGCGCACCGGCGAACGACATGCGAACAACCCATCTGTTTCCCAACGCGATGGTGCTATCGCGCGGCACGGTCATCCGCATCGACACGATTATCCCTATCGATCAACGCCATACGTTGATCGAATTCCGCGGTCTTGGACTGAAAGGCGACAGTAGCGAAACCCGGCGCACCCGGATGCAGCACCACAACCAGTTCTGGGGTCCTTTTGGGCGCAACATTCCAGAGGACGCCTTTGCCGCCGAGGCGTGCGAGAAATCGTTCGGCGGTGGCGCCGCGCAGTATCAGATCATTGCCCGCGACGAGAACCGCACCGCCCAAGACGACATTGGATTGCGCACGTTTTACGCGGCGTGGAGCGCCTGTGTCGGTCGGCCACCGCAGGCCCCGTCAAACCGTTAAGCCGTCAATTCGCGGGCAGCTTCGGCCTCGACGGTCGTGCCCTTGAAGAAATCACTGTTTAGCCCAGCGTAAAGCGTCACGGCATTGCCGAAAACGAAATCGCGGTAATCGTCGGTGCTCATCAATCCCATCTCGACGAGCCTGTGGGATTCAGCGAGGACGTTCGTCGCATCGGGGACGTCCCAGTGACCGATGTCCGAACTGAACATCGCTTTCAAGCGGGCATTCATCGGATTGACCCTGTCATTGAAGGCCCAGACCGCCATCCGGTCGTCAGCTTCGCAACCGAAGTAGAAGTTGGGGACAAAGAGGTCGCGTAGGTCCTGTTTTTGTTTGATCTCACAAGCAGCCCAATCATCGATATCTTCCGGCCGTTCCGGATGCTGATCGAAATAGGTCCCGTCACCGAGACGAATCTGATCGATCTTCTCGCGGTGCCGAGTATCCCCATAGCGCTCAAACAGGTCGACCAGCAGCGCCCGGTCGATCATCGCAGGATCGAGGTTCTGTTCGATCACCCCGATGTGGCGCTTCTCCCAGTGCTCGATCAGGTCGTTATAGAGACTGCATGCCCAGCCGACTCCGCCTTCGAGAAAACCGAAGCGCAGCGAGGGGAACCGCCGTGTCACGCCGCCCATGAATAACGCCTTGCACACCGCCTCGTTGCCGGCGGCGAAGTGGCCGATGTGGTTATAGTTGTAGTTCGAGATCGAGCAACGTGCGCCCCACCCCATCGTGCCGGTGTGGATCGTCGGCGATACCTTTAGGTCGACACAGCGGCGCCATACCGGGTCATAGTCATGGGCGCCGTCGATCCCCAGCGAATCGATCCAGAATGCTTTGTTATCGCCGGGCCTTTCGATAACGCCCTGTTGGGTCGTGGGGAATGGACGGCGGATGGTGCCTTCGATCATGATTGCCTTCATGCCGAGTGTGCCAACCGCGTGGGCCAGTTCGTCTAGCGCCTCTTGCGGTGTTTGCATCGGGATTACCGCCGCGGGGATCAGACGGTCGCCGTAACTGCTAAACAAATCTGCGTTCATGTCGTTCAGTGCGCGGATGACCCCGAGCCGCAGCTCCGAATCGCCGATGCGCCACACCGCGAGCCCCTGGGTCGGATAAAGCACCGAAACGTCGACGCCAATTTCATCGAGCCTGGAGCGCAGGAGTCCCGGCAGCATCGCCGTCGCCCGGTCGACCGTGTTAGCGGCGGGGGTAAACCAAAACGCCGGACGCATCGGGCGATTTGCGCGCCGTTCATCCCACGACATGGCATGCCATTTGTCGTAGGGCCGGCTCGCCATGAACGTCTCATAGCGATGCTGAAGTTTTGGCCCCCCCACCGCCTTGATGTAATCGAGAAGAACCGGTTCCACTTCAAGAAGATGACCATCGGCATCAATAACAGGGTGCCCCAGTCCGCCGCGAATTTTTTCCGATTTAGTGGGTGCCGCCGCGTAACGCTGAATAATCGCCATGGTCCCTCCGGGCTCATTGATGCTTGGGCACTCACGAGACGTCTCGGATGTCTCAACTAGTGCGGTATGAAGCCCTGAAACTTAAGCGGGGTCCACCGTCAGGACGATCTGGCCGATGTGCTGGCTGGTTTCGAGCCGTTTGTGCGCCGCGACGGCTTCGGCCATCGGATAGACCGAATCGATGACGGGCCGCATCTTGCCGTGGTCGAGCAGCGGCCACACGACCTTCTCCATTTCGTCGCGGATCGCCGCCTTCTGAGCGAGGGACTGGCCGCGCAGCGAAACCCCGGTAATGATCTGTCGTTTCATCATCACCGACGACGCGTTGATCTGAACCTCGCGCTGTTCGCTCATTAGGCCGATGAAGACCAGCCGGCCGTCGGGCGCGAGCAGCGACTGGTTCTTCGGCACGTAGGGACCGACCACCATGTCGAGGATCACGTCGACGCCGGCGTCCCCGCGCAGGTCGCCGATGGCCTCGACGAAATCCGCTGTCTTGTAGTTGACGCACTTAGCCGCGCCGAGATCCTCGCAAGCCTTGCACTTCTGCGCGTTGCCGGCCGTGGCGTAGATGTCTCCGGCGCCGAGCGCGCGGGCCAGCATAATCGCTGTGGTGCCGATTCCGCTCGACCCACCGTGCACGAGCAGGGATTCGCCGCCCTTGTAGCGACCGTGCTGCATCAACGCGGTCCAGACGGTGAAGTGCACCTCGGGCAGTGCCGCGCCGTGAATGTAGTCGTAGTCCTTTGGCAAGCGCAGCACCTGCGTTTGCGGGACGGCGCAGTATTCTGCGTAAGCACCGCCGACGATCAGGCCGCATACCGCATCGCCGACCGCCATGCCGGTTACGCCATCGCCTAGGGCGGCAACGTCGCCCGACAGTTCGACACCGGGCACGTCGATGATGCCGTAGGGCGGCGTGTATTGGCCGCTGCGCTGCAGAATATCGACACGGTTGACGCCGATCGCCCGCGTCCGAATCAATACCTCGCCCGGCCCTGGCGCCGGAATCGGGCGTGTCGCAAGCCGCATGACCTTGGCGGCCCCGCGACCATCCATCTCAATGACATTCATTTCCGTCATGTTCGCTCCAACCGACCGTTACCGATTCTCAATCGATCTCTGGGTCGCCTGCCCGCCGCTGTGTTCCCCGACGAATTTCAGCACCATGTCGTTGAATACCGCCGGCCTTTCCCAGTAGGGCGCATGGCCCGACTGGGGGATCGTAACGTAGCCCGCGCCCGGTATCATCGCGGCAACCCGCTCAAGTAAATCTGGCGGGAAAAATGTGTCTTGGTCACAGGCAACCACCATCGTCGGCGTTGTATAGCCAGCCAAGACTTCGGGACGGATGAGGTTTTCGACCAGCCCGAGGCGCCCTGCCAAGAGTTCGATATTCATGTTGTGCATCGAAACCTGATCGAACAGCCAGGCCAGCGCGGGCTCGCCTGCCGGGAAACTTGGGGCGAGCGCGAGTTGGGAAAGTCGTCCTGCCAGGGGTAGCGGATCAACCGCGGGCGGCGTATCGCCTCCGACCGGTGGCGCAAGACCGCCCGATGTTGCGACCAGGACAATCGACGAAATCCGCTGCGGCGCGGCGAGAGCCGCCTGCATTGCGCTCCACCCCGCCATCGACTGCGCGACGATCGACGCGCGATCAATTTCGAGCGCCGTCATGACGGCAAGAAGGTCTGCGCCAAACTTCGACGGTTGAAGCGCTTCGGGGGAACACGTCGAGCGACCGAAACCGCGGTGTTCGTAGAGCACCGTACGATAGTGCTTTGCGAAAATCGGTACTTGTTGGAACCAGCTAAGGGCGTTCCCTTCCGCGCCGTGGGCGAGAACAACCGCCGGGCCTTCGCCATGGGACTCGAAATAGATTTCAGCACCGTCGCTGCTGACGTAGGGCATGAAGACGCCTCTGCTGGAAACTTCGCGCAAAAACTAGCATAGCAGGGGATCGCCCCTGAAGGGCTGGCCGCGGTGGTCGGCACCCGGCCAATTTTTGTGGCACCATGACGACTTGTTGGCTCAGGCCCACACTTTATTACGAGGAATTATGGTCGCAGCAAAAGACACAAACTCGGTCGGCGCAGATACCACACGTCGCGTACTGCCGATTCTGCATTCCATTATTGATGCCGACGCCTTGGGTGCCGAGATCGGGGCGCATTATGACCTACCGAAACCGCTGCACTGCGAGTTGTTGGCGCGCGGCATGAACGATGTCTACGAATTGCGGTGCGGATCCGAACGGCTCGCGGTGCGCCTGTGGAACGCCCGGGGGCGTACCGAAGATGAGGTCATTTACGAACTGGACTACCTCAATTTTCTGAAGGCCGAGGGCTTGCCGGTATCCCCGGCCCTGCGCGCACGCAATGGACAGTTTCACTTTTCGGTCGAGGCCCCCGAAGGACGCCGGTATGTCGCCTTATTTGAGTGGGCCCAGGGCGCGGAAATGGCCGCCACGCCAACCGCGGAACACGCGGCGGCATTGGGCGCATTAATCGGACAACTTCACGTCGTATCGCCGCGTTTCGGCGGCGGCGATCAGCGGCGCCTGGATCACGCGGATTCGATTCGCCGAAACTTCCCCGCGCTCGCTCGCCGTCTTGGCCACCGACCTGACGATCTTGCGTTTTATGCGCGCGTGGCGGAAGTCTTGCCCGCCGCGCTCGACAATGCTGGCACCGCAGCCCCGATGTCGCCTACACATGGCGACACGACGCCGTTCAATGTCTTTGTCCACGACGGCCACGTTACGCTGATGGATTTCGAAACGTGCGGCTACGGTCACATGTCGCACGAACTGGGAAGTTTTTGCTGGTCGGCCGCCAAAAACAATTATCCGCCGGAAATCGCTGAGCGCTTCCTAGCGGCCTACGACCAGGTGCGCCCGCGCGACAAAGCCGAACGAGACCAGTTCCCACTGTTTCTTTGCGCCAAGGATTTCAGCCAACTATGCGGCCTGTCCGCGGGCACCAACGCTGTGGGATCCGCCGCGTTCCGCTTTCGCGGATTCGATTGGGCCGCGGAGTCTGTTCGTCGACACGTTCGTGCCGCAAAGCTGCTCTGACAACCGGGCGACGCAAGCGCAGCCTAGGCGACAAACGGGTAAGATTTCGCGCCGACCGCTGCGCGCCCTACGTCGTGCCCGGTTTACTTCATTTGGCGCTCTGAAATACTTTCGTCGTCGCGCCGCCTTTCATCGGCTATCTTGAGATCACCATCGGGTGCGCGGCGTTTGACCGAAAAATGGCCGTCCCGAGCAATTCGTCCACAATAGGAGGCCGTCATGGCCAAAGGGCAGCAACGATCTAATCGCGAGGCCAAGAAACCGAAGAAAACCGCGCTGCAGCCCGCGAAAACAACCGCCGCTGCGGCGACCGTCGCGGCGGTGGGAAAAGGGACCAAGGCAGGGCAAAAGAAACGCTAATTTAGCCGCACCGTATTGCTGTCGGGCATCGGGGTTTTCCCGGAGATCGCCACCAAGACGCGCGGAGCACATTCAGGTGTCTCGGTGCTGCATTCCCGATCCGCAAAGGGAAGCTCTTATGGCATTCCTGGAGCTCAGGGGTTGGCATTTGCGGCGCTGCTTTCACCCGGCACGGGCCTCTCTTTCAGGGCAGCGCAGGCTTCGAAATAGGGCACCAACTCGGCCAAGGTCGACACGTCGACATAGCGCGATGCCATGTCCAGCAGATGGAGCCAGTGGAGCATCGGGTTGAAATCGCCGACCGCCTCCGCGCATACCAGCGTCCGTAGGCCGAGTTGCATAGCCTCGATGGCGGTCGCGCGAACGCAGCAGCTTGTCGTGCAACCCGCCAACACGATCGTGTCGACATCAAGCGCGTCAAGCCGGTCTCGCAGGTCGGTCCCGAAGAACGCCGAAGGGTACTTCTTGACGATAATCGCCTCGCCGGGCGCCGGCGCCAACCGATCGTCGATCTCCATCGCCTTCCCGTCGAGCTGCAGCGTGTCGATCGACGGCACCTTCTTGGCCCACAGACCGGCGTCACGCATATGTTT
>JAQBYN010000063.1 GCA_027622715.1 Pseudomonadota bacterium | reverse complement strand
GTTCAATCCGAGCGCCGGTGCCTTTGCCCAGATAGTGCCTCCGATTGCCGAACTTTATGTCTACGACACAACGGCCATTCCATTCTTTCCGTGGCACTTGATCGTGATTGCCGGAACGTTGGCCGAACTTATTCTGCCGGTGTTGATCGTCGCCGGCTTGCTGACCCGGTTGTCGGCGCTGGGCATGATCGGTTTCGTGATCGTGCAGACGGTTGTCGACATGACGTTTCACGGTTTGGACGCAGGCGCGTGGTTCGACCGTCAGGCCAGCGACATTTTGGATCAACGCTTGCTGTGGGTGTTTCCGTTGGTGCTGCTGGTCACCAGTGGCCCGGGCCGGGTGTCGCTTGATGCCCTGGCGGCGCGGCTGCGGCCCGGTTGGTTCCGCTGAGCCGCTCTAGCCGGCTAAGCGCTACTCGGCAGCCTCGCTGACGAGGCACATGTCGCAATCGGTCGACAGATTGGGGTGCGCCATGCGGCTGATCATGTCGTCGAGCGCGCCGAGCTGTTGGGGGTTGGTTTGAGGATAGGCGACCCTGCTTTGGCTGATGCCGAGGCGGAGCAGCATTTCAACAACCGTGTAGCCGGTGCGCATGGGTTCCAGCACCGTCACCGATGAGCGGGCCGCGATGGTCGGCGCGATGCTCGCCATGCAGGTGCAGCCCAACACGATGGTGTCGGCACCGTCCTCGGTGACGGCAAGGCGGACCTGTTCGAGGGTGCGCTCGATGATCTCTTGGTCGCCGGCTTGCATGGTGCCCATGGTGGCGACCGCGCCCCAGGTGCTAACCACCTCGTCGTCGCGCAAGACATTGCGGACCGAGACGCAGCGCGACGCCGCGCCGCTATTGCGCAAGCGTTCTTCGGTGATGAAGTTCATCCGCGGCGGCCAAATCTTGACCACCGAAAATTTGCGCCCGACGGTGGCGGCCACGGCCATGGTCGCCTCGCCGGCGCCGACGATCGGGATGGTGAGTGCGGATTTCATCTCGTCGATGCCGTAGTCGCCGACTGTGTTGATGAAGATGGCATCGAAGCCGGCCTTTTGCGCTTCGATGGCGGCATCGAGATTGGCGATCACCGACAGGCCGCGCTCATAGGGGGTGTGCGGGAACACTTTGAGCCGCGGGGTGACCAGGGTTGCGGTAAAGCCCGGCGAGCGAACCTCGTCGATGGGCGCGAGCGGCGCGGTGCGTCCCAGGCCGCCACCAATGACTGCAATGCGTTTTTCCATGAGGGTCTCCTGCGCCAGCGTGATGCCGGACCGTTTGTGAGGCTAAGACACGCCAAGGGGTGGCACAACTTTTACGCTTTGGCCGGCCTGCGGCAATCGGGCAGTATGACCCGCCCAACCCCTTAGCCGGTCACCGTTATTTCCTTTTTCGACGCCCTTTGGTTTTCGCTGCTGATTAAGGTCGCGGTCACCGCTTTGACGGTCATCGCCGCCGCTATTGCGGCCGAGAAGAGCGGGCCGTTTTGGGGTGGGCTGGTGGTCGGGCTGCCGACATCGGCCGGGCCAGCGTATGTGATGTTGGCGATCGACTACGACGATGCGTTTCTGGCGGTGAGTTCGCTGAACAGTTTGGCCGGCAATACCGGTGCGATGGTTTTCCTGGTCGTCCTGGCCTACGCCGCGCCGCGACTATCGATGATCGCGACGCTGGCGCTGGCGACCGGCATTTGGCTGGTCGTCGCGGCGGCAATCGGCAGCCTTAGTTGGACGCTGCCGTGGGCTGTGGCGATCAACGGCTTGAGCCTTGCCGCCGCCGTGGTGTTGACGCGCAATATTCCCGCTGGGCCGCCGACCGGTCGCGCTATTCAACCGCGCTGGTTCGACTTGCCGGTGCGCGGCACGATTGTCGGGTTGTTCGTGGCCGGGGTCGTCAGCCTGGGTCACGTCATCGGGCCCGCAGCGACCGGCATCGTGACGGTCTATCCGGTGACGTTGACGAGCCTGGTGCTGTTGGCGATGCCGCGACTAGGCGGGCAGACCACAGCTGCAACGATGGCGAGCATCGTGCGGTCGATGATCGGGTTCTCGGCGGGTTTTCTATTGATCACGGTGACGGTGGAATCGTGGGGTGCGGTGCTGTCGTTGAGCGCCGCGCTGGCGGTGATGATCGCCTGGGCCGGCCTGCGCATGGCACACCGCTGGGTGAACCAGCGAGGCAGCCCCCCTGCCCCAGGCTGATCGCGGCGGCAGCTATGGGCGCCGCTAACCGGGTGTCGCGGGTACCGCCCCTTTGGCCATGGCCATCAAGCACAACAGGTCGTGCGCGATGGTGGCGGCGCTCAACGCGGTGATCTCGGCCACGTCAAAGGGGGGCGACACCTCCATCACATCGGCGCCGACGAGATCAAGGCCCACGAGGCCACGAACCAGTTCCAAGGCGCAGGCCGACGTGAGACCGCCGGGCACGGGCGTGCCGGTGCCCGGCGCATAGGCCGGGTCGAGGCAATCGATGTCGAAGGTGACATAGACCTTGCCCGCGCCGATCCGCGCTTTGATCGCCGCCAGGGTCTTGTCGATACCCTGGGCGTGGACCCAAGGTGCCGTGAGTACCGCGAAGCCGTGGTCGGAATCGTTGTGGGTGCGGATTCCGACCTGGCACGACCGGCCGACGTCGATCAGCCCTTCGTTCTTGGCACGCAAGAACATCGAACCGTGGTCGAAGCGGTTGCCGTCATCGCTCCAGGTGTCGCAATGGGCGTCGAAATGCAGCAGCGCGACCGGTCCGTGGTGCCGCGCGATGACCCGCAGAACCGGATAGGTCGCGAAGTGATCGCCGCCCAGCGTCAGCGGGATCGCTCCCGCGGCGACAATCCCGTCGATATGCGCGGCGATGGCCTCGACCACAGTTTCGGGATGGTGGGGATCGATGAAACAGTCGCCGTAGTCGACGACGGCCAGCGTCTCGAACGGGTCGAAACCGAAGGGGAACGCCTTGAGTTCGGCGAGCTGCACCGAGGCGGCCCGAATCGCCCGTGGCCCCAGCCTAGCCCCAGGGCGAAACGTCACCGCGCCGTCATAGGGAATCCCGGTGACCGCGACGTCGACCCCGTCCAGGTCGCGGCTATAGCGGCGACGCAGAAAGCTGAGGGCGCCGCCATAGGTCATTTCCGGCCAACGGCCATGAAGGGATTGGTTCCGGAAGGCTTGATCGCCTAGCTTGCCGTCTGACATTCGGGTAATTCCACGCTGCAGGACGCTCGTACATCGAGTATGTCAGGTCGGGCAGTCGTCAACACCTCGAAAAACGGAGCGCTTAGTCTATGAGCTGGACGGTCGAAGACTCGGAGGCGCTATACCGGATCAACCGGTGGGGAGAAGGCTATTTCGGCGTCGACGACAAGGGTCGGCTTCAGGTGCTGCCGGTCGTGGGCAACCGCAACGTCACCATCGCGATTCAAGAAGTGGTCGACGAGTTGCTACAGCAAAACGTGCAATTTCCCATCGTGCTGCGGTTTCACGACATTCTGCGCAACCGCGTCCAGGAGTTGAACCAGGCCTTCGGCGAGGCCATCGCCGAAGCCAGCTACGGCGGTCGCTATTTCGGGGTCTATCCGATCAAGGTCAACCAGATGCGCGAGGTCGTCGAGGAGATTGTCGACGCCGGGCGGCCTTTCAATTACGGCCTCGAAGCCGGTTCGAAGGCCGAGCTTATGGCCGTCCTGTCCTTGGACATCGAACCGGAGTCCCTGATCATCTGCAATGGGTACAAGGACGACGACTTTCTGCGGCTCGCCCTCATCGGCACAAAAATGCGACGCAAAGTCGTCGTGGTCATCGAGAAGACCTCCGAGATCGCGCCGCTGCTTCGGTTGGCCGGCGAAATGCAGGTGCGCCCCATCATCGGCCTGCGGACCAAGATGCGGGTCAAGGCGGAAGGCCGGTGGAGCGAATCAAGCGGCGAGCACGCGAAGTTCGGCCTCACGACTTCGGAGATTCTCACCACCATCGCGTATCTCGAGGAGAAGGGTTACGGCGACTGCGTTCAGCTGCTTCATTTTCATATCGGCAGCCAGCTTTCGGACATCCGTTATGTTGACGATGCCACTCAGGAGGCCGCGCGGATCTACGCGCGGTTGAAGAAACGGGGCGTACCGCTGATCTACCTGGACGTGGGGGGCGGCCTCGCGGTCGACTACGACGGCAGCCGGACCAGCGGGCATTCATCGATGAACTATTCGCTCGCCGAATATACCCGTGCCGTGGTCCAGAACATTCAGAGCGTTTGCGATTACGAGGAGGTTGCGCATCCCAACCTGGTCAGCGAAAGCGGCCGCGCGATCGCGGCGCACCACTCCTGTGTAATCATGAAGGTGATCGGCGAAATTTCTAGAAATACCAATAGCTTCGACACCGCTGCGATCGACGACGAACACGACCTAATCACCGGCATGCGCGCACTACAGGCCGAGGTTCTGGACGTGGAAAACTATCAGGAGGCCTATAACCGCGTGTCGCGGTACCTGGATGATGTGCTGAACGGGTTCAAGCTCGGCATTATCCGCCTGGAGGACCTGGCCAAGGCGGAGACCATGTATTGGCAAATCATGCGCGCCATTGCCGACGGCATCCGATCGAAAGAAGACGTCTCGGAAGACCTGCGCGATATCGACGAAATCCTGGCGTCGCAATACTTGTGCAACTTTTCTTTGTTCCAATCCGCCGCCGACACCTGGGCGATCGACCAAGTCCTTCCCTTGGTGCCGTTGACCCGCCTCACCGAAGAGCCGACGCGCAATTGCACGGTTGCCGACATCACCTGCGACAGCGACGGCAAGATTGACCATTTCATCGGCGAACACGGAACCCGGTCGACGGTGCCGCTGCACCCGCTGCGGGCCGGGGAAGATTATTATGTCGGGCTGTTCATGACCGGCGCGTATCAGGACGTCATGGGCGACATGCACAACCTGTTCGGCCGCCTGAACGAGGCGCATGTGTTTTGCGACGACGACGATCCGACGGATTTCTACGTCGAGGAAGTCATCCAGGGGACATCCGCGGGACAGGTTCTCAACATCATGCAGTACAACCCCACCGCCATGGCCGAACGGGTTAAGAAGTCCATCGATGCCGAGGTCCGCGCCGGGAACATCCGGCCGCGCGAGGGCGTCGGTCTGGTCGATCTTTACGAGGCCTGTCTGAACGGCTCGACCTATTTGCGCTGAGGGCCTTGGACGGTCGGCGGGGCGTCAGGATCGATCGAAAGAAGGCACGGGCCTGCCCCACCATTTCGCCCGGGTAGACGGAGAAGACGCGCCGGCTGGGCCTAGCGCTTCCAAGCGGCGAAGACGTACCACTCGCCGGGGCCTTTGACGTATTTATTGGCCTCGGTCGGTTTGATGAGCGGCGTCATTTCTTGGACGACATCTTTGCGCGCAAAGCCGCCGGCGACGGCGACCTCTTCGAGGTCCATGTCGTGCATCGGGCCCCAGAACGGTTCGTTGTTGTTGTGGGTATCCCAGTCGCGCACGTATTGATCGAACGGATCGGCGAACCAGCGGAACGGCGGTTGTTCGACGTGCAGCATCAGCCCGCCGGGCTTAAGCAAACGGTGCGCCTCGGCGACGATGTTGTGCACGGCGCTGCGCGAGGTTTCGTGCAGGAACATGGTCGATGTGATGAAGTCAAAGCTTTCATCTTCGTAGCTGGTGTGCTCGGCATTTTGCTGCGCGTAGGTGATGTCGTAGCCCATCTCTTCGGTGCGGGCGTGGGCGTAGCGCAACACGGGTGCGCCGATGTCGATACCGATCACTTCGGCGTCGGGCCAGGCGTCTTTGAACGGCAGCGTGTTGTGACCGACGGTGCAGCCCTGATCGAGAATCCGCGTCGGCGTGAAACCTGGGAAGGTTTCGCGCAAGTAATTGACCACCGAATAGGCGCCACCGTCGCCGTAAGGACCGAGGTTGCCCGAGGTCATCACATAGAGGCCGCCTGAATCGTACATCGCGCCGGCGGCGACATCGTCTTTCGTGGTCTCGGTGTAGAAGCTGCCCGGCATCCAGTGGATATCGAGCGCCGCTTGATACTTCGGGATTTTGAAGTTGGGATCGAGTTCGAGACGGCCTTTTTCGTTTTTGCGCGGCTTTTTCGCGCGGTCGATGAGATCGTCAAGCTGACGTTCAACGGTCTGGCCGTTTTCGTAAAACAGGGTTTGATTGGCCAAGACACGCAGGTGTCCCCAGTACTGAAAGTAGGGATCGCTTTGCACCGCCTTGCGCACCTCGTGGCGGTCTCTGGGTTCGCGGCCGTGTTCTTTGACGAAGTCCGGTTTCACCCGTTTCTCAAACACGTCACGCCGGCCCGCCCCGGCTTTGCTGCCGAGGTGGCGGTAGAGGTCCATCATGAAATTGCTGCGGGCATCTTCGTCATGCACCGTGGTGGGCAGCATGCCGTGCTTGCCGAACCCGCTAAATGTCGCGACCCGTTGCTGTTCCATGATGCGGATCTCCTGAAGTGATGCGGAATTAGCGGCAATCATAGCAGATGGGGTTGTATGTGGCACGCGCGTCGGCATGCCCAGCCGGATTCGCTCGTCTGTGGCCGAAACCCCGCATCGGGCGTAGTGTCCTGCGCAATGCAAGGAATGCATAGGGAGAACGCGTGATGCGAAAAGGTCTCATTTTCGGAGGCGGCGCCGTTGCGGTGCTTTTTGCGGTGGTGGTCGTTGTGTTGCTGGTCGCCCTCGCTTCGGTCGATTCGATCGTCAAAGCCGCCATCGAGCGGGTCGGCAGCGATGTGACCAAGACGACGGTGAGCGTCGACGACGTCAGCATTTCGGTGCGATCTGGCAAGGGCACGATCAGCGGGCTGACAATCGGCCACCCCGAGGGGTTTGACGAGCGTGTCATGCGTATCGGCCAAGCGCGAATCGTCCTGGATATCGGTTCGCTGACGAGCGATACCATTATCATCAAGGAAGTCATCGTGACTGCGCCGCAGGTAACGGTCGAGGTCAACCGCGCCGGCACCAATATTTCGCGGTTGCAGGACACCCTGTCGAGTGCATCGGAGGGCAGCGCGCCGTCGGACGGGGGCGACAACCCCGAAGACAAGAAGAGACTGATCATCGAGCGCATCACGATTACCGACGGTCGGGTCGACCTCAAAGCGGCCGGGCTCGAGCGCGGCGTCGGCGCAGACCTGCCCCCCATCACCTTGACAGACATCGGCAAGGACGGCGGCGGCGCCGAGCCCGCGGAGGTGACAAAGGTAATTCTCGCCGCGGTGAGCGCGGCTGCGAGCCAGGCGGCGATCGGCTCGGGTGTCTTACAGAAACTAGGGGGCGATGCCGGCAACGCGGCCAAATCGCTCCTCGAAAAGAGCACCGGCAGGCTGCGCGGAATTCTGAAGCAGTAGGCCGCGCCTAGAATTCCCGCCTCATGGACAGGGTTGCCCATCGATCATAGGCCCTGACAATGCACCGCTACGCCGTGACTTGGCGGCAAATGGAATGACTGCAG
>JAQBYN010000003.1 GCA_027622715.1 Pseudomonadota bacterium | reverse complement strand
GCAATGGCGACGGAGGACACAATGCACTAACATTCAAACCGGACTACCTAATGGGGGCCGATCACAGCCGTTCGAGATTTGCCAGCCGCTCCCGTGCGACCTGCAATTCGCGGCGCATTTGGTCGACCTCAGCCATTAAGTTCATGAGTGCGTCGCGAACTTTGGGCGTGATCTCCGCCTGGGGGATACCCATGACTGAGACCGTGTCGTCGACCTGTCGCGGCGGTGCCGTCGATGCATAGGCGTCGGTTGCTTGAGCCGACGACGCCCGTGTCGTCCCTGACGTACGTGCCAAGCGACGAACCGGCGTTGTCCCCACAGGACCGGTAGAGGATACTTTCATACGTCTAACACTAGATAATGTCGGCGTTCCCGTTGAGGCACCCTAGCACATGCAACCCGAAGGAAGAATCAGCCAGTTTGCCCGCCCCGGTGAAAATTAGACGCCAAGTAGGTTAACAAAGGGTTATCGCTGGCGCTGGGCAATTGATCGGAGCCGGGCTACCCCTATAATCCGCCGCTTTCTCGGAGAACCGCGCAATGGCAGCAGCCGTCACAATTGGCGTCATCATGGGCAGTCAGTCGGACTGGGAGACCATGCGCCACGCGGTCGAAACGCTGGAAACGCTCGGTGTTTCGCACGAGGTTCGGATTGTTTCGGCCCATCGCACGCCTGACCGAATGGTCGATTACGCCAAAAGCGCGGAAAAAAGAGGTTTAGCGGCCATTATCGCCGGTGCCGGCGGCGCTGCCCATCTTCCGGGCATGACCGCTTCGATGACGCTCCTGCCGGTCTTCGGGGTGCCCATCGAGAGCAAGGCCCTGGGCGGCATGGACAGCCTTCTCTCTATCGTCCAGATGCCGCCAGGGGTTCCCGTCGGCACGCTGGCGATCGGGCGCGCAGGCGCCATCAACGCGGCACTCCTGGCCGCATCTGTGGTCGCCCTGGGGGAACCCACGGTCCGAGAGGCGTTGCGCGCTTGGCGGCGAGAGCAGGCCGCCGCGGTTGCACAATCCCCACAAGCGGACTGAGCCAACGTGATCAACGAGGTCGCGCCTGGCGCAACCATAGGAATCCTGGGTGGCGGCCAGCTCGGTCGCATGCTGTGCCTGGCGGCTGCGCGACTGGGCTACCGCACGCACATCTACTGCCCGGACGTGGGCGCGCCGGCGTCGTTGGTGGCGTCGTGTACGACGGTCGCGTCCTATGAGGATCCGGTCGCGCTGGCGGCCTTTGCACAGTCTGTGGACGTCGCGACTTTTGAGTTTGAGAACATTCCCGCCCACGCGCTCGAGCTGATTCAGCGTGCAGCGCCGGTTAGACCGCCGCCGCAGACCCTTCGGGTTACCCAAGACCGGTTGGCGGAAAAATCTCTATGCCAAGACCTCGGTATTCCGACGGCGCCCTTTGCGCCGGTGTCATCCTCAGACGATTGCCCCGGCGCGATCGCGGCGACCGGTTTACCGGCGATCCTTAAGACACGGCGGCTGGGCTATGACGGCAAAGGCCAAAGGCTTGTTCGGTCGGCGAGCGACCTGGAGTCGGCATGGATGGACCTCGGCGCCGGCGACTGCATCCTCGAAGGCTTCGTCGATTTCGCGCACGAGATATCGGTCGTTATCGCGCGCGGACCGTCCGGCACCGTCGCGACCTATGACATTCCTGAAAACCTTCATCGGGACGGCATTCTTCGGGAAAGCCGCGTTCCATCCGCAGTCGGCGGGGCAACGCGGGAGACGGCGAGAGATATTGCGCATCGCTTGGTGGCCGCGCTCGGCTACATTGGCGTCGGCGCCGTGGAGATGTTTGCGACGAAAGACGGCACGGTCCTGGTCAATGAGATTGCCCCGCGGGTTCACAACTCCGGGCACTGGACGATCGATGCCTGCGCGACCGATCAGTTTGAGCAACATATCCGCGCAATCTGTGGCCTGCCGCTAGGCAGCACGGCGCGCGCGTTCGATATCGTGATGACCAATTTGATCGGCTCGGATGTCAACGAGTGGCGGTCCTATCTGGATGATCCGCTGACCAAACTTCACCTATACGGCAAATCTGAGGTTCGAGCCGGGCGCAAGATGGGCCACGTGACGAAGCTGTCCGTTATCGCGGGCTAGTTCGCGCGCGCAACCCTCTGCTGAACGGCGATTTGCGCCAAGCGTCGAGCGGAGTCCCGATCTTTCGGCCAAACTTTTCGATTCGTCCGCGAAACTTCTGAATTTGCAAAACGTTTTCGATTCGTCGATCCAGGAACGTCCACGTGTCGCCGAAGTCGTCCGACTCATCGTCCAGCCAGTAGAGATACGTGGCGCTGACCACCCCTGCGAGCAGGCCGCGTTTTGTGTAGAAGTTGAAATCCGTCGAGCGATCGCCCGCCGCGCGCCAAATAATATCGGTGACCCGATACAGTGTGCCCAAGCTGGTTGCGTTGCCGCGGCGCACCGCCAACGGCGATAAGCGGCGGACCGATTCTCGGTGATCCGACAGAAGCTCTATTAGGGTGCGCACACCCGTCGCGATTCGCCAGCGAACGGAGGGCTCGCGATCCGCGAGACCTTCAAGCGCCGATTCCAAGTGGTGCGCCACCGATTGCCCAAAAAAACCCGCGACATCGTCGATACCATTGGGGAACAGCAGCGCCGCACGATCCGGTCCGACGCCCGCCGCGTCCAACCCTGCCGCGTATGCCGTTGCCGACCAACCATCGAACGGCACCTGGCTCAGCACCGCACGCAGGATCGCCTCTCGTTCCATGGTTTCGGTCATTCGTCATAATCCTCTTCTTCGTCCTCCTGTTCGAGGGGAAGGTGATATCGCCACTCGGACTCAAAGACCAGATCGGCCAAATCGATCATTCGCGTGGGGTATAGGCGGCCATCCAAATGATCGCACTCGTGCTGCACCACCCGCGCATGCATTCCCTCGGCAGTCACATCAACTGGCGCACCGGTTTCGTCCATACCGGTATAGCGAATCTCGTCAAACCGTGGCACCCGTCCACGAAGGCCGGGAACCGACAAACACCCCTCCCAACTGAGATGCATATCGTCGGACAATGGCGTGATAACCGGGTTGATCAGCACGCGAGGGCTTGGCGTCTCAGACTCGTCGCCCGGCACATGAAAGACCACGAGCCGTTTGGCGACGTGAACCTGCGGTGCCGCGAGCCCCAGACCTTGTGCGTCTTCCATCGTCTCAAACATGTCCTCGATGAGGGCCTGGACGTCGGGGGCCGTGGGGTCGTCGATCTCGGCGGCCCGCTGAAGGAGCACCGGATGACCCATTTTTGCGATCTTGAGAATTGCCATGACCCATCATGGTCCAGAGTCCATCTGGGGTAAAGAGCGCGGTAACCGGCCAAATTTGGGGACAAATCCCATGCCGAGCGAATCCCTTCGGGCTGTACATCCCTACACCCATATGGTACTCACCGCGCCTCGTGCGTGCGGCAAGAGCGTCGGCGCAGCGCCAACTTATGAGCTTCTCGGGAGAAATCGTTTGCAAGTCCACGTCCGTGACAACAACGTCGATCAGGCCCTCCGCGCGCTGAAGAAGAAAATGCAGCGGGAGGGGATTTTCCGCGAGATGAAGCTGAGAAATTTTTACGAGAAGCCGTCTGAGAAACGCGCCCGGGAAAAAGCCGAAGCTGTTCGGCGTGCCCGTAAGCTGGCCCGCAAGAGAGCCCAGCGCGAAGTCTAGGCGTTGTTAGACATAGATCTTAAGAGCCGCCGTTTGGCGGCTTTTTTGTGCCTCAAAGCGCCTTGATGACGCCCTCGACCATTTTCTTTGCATCGCCAAAAAGCATCATCGTGTTGTCGCGGTAAAACACTTCGTTGTCGACACCGGCATAACCGGGCGATAACGACCGCTTCACGAACAGCACGGTACGCGCGTTCTCCACGTCGAGAATTGGCATCCCAAAAATCGGGCTTTGCGGATCGGTTTTGGCGGCCGGATTCGTGACATCGTTGGCGCCGATTACAAACGCGACATCCACCGTCGAAAAATCGCTGTTGATTTCATCGAGTTCGAAGACTTCGTCATAGGGAACGTTTGCCTCGGCCAGCAACACGTTCATATGACCGGGCATCCGACCGGCCACTGGATGAACGGCGTACCTGACGTTGACACCTTCTTCCTTGAGCCGATCCGCCATCTCGCGGACGGCATGTTGAGCCTGCGCCACCGCCATGCCATATCCCGGCACAATAATGACCGAGCCGGCGTTCTTCATGATGAAGGCGGCATCCTCGGCGCTTCCAGCCTTGGCAGATTTGTCGCCGCGACCCGCCGCGGCCGGTCCCGCCCCAGCGTCGCCGCCAAACCCGCCCAAAATCACACTGATGAACGACCGGTTCATCGCGCGACACATGATGTAGCTGAGGATCGCCCCGGAAGATCCCACCAACGCGCCGGTAATAATTAGCGCGGTATTTTCGAGCGTGAAGCCGACGCCCGCCGCCGCCCATCCGGAATAGGAATTGAGCATCGATACAACGACGGGCATGTCGGCACCGCCGATCGGCAGAATGATCAAGAACCCGATGACAAACGACAGACCGACCAGAACCCAAAATAGCGGGACAGATTCCTGCGCGACGAAGACGACGCCGATCGTCACGATGACAATTCCGATCAGCAGGTTCAGCCAATGCTGGCCGGGAAAGACTAAGGGGTTGCCGGTGACCAACCCCTGAAGTTTGGCAAAGGCGACAATCGACCCCGAGAACGTGATAGCGCCAATGACGGCACCAAGCGACAACTCGATGAGGCTGGCGGTTTTGACTTGGCCTGAAATGCCGATGCCGTAGGATTCCGGCGCGTAGAACGCAGCCGCCGCGACAAGAACGGCGGCCAGCCCGACCAGACTATGAAACGCGGCCACCAGTTGCGGCATTGCCGTCATCTGGATCCGCAGGGCAATCACGGTACCGATCACAGCGCCAATACCGAGACCGAGAATAATGAGATCAAAACCCAGAATTTGTGGGTTGAGAACTGTCGTGACGATCGCGATGACCATCCCGGCAATCCCAAAATAGTTGCCGCGCCGCGCCGTTACCGGCGACGAGAGGCCGCGAAGTGCCATAATGAAAAAGACGCCAGCGATCAGGTACGCGATGGCAGAAAAGTTGGCCCCCACGCGCTATTTCTTCCTTCTGAACATTTGAAGCATGCGCTGGGTCACGACGAATCCGCCGAATATGTTCACTGCCGCCAGGATGATCGCAACGAACCCAAATACCTTCGCCAAGCTCATGTCCTCAGGCCCGGCGGCAATCAACGCGCCCACGATGATGACGCTGGATATGGCATTCGTGACCGACATCAGTGGCGTATGAAGCGCCGGCGTGACGCTCCACACGACGTAGTACCCAACGAAGATCGCCAGGACGAAAATCGCCAGGCGAAATACAAACGGGTCAATTACGACCGCTTCCACTACGACGCCTTTCCTGAGAATGCGGGATGAACGACTTGGCCGTCCCGGGTCAGCACCGTTGCCTGAAGAATTTCATCGTCCCAATCAATATTTAGCGATTTTGACTCTTGATCGATCAGGGGCGTCAGAAAATTGAGCAAGTTCTTGGCGTACAGCGCCGACGCATCGGTTGCCAGGCGACTGGGCACGTTGAAGTACCCAACGATCTTGACGCCACCGACGTCAGCTACCTCGCCTGGAACCGACAATTCGCAATTACCCCCCTGTTCGACCGCCAGATCGACGATCACGGCGCCAGGCTTCATCCCACGCACGGTTTCAGCGTTAATCAACGTCGGCGCCCGACGGCCTGGAATAAGCGCCGTACAGATCGCAATGTCGGATTTTTCCAGTGTTGCCCGTACTAAATCTTGCTGGCGCTGCTGATATTCAGCGCTCATTTCCCGCGCATAGCCCCCTTCGGTCTCGGCGTTCTCGGCCTCCGGCGACTCGACCATGACAAACTTCGCGCCCAGCGATTCGACCTGTTCCTTGGCCACAGGTCGCACATCGGTCGCCGATACCACGGCACCCAGGCGACGAGCCGTTGCGATCGCTTGGAGGCCGGCAACCCCGGCGCCGAGGACGAATACCTTTGCGGGCGCCACGGTGCCGGCTGCCGTCATCATCATCGGCATCGCCCGACCATAGACACTTGCGGCATCAAGAACCGCTTTGTACCCGGCCAAATTCGATTGCGACGAAAGCACGTCCATGCTTTGCGCCCGCGTAATACGCGGAAGCAGTTCAAGCGAGATCGCGACGATCCCACGATCCGCATACGCTTTAACTCGATCCGGTTCACTGCTCGGCGCCAACATGCCGATGAGGAGGCCGCCTTTCTTTAAGCACGCACTTTCGTTCCGGCCATCGCGATCATCAGGCGCTTGAACTTTCAGCAGAACATCGGCATTCGAAACGGCGGCAATGTCGGCCACAACTTCGGCACCCGATTCACGGTAAGAGTCGTCGGAAATATTGGCCGAGGCGCCAGCGCCGGTTTCGACCGCGACAACGCATCCGAGCGCTACTAACTTCTTGACCGTATCGGGGGTGGCGGCGACGCGTTTTTCATGCGCCCGCGTCTCTTTGACAACCAGAACCTTCATGCCGACTGCGAGGACCGGCGGCAGGTCAGGCGGGCGAACCGCGATCTATCGGGCGAAGCAGCTGCCACTTAAAGGAGGAAAATCGCCATGAGAACGAGAATCAGAATGGTCAGCCCACCGACCCACTGAACCAAACGCGTGAATCCCGCCCACATCTGTTGCTTTTGGGGTAAGTCGATTTGTTCGTTCTCAGCCATAGCCCGCTCCTTCGCAATTAGGCAGGGGTCTTATAGCAGACCCATCCAGGCATCAACATTCCCTTCATGCCCGGCCGGCCGCGCCCGACCCCTCGATAAGCGCCTCGCCTTTGCTGGTCGGCACCCAGACGCCGCCTGGCCCATCGTTCCAGCCGCGACAACGGATTAGTCCATCGGCGGCCAGCAACTGGATCGCGCGAAGCGATTTGAAATTACGGAGCAGCATCGATTCGGACATTCCCCTTACGGGGCGCGGCATTTTGCAGAGTGTTTCGAGTATTTCATACTCAGTCGAACCCTTTTCAGCCATTAGCTTTGCCCTTCGATCCGTTCCAACTCGTCAATAAACCCGGCAATAAGATCGAGGCCCTGCTGCCAAAACGCCGGGTCCGATGCATCCAACCCGAATGGCTCGAGCAGCTCCTTGTGCCGCTTCGTCCCGCCTGCCCGCAACATTTCTAGGTAGCGGTCCTGAAATCCCGTTTCGGCCTTCTGAAAGACGGCATAGAGGGCATTCACCAAGCAGTCGCCGAATGCGTAGGCGTAAACGTAGAACGGCGAGTGGATGAAGTGCGGGATGTAGCACCAGTAGTTGCGGTAGTCCCCGCCCAGATTGAACGCAGGGCCCAGGCTCTCGGATTGGACAGCCAGCCAAATGTCGCCCAGCCGCGCCGCGGTGATTTCGCCGTTTCGCCGTTCCTCATGGACGGCCTTTTCGAAGCGGTAAAAGGCAATCTGCCGAACGACCGTGTTGATCATGTCTTCAACCTTAGCGGCCAACATGTGCATGCGGCGCACCGGATCGGTTTGGGCATCAAGCAGCGCACGAAACACCAGTTGTTCGCCGAAAACCGACGCAGTTTCCGCCAGCGTGAGCGGCGTATCGGCCATCAGCGCCCCTTGTGGTCCGGCCAGTACCTGGTGGACCCCATGGCCAAGCTCATGCGCCAACGTCATGACGTCCCTGACTTTGCCCTGATAGTTGAGCAACAAGTAGGGATGTGCCGATGGCACCGTTGGGTGGGCGAACGCACCGGGTGACTTGCCGGGCCGGGGCTCGGCGTCGATCCAGGCACCATCGAAGAACTGGCGTCCAATTTGCGCCAGTTCCGTCGAGAAACGGCCATAGGCGCCCAACACGATATCGCTTGCGCTTTCCCACGGAATCAGACTGTCGTCGGACTGGGGTAATGGCGCGTTACGATCGAAGTGTTTGAGCTTCTCGATGCCCAGCCAGCGGGCCTTCAGCGCGTAATAGCGATGCGAGGTTCGTGAAAAAGCGGCGACCACCGCGTCCTCCAGCGCGTCGACCACTTCTGGCTCGACCAGATTGGCAAGGTGCCGCGAGGAGGCCGGCAATGAAAAATGCCGCCATCTGTCCTCGATTTCCTTGTCTTTGGCCAAAACGTTGGTGACAAGCGCGAAGAGCGGTGCTTTTTCATCAAACGTCGCGGTGAGCGCCGCCGCTGCGCATTTGCGCTTGTCACGATCGGAATCGGCAAGAAGGTTGAGCGTTCGCTCCAGCGTGAACGCCTCGTCGCCAACTTGGTAACGCGATGCCGCAAGTGTCTCGTCAAAAAGCCGACCCCATCCATCGGCACCGGTCACCGCTTTTTCGTGGAAGAGTTTTTCTAAGTCGTCCGACAATTCGTGCGGACGATAGACTCTGATATTTTCGATCCACGACCGGTACTTCCCGCCCGCCTCATCCTGCAACAGGTCGGAAAGCAGCGCGTCGTCGATCCGGTTGATCTCGAGCGTAAAGAAAATCAAGTCGGACGAAATAGCGTTCAACCGCTCGCCGACGTCTTGTGCGAATTTTGAGGTTGCCGGATCGTTCAGGTCGCCGGCGCGCAGGAGCTGCGCATAGCTCCCGATCTTTCCGAGCGCTTCTTGGATGCTTTCATACACCTCAACGGCTTGGGTGAACGCACCTGGATCGAGCGCGCCAACTTTGCCTTCGTAGGTCAGCCCAAAGCGCTCAACATCGCCAATCAGGGCGTTTAGATCGCGCTGCAGTTCGGGCGACTCAGGCGATGAATAGAGATCAGAAAGATCCCACGTTGGCAGGCCGTCATGGATTTCAGTAGTTGTCATAAGCGCGACGACGTTCCGTTGTGTTCAGCCGAGGAGAAAATGACCGTGCGCAGCAGCGATCGGGCGAGACGGACCGTCTTGCCAAGCCTCAGCGCGCACGTTTGCTACGCGGCGTCCCTGCTTGGTGATTCGACCCCGCGCATAGGTCTCTTTTGCCTGCCCGGTCCGCAGGAAGTCCAAGGAGGTGTTGATCGTTCGCGGCAGGGTCGCGTTATCCAGCGTCCATATGAGCTGAAGGAGCGCCACGCTCTCCAACAAGCTTCCTATGACGCCGCCATGGAGCGCCGGCAACGTCAGATTACCAACGAGCTTGTCTTGGAAGGGCAGAACGCAAATAAGATCGCCCTCTTCTTCTCGAACGGTAACCCCGAGGAAGTCGAGATAGGGAATCGCACGAATCATGTCTTGTGGGGCACGCCGCGCCTTGGCGTCTCGCAGCTGTTCGAGATAATCAGGCATCACTAGAGCGAGCTAGAATCGAGCATAAAGGTGGCCAGACTGCTAGCTATTTCGCGGTCCCCGTCCTGGAATGCGCGACCGCGGACAAAGGCAACGTTCTTGCTTATGCGGTAACAGTCAGCTTCGGCTTTGATATCGATATGTGGCGCCCCGGGACGTAAATAGTCGATCCGCAAGTCCAGCGTCGCGATCTGCATCAATCTCGGAATAACCGAAAACACGGCCATCCCTGACGCCGAATCCAGCAATGTGGTGATGACGCCGCCATGAACAGTCCCGGTCGACGCGTCACCCACTAGGTTCTCGCCCCAAGGCACCGACAATCCACAACGGCCGCGATCGAGAAAATCGACCGTCGTCGAGAGCGCTTTTAGAAAGGGGATCTCGCCGCCGAACTGCTTGATGATATCCAGCGCGATCGCCGGTTCGGGCGAACCCGCAGTGACTGGATTAGGCATGATACTCGAGATACCACGCGACGAACTGCGGCACGCCCACAGAAATGGGGGTCAGCGGCTCATAGCCGAGGTCCCGGCAAGTCTCCGTGATGTCCGCGGAGGTCTCCCTAACATCGCCTGGCTGCATCGGTTCGAAGATTTTCTCCGCCTTCTTCCCCAAAGCTTCTTCCAAGACCTCGATAACGCCGAGCAATGGCTCCGGCATGCTATTGCCGAGGTTATAGACGCGGTGCGGCGCGCCGCCATTTTTCGCGGGCGGGCGATCCAGCGCCGCGAGAATCCCAGCGACAATATCGTCGATATAGGTGAAATCGCGAACCATGTTGCCGCGGTTGAAAACGTGAATGGGTTCGCCGCTTAGGATCGCTTTCGCAAACGAGAACAGCGCCATGTCCGGACGGCCCCAGGGGCCATAAACCGTAAAAAAGCGCAAACCCGTCTGTGGCATATCAAAAAGATGACTGTAGCTGTAGCTCAGTAATTCGTCGGCCCGTTTGGTCGCGGCGTAGAGCGAGATCGGTTGATCAACCCGGTCCTCAATGGAAAACGGGAGCTTGGTATTGCCGCCATAAACTGAACTCGAACTAGCATAAACGAGGTGTTCCAGATCGGGCAAGGTGCGACAGTATTCGAGCATCCGAACATGACCGACAAGGTTCGCCTCGACATAGGCGAACGGATTCTCGATCGAATACCGCACGCCGGCCTGGGCCGCCAGGTGCACCACGCCGGTTACACCATCGTGCTTGGCGAGTTCTTCAAAACAAGTTGGCGTCGAAATGTCGTGCTTAAGGAATGTAAAGGCATCGTTCGAGGTCAGCTGGGCGAGCCGAGCCTTCTTTAATTCGGGGTCGTAGTACGTGTTCATCGAATCCACGCCGATGACGCGTTCGCCGCGGTCCAACAAAGCTCGGCTTACGTGAAAGCCGATGAATCCGGCAGCGCCGGTCACAACGATCGCCATACAAAACTGCTCACTTTTTGGGCGCGGGCACCTTAGCGCCTGGAACTGCCAAAATCACGCGCCGGATCGGGCATCAGCCGGACCTCTGGGCTACAATCCCAATCCGGACGCCGTATTGCAATAACGGTCGATAATTCTTACCTAAATTCGGTGGAGCAGATCCGATGACGGTCGCGGCCAGCCTTGACGATAAGTACACGCTCGATTCCGGGCGTGTCTACTTAACGGGCACTCAAGCGCTCATCCGGTTGCCCATGATGCAACGCCAGCGCGACTTGCGCGCCGGATTGAATACAGCCGGATTCATTTCCGGATATCGCGGATCGCCCCTTGGTGGCTATGACCTCAACCTGTGGCGCGCCCAACCATTCCTCGACGCGAATCACATTCGCTTTCAACCCGGAATCAACGAAGAACTCGCGGCCACGGCGGTGTGGGGATCGCAGCAAACAAATCTGTTCGACGGCGCCCGCTATGACGGCGTCTTCTCGATTTGGTACGGCAAAGGCCCGGGCCTCGACCGGGCGATGGACGCGATCAAGCACGGCAATGCCGCCGGCACGTCCGCGCATGGCGGCGTCCTCGTCTTAGCGGGCGACGATCACGGAGCCGTGTCTTCGACCCTGGCGCATCAAAGCGATCATGCCCTGGTCGGCGCCATGGTGCCGGTGATTAATCCGGCCGGGGTGCAGGATTACATCGACTTTGGACTGCTCGGGTGGGCGATGTCCCGCTATACCGGTATCTGGGTTGGATTCACGGCAGTCGCGGACACCGTCGAGAGTTCGGCCAGCGTCCTTATCGACCCCCACCGGCTGGAGATTGCGACGCCCACCGACTACGAGTTGCCGCCGGGAGGGCTCAACATTCGCTGGCCCGACCCGCCCCTAGAGCAGGAGGCCCGCCTCCACGACCACAAACGGTTTGCCGTCAAAGCATTTGCCCGAGCCAACAATTTCGACAAAGTCGTAATGGATTCGCCAACCCCGCGCCTTGGTATCATCACGACCGGCAAGGCTTATCTCGACGTGCGGCAGGCGCTCAACACACTGGGCATCGACGATCAACGCGCAGCGGCGCTCGGTATCCGCGTCTTCAAGATCGGCATGAGTTGGCCTTTGGATAGCGTCGGCTTGCTGTCGTTTGCGCGCGGTCTTGAGGAAATCTTAGTTATCGAGGAGAAACGCCCGCTACTCGAGGATCAGGTCAAAGCCCAGCTTTACGATCTGCCTGAATCGCGCCGCCCGCGGGTGATCGGCAAATACGACCAAGAAGGCCAACGGGTTCTGTGCACGGCGGGGATTCTCTCACCTGGTGAAGTCGCACAGTTCGTAGGGAATCGGTTGCTGCGTTTTGCAAACGACCCGACGATCCGGGACCGTCTTGACTATCTCGCTGCACGCCACGATCGGCGCCGGAATCAGGCGCCGGTGAGTGCCCGTGCACCCTATTTTTGCTCGGGCTGCCCGCACAACCGGTCGACCAAGGTGCCCGACGGCAGTCGGGCACTGGCCGGTATCGGCTGCCACTACATGGCGCTGTCGATGGACCGAAACACCGCCACCTTTACTCAGATGGGTGGTGAAGGCGCGTCGTGGGTCGGGCAAGCGCCGTTTACCCGGACCGAGCACGTGTTCGCCAACCTAGGCGACGGCACATTCATCCATTCCGGGAGCCTAGCCATCCGCCAAGCGCTCGCCGCTGGCGTCAACATTACCTACAAGATTCTCTTTAACGACGCGGTCGCGATGACGGGTGGGCAACCGCCGGACGGCAACCCCGGCGTCGAACGCTTCGCCCAGATCGTCCGCGCCGAGGGCGTCGATCGTATTGCCGTTGTCTCGGATGAACCCGAGAAATACACCAACCCGAGCATCTTCCCGGCGGGCACGACCATTCATCACCGCGATTCGCTCGATCCGGTTCAGCGAGAATTGCGCGCGACGCCGGGTGTCACCGTGATGATTTACGACCAAACCTGCGCCGCCGAGAAGCGCCGGCGACGGAAGCGCGGCACTTACCCGGATCCGGCGAAACGCGTTTTCATCAACGAATTGGTTTGCGAAGGCTGCGGCGATTGTTCGGTGCAATCCAATTGCCTATCCGTCGTGCCGGTCGAAACCGAATTCGGCCGCAAACGCGCGATCGACCAATCGTCCTGCAACAAGGACTATTCGTGCATCGAAGGCTTCTGTCCCAGTTTTGTCACGATCGAGGGCGGCACCCTGCGTAAAGAGGAACGTGCGCTACCGGCACTCGACGCCGTCGGCACCCTACCGGCACCAAAAACAACACCCCTGACGAATCCGGTTGGAATCGTCGTTACCGGCGTCGGTGGCACCGGGGTCATCACGATTGGTGCGTTGATCGGCATGGCCGCGCATCTCGACGGCAAGGGCGTCACCGTTCTGGATCAAACCGGGTTGGCGCAAAAGGGCGGCGCCGTGACCAGTCACATTCGCATCGCGCCCAAGCCCGAGGACCTCAACGCCGTGCGCATCGATACCGGCGGCGCCGACCTGATCTTGGGTGCCGATCTTGTCGTTGCCGCCAATCCCGACGTCATCAACACTATTGAAAATGGACGGACCTGGGCGCTCGTCAACAGCCACGAGACACCGACGGCGGACTTCACCCTCAACCGGGATTTCGAACTGAATGCCGGTCAGTTGAAGTCGGAAATCGTCCTCGCAGCCGGTGAAGCGAATACCAAATTTATCGATGCGACCGCCATCGCGACGCGGCTTTTTGGCGATTCCATCGCGACCAACATCTTTCTCTTGGGTTATGCCTTCGAGCATGGCCGCATTCCGGTCTCCCTGGACTCACTGACCCGCGCCATCGAACTGAACGGGGTGTCGGTGGAGACGAACAAGCGCGTGTTCGACGCGGGCCGGCTCGCCGCCGCAGATCCAACTGCATTCGATTCCGAAGAGAATGGAGCTCCCGAACCAATCGACACCACACTTCACGCGGTGGTCGAGCGCCGCGCGGCCTTTTTGACCGACTATCAAAACACGGCCTATGCAGATCGTTATCGCCGCCTCGTGGCCGGCGCCGAATCCGCCGAACAGTCGGTGACGCCGCACACCAAGGATTTCGCTCTTGCGGTGGCGAAGGGCGCGTTCAAACTAATGGCTTACAAAGACGAGTATGAGGTCGCCCGCTTGTTCGCCGAGAGCACCTTTCTGCACGATGTCGCCAAGCAGTTTGTCGGGCCCTACCGGGTCAAATTCCATCTCGCACCGCCATTCCTGGCCCGGCCCGACCCGGCCAGTGGCCGGCCACAGAAAGCAACGTTCGGACCCTGGATGCTTTCGCTTTTCCGATTGCTCGCGAAGTTTCGCGGCCTTCGCGGCACCCGCTTCGATCCCTTCGGCTATCTCGAGGAGCGCCGCCTCGAGCGGCAACTGATCAAGGATTTCGAAGCGATGGTCGGCGAAATAGCCGGCAAACTTTCTGAAGGGAATCATTCTGTCGCGGTCGCACTCGCACAACTGCCAAATGACATTCGCGGATTCGGACCGATCAAGCGCGAGAGCATCGAGGCAACAAACAAGCGACGCACTGACCTGCTACAACAACTGGATAGCCCGCTGCCCCAGCTCGATGCTGCGGAGTAGAGGCTATTTGTGAGGAATCGATGACTGACAAAAGCTGCATCGTCCTTGGTCTTGGACCAAGCACCGGGGCATCTGTGGCCCGCCGATTTGCGCGTGAAGGTTACGCAGTCGCCGTTGCGGCGCGGCGTGCCGAACACTTGGAGCCGGTCGTTCACGATATCGAAAAGGCCGGCGGGCGGGCGCTCGCGATTCCCACTGACGCGACCGATGAGGACGCCGTCATCGATCTTGTGCGCAAGACCGAAAAAGACCTCGGACCCCTTGCCGTCGCCGTCTACAACGCTAGCGGCCGCGTCATGGGGAGCATCCTGGATTTGAAAACCAGCGACGTAACGGATGCGTGGAGGATTTCTTGCCTGGGCGGATTGGTGCTGGGCCGGGAAGCGGCAAAGTGCATGGTGCCGAGAAACGAGGGCACGATCATTTTTACCGGTGCGACATCCGGCATGCGCGGCAGCGCGAAATTCGCCGGGTTTGCAATTGGCAAATTCGGTCTAAGGGCCCTTGCCCAAAGTATGGCGCGCGAACTTGGGCCCCAGGGGGTTCATGTCGCCTACGTCAATATCGATGGCCAGATTCACACACCGCGCCAAGCCCATCTCGCGGCGGACCGACCGCCGGATGCGATGCTGGACCCTGAGGCCATCGCCGAAACATATTTCCAGTTGCACAATCAACATCGAAGCGCGTGGACTCAGGAACTCGACATCCGCCCTTGGGTGGAGAAGTTCTAGCGGGACGCTCCGGCCCGCCTAGCCTTCGTCGTCAGCGACCACGCCGGGCGCTGAGGAAAACCAGAAACATAAGACCGGCGCCGAGAGCGAAGGTCAGCACAATGCCAAGTGTCATGGCGACAAGCCCGTTGATGCTAACGGGCGTCTCCGATGTGTGAGTGACGTAGTAGAGAGCCCCGACGATGGCCAAGAGCATCGCGACGACAGTGCACGGCAAATAGATCCACAGCCGCACTGAGCGCCTACGCCATTCCCAACGCCGCTTTGTAGGTGTCGAGGAGGGCTTCCTGCTCCTGAAGTTCGGCCGTATCGAGTTTGCGCAGTCGGACAATTTGGCGAACGATCTTGGGGTCGAACCCCGTCCCCTTTAACTCCGCATAGACCTCACGGGTGTCGGACGACAGCGCCGCCTTTTCTTCCTCCAGCCGCTCGATCCGCTCAATAAACGACCGAAGCTGATCGGCCGCAATAGTTGCATCTGCCATGAACGCGTCTCCCCGATCTCAACGCTTACTTAACTACTCAAGGTTTCTCAGCTGCCTCTGCGGCATTGTGTACTGCCAGCGCGGCAAGCTGTTCCGGTGTAGCTTCGGTTTGGTATTTAACCTTCCATTCGGAATAAGGCATTCCATAAACGATCTCGCGTGCCGCGTCATAGTTGATTTCGGTACCGCGCTCTTCCGCCGCGGCGGTGTACCATTTCGCCAGGCAATTCCGGCAAAAATCGGCGAGACCCATCAGCTCGATATTTTGCACCTCCGGATGATCCCGGAGATGCTGCAAGAGACGCCGGAAGGCCGCCGCCTCGATCGCCGTTGCGTTTTCATCAGTCTGGCTCATCGTGGTCACCCCTACCGGTTTGTACTCAGTTTTTACGCGATTGCCGTGCGCTCAATCAACATGTCAACCACAGCCTTCAAGGCATTCTCAACGTCGGCGCCGTCGTTGACCGCAGAACGAAACGTTTCGACCTGCCACGCGGCGCTCGTGCCCCGCTCGATGATCGTGCGGGCATGATTCACCTCATGGACACACCCCAATCGGTCGGCATCTTCAGCAATAAGATCAAGGATCTCGTCAAGCAATTCGGCGTAGGGAATGACGGTACCCTTACCAAAGTCGACTAGACCTTTCGTCGTGCCGTAACGCTGAGCCAACCAGCGATTCTCGTTGACCAAACTCACCGGATAAACGCGCCAGCGCTGATTGCTCTTGCGCAACCGCACCAACATGCTCATGAGACATTGGAACATCGCGGCGATGGCAATCGCATCGTCCAGCGACGTGCAGACGTCCGTCGAACGCATTTCCAAGGTCGGGAACCGAGCGCTCGGCCGCAAATCCCACCAGATACGTGTCGCATCCTCGATAACGCCGGCGTCAACCATGGTCGCGACGAGGCGTGCGTAATCACTGTGACTCGAGAATTGCTCGGGCAGGCCGGTCCTGGGCAAGCCGTCAAACACGCAGGTGCGGTAGGACATGAGACCGGTTTCCTGTCCCTGCCAGAACGGCGATGACGTGCTCAACGCGAGCAAATGCGGCAGGAAATACGCCGCTTGGTTCATTAAATCGATGCGCAGATCGTCGTCGTCGATGCCGATGTGGACGTGCATCCCGCAAATGAGCAACCGTCTGGCCACGGCTTGCAGATCGCGGGCAAGGGCGTTGTACCGATCTTTGTCAACATGCTGCTGTTCGCCCCAACGGGCAAACGGATGAGTCGCGGCGGCGACGGGGGCAATGCCGAACTCGGCGGCGACTTCCGCAACGGTTTGTCGAAGGTTGTCGAGATCGCCGCGGGCCTCCGCGACGGTGGCATGAACACCAGTCTCGACCTCCACCTGTGCTCGTAGGAACTCCGGCGCGACCCGCCCCGAAATTCGCCGCTCTAGAATGGCCATCATTTCGCTGGGCGGATTCGACGCGAGGTCGCGAGTCTCGATGTCGACCAGGAGGTATTCCTCCTCGATCCCGATCGTGAGTGGCGGTTGCTTGATCAACGGTAATACTGCCGAGTAAACAGCGCGGGATTGTCTGCGAGAGGGGCCAACGCATCGGCCAGGATGGTTGCCCAACGATCGATCCCAGCGTCGGTCAGCAACAAGTCCTGCCGAATCTCGACCATCACGTGGGGCCGTCCGGCCGACGTGCCATAGGCCTCTAGCCCATAACCCGGCGGGTGCGCGGCGGAATAGGGTTGGTTGTCACCAACACAGATGTCCGCCTGCGTACCGAGCGCGGCGAGCAGCGGGTCGGCCATGCGCCTGTCCCGGCCGTAGAGCACGCCGATATCCCATGGTCGGCGTGCGCCGGCCATCGTCGGAGTGAACGAATGAACGGCGACATACGCGACCACCGATTTCCGGTGCTCGGTCAGATGGAGCGCCTTCTCAATTTCGTGATGGTAGGGCCAAAATGCCAGCTCGGCGCGCAGACCAGCCTCGTCCGGCGTCACATTCTGATTGCCTGGAACTTCGACCCCGTCGCTGACGCGCAGAATGGAGTCTGCGCTCCCGAGCATCCGGTTGGGGTCAATGAAGAGGCGCGAATGTGTCGCCAGTATCGCCTGCGCATCGAGGCGTTCGGCGAGCTGGCAGGTTAGGTCCGCCGCACCGATATCCCATGCGACGTGCTCGACAAGCCGGTCCGCCGAGAGGCCCAGCGCGCCAAACTGTTCGGGAATGTGGTTGCCGGCGTGATCGCAGGTCAAAACAAGGCGGGATTCCCCGGACGGGTTCACCACATTGAATGCATCCATTGCACCAGCCGCAGAATCGTAGTTCATCGCCTTGTTATACTGGGACCGTTCGTGCTGATCGACCCACCCTTGATTTGCGAGCCGCGATGGCGACACGTTTTGTTCTAAGCGGCCCCGGTCTGGCACTCGCTGCGTTGCTGGTCGGCGCGATCGCTATCGGGTTCGCCCCGATATTTGTCAAATCGAGCGAACTTGGCCCCGGCGCGACGGCATTCTACCGCATGTTTTTGGCGCTGCCGCTTCTCCTTGGCGCCCTCTATTTCCGACCGGGGCCCGCCGAAGGGGCACGAAAAATTGAGAAATCTGGGCGCGACTACGCGCTCTTCGCGTTGACCGGCGTATTTTTTGCGGGCGACCTCGCGATTTGGCACTGGTCGATCAAGCTTACGACGGTCGCCAACGCGACCTTGTTGGGCAACGCGGCGCCCATTTTCGTCGCTGCCGCCGCCTGGGCACTGCTCGGCGAGCGGTTCGGGCCGCGCTTTTGGCTGGGCCTTCTCATCGCCGGCCTCGGAACGGTGATGGTCGTCGGCACCAGCGTCGGTGGCCACGGTAGCGTCCTGGGTGATGCGCTGGGGCTGCTCGCGGCGGTGTTTTATGCGGGCTATTTGATTTGCGTGAAAATGCTCCGGCGCTCGAATGGAACACTCGAAATCATGGTTTTGTCCGGCCTCGCCGCAACACCGATCCTTCTGGTTGTCTCGCTCGCATCGGGCGAATCGCTGCTCGCGGTGACCTGGCAGGGCTGGCTGATACTCGTTGGCCTTGCCGTCGTTTCACATACGTTCGGTCAATCCCTCATCGCTTTCTCGATGGCGCATTTGGCGGCCTCTTACTCATCCCTGACCCTCCTCATCCAACCGGTGGCCGCCGCCTTTTTTGCGTGGGTCCTGCTGAATGAAGGCATGCAGCTGCAACAAGCCATCGGCGGCGTTGCCGTCCTCGCAGGCATACTCTTGGCCCGCGAGCGGCCGCGCGCGCCGCTCCCGCCGCTATGAACCAGTCACTTTCCCGCCTGCCGCTGCCCTGGCTCATCTGGGGTTTGGCCGCCGCATTTTACGGCTATGCCTATTTCCAGCGGGTCGCCCCCAGCGTCATGACCGCGGAACTGATGCGCGACTTCAGCACGAGCGCCGCCGGCCTCGGCAATCTCTCGGCTTATTATTTTTACCCCTACGCGCTCGCCCAAATACCGATCGGCATGTTGATCGACCGTTTTGGCGTCCGCCGGGTATTGCTCGTTTCAGGTGTCGTATGCGCGGTCGGTAGCATCCTATTTGCCGTTGCGCCGACCCTCGGTCTCGCCGCCACCGGCCGCTTGTTGGTTGGCGCCGCGAGCGGTGTCGCCTGGGTCGGCACGCTCGCGCTCGCCGTGATGTGGTTGCCCGCCAACCGTTTTGCCGCGGTCACGGGTTTGTCGTTGCTCGTCGGGCTGGTCGGCGCTGTACTCGCGCAGGCGCCGCTGGCCGCGCTCGTCGACAGCGTCGGGTGGCGGCCAGCGATGCTGTGGTCGGGCATTCTGATGGCAGCAATCGCCGTCTTGATGTTTCCGATTATCCGCGACAAGGCCATGCACAACGAGCCTCGCATAGCGGGATCGATCTTTGGTGGTCTGGCCCTGGTTTTCCGCAACGCCCAAACGTGGAAAGTCGCGATTTTCACAGGATCCCTCGTGACCCCGATGGCGGCCTTCGCTGGCCTGTTCGGCGTCCCCTATGTGCAAGAGATCTACGGCGTCAGCCGGACAACAGCGGGCGCGACCGTGTCGCTGATCTTGATCGGATGGGGTGTCGGTGGCCCGGTCGCGGGCTGGCTGTCCGACCGGCTACAACGGCGCAAACCCGTAATGGCCACGGGCGCCGGAATTTTGGTACTTGCCTGGCTCGCCATTCTTCTCGTGCCCGTTCCCTTGGGTATTTTCCAGGCCCTCCTCCTACTGCAAGGCCTGGCCAGCGGCGCTGTCATCATCAACTTTGCAATCACCAAAGAAAGCAATGTCCCCACCGCGACCGGTGTCGCCATGGGCTTCACCAACATGGCAGGGATGACTGCGTCGGCCGCGTCGCTTCCTCTGGTCGGATGGCTGCTTGATCTGGGCTGGGACGGGACGATCATCGAGGGCGCGCGGGTGTACGGCACGGTCGCCTATCGCAACGCGTTTACGATCTTTCCGGTTCTGATGATGTGCGGTTTCGTGGCCGCGTTAACGTTGCGGGAGACGTTCTGCCGGCCCCTGGCGCGCGATTCCTAGTCGGCCAACATCTCGCGCGCGATGATCAGGCGGCGAATTTCCTTGGTGCCCCCGCCGATCTCCTGAATTTTGGCCGACCGGTAGAGCTGGTTTACCTCGGTGTCGCGCATGAAGCCACTGCCGCCAAAAATCTGGACAGCCTCGTCACAGATCCTCATGCAGGTTTCCCCCGCGTACATAAATGCCGCTGCCGAGAGCTTGTGGATCTCGCCGCGACCGGCCTGTCCGGCGCCAACCGCATTAGCCATGGCCAGCGCGCGGTAGACGATCCCGCGCATCGTCTCTAGCCCGACATACATTTCGGCGAGCTTGGACTGGATCATTTGGAAATCGCCGATCCGCCGCCCAAACTGATGACGGCTTTTGGCGTACTCGACCGAGAGCTCGACCGCACGCTCGGACATGCCCAGCACCATCATTGAGCAAAACGCCCGCTCTATGTCGAGCCCCGACATCATCACCGCGATGCCGTTGTTTTCCGCGCCAACGAGGTTCTCCGCCGGTACCCGACAATCGTCGAAATACAGCGCGCCCGTCGGACTAGCCCGAATGCCCATCTTGTCAAACGGCGAGCTGGCCGAAAATCCGGCAAAGCTTTTTTCGACGATGAAGGCAGATATCCCTTTCTTGCCGCGCTCAGGCGCGGTCTTGGCATAGACCAACACGACATCCGCGATGGGGCCATTGGTGATGAAAGTCTTGCCGCCATTGAGGACATAGGAATCGCCGTCGCGCACCGCCATGGTGGCCATCCCGCCCAGCGCATCTGATCCGGCGTCGGGTTCGGTCATGCCGATGGCGCCAACGCGCGACCCGTCGGTCAACCCCGGCAAGTACTTGCGGCGCTGAACCTCATTGCCATTCTGATAGAGGTTGTTGACGCACAGATTGTCGTGGCTTTGCCATGACGTCGACACCGCGGGGTCAATGCGGCCGATCGCCTGGCCGACGAGACCCGCCGAGAACAAATCGAACCCGGCGCCACCGTATTGTTCGGGCACGCTTGCACCCAGCACACCCATGTCCGCAAGACGGCGAAATCCGTTCTCAGGCCACTTTCCCTCAAGGTCGCGCTGGGCGGCGTCATGGCTGAAATGAGCCCGGGCACTCCGCGTCATTTGCTCAAGCAAAGACCGGTGCTCGTCATTGAGGTCAAAATTCGGTGCGGAAACTTCAGTCATCGAGAGCACGTTCGCCGTGGGCGAAGGTGTCGTCAAGTTAGATGTCCTGTTCCATCTTTTTCTTGATGTCTTCGACGTTCTTTTTCGCGCCGGGCAGATGCGGATTCACGCGCAGCGCCTCCTCGTAGGCTTTCATAGCGCTCTCCCAGCGCTCCAGCGTCGAGTTGATTAGACCCAAACCGGACAAGGCGCCGAAATGCCGTGGCTCGCGCAGAAGGGTCTCCTGGATGTCGCGCACCGACGCTTCATAGTTACCCATGAGGTAGTAGAGTGTCGCCCGTCGGTTCCATCCTTCGGCAAAGGACGGATCAACCTCAATCACCCGCGAGAAGCGGTTCAGCGCCTCCTCAAAGCGACCCGCGCCCATGGCGTCGTTCCCTGCCTGAATTAGCCTATCGGTGTCGGGGCTTCCCGATTCAAACCAAAGCCTCCAGATCAACCCTTCAATCAAGCGCGCTTCTTGCTCATCCCCGGTTTGCTGTAGCCGGGAGAACAATTCGGTGAGACGAGCATCGTCTTGTCGGGCGAAGGCGGTGGACTGGAGCTGCGCGAGCAGTAGCAAACCAGCGAGAACGGCGAAAATGAATCGTTTCATTCGATGATGATAATGGCTGTCCCCAGGGAGCCAAACTGTTTTCGCGCCCTACGGCTGTCGCGGCCGCCGGCCCGCAGTTAGAATGACTCTATGTTTCGAGGACGAAATACCAAGATTTTGGCGACTCTCGGACCCGCATCGTCGGATCGTCGCATGATCGAAGCATTGGTCGATCAGGGCGTCGACGCGTTCCGGGTCAACATGAGTCACGGGACCAAAGACGACCACGCGCAACGGATTGCGCTGATCCGTGAGGTTGAAACCTCACGCGGAAGCCCGGTCGGCATTCTCGCCGATTTGCAAGGCCCCAAGATCCGCATTGGATCTTTTTCCGAGGCCGCCGTGTTGGTCGAGACCGGCAGCGAGTTCGTTCTGGACGACCAGAACTCGCCTGGAAACTCACACAGAGTTGAACTACCGCATCCGGAATTATTCGGGGCAATCAACGTAGGCGATGAAATTCTACTCAACGACGGCCGCGTTCGGCTCGTTGCAAAAGAAGTCTCGCCTGGCCGCATCGTCTGCGATGTTCGTGTCGGCGGTGAATTGAGCGCGGCAAAAGGCGTGAACGTCCCTGGCACGGTGCTGCCCATCCGGGCGATGACCGACAAGGATCGCCGCGACCTCGACTTCGCACTTTCGTCGGCGGTCGATTGGATTGGTTTGTCGTTTGTCCAGACCCCGGAAGACGTCGCCGAAGCACGCAAGATTATTGCCGGGCGCGCCGGGTTGTTGGCCAAGATCGAGAAACCGTCCGCTATCAAGTGGTTGGAAGAAATCACCAGTTTGTCAGATGGGATCATGGTCGCGCGCGGCGACCTCGGCGTCGAGCTGCCGCTTGAGCTTGTTCCGGGCCTGCAAAAGAAGATCGTCGCCGAGGCACGCGACCAGGGAAAACCCGTGGTCGTGGCAACCCAAATGCTTGAATCGATGATTGAGTCGCCGACGCCGACCCGCGCCGAGGTATCCGATGTTGCGACGGCGGTTTACGACGGGGCCGACGCCGTAATGCTCTCGGCGGAGTCCGCGGTCGGCAAGTTCCCGCGCGAAGCCGTTGCGATGATGGATCGGATCATCCGCCAGGCAGAGACCGAGCCAACCTACCGAGCGCTGCGCTCGTCCTGGCGGCCCGAGGTCGAGAATACGACCGCGGACGCGATCAGCGCCGCCGCAAAACAGGTCGCCGAATCGATCGGCGCGGCGGCCATCGTGACCTACACGACGACCGGTTCAACGGCATTGAGGGCCGCGCGGCAACGGCCAACCGTGCCCCTTATCGTCATCACGACCCGCCGGGGCACTGGACGGCGCCTGGCGTTATTGTCGGGTGCGCACAGCGTTCACACCAGCGATACCCGCGACTTTGACGACATGGTGGAAAAGGCGTGCCGCATCGCCGTTCATGACGGCATCGCCGTCGAGAACGACCAACTGGTCATTACCGCCGGGGTGCCGTTCGGAACACCGGGCGCGACCAACATCCTAAGGGTGGCGCGGGTACCCCGCATCAAGCGCTAGAGGCGTCGGCCCGCCGGTGGCCCAGTCCAGCAGCTCCACCGTGTGAACGATCGGCACGTCGACGAAATTGCGCAACTGAAGCATGCACCCGACATTCCCGGTGGCGACGATTTCGGGGGCAACCAAACCGATGTTGTGGGCTTTGCGTTCACCCAGCGCGCCCGCCAATGCGGGTTGGACAATGTTGTAGGTTCCCGCCGAGCCACAGCACAAATGATCCTCCTTGATGCCGTGGACTCGAAACCCAGCCTGCGTCAGCAGTTCCTTCGGTAGATCCCGGATCCCCTGTCCGTGTTGCAATGTGCAGGCCGACTGATACGCCACATCCAACGCCGAACCCGGCACGGCCGGGGGCAGGCCCAGCGCCGCCACGACCTCTGTCACGTCGCGCATGATCGACGCCATTTCGGCGGCCGACGACGCGCCTTCTTTACGGTCTTGCAAATGAAACTCAACGTCTTTGAGGTGGGCGCCACACCCGGACGTGTTGGTCACGATGAAATCCAAGCGCTGCCTTTCGTGTTCGGCCCGCCACGCGGACACCGCTTGCGCGGCGAAGCTCGCGGCGCGCGCCGCGTGTCCGAGGTGATGATCAAGCGAACCGCAACAGCGAATTTCGGATAAGACCACCACCTCGCAGCCCATGCGGCACAGCAGGCGCACGGTTGCGTCATTGATCTCGGGGGCAACGGCCCGTTGGGCACAGCCCGCCAAAAGCGCGACCCGTGCGCGTTGCGGTCCCAGGGGTGGGAACACGCGCGCGCCGTCCACCGGGCCACGCGTCGGGTTTGCGCCGTGGGCGACCCGCACTGCGGCACCGATGCTGCCCGGAATCGGCCAACCCGATACCGCCTTGCCAAGAATTACCGCGACGCGGAGCAACCCCGGTTGCGTCATAACTGTCGCGAGCACGCGCCGGGTCAGACCTTTGAGCGACCAGCGCCGGTCTTGCGCGACCTGGGCACGACCGAGGTCAATCAGGCGTGCGTAGTCGACACCAGAGGGACAGGTCGTCCGGCAGGCCAGACAAGAGAGACACCGGTCGAGATGCGGAACGAGTGACGTGGGCGGCACGGCACCGCTCTCCAACATTTCCTTCATTGCGTAGATCCGTCCGCGGGGACCGTCTCGTTCATCACCGAGCAGGACATACGTCGGGCAGGTCGCATTGCAAAACCCGCAATGCACGCACGCCTGATACGCCGATTCCGCCGCCCTAAAAAAGGGATCGTGTTGACGGGCGAGCGGGAGCGAGACTTGCATCTAGATGTCCGCGTACATGCGGCCGGGGTTCAGGACCCCTTTTGGGTCAAAGTGATGCTTGATCCGGCGCGATAACGCCGCGACGACATCGGATTGAGGATGAAAGACCGGAGTCTCCGGCCGCCCATCGGACCCTGCGCGTATCAGCGTCGCGTGCCCATCGGGTCCGGCCGCCGCCTTCAGCACGTTGCGCACGTCTATACCGCCTGTATCGGCGAACCACACCTGCCCGCCTGCCCAATCGACACCCAGGGGTGCATCAGCGGGAAGACCCAAGCCGGCGACAAAAGCAGCAACCGTCGCGCGCGCGAGTGATACCCGCCACACGGCGCCCGGGGCACCTGCGAGATAGCGAAGATCGCGGATTTGGGCCCACAGATCGAGGCTCTCTTCGGTTTCAAGGATGGTCGTACTGTAGCGACCGACAAAGGCCTGCGCCGCAACACGGGCCGCCGCACTGGCGGCGTCGCCTTCAAACCGCAAGGCGACGGCCGAATGATCAATCGTCGCCAGCCGTGGCAAGGCCGACAAGCTCGCCGATGTCAGAAGGACGCCTGCGGTAAACGCGCCAACCTGCGACGCCGCGTCAAACACCGCCACGGTGGCGTCGACGCCGACGCCACCAAGAACAAGCGTGCCGGTTTCGGCTGGGCGCGGCACGACCCGCAAGGTGACCTCCGTCAGCACAGCTAACGTGCCGAAAGACCCGGTCACGAGCTTCGACAAGTCGTATCCCGTGACGTTCTTGACCACCCGCCCGCCGGACTTGAATAGTTCGCCGCGTCCAGAAACGGCGCGGAATCCGAGAAGGTGATCGCGCACCGCGCCGGCAGCGAACCGGCGGGGGCCAGACAAATTGGTGGCAACGACACCACCGACGGTTTCCTCGCCAGCATCATTGAACAGGCGGTTCAGGCCGCGGGGCTCGAATGCGAATTGCTGCGCGCGTTCGGCCAACGCCGTCTGGATGATGTGAAGCGGCGTCCCCGCGTGCGCGCTCATCACAAGCTCGGTGGGGTCGTAATCGATAATCCCGCTCATGCGCCGGGTCGTCACTGCCTGCGTTGCGACGGTCGGTCGCCCAATCGCGCGCTTGGTCCCGCCACCAAGAACGTCGAGCGGGACGTCGTGCGCGACCGCAACGCGCACGACGTCGCAGAGCTCTTCTTCCGTCGTCGGCTCAGCCAGTTGCATCGGTCAGAATCGCGGCAGGTCCGGAAACGGCACCTGCCCGTGATGGACGTGGAGCCGGCCCAATTCGGCGCAGCGATGAAGAACGGGGAACACCTTGCCGGGATTGAGCAAACCGTCAGCGTCGAAGGCGCACTTCAAACGCTGCTGATGGTCGAGATCCACGGCGTCAAACATCACGTCCATCAAATCGCGTTTCTCAATGCCGACGCCGTGCTCGCCGGTCAGGACCCCCCCCATCCGCACACACGCCTTGAGGATCTCGGCGCCCAGCGCCTCGGTACGCTCAAGTTCACCCGGGACGGCGCTGTCATACATGATCATCGGGTGCAGGTTGCCGTCACCGGCGTGGAAAACGTTCGCGATCCGCAAACCACTTTGTGCCGAGAGTTCGCTGATCAATCGCAGCATCTCCGAAAGGCGGCGGCGCGGGATGGTGCCGTCCATCACGTAGTAGTCAGGCGATATTCTGCCGATCGCCGGAAACGCATTCTTGCGCCCCGACCAGAACACCAATCGCTCGTCTTCCGAGCGGCTCGCGCGCACCTCGGTAGCGCCGCACGCCGTGGCAATTTCTTTGACGCGCGCGATCCCGACAAGAACGTCTTGCGCGCTGCCATCAACTTCGACGATCAAGAGGGCGCCCGCATCCAGTGGATACCCGGCGTGGCAAAATGCTTCTGCCGCGGCGATCGCCGGCCCATCCATCATTTCCATACCCGCAGGGATCAAGCCCGCACCGATGATCCGCGCAACGCAGTCCCCCGCCTGCGTATTGTCCGGAAAGGCCGCGAGCACGGCCTGAACCGCTTGCGGCTTGCGCAACAGCCGGACGGTCGCTTCGGTAACGACGCATAGCAATCCTTCTGAGCCGGTGATGATCCCGAGAAGGTCGTAAGCCTCGCTATCGAAATGTTTACCGCCAATCCGAATCACCTCGCCGGTAATCAAGACGGCTTCGAGTCCCAGCAGATTGTTGGTCGTCAGGCCGTATTTGAGACAGTGCACGCCGCCCGCGTTCTCAGCGACGTTGCCGCCGATCGTGCAGGCGATCTGGCTCGACGGATCCGGCGCGTAGTAGTAGCCAGCATCGGAAACCGCGTCGGTTATGGCGAGATTGGTAACGCCCGGCTGAACCACGGCGCATTGGTTGGCCAGGTCAATCTCAAGAACGCGGTTCAACTTCGCCGCCGACAAAACGATCCCATCGGCGAGCGGCAGCGCGCCCCCGGACAGCGACGTCCCACCACCGCGCGGCACCACCTTGATGCCGCGGTCATGGCAAAAGCGCAGGACGGTCGATACTTCGTCGGTGTTGGCCGGCAAAACCACTGCCATTGGCACCTGGCGGTACGCCGTCAGCCCATCGGTCTCGTAGACCCGTAGGCCGGTGCGATCGGAGATGACGCTACCCGGTGCAACCAGCGCTTCCAGGCCCGAAACAACCTCAGCTCTGCGGGCAATGATCGCCCGATCTGGTTCCGGCATGCGCATGACAAATCATACAGCGCTAGACCTTGGACAAACAAAAAGGGCGCCATAGGGCGCCCCAATGCCTGGCCGCGATAAAGGTCAGCCCTGCCGTGCTTTGAACCGCGGCTTGCGTTTGTTGATCACGTAGACGCGGCCTTTGCGGCGAACGACGCGGTTATCGCGGTCGCGCGTTTTGGCCGATTTCAAGGATCTTAGGACCTTCATAGCATCCGTCCACGGGTTTGGGAGCGCGCAAACTATGGTTAGGGCTGCCCCGAGTCAACTGGTCAAACCGAGGTCCAAAGGCGAGAAATACGGCAAATCTCCCCGCCGGTGCGGGTTACGTGGTCCAGGGCCGCTATTTTCCGCCGGCCTTCGCCGCCAAGTCCATCATCTGCCGGGCCCACTTCGGGCCGCGCCCACCCTCGGCGCCCTCAAAAAAAATGAAGGTCTCGCTCCAGGCTTGTGACGCTATTCGCTCAACCCATGTCTCGAGACTTTCGTCAGTGTAGTCATCTTTCCTGAACCGCATGTAGCCCCAATCGACTGTCGCCTCGAACGGCGCGAGGTCTTTGTCGTCGTCAGCAATGCACAGCGCCGCACCGTGATCGCGCAGCGCGTCAATCGCGTCGGCCTCGAACCAGGTCGGGTGGCGAAACTCGAACGTGACGCGCCGATCAGGTGGCAATGTCGCCAAGAATGCTTTCAGACGTTCTGTGTTTTTCTTCGCATTCGGCGGCAGCTGAAAAAGAAGCGGACCGAGTTTGTGTTTTAGGTGTTCAGTCGACGCCATCAAATAGGCCGTCGGCTCCTCAACATCGTTCAGTCTTTTGATATGGGTGATACGCCGGGAGGCCTTGATCGCAAACCGGAAGCTATCCGGCGTTTGCTCGAACCAGCCGTCCATGACCTCCGGTTTGGGCAGGCGATAAAATGTGTTGTTGATTTCTACGACCGGTAGGCGCGCCGAATAGTAAGCGAGCAGCTCGGCCTTTTTGATGTCTTCGGGATAAAACGTGCCCTTCCACGGCTTGTCGAAACCGCTCGTGCCCGCAAACAATTTCTGCTTTGCCATCGCCCGACACCCGTAGCAGCGGAGTCTCGAACTAAGCCGTTACCGGCCCGTCGAGTTCATAGCGGCCATCATAATCCTCGATTTCGAGGAGCCAAAGGTCGCGATCCCATTTCAATTCGCGCTCGACATAGGCAGTCGCTTGATCTTCGGCGATTTCATCAGTGCCGCCGACAATCATCCACGCCTGATCACCGTTTTCCGCAGCAATCCGGCGGAGCAGCAGGCACTGGCCCTGGGGTCGCAGCAGTTTGAGCAACACGCCGCCAGCGTCCGGATCGCCGCGACGCGCCACGGCAACGCCCTGAAATCGAATGTCACATAGCCGGACCTGGGCTTGCACCCATAGTGAAGTCTTGAGGCGCGGTGTCACCAGCGGACTCCATGGTGGATTTCACAGGGGATTCCACGGGGGGTTCCATTGACAGCGGCCCGAAGGCTCAATACCGGTCGTCCATGACCCAGAACTCCGTCGTCTTTCCGCCGATCGAACCTTACCGTTCCGACCATCTTCAGGTTTCGGACCTCCATCGCATCTATTTTGAAGAGTGCGGCAACCCAAATGGAAAACCCGCGCTGTTCGTTCATGGTGGCCCTGGGGGCGGCGTTGAACCGGCGCACCGGCAACTATTCGACCCCGCAGCGTATCGGATCATCTTGTTCGATCAAAGAGGGTGTGGCCGGAGCACACCGCACGCGGAACTACGCGAGAACACGACGTGGGATCTCGTGGCCGACATGGAGCGGTTGCGGGCCCATCTCGGGATCGACAAATGGATGCTGTTTGGCGGCTCTTGGGGGAGCACGTTGTCCCTCGCCTATGCCGTGCGCCACGCTGAACGCGTCTCACAAATGGTGTTGCGCGGCATCTTCTTGCTAAGGCAGGAGGAGATCGATTGGTTTTACCAGGATGGGGCGGGGCGGTTCTTTCCTCAGGAGTGGCAGGACTACATCGCGCCAATCTCGCCGGAAGAACGTCACGACATGGTTGGCGCTTATTACCAGCGTCTCACGAGCACCGATACCGCCGTGCGCAGCGCCGCAGCGAAGGCGTGGAGCGTGTGGGAGGCATCAACCTCGACGCTGGCTTTCGACCACGCCAAGATTGCACAAGCGTCGGGCGACACTTTTGCGGACGCCTTCGCCCGAATCGAGTGCCACTACTTCCTGAACCGCGGGTTCTTTCCCAGCGATGGCTTCTTACTGGACGAGGTCGCGCGCTACCGGGACATCCCAGCCATCATCGTGCAAGGCCGGTACGACATGGTGTGCCCTATCAAGTCCGCTTGGGATATTTCCCGCGCTTGGCCGAAAGCTGAACTGCTGGTTATCACCGACGCCGGTCACGCCTCGTCGGAAGCCGGCACGCTCAACGCGCTCGTCAGCGCGACAAATCGGTTTTCGGGCCGCGCGTAGCCTCGGCTCCCGACTCCGCATTGGCCGCCTGTCGATCGACGATGGGCAGCAAAACGAAAAACCGCGTCCCGCCGTCGCGCGGCGTCTCGAACCCGATCTCGCCGCCCATCTGCTGGACGAACTGTTTCGAAATCGAAAGGCCCAATCCCGAGCCTGCATGCGGACCGGGGCCACGTTCGGCCTGCGCGAACTTCTCAAATACTTTGCTCCGAAACGAAGGCGAAATGCCGGCCCCATGATCGCGCACAACGATCCGCGCGGAATCCCCGACTTCCTCGACCGACACCTCGACCAGGCTCGACATAGGTGAAAACTTGGCCGCATTGGAAAGAAGATTCGTCATGACCTGCGACAAGCGATCTGGATCAGCGGTAACAAACGTGCCGGGCAGGAGCCGGGTTTCTACATGAATGTCGGCTTGATCAAAGAGCGGCGCGGCCTCGGCAATCGCCGCCTCGACGGCTGATGACTGGTCCACGCGCTCGTCACGAAACGACATTCTTCCCGCTTGCAGCTGATCGATATCGAGCATGTCGTTAACCAGCCGAATAAGCCGCTCACTGTTCCTCTCGGCAATCTGCACCATGCGTGCGCTTTCCAGCGGGATCGTCCCGGTAAGGCCGGAGGCCAGCAGCTTGAGCGAGGCATTGATGGCGGTCACTGGGGTTCGCAGTTCATGGCTCGCCGTCGAAATGAACTGCTCCTTGAGCCGCTCGATTTCCTGCTGATCGGTCACATCGACGGCCGAAACATAGGCGAGCGATCCTTGCGGGTCGTTGACGGCGTTCCATTGCAGCCAACGATAGCTCCCGTCCTTGCACCGGTATCGGTTAAGAAGATTCTGCGTCTGATGTCCCGGTTCTCGCAGTTTTTCCAGCTCAACCTGGGTGTGGGCAAAATCCGACGGATGGACGAACTCGATGAACGGGCGGGAAAGAAGGTCTTCGGCGGGAAACCCGAGGACTTTCTCCCAAACCGGGTTAACCTTGCGAAAAATTCCATGCGAGTCGGCCACCGCCAAAAGAACATTCGATTGGGCAAAGAAGCGCTCGAGTTCGGCCTCAGCCCTAACCCGACCTTGCGTCTCGCTGGCCGCGGTTAGCCGGTCCCGAACGCTTTGTTTGAAACGCCCGAAAAGCGTTGCGGGAAAATGCGAAGAGGACGACGGCATAGGTAACGAGCATCGCCGCCATGACCAACGAGGCTTGGCTGCCCTCGAGCACGAAGCGAAACGACATCGGGATAACGGTTGCCACAATCCAGCCGACCCAGACCAATGGCATGCTCGCCAAACCACCCGAAACGCCCGCCGCCATACCGCCGATTACGAAGGTGAAGACCACCTGTAGGATCAGGTTCCCTTCCGGGAAAAATACCCAGGCCGCGGCGCCCCAAATTCCCCCCGCTGCGATGGTGGTCAAGACGATTCGGGTTTGGGTTCTTTCAAGGTCCCGCGGCACCCGCGAGGAACCCCGGTGCCGGAACCAGCTCTGGAGGCTTCGCGCGGCGCCAAACCAAATCAGCGCGAGCCATCCGAGGAGCAATCCGAGATTGGTCTCTTGATAGATCGCCAGCGCCACCAATGCCGAGAGCGCGACATTGGCAACAGCGTTCGATAGCAACTGGCTTCGAAAAACCTGAACTTGGCGTAAGCCAATTTCGCGGGCGAAGTCGGCGTCGCCTTCAAGCCCCCAGTTCAACAAACGGTCGAATCGCATCGCAAAACCTAGCACGAAACGGCTTACGGCCTGCGGCAACCGAGCCCGAAGAGACCAAGATCAAACACTTGGAAAAGAAGCGTGGTGGGCGCGGCTGGGATTGAACCAGCGACCCCTACGATGTCAACGTAGTGCTCTCCCACTGAGCTACGCGCCCGCGCGGCGCCACTCTTACCGGCATTTATCCGGTGGTTTCAAGTCCCGCGGGACCGATACATCCATTTCGCCTGCCTTGAAACCCGCAAACCGGGTAGTCTGACGACCATGGATCGCCCCTTTGACGTCCTTCAAAACGAGGCATACGAGCTCATCCGGCCGCATGAACAAATGTTGCCATTTGTGTTCGCGTCGCCGCATTCCGGTGACAATTACTCGAAGGAATTTCTCGCCCAATCCCGCCTGGATGCGATCGCCATTCGCCGATCAGAAGACTGTTTCGTCCACGAACTCTTTGGCCGGGCCCCAGCGCTGGGCGGACCGCTCATCTGCGCGCTCTTTCCTCGTGCCTATCTCGACCCCAACCGCGAACCTTACGAGCTGGACCCGAAAATGTTCGCCGACCCACTGCCCAGCTTCGTCAATTCGCGCTCGGCGCGGGTGTCGGTTGGCTTGGGCACTATCGCGCGCGTGGTCAGCAACGGGGCGGAGATATATCGAAAGAAACTCAGTTTTGCCGAGGTCGAACGCCGAATTGACCGGCTCTACTTTCCGTATCACGCGATGATCAAGCAACTGCTTGTTGCGACGCGCGCGAAATTCGGCGCCGCTGTTTTGGTCGACTGTCATTCGATGCCGTCTACCGGCACGGCGATTGAGGGCGACTCCGGCCGGCGGCGTAGCGACTTCGTCCTGGGGGATCGCTTTGGAACGAGCTGCGATCCGGCGATTGTCGATTTGTTCGAAAATTGTCTCACCGCGATGGGCTACTCCGTCGCGCGCAACGACCCTTATGCGGGCGGTTTCGTGACCCAAAACTACGGCCGACCCAACAGTGGGATTCATGCCCTTCAGGTCGAGGTCAATCGCGCTCTTTATATGGACGAAAGCACAATCACGCGGGCCTCGGGGATGGCCAAGCTTGTCGAGGATCTGGGAAAATTGATCGCGAGTCTGGCTACCGTTGACCCGCGCGCTTTGCGTGCACCGCCGCAAGTTTTTGCCGACGCGGCACAGTAGCGTCGCGACGAAAAAGGGGCCCACCTACGATGCAGGAGGGCCCGAGTTTAGGGAGGAAATACCCAGAAAGGGTATTCGGTATCGTTGGCATGAGACTAACGATACCGAACACTAGATATAGTGGGTCTCGCTAAAATCGACCAAACGAATAATCCCAGACTGGCGCAGAATTGTGACACTAGTTGCGTTTTTGCAACATGGTCGTGTTTGGCATGGCGTTCGCATCTGTGCGGTAACGCCGCTCACGGAGAACCCGATGACGCCCACACACCGTTTCCCGCTATTGCTCGCTATAGGCGCATTCCTGCTGTTCTCAACGAGCACGGTCGCCTTCGCCGGGGGAACCCCTTTCTCGCCGGCGGTAGGACAGATTTGCCGAGCGCATACGCTCGCCGCCGAACAGCGGCATCAACTACCAAAATTAGTGCTCTCGGCTATTTCCCTGGCGGAGAGCGGACGTTGGCATCCCGGTCAGCGCGCCAGCTACCCCTGGCCTTGGACAGTCACGTCGGGGTCAAAATCGATGTATTTCGATGACAAGGACTCGGCGATCGCCGCCGTTCGGCGGCTCCAAGCGCAAGGCGTTCGCAACATCGACGTCGGCTGCATGCAGGTCAACCTGCGGTACCACCCCGACGCCTTCGACGATCTATCCGAAGCCTTCGAACCAGCAGCGAACGCGGACTACTCCGCCGGATTCCTGCGAGACCTCTTTCAAGAAACACGGTCCTGGGACCGGGCAATCGGGCGCTATCACTCTGCCACACCGGTGCGCGCGCAAGGCTACCTGTTGAAGGTCAAAACACTATGGCGCGACGAGCGGGTCCGTAACGCCCAGCTTCGCCGCGAAGCCGTGAAAGCCGCCTATCGGCAGCGCCAGCAGGCGCTCCGCGCCGCACGAGCTGAAACTGCCGCACCGACCGACAGTTAGGGCGCACCCCGTGTCGGACGACGCCGAATGTTGGTAGCAAGACCAACCGGCTGATTGTGTTTGCGCCCGCCGGGCTCGAAGTCATGGAGCCGAACCGGTAAGCGCTGCCGCCCCCAGTCGCCCGGCGGTCCATCGATCACGCCAGCCATGAGTTCACCGCACGCCAGGCAATGCCCGCGATCATCGAGCGCCCATCCGCCCAGTTGATACCAGTCTCGCTCGATCAGGCGCGTGCCGCAGCCGTGGCAATACGTGCTCGACCCTTCTGGGTCATGCACGTTACCGACATAGACGTAGCGCAGCCCATGTTGCATCGCGATCTGTCTCGCACGAGACAGCGTTGCATGCGGCGTGCGTCCATGATTTTGCATTTTCCAGTCCGGATGGAACGCCGAGAAATGCAGCGGCACATCGGCGCCCAGGTTCTCCGCGATCCAGGCACACATCGCGCTCAGTTCACCGTCAGAGTCGTTCTCATCGGGAATGAGAAGCGTCGTTATTTCGGTCCATACCGTGGTCTCGTTAACGAGATATTTCAACGTATCAAGAACGGGCTGGAGGTGGCCGCCACATATCTTGCGATAGAAGTCCTCGGTGAATGCCTTCAGATCAATATTCACGGCGTCTATTTCCGAAAAGAATTCCGCGCGCGCCGGCGGCGTGACGTAGCCGGCGGAAACGGCAACGCGCTTGATGCCAGTTTCGCGACAGGCGGCGGCGACATCAACCGCATACTCAAGGAATATGACGGGATCGTTATAGGTGAAGGCAACGGAGCGACAGCCTAGTTCGGCGGCCGCGCGTGCCAATGTTTCGGGCGAGGCCGCGTCGGCCAAGGTATCCATCTCGCGCGATTTGCTCATGTCCCAGTTCTGACAGAACTTGCAGGTGAGGTTGCACCCGGCGGTGCCGAACGAGAGCACCGGGGTGCCGGGAAGAAAGTGGTTCAGCGGCTTCTTTTCGATGGGGTCGACACAAAAGCCGCTGGAGCGACCGTAGCTCGTCAGCACCATCCCTTCGGGACCGGCGGCGCGGACAAAACATAGGCCGCGTTGGCCGTCGTGAAGACGGCAGAACCGAGGGCACAGGTCGCACTGGACGCGGCCATCGTCGAGACGGTGCCAATAGCGGCCCGGGCGCGTTGATGGCGCGGCAAGCACGGCATCTGTGACACGTTCGGACATAGCCTAATTACACGATATCATCGGGCCACCATCTTAGTAGGATTGGGGTGACATGAGCGAACTGCACCCATCAGCGGTCCGCCAACCCGCGGTCGCCGGGTTGTTCTACCCGCAAGACCCGGCGGAACTGGCCAAGACCGTCGACGCATTTCTTTCGATTGCCCGACCTTCACAGGGTCCGCCACACAATCAGCCGCCCTACGCTGTCGTCGTGCCCCACGCGGGCTACGTGTATTCCGGCGCAATCGCGGCGCCCGCTTACCAACTCTTGGCGCGATTTCGGTCGCGAATTCACCGCGTCCTTCTGCTTGGTCCGGCGCATCGCGTGGCGTTTCAGGGCCTGGCAGCACCAAGTGTCGCAGCCTTTCGTACACCGCTCGGCACCATTCCGGTCGACGTCGACGCGATCGCGGCCTTGTCCAGCATGACCCAGGTTGCTATTCGCGACGATGCGCATGCCGAAGAACATAGCCTTGAGGTGCAACTCCCATTTCTCCAGCGCGCGCTCGACGATTTCGCATTGATCCCGTTGGTCGTGGGGTCGGTGCCGCCGGCGCTCGTTTCGGATGTCATCTCTGCTATGACCGCCACCCCCGGTACCCTTGTTGTGATCAGCTCCGACCTCAGTCACTACCTCGATTATGAAAGTGCCCAACGCCTCGACGAAGGAACCGTGGATGCAATCCTACGCTTTGATGATGCCGCGATTGCCGACGCGGGTGCCTGTGGGCGGATACCCATCAAAGGGCTGCTCGGCGTTGCGAGATCCGCTGGATTAAGGGCTGAACTTCTCGACAGACGAAACTCGGGGGACACGGCGGGCTCGAAGGATCGCGTCGTCGGGTATGCATCGCTGAGCTTCTACAATTTTGCGCAGGGAAAATTGCCTGACAGCGCCGGCGAGGTATTGCTTCATGTTGCCGAGCGCGCGCTGCGCCACGGTCTCGAAACCGGCGAGCCGCTCGCGCTAAACCCTTCGGCGTACGAGCCGGCCCTATCGAACCAAGCGGCGAGTTTCGTCACGGTGAAACAAGGCAACCGGTTGCGCGGGTGTATTGGATCATTGGCGGCGCATCGGCCCTTGATCGTCGACGTTGCTGAAAACGGGTTTGCTGCAGGTTTTCGCGATCCGCGCTTTGCGCCGCTCGACGAGGCTGACTTTCAGCAATTGACGTCGATCGAGGTGTCCGTGCTCAGCGAACCGGCGCCGCTCAAGGCACCAACCGAGGACGCCCTATTGGCCAGCCTTAGGCCCGGCGTCGACGGGCTCATCCTTCGTGATGACAAACTGCGGGCGACGTTCCTGCCCCAGGTATGGCAACAGCTCCCTGACCGCCGAACCTTCTTTCAACATTTGCTGCGAAAGGCAGGTCTGCCGCCGGATCATTGGAGCGCGCAGCTGCAGTTCTGGACCTACCAAACGCAATCATTTGAGCGGCACATCACCAACTGAACCTTCGCTCAATCCCGGCGTCAGGGCCAACGAAGCACCCTGTCTAGTCTCTTAAGTTTGAGCTAGAGAGCCTTGATTTATAAGATTTTTTTGTTGACATCTGGCGCGCGGATTCGCATCGTGGCGACCGCATTCTTGATCCAGGTCGCAATGGTCAGCTTTATCACCAGAATCCGCCGCCGGTTACGCCGGGCCCCCGCCACCGTTGGCGGCAATCAACGCATGTTTACCTGGGGCGTTCTAGTTGGAGCTGTATTTGCGGCCGTCGGGCTTCCGTTGCTCGCGCCGGGCGTTCTCTCAGCCCGCAACCAAACACCGTACGACACGGTCGATGACCTTCGGCTGAGCGCGTTGCCGCTCGATAAAGCCCTCTTACTCTCCGAAATCTCTCTCCAAAACAATCGACGCCCCCTCGCGGTAGCGCGAGAAGAGACCGTCAAGAACGGCTCGAATCTTATGGAGACGTTATTGCGGGCGGGTGTCCCAGGTGCAGAAGCGCATCAGGCGATTGTCGCACTGCAAGATGTCTTTGACCCGCGCGCACTGCGGGCCGGCCAACGCATTCAAGTCGCACTGGATACCGAATCCGATCTTCACTTAGTTTCGGTCGTCATACCGCTGGACGCGGTGAGAACGGTCGTCGCGCACCGAATCGACGAAAAGCGCTTTTTCTCCGAAGCGATCGAGAAGCCGCTGTCGTTGGCCGTGGTCGCGACGAACGGATTGATCCAAGACAGTCTTTTCCAGGCCATGAATGCCGAAGGCGTCCCTGATCGGCTTATCATGGACCTGATTCGCATCTACAGCTGGGATGTCGACTTTCAACGCGACATTCAGCGCAATGACCGCTTCGAGATCATGTTTGAGACGCATGTCGATCCCGACGGGAACCGCGTCAAAACCGGCAACATTCTGATGGCGTCGTTGTCCCTGAGTGGAACGGAGCTGCGGCTTATTCGGCACGAACTCGCTGATGGCAACGTCGATTACTTCAACGAGAATGGTGAAAGCGTCCGCAAAGCATTGTTGCGGACGCCAGTTGATGGCGCCCGCCTATCGTCGCGGTACGGCAAACGCAAACACCCGATATTGGGATACACGCGGATGCATCGCGGTGTCGATTTTTCGGCGCCCCGTGGGACCCCGGTTATGGCTGCAGGCGACGGTGTCGTCGAATTCGCCGGTACGAATGGCGCGTATGGCAGATACCTTAGAATACGCCACAACGCGTCATACAAATCCGCGTACGCGCATTTGAAGGGTTTTTCCAAGGGTGTGCGCGTCGGCACGCGCGTCAAGCAGGGTCAGATTGTCGCGTATGTTGGCACAACGGGGATGTCGACCGGGCCCCACCTGCACTACGAGATTCACCGCGGCACCGCCCAGATCAACCCGCTTAGTCTCAAGCTGCCAACGGGTCAGAAACTGGCCGGCGACGCGCTGCGCGCGTTCCAGTCCAACCGCACAGCACTCGAAGCAACATTTGCCGGTCTGATTAGACCGCTACAGACCGCCGCCAACGACTAATCGGGCGCGGCGGCTTTGGACGGGCTAAGGACGAGCGCCGAGTCGCCAGCCGAGACCCGTACCACATCGCCTTCACCGACCGACCCAGCGAGTATCAGAGTCGCCAATTCGTCCTGAAGACTGCGCTGAATAACCCGGCGCAGCGGTCGCGCGCCGTAGACGGGGTCGTAGCCAGCATTTGCCAGCCAGGCACGCGCGGACTCGTTAAGCTCAAGGGTGATCTTGCGGTCCGACAACAGCGATTCAAGTCGGCTTACCTGGATGTCGACAATCGTATCCATGTTGCGCCGACTCAGGCGCCCGAACAGGATGACGTCGTCCAACCGGTTCAAGAACTCCGGCCGGAATGCACTACGCACAACCTCCATCACGTCGGCTTCGGCATCCGATGCATCGGCCCCATCGGGCAGGGCCGCGAGATATTCCGAACCGAGGTTCGAAGTCAAAATGATCAGGGTGTTGGCAAAATCCACCGTCCGGCCCTGACCATCGGTGAGCCGGCCGTCGTCGAGCACCTGAAGCAAAACATTGAAGACGTCGCCGTGAGCCTTTTCTACCTCGTCGAACAAAATCACCTGATAGGGCCGGCGACGTACCGCTTCAGTGAGGGCACCACCTTCCTCGTATCCGACGTAGCCCGGTGGCGCGCCGATAAGCCGTGCCACCGAATGTTTCTCCATGTATTCCGACATATCCAATCGGACCATGGCGGTTTCATCGTCAAACAGGAATGCCGCAAGAGACTTCGTCAGTTCGGTCTTGCCCACACCGGTGGGGCCAAGAAACAAAAACGAACCGATAGGACGGTGCGGATCTTGTAGCCCTGCGCGGGCACGGCGAACCGCATTCGATACGACTTCGATCGCACGGTCCTGGCCGACGACTCTGGCGCCGATCACCGATTCCATCGCCAGCAGTTTTTCTCGTTCACCGGCAAGCATCTTGTCGACCGGGATTCCGGTCCACCGCGACACGACCGCCGCGACGTGCTCTTCGCGCACCTCTTCATCTAACAGCGCGCCGCTTTGGCTGGTCTCCGATTCGCCGATGCGACGTTCAAGATCAGGGATGACGCCGTAGGTCAGTTCCCCCGCCTTGGCGAGGTTGCCTTCTCGCTGCGCAATGTCCAGCGCGTTGCGGGCAACCTCTAATTGCTCTTTTAGTTTTTGCGAGCCCGCAAGGTGCTGCTTTTCGGACTCCCAGCTTGCGGTTAACGCGTCGGCCTTTTGCTCGAGCTCTGCGAGGTCTTTTTGCAAGACGCCAAGACGGTCCTTGGACGCCTTATCGGTTTCCTTCTTCAACGCCTCCCGTTCGATCTTGAGCTGGATGACGCGCCGATCGAGCTCGTCGAGCTCTTCGGGCTTGGAATCAACTTCCATCCGCAGACGACTTGCCGCCTCGTCGACCAGGTCGATCGCCTTGTCCGGGAGGAACCGGTCGCTGATGTAGCGGTTCGACATTGTTGCCGCGGCGACGATGGCGCTGTCCGTGATGCGAACGCCGTGATGGAGTTCGTATTTCTCTTTTAGACCGCGCAGAATCGAAATGGTGTCCTCGACGGTCGGTTCGCTGACAAAAACCGCCTGGAACCGCCGCGCAAGAGCCGCATCCTTTTCGACATGCTTGCGATATTCGTCGAGCGTTGTTGCCCCGACGCAATGAAGTTCGCCGCGAGCCAACGCCGGCTTCAACAGGTTCGACGCGTCCATTGAGCCTTCAGCCGCGCCAGCGCCGACCAACGTGTGCATTTCATCGATGAAGAGGACGATTTCGCCGGCCGCCGCAGCGACTTCGGACAAGACGGCCTTGAGGCGTTCTTCAAATTCGCCGCGGTACTTCGCGCCCGCCACCATGGCGCCGAGATCGAGGGCCATTAGCCGTCGGTTCTTGAGTGACTCGGGGACATCGCCGTTCACGATTCTCAGCGCCAGCCCTTCGACGATGGCCGTTTTCCCAACGCCGGGCTCGCCGATCAGGACAGGGTTGTTCTTGGTTCGCCGAGAAAGGACTTGGATTGTCCGTCTTATTTCCTCGTCCCGCCCAATGACCGGATCGAGTTTTCCCTCGGCTGCCGCGGCCGTTAGGTCGCGGGCATAGCGATTGAGCGCGTCGTACTGCGCCTCGGCACCGGGGCTGTCCGCCGTTCGGCCTTTGCGGATGTCGTTGATTGCGCTGTTGAGCGATTGCGGTGTGATGCCGGCGTTCTCGATGATCTTCGCGGCAGGCGAGTCCTTGGCCATGGCCAAAGCCAGCAACAATCGCTCGGCCGTAACGAATCGATCACTCGCTTTCTCGGCGATCTGTTCAGCCGCCTCGAACAGGCGTGCGGTTTCGGGCGCCAAATAAACCTGACCAGCGCCGCTCCCCTCGACTGTGGGCAGTTTTGCCAGCGCCGCGTCGGTCGCAGATTTGATTTCCTGGGCCCGCCCCCTGGCCGCCGCGACAAGATTGGCGGCGAGTCCCTCCTTGTCGTCGATGAGGACGGAGAGGAGATGCTCTGGCGTGAATCGTTGGTGATTCCGCCGCAAAGCCAAGTCTTGGGCAGCCTGAACGAACCCTTTGGAGCGATCCGTGTATTTCTCAAAGTCCATTGAATTAGCCTACCCGACGAAGGTTAAGCCGACCGGCGGCGCCGGCGGCGTACAAGTCGCCTTGTAGATAGTGTTGCCCCAAGGCAACACAAGGGTCAGGGACTATTTTAGGCCGAGGTTTCGGCTTCGCTGTCCTTCGCAGCACCGCTACGCCGCCGACGGCGCGGCTTGGCAGACTTTACCTCCCCATCGGAGGTATCGCCCGCCGGCGCATCCGGCGCGGCAGCCTGAGCGGGAGTATCGCTGTCGGCGTTGGCTTTGGCGTCGGCATCGACATTGGCGTTGCTCGCGGCGGGCGCGACGACGACATTCGCAGGGTTCCGATCGTCGGCTTGACCGCGGTCTTCCTCTTGCTGATATCGCTGATCCTCGTCGTCAGCTTGCTCACTCTCGGTACGCAACTTCAGCTCGGCATTAAACGTGCTGTGCAAACGATAATAATGTTCGGCGTGCTGATAGAAGTTTTCGGCAGCTACGCGGTCCCCGCTGGTCGACGCATCGCGCGCCATCGCGAGGTATTTGTCGAACACTTGTGCGGCCGTCCCGCGCAATTTTACGCCGGGCCCATTACTTTCGAAACTTCGATTGGGGCCCTGACCGAAGGAGCGCTTGGAACCACCATTATTATTTGGTCGCCCCCCACGCGAACGTCTCGAACCGGATCCTTGTCTCATCTGTACATTCTCGTTGTTGTTTCCCTCTGCGCGACCCGACCACGAACGGACTTGAGGCTGCCCGTCGCGTTCATATTCTGCCGGATTGCGCTGAGATAACGTCCACCTGACCGCGGTGATCGATGCGTTATCCAGAGATGAACCTAGTCCGCCGGAGGCGCTAAATCCAACCCTTTTTTTCTAACCTCCCGACGCCGCAATAATGCATCGCGCCGTGCCAGCCAAGTCCGGCCAGACTTTGATGGCACCGAAGCCCTCGCACGCAAGGATCGACGAGACCGCCGCAGATTGGCCCATCCCGATCTCCAGAGCGGCAAACCCCGATTCCGCAACAAGCGCGCCGAGTTGAGGGGCGATAGTCCGATAACAGGCCAACCCGTCCTCCCCACCGTCCAGCGCCAACGTCGGGTCGAAGGCCCGTACTTCATCTGCAAGTACAGCAATCGCGGCGGTTGCGATGTACGGGGGATTGACGACGACCACATCAAAACGCTCCCCAATGCTGGCCCCCCAGTCGCCGACCGCAAAGTTGGCCCGGTCAGCTAAACCCAATTTTGTCGCATTGCGCCGCGCGGTGACGACGGCCTCGCCACTTAGATCAATCCCAATACCGCTAGCGCCCGACACCTCGGAGACCAGTGCGAGAAGGAGACAGCCACTGCCGGTTCCTAGGTCGAGAATTCTGGGCGCGGCAATGCGGCGGCGCTGGAGATTGGCGACAACGGCTGCAACCAGACACTCGCTGTCAGGTCGCGGGTCGAGCGTCGCCGGCGACAAATCGAAATCGAGGCTCCAGAATTCTCGCGACCCCCGGATACGCGATAGCGGTTCGCCGGCGGTGCGCCGCCGCACGTAGTCCTTAAAAGTTCGGACGACGGAATCCGAGACGGCAACGGTGCGCCCGGACACCATATCCTCAAGCGACACATCGCTGGCTTGCCGAAAAATCAAACGCGCTTCGCGGCGCGCGTTCGCAACACCGTGCTCGGAAAGGGCCTGGCCGCCCCAGACCAATAAATTCTCGACCGTGCCAGCGCTAGCTACGGACATTCCCATCGTCCAAATCGCTCAGCCTCTGCGCTTGATCTTCGGAACTCAGCGCATCGATCATCTCGTCAAGGCCCTCGCCAATAAGTATTCGATCGAGTTTGTGAAGCGTGAGGTTTATCCGATGATCGGTGACGCGATTTTGCGGGAAGTTGTAAGTCCGGATTCGCTCAGACCGATCGCCGCTGCCGATTTGATTGCGCCGGGCCGCGGCGCGCTCTGAATCGCGTGCGTAACGCTCGGCGTCATACAGACGCGCGCGCAGAATCTTCATCGCTTTGGCGCGATTCTTGTGTTGGGATTTCTCGTCCTGTTGGGTCACAACGATTCCGGTCTCTAAGTGCGTGATTCGCACTGCACTGTCCGTCGTGTTGACCGACTGCCCGCCAGGACCGGATGACCGATACACATCGACACGGATGTCCTTTTCCTCGATCTTGATATCGACCTCTTCGGCCTCCGGCAGGACCGCGACCGTCGCCGTCGAGGTATGAATCCGTCCGCTCGATTCCGTCACCGGCACGCGCTGAACGCGGTGAACGCCCGATTCGAATTTCATGCGTTCGAAAACGCCACGACCGGTAATTGTGGCGGAGGCTTCTTTGTACCCACCAACATCGTTCTCGGAGAGGGACATTATTTCAAACCCCCAACCGCGACCTTCCGCGTACCGTTGGTACATTCGCGTCAGGTCCGCCGCAAATATCGCGGCTTCGTCTCCGCCGGTGCCGGCGCGCACCTCCAAAATTGCGTTACGCTCGTCGGCTTCATCTTTCGGGAGGAGCAGGACTCGCAGCTGTTGCTCGCACTCTTTGGAAGCCTCACGCTGTTTTTCGCGATCATCCGTGGCAAACGCGCGCATTTCATCATCGACGGTCTTATCGGCAAGGATTTCTTCGAGGCCGGCGACCTCGGCCCTTAGTGTCCGCAGCCGCTGCGCAACTTCAACAGCCGGGCCCATATCTGAGTACTCTCGTGACAGCCGAACAAAATCACCCTCTTTGCTGTGCCCCGCGGAAAGCGCGGTCTCCAATTCGGCATGCTTGCTAAGCAGATTGTCGATCTGTTCGTTGGAGATCACGCTTTGTATTTCTCCAAGCACGCCGCCAAGCGATTCAAGTCGGCAGCGCTCTGCTCGCCAGTATCCATATCCCGTATTGTCACCGCGCCGGCCGCGATCTCATCGTCGCCCATCAAGACAGCGGCACACGCGTTCAGTTTGCCAGCCCTCTTCATCCGTTTTCCGATGTTTCCGCTGTAACCCAAATCAACCCGGAAACCCTCCCGGCGCAAGGCATCGGCAATCTTTAGAGCCATTATGCCCGCCGCATCACCGATCGGGATCAGTGCGATCGGTCGCGCTGGACTTACCTGGTGACCCATCAGGAGAGCGAGACGCTCGATGCCCGCGGCCCAGCCGACGCCCGGCAGCGACGGACCGCCCAGCGCTTCGACAAGGCCATCGTAACGGCCGCCGGCCATTACCGTGCCTTGGGCGCCCAGGTCTTCGGTGATGAACTCAAATGCCGTGTGGCAATAATAGTCAAAGCCACGCACGAGCGTTGGATTGACTGTGTAGGCGACGCCGAGATCGTCGAGCCTTGCGCGAACTTCGCCGAAAAATGACGCCGATGTTTCGTTGAGAAAGTCGCTATAGAGCGGGCCTGCGGCAACAATCGCCTTGTCGCCTTCATCTTTCGAATCGAGGACTCGCAACGGGTTACGCTCGACACGAGATTTGCTCTCCTCGGAAAGGTCGCCGAGGCGTCCGTTCAAATAGGCCACCAGCGCCTCTCGGTAGACTGCCCGGCTCTCCGGGTCGCCCAAGGAATTCACTTCCAATCGAACTTTTCCGTGCAAGCCCAGTCGCTCTAGGATGTGAGCGCCAAGCGTGATGACCTCAACGTCGCCCAGCGGTCCCGGCACCCCAAGTAATTCGACGCCAACTTGGTGGAGCTGTCTGTAGCGACCTTTCTGGGGCCGTTCGTGACGAAACATCGGCCCCTGGTAGTAGAACTTCAGCGGCGCGTCTTGAGCCAGTCCGTTGGAGATCACGGCACGCGCGATCCCGGCGGTCCCCTCGGGGCGTAACGTCAGACTGTCGCCATTGCGATCCGCGAACGTATACATTTCCTTGGTGACAACATCCGTCGCCTCGCCGAGGGTTCGCGAGAACACCCCAGTAAACTCGAAAATCGGTGTCGCGATTTCGTCGTAACCGAAGAGGCCCGATGTCTCCCGGGCGATCTCGGTTATCGTTCTGAATTGGGCGGCATCCTCAGACAAGATATCGCGCGTACCGCGAACGGGTTGCAGTGACACGGCCTATGTCCGCCTATGAAGCCGCAGCCGTCGGCAAATCTACCAAACCGACCGCTTCAATTTCCCGCACGCGGGCCTCTACCAATTCAACGACGTGATTGACGATCCGTTCGTCGTCAATTTTGTGATCCGCGATGCCGTTGACGTAGACCATATGGTTGCCTCGCCCACCGCCTGCTAAACCGATATCGGTCTCGCGCGCTTCGCCAGGGCCGTTTACGACACATCCAATGATCGACAATGTCAGCGGCGTCGTGATATGCGCTAAACGCTTTTCTAATATCTCGACGGTCTTAATGACCGGGAACGCCTGCCTGGCGCACGACGGGCAAGAAATGATGTTCACGCCACGGTGCCGCAGGTTCAACGATTTGAGAAGGTCAAAACCAACGCGCACCTCCTCGACCGGATCCGCCGACAGCGACACCCTCACGGTGTCGCCAATGCCCGACCAAAGCAGCATACCCATGCCGACCGACGATTTGACGGTCCCCGAAATAAGACCGCCCGCTTCGGTGATGCCGAGATGAAGCGGGTAGTCGCACGCTTCGGCCAGCTGTTGATAGGCGGCGACCGCGAGAAAAACATCAGACGCTTTCACGCTGATCTTAAAATCGACAAAGTCTTCGTCCTCGAGGATCCTCGCATGGTTCAGGGCACTTTCGACCATGGCCTCTGGGCAAGGCTCGCCGTACTTCTCGAGCAATTCATGCTCAAGGGACCCTGCGTTCACGCCGATCCGCATCGAGCAACCATGATCGCGCGCGGCCCGCACAACCTCTTTTACGCGCGCGCGCGAGCCAATGTTGCCAGGGTTGATCCGCAAACATGCGGCGCCCGAAACCGCCGCTTCAATCGCCCGGCGATAGTGAAAATGTATGTCCGCAACGATCGGGACGTTTACTTGCTTGACGATCGACGACAGCGCCTTCGTCGATTCTTCGTCGGGGCAAGAAACCCTGACGATGTCCGCCCCCGCCGCCTCCAATTGCCTGACTTGCTCGACCGTCGCCGAGACATCATGGGTCAACGTATTGGTCATCGACTGCACCGTGATCGGTGCACCGCCGCCAACAGGCACGTTGCCAACCATTATTTGACGTGATGCGCGACGCAGAATGTCGCGATAGGGCCTGACGCTCATGGCGCTCGACAAAGACTCATTGAGGGGCGATGTGAGCGGGACTATGCATCCCGATCAGCATCAGAATCAAGGGCGGCGCCGGACGCTAATCTGACTCCGCATCCACCGATACTTGTCCGCGAGCTAACAGATCTGCGTCCAGCGGAATGTCACGACCGATAACCCCTAAGGATCCAAGCGGCGCAATCGGGTTTCCATCGACCGTCACCCGCAACGCGCCGAGGTTTCCAGTCATCAAGACCAAGCCGGGCCGATCAGGCACGAGGTAGCGGTCGCCGGATCGCAAAACGCGCGTTAGCAGCAACTCACCTGAGGTGGCGCGGACCTGAACCCAGCTATCACTTTCAGCGATAAGCACCACCCTGGCATTTTCGTTCCCAGCGCCAAAAACTCTCGGCACATAGCTGCCGTCTGAAAGAGACCCCGCCTGGTCTACCGGCGTCGCGAGCGGCGGCGGCGACGAATCTGCGGATTGGAGGGCCACTTGCGGCGCAGCCGGGGAAGGCGCAGCGATGTCGGTATTGCTCGTTGCGACGACGGGGGGCGGCAAATCGGCGGCAATGGGCGAGGATGACGCGTCGACCAACTGCCTAATTTCGACGTCATCAGCGGCGCGGGTACGCGCTGCGACTGGCGCCGGTGGGGCTACGCTCTCCTCTACGGCAGTCGCCGTTGGCGGCGGCGCGTCTAGGCGCGGTGGCTCGGCGTCCAATGCCGGCCGGAGCGCGGCAGTCTCGATGGGTGTTTCTCCTAAAGCAGGCTCAGCTGGCTCTGGCGCGGCCTGGGGGACCTCGATCGCAGGTTCGACCGGCGCCGCAGATGCGGCAGGGTTCGCTCCCACAGGGTCAACCGCCTGAACCTCAGAAACCGCCCGCGCTACCTCGGTCGGATCGGCCACGACTACCGCCGGCGCGACCGCCGCAACATCGACTCTCGGAACCGGGACGGACGGCACAACAGGTTCGCTTGCCGCGGTCCTTGCTTCCGCGGAACCCTGAGCACTAACCAAACGTTCGGGAATAGGCGCGACCCGCTCAGCCGTGCTCCGCTCGTCGCTGGTGAAAACAAACCAACTGGCGTACGCCAAAACCGCCAAAAGGGCCCCACCCATCAAGAGGCGCCCGGTCGGCATACGGCCCCGATCCATCGCCGAGGGAAACGCCAATCGTGTCTCGCGTCGGGGACCTGTCGTTTCGGCGCGAAAGCGTTCTACGACGATATCTTCGTCAAGCTTCAGGAAGCGCGCGTAGGATTTCAGGAATCCAAAAACGTAAGCGTGTCCAGGCAGGTCGTCGAAACGCCCTTTTTCGATCGCCACAAGATAGGCCGGGCTGATCCTCAGTTTTTGGGCGATGTCGGCGACTTCGGCCCCTGCTCGGATTCGGGCCGCCCCCAGTTCAACACCGATGCCGTCGTATTCTCCGCTTTCGGAGCGCACCTCGCGCAAATGCAGCCGGCCGCGCGCTGACTCAAGAGGGGGATAGTCGTCGCGCCGTGGATCTTGGCCCGCCATTACGCGCCGCGCCCAATCGCGATGTTCGGGAATGGGCCGGTGGGCTGATTCGTGCCGCCCGTGGGCCAGAGCATGACTCGCGGGCGGTAATGTCGATCTGAAATCACGCGTATCGCCCCCAACATGCCTGGCATCTCGCCGACACCACTATCCTAGCGACCTGTGGATAATTCCGATCCCCCAAATACGGAGGGGAGTTTTCCACCCTTTACACAGGGTGTGAGTAAACCAGAAAATCGCTTGTTTGCAAAAAGTTAATGGAAAATCCCATGATCTTGGGCGAAGTGCTTAACTTCGTCGCGGAGCGAACCGTCGGCCGCAATGATACGACTCTGAAGGTAGGCCTCAATTGCGGCACAATCGAGGCTACGCAAGGCTTTTTTCACTGCCCCAAGGGCCGGCGCAGGCAGAGACAGGGTGCGAAACCCGAGCCCCGCCAGGCACAGTGCCTCCAACGGTTTTGCCGCCATATCGCCACAAACCCCGACCGGCACCCCGGCGTCGCTGCAGATTTCCCGGATCCGGCTCAATAGTCGAAGAAAACTCGGCGAGAGTGGATCGTACCGATTTGCCAACCGGGGGTTTGTCCGGTCGCTGGCAAAGAAGTATTGGAGGAGATCGTTCGTTCCGACTGACACGAAGTCAGCCTTCGCGGCCACCTTCTCGATCTGCCAAGCCAAAGACGGCACCTCGATCATCACCCCGACCTGTAGCTCTTTCGGCAGGACCTGGCCCCGCTGACGCTGTCGGCCAAGTTCAATGTCTAGGACGCGCCGCGCCTGGTCGAATTCCGCGACCTCCGCCGCCATCGGAAACATCACGGTGAGCGGCTGGCCCGCCGCCGCCGCGATCAATGCCCGAAGCTGGTTGCGCAAGACCGATGGGCGATCCAGACCCACGCGCAACGACCGCCATCCCATCGCGGGATTTTCTTCATGCTCGAGCGGGCGGTCCAGGTTCGGAAGAATCTTATCGCCCCCGATATCAAACGTCCTGAACACCACCGGGCGCCCAGCCGCCGCGTCGAATACTTGGCGGTACGCGGCCTCTTGATCTTCGGTGGATGGAAAAGATGGATGCCTCAGGAACAGGAGTTCGGTCCGCAAAAGCCCGATGCCCCCCGCACCGGTCGCGTCAAGGAGGGGCAACTCGTGGAGCAGACCGACGTTGAGCTGCAGATCGAAAAGTGCGCCGTCCGCTGAGCGCGCCGGCAGCGTCCGCATGGCCTCATAGCCAACCCGGCGCTTGGCTTGATCTTCGACGGCGTCAACGAGGTCGTCATAGACATTCTCGTCGGGCCGCACATGCACCAAACCACGCCAGCCATCGACAACGACCGGATCGCCAGGTCGCAGGCGCGCGAGTGATCCAGCGACCCGGCCGACGACCGGAATGTTTAATGACCTAGCAATCAGAACCATGTGGGACGTCGGCGAGCCTTCACCGAGGACGATGGCACGCAGACGGCTGTGGTCGTATTCGAGCAGTTCGGCCGGCCCTAGGCTGCGCGCAATAAGCACGGCGTTTTCCGGCAGTGCGGTCGGCGGCGGTCGCCCCGCACCGACCAGCTGCCACAACAGTTGGTTTGAGAGATCGTCAAAATCGGCAATCCGGTCCCGAAAGTAGGGTGATGACACCAACCTCCGCCGATTTTCCTCTTGGACTCTGCGCACCGCGCCCTCTGCCGTCAGCCCGTCAAGAACGGCCTCCGTCATTCTCCGACGCCACCCCAGGTCCTCCGCAAACATTCTGTAGGTGTCGAGAATTTCGCGCTCTGCATCGCCAATCCGAGACGCGCTCTCGGCAATCAAGTCATGAATGCGCGCGAGAAACCGACTAACGGCCTCATCCAATCGCGCGATCTCTCGATCTGGATCGTCGGATACAAGGTTTTCGACGTGCAGCGGGGCCCGGTGAACGAACACCTGCCCCTGCCCGACTCCGTCTGCCAAGGGCAAGCCTTCGAAGCGCAGCGGCAACGTGGCATTGCCGTCGATCTCCGCTATCTCGTCATCGGCCACCATGTGCGACGCAAGAACGAGCTCGCATAGCACCATCGCTACGGTCTGGAGGGCCTCAGCTTCCTCTGCGGTGTAATCGCGTTTGTTTCGGTTCTGAACCGAGAGCGCGCCAATCACCCGACCACCGCGCTGTAGCGGCACACCCAGGAGCGAATGAAAACTCTCTTCGCCGGTCTCCGGCCGATAGGCGAATTGGGGATGGGCCTGGGCATCTGAAAGGGCGAGCGTTTTTGCTTGAGCAACGATGTCGCCGATCAATCCTTCGCCGACACGTAACCGGGTGCGGTGAACCGATTCGGGCTTCAGGCCATGGGTCGAGAAAAGTTCGAGCACATCGCCGGCACGCCGAAGGTAGAGCGAGCAAACATCGGCCGCCATGTTGGTCGCGATTATGGTGGTAACCGAGTCCAGGCGCGCCTGGGGTGCGCCTTCGCCCGCCATCAGCGCACGCAAATGACGCAATAGAACGCGCGGGCCGGCTACCTTCTCCGGGTTCATCTCATGAACGCGGCCTGTTCGCGCGACGACGGTGTCACGGTCCTGGTTGACGACGCAATCGCCGCCACCGCTTCGTCGATCAACCGCGCAATGATCTCGGCGACCGGCTCCTCCTTCGTCACCAGGCCAACGCTCTGGCCTGCCATGATTGAGCCAAGCTCGACGTCGCCATCAATCGCCGCGCGCCTCAACGCACCTGCCCAGAATCGCTCGATTGCCAATTGCGCTTCGGGCGCAGATAGGGTGCCGGCGTCGACCTTGGCAATCACCTCGCGCTGCTTTTCAGCGAACAGATGAGTGCCTTTGTTGGCCAACGCCCGCACCGGAATGACTGGAAAGCGCGGATCCAACTGGACCGACAGCACGGCGTCCCGAGCATGTCCGCGCACAAACGCCTGCTTGAATTTCGGATGCGCAACGCATTCTGTCGCACACACAAACCGGGTCCCCATCTGGACACCGGACGCGCCCGCGCCGAGATACATGGCGATCGCATCGCCACGACCAATTCCGCCGGCGACAAATACCGGGACATCGCGGATCGCAGGTAGAATTTCTTGCGCTAGGACGCTTGTCGAGACTGGGCCTATGTGACCGCCGGCCTCCATGCCTTCAATCACCAACGCGTCTACACCTGACCGAACCAGCCGCTTTGCAAGAGCGAGCGCCGGCGTGAACGCCAGAACCCGAATGCCGGCATCCTTCAACTGGCCTATCGCCGACGCCGGCGGGATGCCGCCGGCAAGGGCAACGTGGCTTACGCCACGGTCGGCGCAAGTCTTGATCAGTTGCGGCAAATCGGGATGCATCGTGATGAGATTGACGCCGAACGGTCGGCCGGTCAGATCAAAGGTTGCGGCGATCTCGGTATCGAGTTGCGATGGGCTCAGCGAGCCACACGCGATGACACCAAAACCGCCGGCATTCGAAATCGCCGAAACAAGATGGCGATCGGACAACCAGCTCATGGCGCCGCCGAGAATGGCGTAGTCGCTGCCGAGAAACGCGCGGCCTCTATCCCAAAGACGGTTGAGTTGTTCGAGTGCGGCTACCGGCGCCTCATCACTCATCGTCCAGCCCATAGGCAGTGTGTAGGGCCCGCAACGCGAGCTCGGTATATTCTTCTTCGATCAGCACACTGACCTTGATCTCCGACGTGGAAATAACCTGAATATTGATTCCACGCTCAGCAAGGGTCGCGAACATGCGTTGCGCAACACCGGCGTGGCTCCGCATCCCGACGCCAATGACCGACACTTTCGTTACGTCTTCGTCTGCCTTCAGTTCTTCGTACCCAACCTCGGGCCGCGCCTTTTCGAGGACGGCGACAGCACGGTCGAGGTGGGAACGAGTGACCGTGAAGGTAAGGTCTGTCAGCTGATCGGTCTGTGAGATGTTCTGAACGATCATATCCACATTGATATTCGCCTCGGCCAACGGGCCAAAGACCGCTGCGGCGACACCGGGTCGGTCGGCGACGCGCCGCAACGTAATTTTTGCTTCATCACGGGAATACGCGATGCCACTGACTATCTCTTTTTCCACTATCTCATCCTCGTCAACAACGAGTGTACCCGGTGAATCGCTAAAACTTGAAAGAACCTGGAGCCTGACGCGATGATTCATTGCCAGTTCGACCGAACGCGTCTGTAGTACTTTTGCGCCGAGAGACGCGAGCTCGAGCATCTCCTCATAGGTGATCTTCTCGAGCTTTCTTGCCCGAGTCACGATGCGCGGGTCCGACGTATAGATGCCGTCGACGTCGGTGTAGATGTCGCATCGTTCGGCGTTCAGAGCGGCCGCCAACGCAACAGCACTGGTGTCCGAGCCGCCGCGTCCAAGGGTCGTGATCCGGTTTTCAGCGCTAAGTCCCTGGAACCCGGCGACGACGGCGACCTGACCTTGCTCAAATCTCTTCCTGATTTCGTCAACGTCGATGTCTTGAATACGGGCTCCGCCGTGCGACGAGTCCGTGCGGATCGGCAATTGCCAGCCCAACCATGACCGTGCCGAGATTCCCATGTCCTGAAGAACGATCGCGAGTAGGCCCGCGGTGACCTGCTCGCCGGTCGAAACGACAGCATCATATTCGCGGGTATCGTGAAGCGAAGATGCCTCGCCGGCCCACTGAACCAGCTGATTGGTCGTCCCCGCCATCGCCGATACGACGACAACGACGTGGTTCCCGCGATCAACTTCGCTCTTGACCCTCGATGCAGCATTCCGCACGCGCTCGAGATCAGCTACGGACGTACCGCCGAATTTTTGAACGATTACCGACATAGCACCCGGCATAGAGGCAGCGACCGCCGACGGCCACCTTGTTGCGACGCCCGAAAGGTTTTCTTGTTCCGGCAGGGGCGCGTATACATATAGGCCACTCTTCCGCCAGGCAAGCAAGGCCGCGATCCGTGACAGCAAAGGCACAACCCGCGACATCAATCGATCCGGTGGAAGTCGGGCGATTTAGCAAAATGTCTGCCATGTGGTGGGATACGCAGGGTCCATTTCGGCCGCTCCACCAAATAAACCCGGTGCGTCTGCGCTACATTCGCGACCGGCTTTGCGCGCAGTTCGCGCGCGACCCCAATAGCACGGCGCCGCTGCGCGGCCTACGGATTGCCGATATCGGGTGTGGTGGCGGCTTGCTGTGTGAGCCCATGCGCCGATTGGGGGCCGAGGTCGTGGGCGTCGATCCATCCGAGGAGAACGTTGAGATCGCCCGCCAGCATGCGACCGAAGCGGCGTTGGAGATCGATTACGTTCAGGCAACGGCAGAAGATCTCGCGGCATGGGGAGAGAAATTCGACGCCGTCCTCAACATGGAGGTGATCGAGCACGTGTCGGACGTTCAGAGCTTTGTTGCCGCCTGCGCCGCGCTCCTCCGCGCTGACGATTCAGCCATGCTCCTTGCCACACTCAACCGGACGCTAAAGGCCTATTTCCTCGCCATCGTCGGCGCAGAGTACGTCCTAGGTTGGCTCCCGAAGGGTACCCATGACTGGAACCGCTTCGTCCGACCTTCGGAACTCCGGGCGACCCTCGCAAAGGCCGGCTTGAAGATCACAGATCTGAAGGGCATCACTTATATGCCCCTGCCGCGCGAGTGGCAGCTATCAGCCAATCTGGATGTCAACTACTTGGCGTTCGCCACACGAACCTAGGCATCTTCTTTCGCGGGCCACGGTAGGACGCCGAATTCGACGCCTTCTTCGTGGAGATCCGTCGCCTCGTCCGGAGTCATCTCACCGAAAATGTTCCGGTGCTCGGTCTCGCCGTAGTGAATTTTCTTGGCCTCTTCTGCGAAGGCCGTGCCAACGTGATCGAAGTTCTTTTCCACTTCTTCACGAATCGCGCGCGCCATGCGCATGAGCTCTGCCGCACGATCCGTCGCAGCAGTGGCGACCGGGAGCGCTACTTCGCTGGGCCGATCTGAATCGCCGCGCGAGGCACCAAGCGAGACATTCGGCGCCATCAGCGATTTGTTCAAATCCGTGTCACCGCAAATCGGGCAAACCAACTCCCCGTGTTTGGCCTGCCGCGCATAGGTTTCGCTATTCGAAAACCAAGCCTCGAAGACATGAGCGTTGGCGCAACGAAGGTCGAAGGAAATCATGCTCAACCACTGTGCTGCTACGGTCCTTCTCGATATAGGAGGGTATCACTGAATTCAAGACCGAGGCCCAGTGCGCACGGACCAGGGACTGGCGAGGTCAGGCCCTACGCCCCCGGCAGCGCAAAACCGGAAGACGTCGTCCAGGCCGGGATTGCGGCCCGCGCCGCGGCCACCTTGGCGAGATCGATGTCGGCGTAGTATACGCCCGGCGCCTCACCAGCATCGAGCAGGACCTCGCCCCAGGGCCCCACCACCATAGAGTGGCCGTACGTTTCGCGCTTTGCCGGATGGCGGCCAACCTGCGCGGGCGCAACGACAAAAGCCCCGGTTTCAATTGCCCGCGCCCGCAGCAAGACCGACCAGTGCGCTCGGCCCGTCACCTTCGTGAAGGCAGAAGGAACCGTGATCACCTGAGCATCGAGTTGGCCAAGTGCGCGAAAAAGTGAGGGAAATCGCACGTCGTAGCAGACGGTCATACCAAGTCTTGTCCACGGCAACGTCGTCACCACGGCCGCCGACCCGGGTCGGTAGTTTCGCGACTCGTGATAGACCTCGCCGCCCGGCAAATCGACGTCGAACATGTGGATCTTGTCGTAGCGCGCCGCGATTCTGCCGTCCGGCCCAAATAGCAGAGAGCGATTGAAGATGCGACCGTCGCCGGTCGCGACACCGATCGACCCCGCAAGAATCCACCTGTTTACCTCTGCTGCAAGCGCGGCAAATCGGGCGACAGCAGGATGCTGGCGCTCATCGACGGCGTGCGACAATAGCTGGTCGCGATTCGTAGCCATGAGGGCCACGTTTTCAGGCGTGGTTATGAAGTCCGCGCCGGCAGACGCGGCCTCGCGAATGCCATCCGCAGCGGCCGCGAGGTTGTGATCCATATCGTCGCCCGCGCAGACCTGCAGGCAGGCGACTTTCACCGGACGATCCCTCTAGGGCGCGCGCGCTGACAGTAGGTCGTCAAGACGACCCTCGCGCTCCAACGAAAGAAGCTCGTCGCAGCCACCGATGCCACTGCCGTTAATGAATATCTGCGGCACGGTATGGCGGCCATCCGACCGCGCCATCATTGCCTGGCGTTTGGAGTCGCTGAACGTCACGTCAATTTCATCGAATTCGATCGATTTTTTGTTCAGAAGATTTTTTGCGCGGGCACAAAATCCGCACATCATCGTCGTATAGATTTCTACGTTGGCCATGAGCCCAGCACCGTTGTCGAAATGTGTATGCCTTAGACTAGGTGCCTCGGCGTCCTCTCCGCAACCGGTGGAATCCTTCGAAATCAACAAATTCGGGTGAACCTAGATCACCCGGGCGAGGGTCAGGACATCCACCCACGCAGCGCCCGCCGCCAGAAGCGATCGGGCACAGGCGTTGGCGGTTGCGCCCGTCGTCAAGACATCGTCGATCAACAGTACCCGGCGGCCCGCTAGGCTGGGTCGCGCCGATGCATTCACTTGTATCGACCCCCGCACATTTATCTCCCGCGCCCGCCGGCCCAAACTCCCTTGGCTCTGGGTATTTCTCGTTCGTCGAAGGGCACCAACGTTAACGCGCAGGCCACTTGCCGACCCCAAAGCGACGGCAAGAACCGAGGATTGATTGTAGCGCCGCCGAAGCAACCGCCGACGATGCAGCGGGACCGGCACAATGATATCCGCCTCTTCAAGCAAGTCTCGTCCGGCGGCTTGGAGCCAAGAGAGGACCAGGGGGGTTAGATCGAGGCGGTCACCATGTTTGAACGCAAGGATCAGATTTCTTGAGATATCGCCATAAACCAGTGCGGCGCGCGCCCGGGCAAAAGGCGGCGGCTGGCCAATACAGCGACCGCACCAAATATTTTCGCCGGCATCGTAATCAAATGGCAGACCGCAGCGCGCGCAAAATGGTGCGGTAACGAACTGGGCTTGCGACCAGCACATCCCGCAAAGCCCGACCCCGTGGACGCGCAAATTGCACGTCGGGCAGCGGCCCGGCGCCACGAAATCTAATGCCGCACGAATTGAGGTGCGAGCCACCCTGCTCACGGCGCTGACCATTGTCGCCGTTATGCAAGGCGCAGGCGCACTTTCACTATACTTCTAGGACGACCTTGCCAAAGAACCGCCGGCTCGCCAGCAAATCGTGCGCGGCCTTCATTTCCTTGAGCGGAAGGATTTTTTCGATGACCGGTCGAAGCTTGCCTTCCTTGACAAGCTTTAGAACCATTTGATTCGTCGACACCGGCGCAAAATGTGTCGATGTCATCGTGAGTTGTTTGCGAAAAAACTCGATCATATCTATTTCGACTTTTTCACCAGCGTGCGCGCCGGCGGTCGACAAGCGACCGTTCAAGCACAAGGCGGAGAGGCTCTGCTGCAAGATATTCCCGCCGACGCATTCAATAACCACATCGGCACCGCGGCCGTCGGTCATTTTCATGACTTCATCGACAATGCTTTGGTTGGTGTAGTTGATCACTTCGGACGCACCGAGCTGGCGCGCGCGATCCAACTTGTCATCCGATCCGGCGGTCGCGATGACCCGCGCGCCGGCGAGCGCTGCAATCTGGATTGCAGCCGATCCGACACCCGACCCCGCGGCGTTAACGACCACATCTTCGCCCTGTTTGACCTTGCCCTTGGTCACCACAAGTTCCCAGGCGGTCGCCATCGCGACCTGCGTCGCCGCGGCGTCAAGATCGGATAGACCGTCGGGAATTCGAATGACGTTGGGCTCTGAAACTTTCACATACTCCGCATAGGTGCCCCAACGGGTGACGCCAAGCTTGTCGAAGTCCTCACAGATGTTGTCCATCCCCAACGCGCAATTGCAGATCTGCCGCCGACACTGACCCGAGGACGTCGTAAGTTGCGGCATCACGCGGTCACCGACGCTGAATGCGCTCACGCCAGATCCCACCTCAGCAACAACACCTGCGCCTTCCACACCTAAGATGTGCGGCAACTTGAGCTGGAGATAACCCGAGATGTCGCCGCGCACATCCAGATCGAAGTGATTCAGACCGACCGTCTTCAGGTTGATTAGGATTTCGCCGGGGCCGATCTTTGGCGGATCAATATCCTCATAGGTCAAGACATCCGATGGACCACATTCGTGGATAACGACCGCTTTCATCCTTGGCGCTCCTGCAATAGTGAGGCGCGCACTTTAGCAGCAATTGCGCCGAGGTAGGGTAGGATCACTGGGAATCATTATTCCTGGACCGCCCGGCAATTCCATGACCGACGTCGATCTTTTCCACCGCGCATCGCTCGTCCGCAACCGGATGCGCGCGCAGCGGCTAAGCCCGGCGGGATCGTTCCTTTTCGAGGAAGTTGGTAACCGGCTTGCGGATCGCCTGCTTGATGTTCAGCGGCCGTTTCCGGTGACGCTCGACCTCAGCGGGCGACCCGGTTTCTCGAAGTTGTTGGCGAAATCCGGCGCGATCAAGGCCCGCAAAATGGACATGATCGTCGCAACAGCGGACGCGCCCGAGATGGCGCGCGGCGGGTTGCTCGTTGCGTCGAGCCAGGAGATCCTTCCCTTCGCCGCCGCCTGTGCCGACCTCGCGGTCAGCGTGATGGCGCTGCACTGGGTCAACGACTTGCCAGGTGTGTTGGCCCAGATTCGGCGGACCCTGCGGCCCGACGGATTGTTCCTCGCGGCGTTTCTCGGCGGCGACACGTTGATCGAGCTACGCGAATGCCTTGCCGCGGCCGAAATCGAGGTCTCCGGCGGTATCAGCCCGCGCGTCATCCCGCTTGTCGATATTCGAGATGCCGGCGGGCTTTTGCAGCGCGCCGGTTTTTCGTTGCCCGTCGCCGACCGAGATCGGATCGACACGACCTACAGGTCGGTGATCGCACTCATGCGCGACCTGCGCGCCATGGGGGAAACCAATGCGCTGGTCCAGCGCCGCCGCCATTTCTCGGCGCGTACGCTGTTTGTCCGCGCGGGCGAACTCTATGCCGAGCGGTACGGCCGCGACGGCCGAATCCCGGCCACATTCGATGTCACCTATTTGGCGGGCTGGGCGCCGCACGCGTCACAGCAAAAACCTCTGCGACCGGGGAGCGCCAAGACCCGGCTTGCGACCGCGCTCGACGCCGACGAACAATCCGCGGGAGAAAAAGCCGGGCCGATGGGCTCAAAGAAAATCCCGTAGCATTGCCACCAGCGGAACGTCCGCCGCCGGCATCGCGATGTCGCGTAGATCATTCACCGCCACCCAGCGCAGGCTCTGGCCTTCGCGCCCGCGAGGCTGTCCCGCCCAAACGCGACAAATGTAGAGGGGCATCAAGAGGTGAAAAGAGTCGTATCGGTGCGAAGCAAAACAAAAAGGCGCCAGGCAACTTTGCTCCGTATCGATCCCCAGCTCTTCGTTTAGTTCGCGAATCAAAGCGGTCTCCGGCGATTCGCCGGGTGCGATTTTGCCGCCCGGAAATTCCCATAGCCCGGCCATCGCCTTGCCCTCGGGCCGTTGGGCGATGAGGACGCGGTCGTCGCCATCTAGAAGGGCAACAGCTACCACGGTAAGGATCGGTAGTGCGTTATCGCAAGCCCGCTGGTCGGCACCGAGCACCATGACGACCGACGGCGTGGCGTGGCCGCGGGCGGGCATCCACAAATCGACCATGCCGACCGCACTAAACGCGCATTTTTCCAGAACCCGTCGGGACGCAACGTTTTCCGCGTTGACGTTTGCGGTAACGCGGTCCATTCCCCACACGTCGAAACAATGCGGTAGCAGCGCGGCGACGGCCTCCGTCGCAAAACCCTGGCCCCAGTGCGCCTTGCCCACCCAATAGCCGATCTCACCGACGGCCAGGCCGTCGGGCAAGTCTTTGGCGCGAACGCCGATCGCACCAACCACGGCATGGGTCGACCGCTCTTCAATCAGGAAGGCATGTCCCACTTTGAGAAGGCCTCGTCCGAGGGACGAATCTATAAAGCTATGGGCGTCTTCGATGCTGTATGGAAACGGAACATGCGAAAGGTGCCTCACCACGTCTTCGTCGTTCAGTAGATGGGCAATCGACGCAGCATCGCCCGGCGCCGGAAGCCTCAGCGTGAGCCGATCGCTGCCAATGGGCACTTGAGTCATTCCGGACGAACGAATTCGTAGCGCAAGACTTTTCGGCTCGCGTCGCTTTGCGTCGTCGAATCCTCCAGGCCCCGATAGGCGAATCCTAAGCGCGCCAGAACCCGGGTCGACGCCGGGTTTCCCATGAAGACAAACGCAACGATGCGCTGCATCGCGAGCACGCTGAGCCCAAACGCCAGCGCAGCCCCGACCGCCTCGGTCGCGTAGCCTTGCCGCCAACAGCGCCGATCAAGCCAATATCCAAGTTCGAAAGCACGCTCCCGCGGCATCAGACCCAACCCACCGACAAAGCTGCCGTCCTCGCGCCGTTCTATCGCGAACCGGCAACCAACGATCTTCCCCGGCGGGTTGCGCGCGCAATCCTTGATCCACGCCTCTGCGTGGCTCGCATCATATGGATGGGGAACGAAGGCGAGTTGCTTCGATATCAGCGGATCTTTCAGCTGTGCGACGAGTGCGTCTTTGTCGTCCACCCCAAAAGAGCGGAGGTGGAGCCGCGGCGTTTCCAACGGCGCAAAGATTTTGCTGCGGACGTTCATCGCACAGGGCCACTCGATCCAATCAGGATCGGTAATCCGCGTTAATCCGGGTATAGGCTTCCGTGAAATCGCAGGTCCAAACGGTAAAGCCCGACCGGCCAACGCCGACATCAACCTTGATCGAAATCCGAGGATTCTTCATATAGGCCGCCACGACATTCTCGAGATATCCGGGGACGGCGACGCCATTCTCAGCGACCAGGTGATCGCCGAAGGCGATCCGGAGGCGGTCACGGTCCGCGTCTTCTCCGGCCTTGCCGACGGCCATGACAATCCTGCCCCAGTTGGGGTCTTCGCCGGCGATCGCGGTCTTGACCAGCGGCGAGTTGGCGATGGCCATGCCGATCCGCTTGGCCGCACGCTTAGACTTTGCCCCAGCCACTTCGATCTCGACGAACTTGGAAGCGCCCTCACCGTCGCGAACAATTTGATGCGCAAGATCCGTCATCAGGTCTTGCAGCGCCTTTCGAAAACTCCGAATGAGGGGGCTTTTGCCACTCGGAATCCATTCATGTGTTGTGCCGGCGCCGGTCGCAAACAGCAGCGCCGTGTCGCTGGTTGACGTGTCCCCGTCGACCGTGATGGCATTGAAGGACAGCTCATTGGCACGCGACAACTCGGCTTGCAAAACGTCGGTCGGGATTTTGGCGTCCGTGAATACATAGGCAAGCATTGTCGCCATGTCAGGCGCAATCATCCCCGATCCCTTGGCAATCCCATTCAATGCGAATCGCTCACCGCCAATCGTGAAGAAACGCGTGGCAAGTTTTGGAAATGTATCGGTAGTCCGAATGGTTTCTGCCGCCTCGCGCCACTTCGCCGCACTCAAACCATGTTTGAGCGTTTCGATTACCGCGAGCACCTTCTCGGTCGGTAGTTTTTCGCCAATTACCCCAGTCGAACTGACGAACACCTCGTCGGCTTTACAGCCCAGCGCCTTAGAAACTGCGGCGGTTGTGGCTGCCACTGCCCGCACGCCCTCGTACCCAGTGAATGCGTTGGCATTACCAGAATTGACAATTAGGCCGCGCGCCGCGCCTTTGCGAAGTATGTCGCGACACCACAGAACCGGCGCCGACGCTGTGCGCGACCGGGTTAAAACGCCAGCTACCGCAGTGCCCGGGGCGAGGTCCACCAGCAATACATCTGCTCGATTGTACTTGATGCCGGCTGTCGTCGTGGCCAGCCGCACCCCTGCAATGGGCGGCAAGTCCGGATAGGAATCCGGCGCGAGCGGTGATATCGCGAGGTCTTTCGCCATGGCGCCTACGTGCTGAATGCGGCGCCTGGGCGCCGAACAGCAGATCCTTTAGTTTTCGATCCGGTTTCCGTCTACGTCGAATGTCTCGATGGTGACGCCTTCGCGCGCTCTAACGAGAACCTCCTGCACAATATCGTTGGTCAGCTGCTGAGTCAGTTCCTCGCGTACTTCGTCCAGCGCAGGCGGCGGCGCCTGACGGCGGTCAGTCAATTTGATCACGTGCCAACCGAACTGAGTCTGAACAGGATCGGAAGTCTCGTTGAGCTCAAGGGCAAACGCGACCTCAGAGAAGGTCGCAACCATCTGTCCCTTTTCGAAGAAACCGAGGTCGCCACCGGCGCTCGCCGAAGGTCCGGTCGATTCGCGTCGCGCCACCTCGGCAAAATCAGCACCGCCTCGGACTTCCGCCGCAATCGCTTGAGCGGCCTCTTTCGCTTCCACCAGAATGTGGCTTGCGCGGATTTGCTCGGCAGGCGGATTGGCGGCAACAAACTCTTCGTAGAGCTTCTGCAGCCGCTCATCAGTTACCCCGGCTTCGATCTGGCTGCTCAGATAGACGTTTTGGAGAATGCGGAGCGACGCGGTCTCGACTTGCAGTTTGTATGTCTCGTCTTGCTCAGTGCCCGCCGCCCGCGCGAGTTTGACAACGAGGCGGGTGTTTACCAACTCGTTGACCACCAGCGGATCGATTTGCTCCCGCGGCGCGGCCCGCACTTGTTCCGGCAACTGGCCGATGAACGCATCGACATCGGACTGGCGAATCTCTTCACCGGCGATAATGGCGCGAACCCGATCTGGGCCGCTCCCCTGTGCGGCGGCGACGGACGCGAGCCCGACAAAGGTGACCACGGCGAGCGCACCGGAAAGCCGGGCAACATTGGAAAGCGTCATCAGATCCTCATTTAGGCGTGTTTCAAAGCAGGGTGGAGCGGTTGTATCATGGCAATCGGCCAAAACTTGGCTTTTTTTGACTGATCCACCGTTCACGTCCGATTGACCGGGGCGTGCCATACGCGGCCCGTCCGTCCGTTGACAGACCGATTGCCGGTCCCTATTTCTCGTCCAACGCGCCTTCGGCGCCCACGCTGCAATCATAGCAATAGTGAGGTTTTTTGATGATCGGCGGGATTGCCAGACGCCTTTTCGGCACGGCAAATGATCGCGTCGTTCGCGAGCTTCAGACCGTCGTTGATCACATCAACAGTCTTGAACCCTCAGTTAGCGCCCTTAGCGACGAACAGCTTGCGGCCAGAACCGGCGAATTTCGGCAGCGTCACAGCGATGGAGAGACGCTCGGCAGCCTTCTACCGGAGGCTTTCGCAACCGTCAGGGAGGCGGCAAAAAGAACGCTCGGGGAACGTCACTACGATGTCCAGCTTATCGGCGGCATGGTGCTCCATCAGGGCAAGATCGCCGAGATGCGTACCGGTGAAGGCAAGACGCTGGTCTCAACGTTACCGGTCTATTTGAATGCCTTGGCTGGAAAGGGCGTTCACCTCGTCACGGTCAACGACTATCTCGCAGCCCGCGATGCCGAATGGATGGGTCAAGTTTACAAGTTCCTCGGCCTGTCGGTCGGGGTCATCGTCCACGGCCTAAGCGATGACGAGCGTCGCGCGCAGTATCGCGCCGACGTGACCTACGGCACGAACAACGAATTCGGATTCGACTACCTGCGCGATAACATGAAGTTCGAGTTGGCGGCGATGGTCCAACGCCCATTCAACTTCGCGATCGTCGACGAAGTCGACTCTATCCTGGTCGACGAAGCGCGGACCCCGTTGATTATTTCAGGCCCGGCGGAGCAAAGCTCCGACCTTTACCTGCAGCTCGATGAAATCATCCCAAAGCTCGCGCCGGAAGACTACGAACTCGACGAGAAGACCCGGACGGTCGTGCTTTCGGACACCGGCGTCGAGCACATGGAGCAATTGCTTCGTGACGCCGGATTATTGAAGGGCGCCACCCTCTATGACATCGAGAATGTCACGGTGGTCCATCACGCGAACCAGGGCCTGCGCGCCCACCGCCTATTCCTGAAAGACCGGGACTACATCGTCAAAGACGACCGGGTCATCATCATCGACGAATTCACCGGTCGAGCCCTCGAGGGCCGCCGCTATTCCGAGGGTCTGCATCAGGCGCTCGAGGCGAAAGAGCGGGTCTCCGTCCAGCAAGAAAATCAGACACTCGCGTCGATCACCTTCCAGAACTACTTCCGGATGTATCCGAAGCTTTCAGGGATGACGGGCACCGCCGCCACCGAGTCCGAGGAATTCCACGACATCTACAAACTGGAAGTCGTAGAGGTCCCGACCCATCAACCGATGGTTCGCATGGATGAAGACGACGAGGTCTACCGCAACGCCACCGAGAAAATGAACGCGATCATTTCGTTGGTCGCCGAATGCGTCGCACGCGGACAACCCAGTCTCGTTGGCACCGTTTCCATCGAAAAATCCGAAGTTCTTGCGGCGGCACTCAAGTCAAAAGGGGTCCCGCACCGCGTTCTCAACGCGCGCTACCACGAACAGGAAGCGCATATTATTGCGCAAGCCGGTCGATTGGGTGCAGTGACCATCGCGACCAACATGGCGGGCCGCGGCACCGACATCAAACTCGGCGGCAACGTCGATATGCGCTGCGCCGATGAGGTGGATTCGAGCGCGCCAGAGGCCGAACGTGACGCCGCTACCAAGAGAATCACGGAAGAAGTCGAAACGGAAAGACAAGCCGTCATGGCCGCGGGCGGGCTTTACGTCATTGGCACGGAACGTCACGAGAGTCGCCGCATCGACAACCAGCTGCGCGGTCGGTCGGGCCGCCAAGGCGATCCAGGTCAATCAAAGTTTTTTCTCTCTCTCGAAGACGACCTGATGCGCATTTTTGGCTCGGAGAGAATGGACGGCATGTTGCGCCGTCTCGGGCTCAAGGAAGACGAAGCGATTGTTCACCCGTGGATCAACAAGGCGCTAGAGAAGGCCCAGCAGAAGGTCGAGGCACGCAACTTCGACATTCGCAAGAACCTTCTGAAATTCGACAACGTAATGAACGATCAGCGAAAGGTCATTTACGACCAGCGCATTGAATTGATGAAGAGTACCGACGTGTCGGAAACCTTCAAAGATATGCGCGATCAGGTCATGGACGACCTCGTCGCGACCCATATCCCGGAGCGGGCCTACGCCGAACAATGGAAAACGGCGGAACTGGGTCTTGAGGCAAAGCGTATCTTCGCGGTGGACTTACCCGTTGAGGAGTGGGCCGCCGAAGAAGGCATCGCGGACGAGGAGATTCGTCATCGCGTCAACGATGCCGTAAACCGGCGGTTCGCTGAAAAGGCAACCCGCTACGGCCCCGACGTCTGGCGGGTCGTCGAGAAAAGCCTGATGCTGCAGGTCCTTGACCAACACTGGAAAGACCACTTGCTTGGGTTGGATCATTTGCGGCAAGGCATCGGCCTACGCGCCTACGGCCAACGCGATCCGTTGAACGAGTATAAGGGTGAAGCGTTCACCATGTTCGAGACGATGCTCTCGTCGCTGCGCGTAAACCTTGCGATTTACCTCTCGCATGTCGAACTGCAGATGGATGCGCCCGCAGCGCAAGTTGCGGCGGCGCGACCGACGCAACAAACCAAAGAGATTCACGCCGATCCCGCGACCGGGAAAAACGAGATGGAAACGGTCGGCGCGAGCTTTGGCGCGGCCCCCCCTCATCGAGGCGCGGTTGAACGTAACCCGACCGACGCCGCGACCTGGGGCAAGGTCGGCAGGAACGAAGCCTGTCCGTGCGGATCCGGCAAGAAATTCAAACAGTGCCACGGTCGATTGACGTAAGCCTCGGCGCGCTACGCCCGTCCCATCGCTAGGAACTTCTCCCGACGCCGGAGACGGCGCGAGCCGGATTGCTCCGAAATCAACTGCAACAGCGTGCGCTCGATCTCGTCCCCAAGCGCACGAATCGCCGTGGTTGGATGCCGATGTGCGGCGCCAAGCGGTTCGTCGACCACCTGGTCGATCACTTTGAGCGCAAGAAGGTCTTCCGCCGTCAACTTGAGCGCATCAGCAGCGTCTTGCGCCCTTGCCGCACTGCGCCAAAGAATCGACGCGCAGCCTTCAGGCGAGATCACCGAATAGACCGCGTGCTCGAGCATGAGCACCCGGTCGGCCGTTGCCAAGGCGACGGCGCCCCCAGACCCACCCTCGCCGACGATAGAGGCAACAAACGGAACCTCGAGCCGCAGGCTCGCCTCGATTGAGCGCGCAATCGCCTCCGATTGACCGCGCTCTTCGGCTTCAACACCGGGGTAAGCGCCTGGGGTGTCGACAAACGTGAGGACCGGAAGATTGTAGTGGTTGGCCAGATTCATCAGGCGGGTGGTTTTGCGATACCCCTCGGGATGGGCCATGCCAAAATTATGACGAACCCGCCCATCGGTCCCGCTGCCCTTTTCATGGCCAATAACGAAAACCGAGCGGCCGCGAAACCGAGCGATTCCGCCAACCAGCGCGGTGTCGTTGCCGTGCGCGCGGTCGCCGCATAGTTCGACGAAATCCTCGAATAGGGTCTCAATATAGTTGGAGAAATGCGGGCGGTCGGGATGCCGCGCAACTTGTATTTTCTGCCACGGCGAGAGTTTTCCATATATCTGCTTGAGAACCTGGTCGACCTTGGCCTCGAGCTTTCCAAGTTCATCGGAAATGTTCACATCGCCGCCGTCAGCGCTATGACGCAGCTCCTTAATCTTGCCTTCAAGTTCGGCAACTGGTTTTTCGAAATCTAGGAAAGTGCTCATCGGTTCAGGTCTCTACGTTTGGGACAACGGATGATGGTCCACCACCGTCTGGCGCAGCCGCTCCTCCAGGACATGGGTATAGATTTGTGTCGTAGAAATATCGGCATGGCCGAGCATCTGCTGAACCGACCGCAGATCGGCGCCATTGGCAAGCAGATGTGACGCAAAAGCATGGCGCAGGACATGCGGCGATACGCGCCGCGGATCGATATCGGCGTCTGCCGCAAGCTTACTCAAGAGCTGGGCAAAACGCTGGCGCGTAAGATGTCCGAGCCGCCCGCGCGACGGAAACAGCCACGGCGATTCCTCGCCGTTGCGCAAAAACACCGCCCGCTCGACAAGATAAGCGCGCAGCGCTGCAAGGGCCGAGCTGCCAACAGGCACATATCGTTGACGCCCCCCTTTTCCTCGAACGAATACCAGCCCGGCATCAAGATCGAGATTCGCGATCGGCAGCCCGACGAGCTCGCTGACCCGCAGACCGGATGCGTAAAGCAGTTCGAGCAACGCCGTTGCGCGTGCGCCTTCCGGCCCGGCCATGTCCCTGACCTTATCCAACAGCACGTCAACGTCGCTTGCGGCCAATACGCGGGGCAGAGATCTGCCACGCCGCGGCGCCTCGAGGAGATGGCTTGGATCGTCCTGACAAACACCATCGACGACCAGAAACTTGAAAAACTGGCGGAGCGTCGAAATCTTTCGCGACACGGTCGCCGGCGCTAAACCACCGCCGCCGAGACGTGCGACATAACGACGAAGTTGCTGTCCTTCACAGGACACGACGTGATCCTTGTCGCGCCGCAAAAATTCGGCGAGGTGGGCGAGATCATTGCCGTAGGCTTCCAACGTCCTCGGCGATGCCCCGCGCTCGGCAGAAATCATTTCGAGAAACCGCTCGAAAAGTGTCTCCATCGTGGCGGCCCCGGCTGCCACTACAAACTCCGACCGACGATCGCCTCAAGCGCCAACGCGCGCGCATCCTCCAGCAGGCCAACGCCGACCAACGCCATGACGACATCGGAAATAACAATCGTGTCGACCTCACTCGGATGTTGTTCCCCCAGGACAACCAGGGCGAACAACACGGTCTCACCGACGCGGCCGGCGCGCGCCGCGGATTGCAGACCGCGCAACAAGCCCGCTGATGGGCGTTGAACCAGTACTGGTTCGGCCATTCCGGTGAATTCGTCCCAGACGTCCTCGGGCACTGTCAGACCCAGATCTTCGAATATCGTCAGCGCGATACCACCGACGCTTTGCGCTTGCGCGCGGTCGAGGTCGACGACGCCGCGCCACCATTCGGCAAGCGCCGCGGGCGCCCATGGTAGGGGGCTGGACGATCCGCTCACCGTCAGCGGGGCCCAAAGCTTCAGCACAGCAAGTGCGGCGTCGGGCTGGGACTCCGAGACAACTTGCCGGGCAAGGTCGAACCAAGCACGGGCACCATCGATCGCGCCGGCATGAAGCAGGCCAAGACCGGCATCGGCCGCAAACCACATCAGATCAGGGTCGGGCGCTAGAGCTGCCAAACGGTCTGCGCTCACCCGTGCCACCATCCCGTGCGTCCGCACATTCGCCAATCTTAGTGCTGTGCGCAAAGCCTCCGCCTGGACCGCTGGAATCGTCTCGCCGACCGCCGTTTGATACAGCAGCGCATTGGCAATTGATCGGGGCATCTCAAGTGCCGCCGACAGCACATTGGCGCGCTGGTCGTCACTGAACGCCAAGCTCGCGTATATCTGACCGAGTGATTCCGCCGATAAGACCCCCGCGATTTCCGCCGCTTCTCCGGCCCGCAGCCGCGCCTCAATCGACGCGTTCGCGGAGGTCGCCAGCGCCCGCAAAATTGCCGGATCATCGGAATTCGCAGCGCCGTCGGGAATCGCGCGTCGCGCCGCCCGAATCATCGCGAAGTGTAGCGGCGTGAGGGCCGTTGCGTCGTCGAGCGACCTGTCCGCGCCGTCGGCCAGAATGGCCAACAATTGATCGAACAACGGATCAGCATCGCCCGGCAACTCACGCAAAATGGCTGCCGTCAGCCGCGCGCGCTCGACATCGCCCTCGAGAACGCGGCAAAAACTGAGGCGGCGCACCCAGTAGGGGGAACGGCGTCCAGCGGCGAGCACGCGGTCGACCACCTCGCACGCCGCCTGATGATTGCCATTCAGTAGCGCGCCCTCAGCCCTGACAACATCGAGGGCCGGATCCTCCATCTGCGGTGGCGCAAGGTTGGCCAAGGCCAAAGCCGACGGATAGTCGCCGGCTGCCGCGAGACGTTCGGCGCGCAGGCCGAGAAAGCTTGGCGCTACCGGATCGCCCGCCGGTACCTGCGCTGCCGTCAACAGCAGGCGCCGCCGCAGCGACTGGGCAACGCGTGACGGGGTCACCGCGGGTATGCGGGGGACCAGCCGCTCGACAAGCGCACGCCGCGATCCCGCCCAAAGAGATACCTCGAACCCGCCATTCTCGGCCGACAACACCCCAACGGAGGAGGGATCGAATCGGCCTAATTCAACGACCGCGATCGACGATTGCGCCGGGGTCGGCGCGCCTTCCGCAGCCGTCTCGACCGCCTGGGCACTCGATTTCGGCGGGGATTCGGTCGTTGGCACGAGGCGGACCGGACCACCCGCATCCTGCTGCGCGCCTGCCATCGAGACACCGCCGATCGCTAATACGGCCCCGATTAACGCCATCAACCGGTAGCGTGGACCATGACCAAGCATCACGCGCTACCGCGAAAACCGGCTGTCGGGCAGGACTTTTTCGACTTGCCGTGTAGGCACCGGAATGTCCCAGGTCGCCAGGAACACGGCGCCGCCGGCCACCAAAACCAGGATCAGGAGGATCGTCAATTTGGACGCCAAAGACATAAGGTTCCACGCTGCCTTCAATTCTTAACGCGCTACTTTAAGGCAACCCGCCAAGATAGGTATAATCTTGCCAAAATATGGCGACGATGGGGCATTCTACTTGGTGCACATTTCGCATTCAAACCAACATCGGCAACAGTCAAATTCATGGGACATGACAAGAAAAGGACGGGCAAAATCAAACCGCCCGCCCAGCCCCTGGTTTTGGTGGGTCTGATGGGCGTCGGCAAGACCACCGTCGGACGCCGACTGGCGCGGCGATTGTCGCTGCCTTTTGTCGACGCCGACACCGAAATCGAGAAGGCCGCAGGGTGCTCGATCGCCGATATCTTTGAATATCATGGCGAGGAATCGTTCCGTGAGGGCGAGCGCAGAGTGATCAAACGCATTCTAGAGGGACCGCCCAAAATAATTTCGACCGGTGGCGGGGCCTTCATCGACCCAGAAACCAGAACCCGTATTCGCGCTCGGGCTCTATCGATCTGGCTTCGCGCGGACCTCGACACCGTCCTCAAACGCGTCAAACGTAACAACAACAGGCCCCTGCTGATGGGCACAGACCCCAAGGCAACGCTTCGCCGATTGATGGCCGAACGTGACCCGATTTACGCCGAAGCTGACCTCACTATCGACAGCGGCGACGCGGCAATCGAAAAAGTCGTCGACACGATAGTGGCAGCCCTATCCGAGCGCGCAGCGGGTCAAGCGCCGTGACGCCTGACGAAACCGTGCAGGTCGGCCTTCCGGGTCGTCGCTACGACATCCGGATCGGCCGCGGACTCCTTGAGGGCGCGGGCGCGGCGATCGTCGACGCCACCGGTGCGTTGAAATGCGCAATCGTAACGGACGAGACAGTTGCGAAAGCCTACCTCGACATTGTCGCGACGAGTTGTGCAGCCGCAGGTTTAGCTGTCCATCCAATCGTTTTGCCACCCGGGGAATCGACGAAGGATTTTGGCCACCTGAAAAACGTTCTCGATGATCTTTTGGATGCCGAAATAGAACGCAAGGATATTGTTATCGCACTCGGCGGTGGCGTCATCGGCGATCTCGCCGGCTTTGCCGCGAGCGTTCTGCGCCGCGGCGTCGGCGTTGTTCAAATTCCGACAACGCTGTTGTCGCAGGTGGACAGCTCAGTTGGCGGTAAAACGGGCATCAACACGCGGCACGGCAAGAACTTGGTGGGTATGTTTTACCAGCCGTCCCTCGTGTTGATCGACTTGGATACATTGGCAACCCTTCCTGATCGCCACATGCGCGCGGGCTATGCCGAAGTCGTCAAATACGGGCTGATTGCCGATGCGGATTTCTTCGGTTGGCTTGAAAGTAACGGCGCGGCGGTAATGAGGCGCGACCATGTCGCGACACGCCATGCGGTTTCGGTAAGCTGCCGCACAAAGACAACAATCGTCGAAGCCGATGAACGTGAAACGCTCGGCTCAAGAGCGTTGCTAAACCTTGGCCACACATTCGGCCACGCGATTGAAGCCGCCGCAGGCTTCGATGATCGCGTCCTGCACGGCGAGGCGGTCGCGGTCGGTATGATGATGGCACTGCACCTTTCTGCAGGCCATGGATTCTCGGAGACGCAGCGCGTTGCCGATCATTTCGCGTCTGTCGGACTGCCGGTGTCGTTGAACGATTTGGGTTTATCGGCCGCCGCAACCGATCTCTATGCCCTCATGGCACAGGACAAGAAGATGCATGCGGGCAAAATCACATTCGTACTCGCCAGCGCAATCGGCAGCGCCTACCTGAAGAACGACGTCGCAGGCGACGAGGTTCTACAGGCCCTGCGCGCCTATGGCGCGACTTGAGTCAGCGAGCAGCACATGAGCATTGATTTGGTGATCACCGTTGTTGCGATATTGATCCTGCTTTTCCTTTCCGGGCTGTTCTCAGGGTCGGAGACAGCGCTAACCGCAGCGTCACGTCCGCGCATATCCCATCTGGAGAAGCAGGGAAACCATCGTGCGAAAGCGGTCATACGCCTCCTCGAAGCGCGCGAACGCTTGATCGGTTCGATTCTATTGGGCAACAACCTAGTCAATATTCTTGCATCAGCGCTCGCCACCAGCCTTCTGATCAGTGAGTTTGGCGATGCCGGAGTGGCCTACGCCACCGTCTTGATGACAGCACTCATCTTGATCTTTTCGGAAGTTCTCCCGAAGACCTATGCCTTGAGACACCCCATCCGCACGTCGCTCCGGGTCGCGCGGTTTGTCGGCGTGACCGTGACCGTTCTCACGCCCCTTATTGTGGCGGTGGAGTGGGTTGTCGTCCTAACCCTCAGGCTCTTCGGCGCCGAGCGTGGCGCCCAGGCGTTGCTGGTATCCCCACAAGAAGAGCTGAGAAGCGCCATTCAACTCCATACCGACGAGGGTGGGATGGTTAAGCATGAGAGCGATATGCTCCATGGGATTTTCGACCTGAGCAAAACCAGCGTTGAAGACGTCATGATCCATCGCAGCAACATGACAGTGATCGACGCCGGACAACCCTCGGAACTTGTCGTCAACGAGGTCTTGAGCAGTCCTTACACCCGCCTGCCGATTTGGCGCGACGATCCGGAGAATATCGTTGGGGTCCTCCACGCCAAAGACGTGCTGCGCGAATTGGTCGCTGTTGGCGGTAACGGCTCGGCGATCGATCTCCAAAAGATTGCGACTGAACCGTGGTTTATTCCCGAGACGACGACGCTGGTCGAGCAGATGGCGGCGTTTCGCGCGCGCCGACAGCACTTCGCCTTGGTCGTCGACGAGTACGGCGCGCTCATGGGCATGGTGACGCTGGAAGATATCCTTGAGGAAATCGTCGGTCCGATCGCCGACGAGTACGACGTCTCCCATCGCGGCATCCGCGCGCAGCCCGACGGGAGTGTGATCGTCGAAGGCGGCGTGACCATTCGCGATCTCAATCGAGATCTCGGCTGGTCGTTACCGGACGAGGAAGCGGTTACCGTTGCCGGCATCGTTATTCATGAATCGCAGTCTATTCCGGATGTCGGGCAAGTCTTCCAGTACTACAACACGCGCTTTGAGATTGTCCGCCGCAAGCGAAATCAAATTTCCCTGCTTCGCCTGACTCCGCTGAAAAAAGCTTGAAGGTGAGTGCGATTAGGTCGAGCGCGACCGGGTGACCAGCGAACTTTTCTCAATCGTCGCGCCGGTATTCCTAACCGCGGCCATCGGGTTCGCTTGGGTTCGCTCGGGACGGGTTTTCGACACCGACTTTGTCACCGGGATCGTTCTTACGATTGCCACACCCTGCCTAGTTTTCTCCTCGCTCACACGACTCGACGTCTCGCTGGAAACGCTAGGCGCCGTCGCAGGGTCCTACCTGTCGGTACTCGTCTTGGTCGGCTTGGTCGGGGCGGTCGTTATCAAGTACGCCTTGCGGTTGCCGTTGCCCTCCTACCTGCCGTCGGTGATGTTCGGAAACCTCGGAAACATGGGCATTCCGCTGGCATTCTTCGCATTCGGCGACACCGGATTGGCGCTCGCTGTGGCAGCGTTTTCGGTTCACTCCGTTGCACAATTCACAGTCGGCATTTCGATTCACGCCGGCGGCGTTCACGCCAAGCAGTTGGTCCGCACGCCCGTGCTTTACGGCTTGCTCTTTTCGCTCCCGTTCATGTTCACGCAAACTGCACTCCCGGCGTGGGCGACGAACACCGTGGATCTGTTGGCCTCGCTCGTTGTGCCCTTGATGCTATTGACCCTCGGGGTCTCATTGGCGCGCATGCGGCTAAGGCGCGTCCATCGCAGCCTGGGTTTTGCAGTGGGCCGCCTGCTGGGTGGGTTTGTCGCTGGAATCCTGGTCGCAGAGATTTTCGATCTTGAGGGCGTCGTCAAAGGCGTCCTGATCTTGCAATCGACGATGCCGGTGGCAATTTTTAACTATGTATTTGCCCTGAGGTACAAACGAGAGCCCGACGATGTCGCCGCGGCGATCATTCTGTCCACCGCGATCTCGTTTGCGACGATGCCGTTCCTGTTAGTTTTCGTCCTTTAGGCGCGGGATCAAGGGTCGTCTCTTATCGCTCCCCTGGGGCAAAAGCCTGGATGGTGAGCGCGTGCAGACCCGCTTCAAACTCCTCTTTTAGTGCGCCAAGGACCATTCTCTGGCGCTGAACGCGCGTCTTGCCGACAAAACCAGCAGCCACAATGGTGAGGCTGAAGTGGGTCTCGCCGCCCTCTCGCCATCCGGCATGCCCATGATGACTGGCTGACTCGTCGATAAGGTCCACGGCCTCCGGGTCGAGCGCCGACAATTTGTTGCGAATCCTGCCCGCAGTATCCATGTTAGGACCCTAGTTTTTTGTACAACCGGCAAACCGAGCGCGCGAGTTTGGTTTGCCCGAACCGATACGAAATATCATACTCGACAAATGGCATTTGATCCGCGTGAGACAATCCGGGAAACGGTTTCCCAGCGAGCCTGCGACCATAAAGGATGCAGCGCCGAAGGTGCCCACCGTGCGCCTAAGTCCCGCAGCGAGCCGGGGCAGTTCCATTGGTTCTGCCTGGAACACGTGCGCGAGTACAATAAGTCATGGAACTACTTTGAGGGCATGTCCGATGCCGAGGTTGAGGACTACCGCCACAACACCAACACCTGGCACCGCCCAACCTGGGGCGTGACCGGTAAAAGCCAGCGGACGGGCCACAAATACGCGATTTTCGAGGGCATAGACGATCAATACGGACTATTCCGCGACGGCGCGCTCGGCATCGATGGGTTGGCCGCCAGGCCGGCGAAACGGCGCGTCACAGGTCCGGTAGAAAAAGCATTGCGCCGGCTAGGCCTCCCCAGCGAGGCCACGCCGCAGGAAGTTAAGTTCCGCTATAAGGAACTCGCAAAACGTTTTCATCCCGACCTAAACGGCGGCAACAAGGAAGCCGAGGAACGATTGAAGCGGATAAACGAGGCCTACTCGTATCTACTGTCTGCTAAGCACGTCTAAACACTAGGAATCGGGACCACAACGGTGCAGAGCCACGAAAGCACTTTGGCTGCGGCTAAAGACCCTAACCACATTCCGGACATCGATGTTTCCGCCCGTCAGGTCTTTGGAATCGATACCGAAATGCTCGTTCCTGCATTTTCAAAGCCGAACGAGTACGTCCCCGACATCGACGAGGCCTACCGTTTCGACCACGACACGACCGTCGCGATCCTGGCCGGGTTCAAATACAACCGCAAAGTCATGATCCAGGGCCTGCACGGCACCGGCAAATCGACCCACATCGAGCAGGTCGCGGCACGTCTAAATTGGCCGTGCATACGCGTCAACCTCGATAGCCACATCTCGCGCATCGACTTGATCGGCAAGGACGCAATCGTGATTCGCGACGGCAAGCAGATTACCGAATTCCGAGAAGGCATTTTGCCGTGGGCATTACAAACCGCGACCGCCCTGGTGTTCGACGAGTACGATGCAGGCCGCGCCGACGTTATGTTCGTGATCCAGCGCGTGCTCGAAGCAGAGGGAAAAATGACCTTGCTCGATCAAAACCGGGTTATCCGTCCGCACCCCGCGTTCCGTTTGTTTGCGACCGCGAACACAATCGGATTGGGTGACACAACCGGCCTCTATCACGGCACCCAACAGATCAACCAGGGTCAGATGGATCGATGGAACCTGGTGGCGACCCTGAACTACCTCCATTTCGACGAGGAGGTTGCGATCGTTTTGGCGAAAGTGCCGGAATACGACACTGAGGATGGGCGCAAGATCGTCGGCAAGATGGTGCGCGTGGCGGAGCTTTCGCGAACTGGATTTCAGTCCGGCGATATCTCAACGGTCATGTCGCCGCGCACGGTCATTACGTGGGCAGAAAACGCGCAGATTTTCAGCGACGTCGGCTTTGCCTTCCGGCTCACATTTGCCAACAAATGTGACGAAATGGAGCGGCCGCTTATCGCAGAGTACTACCAACGCTCGTTCGGCGAAGATTTGCCAGAGAGCGCTGCGCTGGCAAAACCGCACTAGTGACCAGCGAGACCCGCAGCCCGGTTGAGAATTTTAAGCGAGCACTGAGTGCCGCGACGCGCGCGATCTCCGCGGTCAAAGACCTCGAGGTTTCGTTTGGCGTCGAGTCGCCGGGCATTCGAGACGACAGCGTGCGGCTGCCGCAGCCGTCGCGCGATCTCAACGCTAATGAAGTCAGCAATGTTAGAGGCGTTGCCGATTCCTTCGCACTGCGTTTGCGCCATCACAACGCAAAGCTCCACGCGCGTCGACGCCCGGACGGTGCTGCCGCGCAAGCCGTTTACGACTCCGCGGAACTAGCGCGAATAGAAGCGATCGGCGCCCTCCAGTTCGAAGGCGTCGCCCAAAATCTTAATGCCGCCCTCGTCCAACAGTACGACCGTGCGGAGCCGGCGGCAGTCGGGTCGCGCGAAGACGCACCCCTGGCAGAAGCGGTTCGCCTGATTCTACGTGAACGATTAACCGGCGCTGCCGCGCCGGATGCAGCCCGCGCGATCGTCGATGCGTGGCGCGATACTTTGGATGGCCGGGCGCGCGAGGATATCGAGGCGCTCTGCGAGACGGTTGACGATCAAGCCGCGTTTTCCAAAGTTGCTCGGCGGCTGATCGCCCATCTCGACCTCGCGGACGAAGAATCTCTTGAGCCCGATCCCGACGAGGCGGAAGATTCCGACGACGCCGATCAAGAACAAGAGGGTCAGTCCGAGGACGGCGAGGGCGAAGCCGAGGGCGCGATGCAGTCCGTTGGCGAAGACGCGGCTGACGGATCGATGGACGACGGTGCGGAATCCGCCGCCGGAACCGGCGCCGAGGAACGCCGCGAGATGGCCGGCGAGGGGGAGCCAGGTGGGCGCCCCGAACAGTGGCAGGACGATCCAAGTCAACGGCGCAACGAACCCCTATACCGCGCCTACACGACCGCTTTCGATGAAGTCATTCACGCCTCAGACTTATGCGACCCCGATGAACTTGCCCGCTTGCGGCGCCACCTTGATCAACAATTGCACTACCTGCAGGGTGCGGTCGGCCGGTTGGCCAATCGCCTCCAGCGGCGGCTCATGGCCAAACAACAACGGGCCTGGGATTTCGACCTCGAGGAAGGCCAACTTGACGCCGCACGGTTGGCGCGTGTGATCGTCAACCCACTGTATTCGCTGTCCTACAAAATGGAACGCGAGACAGATTTCCGCGACACCGTCGTATCGCTGCTGATCGATAATTCCGGTTCGATGCGGGGTCGGCCTGTGACCGTCGCGGCAATGTGTGCCGATATTCTTGCCCGCACGCTTGAGCGGTGTGGGGTGAACGTCGAAATCCTGGGCTTCACAACGGTGGCCTGGAAGGGCGGCCAAGCGCGGGAGAAATGGCTGTCCGAGGGCAAACCGCTAAACCCGGGCCGCCTCAACGACCTGCGCCATATCATTTACAAGGCGGCCGACCAGCCATGGCGACGCGCGCGCCGCGGATTGGGCTTGATGCTGCGTGAAGGCCTGCTCAAGGAGAACATCGACGGCGAGGCCCTTACCTGGGCCCATCAGCGGCTCATGGTCAGGCCCGAGCAGCGCCGCATTCTGATGGTGATTTCCGATGGGGCCCCGGTCGACGATTCGACCCTTTCGGTAAACCCCGGGAACTACCTGGACCGGCACCTTCGCGAGGTCATCAATTTGATCGAAAACCGCTCACCGGTGGAACTGATCGCGATCGGCATCGGGCACGACGTCAATCGCTACTATCGGCGCGCCGTCACCATTGTTGACGCCGAGCAGCTCGGTGGCGCAATGATGGAACAACTGGCCGATCTTTTCGACGACGACCCCGGACAGGCACGAACCAGACATTAGCAACCAGATTGCGAATTCGATGAGCGTACTCAATATCCAAGAAGACGCGGCGCGCGCCTTTGGCATTCTCAAGAATGGCGGTATCGCCATTTTACCGATGGACGTGGGCTACTCGTTGATCGGCGGATCGCCTCAGGCGTTGAAACGGATATTCGACACGAAGAATCGGGCCCCATCCAAACTCAATGCGATGCTCGGTAATGATGATCTACACAAGGCGCTGCACCGGGTAAGCAACCGCGGGCGCGAAATATACGATGCGATCTGCAACGACTACGATCTCCCCCTCGGGCTCATTGCCCCGTGCAATATCGACCATCCATTGTTGCAAACACTGGACAGGGATACCTACGAGCGCAGCACCAAAGGCGACACTCTTTTGATGTTGATGAACTCGGGCCGCTTTCACGCCGAAATCACCGACCTGAGCTTCAAACAAAAGCACCTGCTCTTCGGCTCTTCGGCAAATCTGACGCTCACCGGCACGCGATTTCGGGTTGACGATATGCAGCCGGAAATAACCGGCATTGCTGATGTCATCGTCGACTATGGACTGATGAAATATCACACCTATGCCGCATCCTCGACTTTGCTTGATGTCGAGAACTGCGCCGTCCACCGTTTTGGCGTGTGTTACGAAAACATTGCCGAAATTTTGCGGCGTCACTTCGACGTGACGTTACCGCCGAAGCCCGCCGATTGAGTCGCACCGCGCACAGCGGCCGCGCACTCGCGCTTCTATCGGTCGTCGCACTACTGGCTGCGCCCCAAGCCGACGCCGAACCCATCGCTCTGACAGCATCGCCCGTCCAACTCGACCGAGAAGACGCCACTGTGTCCAAACTCGGGCCGCTACGGTTCATGGGCGGTTTCGCCCTGGACTCCAAGGATCAGCGCTTTGGCGGATTGTCAGGTCTCGTCGTCGAAGGTAACCGCCTGACGGCGGTTTCGGATCGTGGCTTCTGGTTTCGCGGGCTGTTGAGCATTGGCGTTGACGGCACGTTCTTGGGCATCGAGGACGGACAGCTCGCACCGATTCTAAGCAGTAAAGGCGAGCCGCTTAAGATCGAACGCGGCGAACACGACGCTGAGGCCTTGACCAAATGGGGCACCTCTTACGCGGTTGCGTTCGAGCGGTTTCACCGGATTGGTCTCTATGACCCTGCCGCCGGGGACGATGGCCGCCCCGAATATATCCGTGACATTCCGGGCATCGCGAAGTCGCCAGGGAACGGCGGTATTGAAGCGCTGGCGGGGATCGACGACGGGCGGCTTCTCGCCTTAACCGAAGAGGCTGAATCAAAGACTGGCGATATTGTCGGATGGATCATTGATCAGGCGCGCCGCGATCCCATCGTCTATCCAAAGACCCGATGGAAACCCACCGACGCCGCCTATCATCCTCAGATCGGCGTCCTCATCCTTGAGCGTCGGTTTTTTGCATTGACCGGGTTTTCTGCCCGAATTCGCCTTGCCGACCAGGAGTCGATTGCGCCAAGCGGGGTTATTTCCGGCGCCATTGTGGCCCGATTTGCCGGATCGATCATTAGCGACAACTTCGAAGGGATCGCCGTCTCGCAGGCGCCCGATGGCCGCTTGCTGGTATGGATCGTTTCTGACGACAACTTCAGCTTCTTGCAGAGAACCTTGCTGCTGGCGTTTTCGTGGGACCCCGACTAGGGCGCCTATTTCGTTCCAAACAAGCGGTCGCCCGCATCGCCGAGGCCGGGAACGATATACGCGTGGTCATTGAGTTTCTCGTCGAGCGCAGCGACAAAAATGTTGACGCTCGGGTGTGCCGCGGTCAGCCGCGCAACGCCCTCAGGGGCAGCAACCAACGCCATAAACCGAATGTTTTCGTCTGCGACGCCCCGCTTGTTTAGAACGTCGAGCGCGTAGACCGCAGAATTGCCAGTCGCGAGCATGGGGTCGACGACGATAAACAACCGTCCTTCGACTTCGGGGAGTTTGACGAGATACTCAACCGGCTGCAGCGTGTCGGGATCGCGGTACACCCCAATGTGACCAATCCGCGCCGACGGCATCAACTCTAGCAGTCCGTCCGCCATGCCGAGGCCGGCGCGCAAGATTGGCACAATCGCGACTTTCTTTCCGGCAATAAATCGGCCCATCGTCTCCGCGACCGGCGTCGTGACTTTTTGGTGGCGTACCGGAAGGTCGCGGGTCAGTTCGTAACCCATCAGAAGACTGATCTCCTTGAGCAACGTTCGAAAATCTTTAGTCGAACAAGTAACGTCCCGCATCAAACTCAGTTTGTGCGCAATAAGCGGATGATCGAGAACATTGAGCATGAATGGTGCCGATACCTTCCCGGTTCAGCGCGCGCCAAAGTCCGATGAACGGACCGGCATTGGCGCGACATAGCGCATCAGCGCACCGTAGGGGATCAGTAGGGTCGCGGCCATCGCGAGTTTCACGCCGAAGTCGCCGACACCCAAAGTGATCCAGGGAACGCCGGTACCAGCAAACGCCAAACTAAAGAAAATGCCCGTGTCGATCGCCGACGCGGTGATCGAAGAGGCGAGCGGTGCCCGCCACCAAGTCATCCGGCGCAAGCGGTCGAACACAGCAATATCGAGAAGCTGCCCGGCGAGGAACGCTAGGCCGCTCGCAATACCGATTCGAGGTCCAGCCAGGACGACCGACAATACGACGCCAATAAGAAACCCAACATAGACGACCCGGCGTGCACGCCCGGGGCCAAATCTTCGGTTGGTGAGATCGGTGACGAGGAATGCAATGGGAAAGGTGAACGCGCCCCAGGTCAGAAAATCATTGATCGGAAACTGAACAAGGAAATTCGACGCCACAACAATCGCAACCATCGCTGCGACCGGCAGAAAAAGAATTCGAAGTGTCAGCATAGGGTGCCCTTCGCGCAACTTAACGGCGGGCGGCTCGCGTGTTTCGGCGACTCGCGCCGATCCAGAAGATGCCTACGCGGCGACGGCCGCCGTCTTAACAACCCGCTTCTTGATTTGGCGGGCCCGAGTGCTCAGTTGGTCATCCTTCGCCTTAGCGATGAATGTATCGAACCCACCGGCGTGATCGACCGACCGTTGTGCCTGGCGGCAAATCTTGAGGTTGAACGACTGGCCGAGCGAATCGCTGATCAGCGAGACGGCCAGGAGGTTGGGCAGGTAGCGGCGACGCGACTTATTGTTCGCGTGACTGACATTGTTGCCCGTTAGCACACCTTTTCCGGTTAGCTCGCAACGCCTAGACATGTCAGTTCCTCTCCGCATCCACCGGGGCTACCCGGACGGGCGTTTGTTTAATTGCCCGGACCACCAGCGTCAAGGCGCGTCGAAATTGACCCCCGGTCTATCGGGCAGAATTTCTCCATGGGCAGAAAAACCACACAATAACAATAGGTTGTGCTCAGGGGCTCAGTGAACGTCGTTGTCGGCCTAGCACGCCCTGCGCGAGCACCGGCACCCCTTATGGCACCGAAAAAGCGGGCCACCCACCCTATTCTTCGGTCCGCTCAGGCCGGCGAAAGAATGATTCTCGGACCTGGCGGGCCGCTGCCGGTGGCAAAAGACGCTGTGAAATCACCTCTTGTTCGAGTGTTTTGGCAACCGCGCCTGTTTTGGCGTCGCGCCGGAGCGCATCCATAATGCCCCCTGTTACCTCTTGCCAAAGCCAATCTGTGAGTTGGCGGCCCCGCCGGTCCGCTAGATCTCCGGTGCGCCGCAGTGTGTCGGCACAACGCCCGACGGCTTCCCAAACCTGGTCGATCCCCCGATGTTCAAGCGCCGAGCACTGGACCACTTCGGGTTTCCAGTGGACCGACAGCGACCGCAAAAGACCCAACGCACCTTGGTAGTCCGCGGCGATCCGCCCCGCCGCCGGCAGGAGATCGCCGTCGCACTTGTTCACGACAATCAGATCGACAAGTTCGACAATGCCCCGCTTTATGCCCTGCAGCTCGTCGCCGCCACCCGGCGCGATCAGCAAGAGAAATACATCGACCATGTTAGCGACGGTGGCCTCGGACTGACCAACGCCAACCGTTTCGACGATCACGACGTTGTAACCCGCGGCTTCGCAGAGCAAGATGGCCTCGCGCGTCCGGCGGGCAACCCCACCCAACGTATGGCCCGCGGCCGAGGGCCTGACGAAGGCCGCGGGATGACGGCTTAGCTCATCCATTCGCGTCTTGTCGCCGAGGATTGATCCGCCCGAGAGCCGGCTTGATGGATCGATTGCAAGCACCGCAACCCGGTGGCCAGCGTTGACGATATGCATGCCGAAGGCCTCGACAAATGTAGATTTTCCAACACCCGGGGCGCCCGAAATACCCAGTCGTGTGGCTTGGCCGGTTCGCGGCAACAGAGCCGTTACCAGTTTTTCTGCACGCTCTTGATGGTCGGCGCGTTCCGATTCGACGAGCGTGATACCGCGCGCCAGCCCGCCACGATCCCCCGCCAAGATCGCCTGCCTAAGTTGTTCGTCATTACCTTCGAGATGAATCGTCATGGAATCGCCACGCCGCAAGCTGAACTATCGAGCTGAAAACGCGCGCCAATCTCTTCCCGAGTGGGATGGCGCGCGATCAAGTCGGCCGCGTTAGCGTTCGTCCTCAGACGGATCCGTCCCCATGATGCTCCGGTAAAGCGCATTGACGGTTTCCTCCCCCAGGGCCTCGCGAGTCTCGGTCCGGATGCGCATCGCGTCGGCAATTAGCTTTTCTCGTTCGATTTGACGTGCCGCATTCTTTTTCTTCGCACGACCAAATGGATTCAGTGAAACCTGTGCGGCGATGCCGCGCAAACGCTGGGCGCCCTTAAGAATGCTCATCTTGTCCGGCGTAACAATGGGTCCATCGCTTTCCAACGGTGCCTCGAAAATATCTGATCTCGCTTGCTCCACTTCACTTTGTACTTCTACCGCCCAACTTGGTTCCATTGGCGGTAATGGCGCGCTTGCCACCGGCCGTGCGCTCTCCTCCCAGCCAGGATCAAACGCTGCAGCAAAATCGTCGTCCGCCTCGTCAATTTCGTTCGCCCAATCCGGTTCCATCGGCGGCAGGGGAACCGCAATCGGGGTTGATTCCCAACCGGGGTCAAAAAGCGCGCCGGGCACTGGTGGCGTGGGTGCGACATCGTCAACCCAGGAAGGCTCCATGCGCGGGATCGGTTTTTTTGACCGACCTGTCGCCGATTGCTTTGCCCAGTCAGGCTCGAATGCGGCTCGAGCAGCTTTTTCCTCTGCCGCGATGGCCTCGGACACGTCGTCCGGGACCCACGGCGGATCGATCGGTCCCCGCAAAATGACGGGCGGCCGGGGCGGCGGATCGATCGCCCACGGGGGATCAGCCGGCGGCAGATCCTCAATCTCGGTCTCGTCAACCGCAGATGCCCAACTCGGCTCGATGGGTGGCGGCGGGTCGGTGTTGGGACGCACGTCCTCCACCCACGGTGGATCGGCCGATGGCGCCGGTCCATTCGGCGGTGCTGCGACCGTCGCCCACGGCGGATCGGGCGGCGGCGTTTCCGCCAAAGCGGCACGCAGCGCCGCATCGTTGTCGATAACCGACTGGGCCGCCCAGGGCGGGTCCGACCGCGGCGGTGCGGCGGCGGGCGGGGGTTGTTCCTTAGCCCAGTTCGGCTCGTAGGGTTCGGATGTGACATCGCTGGGCCGCGCGTCATTCGCCCAGTCAGGCTCGATCGGCGGCGGATCGCGAGATGGTCGCCGATCGTCGACCCAGGGCGGATCGGATGACGCTGGATCGCGCGCGCGCGGCCTTCTAGTCGGAATTCTTGCCATGCATTTTCACCCGGACGCCCATGATAGACCGGAATCGATGCTCCCGCCCAATTCTGGAACTGCGAAGGGTCGCCAACACCGCCAAAGTGTGATGCTGACCGTTGTGAGATGCCCTCGAATCATGGCAACGTCGGCTAGTCGACGATCTGATCACCGCACTGCACAAGGCAACCACGACCCCCATGGCCGAACGAGATACAGAAATCGCTGGCAACCTCACGAATCCCGTAGTTTGGGGCCGTGTGGTGTTCATGCTGCTCTTCGCAGTCGTCTTCTATTTTGCCGTCTGGGTCGGCGCCGCCGTCACCTTGATTCAGCTCGGATTCAAGCTTGTTTCAGGAAAACCAGTGCCACGCCTGTCAGCGTTTGGCGCGAGCCTCGGTCACTATTTACGGCAAATCACCGCGTTCGAAACATTTGGCTCGGAGCAAAAACCGTGGCCGATGATGGCTTGGCCGTCGCCCACGTCATCCGATGCCGGCCGCAACACCGCGGCGGGTTCGGCCCAAGTTAGGCGGACCCGCGTCGTCAAAACCGCTGCACGGCAGGCCCAAGACGAAAAGAGCTAAGACCCCGACGGGCCGTCAGGCGGCGGCCCGGTTGTCGCCCAATAGAGCCAAGATTTGGTCGGCCGCGACGACGATATTACTGCCCGGCCCAAAAATCGCACCGACCCCGGCTTTGAACAGAAAATCGTAATCCTTCGGCGGAATGATGCCGCCAACCACAACAATAATATTGCCACCACCTTCATCGCGCAGCGCCGCGATCAATTGTGGCACGAGCGTCCTGTGCGCGGCGGCCTGTGACGAAATGCCGATCACATGCACGTCGTTTTCGATGGCTTGCCGCGCCGCCTCGCCGGGCGTCGCAAACAACGGGCCTATATCGACGTCAAAACCGATATCGGCCAATGCCGTGGCAATAACTTTGGCGCCGCGGTCATGTCCGTCCTGTCCAAGCTTCGCCACCAGTATGCGGGGCCGCCTGCCTTCTCGGTCGGCAAACCGTTCGACCGCCTGGCGCGTGTTAGCAAAACCCGCGTCATCGTCGAAGGCATCGCCGTAGACACCCGACACCGCCATCGTCTGAGCGCGGTGACGTCCGAACACATCTTCCAACGCCGACGATACTTCCCCCACCGTTGCGCGCGCCCGAATGGCTTCGACGCTCAGCGCCAATAGATTCCCGTCGCCCTGCGCGCCTGTGCGCAACGCGTCCAATGCCGCGGTGACCGCGGCTGCGTCGCGCGCGCTTCGAATACTGCCGAGCCGCTCAATTTGCTGCAGCCGCACTTTGCGGTTGTCGACCTCCATCAGATCGATGTCGTCAGCCTTATCGAGCCGGTATTTGTTGACCCCAACGATGACGTCTTCGCCCCGGTCCACGCGCGCTTGCTTGCGGGCCGCAGATTCTTCGATTCTCAGCTTCGGCATGCCTTGCGCAACCGCCTTGGTCATACCCCCCAGTGCGTCGACTTCGCTGATGAGTTTTCGCGCTTCTGCCACCAATGAATCCGTCAGCGATTCGACGTAGTAAGAGCCGCCCAACGGATCAACGACACGCGTTACCCCGGTTTCTTCGGCCAGAATAAGCTGTGTGTTGCGGGCGATCCGTGCCGACAATTCCGAGGGCAAGGCGAACGCTTCGTCAAACGCATTGGTATGAAGGCTTTGGGTCCCACCCAGCACCGCGGCCATCGCTTCATACGCGGTGCGCACCACATTGTTGTGCGGATCCTGCTCGGTCAGCGAAACCCCGGACGTCTGACAATGGGTGCGCAGCGACAGCGACCGCGGGTCCTTCGGCTCGAAACGCTGCATCAGCTCGGCCCACAGCAGTCGCGCTGCCCGCAGCTTCGCGACCTCCATGAAGAAGTTCATACCGATACAGAAAAAGAACGAAAGCCTGGGCGCAAATGCGTCGATATCAAGGCCGGTGGCGATCGCAGCTTTGACGTATTCCACCCCATCAGCGAGCGTGTAGGCAAGTTCTTGCACCAGCGTCGCACCGGCTTCTTGCATGTGATAGCCGGATATCGAGATCGAATTGAATCGCGGCATTTCGCGCGCGGTATAGCCAATGATATCGGCGACGATCCGCATCGATGGCTCAGGCGGATAGATGTAAGTATTCCGGACCATGAACTCTTTCAGAATATCGTTCTGAATTGTCCCGGAGAGTTTTTCTCGGGGTACGCCCTGTTCCTCGGCCGCCACGATATAGCCCGCGAGAACCGGCAGCACGGCGCCGTTCATCGTCATGGAAACGCTGACCCGGTCGAGCGGTATACCGTCAAATAGGACTTTCATGTCCTCGACCGAATCGATCGCCACGCCGGCTTTGCCGACATCGCCTTCGACTCGGGGATGATCGGAATCGTAGCCGCGGTGGGTCGCCAAATCGAACGCCACAGATAGGCCCATTTGGCCCGCGGCCAGGGCCTGACGATAGAACGCGTTTGAGTCCTCAGCGGTGGAAAACCCCGCGTATTGACGGATCGTCCACGGGCGATTGGCGTACATCGTCGATCGTGGGCCGCGAAGGTAGGGCGCAAACCCCGGGAGATCGCTGGCGCGCGGGGCGGCATCGGCAGCCGTGTAAAGCGGTTTGACCTCGATCCCTTCCGGCGTCCGCCAGACCAGACCGTCAAGCGGCTGTCCGGCGAGCTCTTTCTCGGCTCGGTCGCGCCACTCGGCCAACGTCGGTTTCTCAAATTCGGTCATCGACCCCACTCTTCGCAGATGCGAAATCAGTATGAGAAACCTACGCCGATGGTGTCAAACCGCCTAAGCCGCCGCGGCCACGACCCCTCGCTGCGCTGCAACACGCGCCTGCGCCGCCTCCACGATCATCCGCAGCAGGTCCGGATACCTTAGGCCCTCGAAGCCAGCCATGAGGTTCATCTTGGCGTCCCAGGACCAACCGGGGTTCGGATTCACTTCAAGGAGCTTGATCTTGCCAGATGAATCAGCCCGGAAATCGAAGCGGGCGTAATCACGACACCCAAGCCGCTCAAACAAGGCCCGTGAATTGTCGGCAAGGAGGCGACGATCCTCTTCCGACAACGTGGCCTCTTTGTATTTGATCTGAGTCCAATACGGGGACGCCGGATCCCATTTCGACTCATAGCCCAGGATTCGCGGCAACCCGCTCTCAAGACCCGAGTAGTCCACTTCAAGAACCGGCATGACGTGAAAATCAAACCCTGGGTTGCCGACGACGCCAACCGAATATTCGGCGCCCTCCAAGTATTCTTGTACGAGTAGTGGACGCCCAGGAAGGAGTTCCCTCAACTCATTGATATAATTGATTGCCTCTTCCGGGGTGCGGACCACGGCGTTCTTCGTAATACCGATACTCGAGTCGCCGAAATTCGGCTTGATCATTGCCGGAAATATGCCCGGGAGCGTTGCGGCTTGATCGGCCGGGTCGAAAAATGTCTCCGATGGCACGGGTATCTCGAGGGACTGCGCAATCGCGCGGACCAACGCTTTGTCGTAGCACAGGCCCAATGCCGCAGGCCCTGCCCCCGAATAGGGCACGCCAAAGAGGTCGAGCATTGCCGGTACGTGGAGTTCCAGAAACGCGTCGTTGTTGAACCCTTCGTCGCATAAGTTGAGAACAAAACTGGGTTGGTTTGTGCGCAACTCGGTCCAAAGCGATTGGTGGTTGTCGAGATACCGGAAAGACATACCCTCCATTTCGGACAGCGCGTCCTTCAGTCGTTCGATCGTATCCAGGTCTTCGGGATTAAAATGGCCGCCAAGTTTCACGCTATCGGGCAACCTGGGGTCGCCCATCAGGACCGTAACTTGCGGAAATGGAACTTCCCTTTTTCGCGCGACGGTCGACTTTGCCGGCGCTTCAGAAGTGAGAAAGAGGCGGTGCGCCATCATGCCCAAGTCCTGGTTGCGCGATGAGGCGCTCTGTACTTCGGCATGAAACCGAACTTGCGTGAAGCCAACCGACTCCATCAGCTGCTGGATCTCATGCCGGGTGTACAAGCGCTCGGAATAAAACTGATCGGCAAGCACACCCCGCTCAGCGTGAACAACCACCTCGCGTGAAATCAAGCGGCGGCCATCGCGCGCCAGGTTGCGCTCTCGGCATACGAAGTGGTTTTGGTCGACCCACTCCCAAGACCGGCGTTCGAAATGGTCTTTCATCCACTCGCCGTCGGCGACATCCATCACAAGAGTGCCGCGCGACACCAGCGCTTTCTTTGCAGTCTCTAGAACCGCAGCGTCGTCTTCTTCGCGATCGAAATAGCCAAAAGAATTACCCATCATGATGACGCAGTGGAAGGACGCCGCCTTCAACCGAACGGTGCGGGCATCGCCCTCGCGAAACACCGCGTTCAATTCTTCCTTGCGCGCACGTGTGCGGGCCAAGCGAACGAGGTACCGTGATCGATCGACGCCAGTTACCTGCCGAAATCCCCGCCGGGCAAGCTCTAGGGTGTGGCGCCCCTGACCACAGCAAAGGTCCAAAATATGGTCATTGGTCTCGACGCCTGCGGTTTGGATGAGAAGGTCAATATCGGTTGTTGTGTTGGCGGCGTTCTCGACGACGTCGCCGTCTGTCTTGAGGTACAGCGAGTTGAAGAGCGTTTGCCACCAGTCCGAAGGAAGGTGACGTTCGAGGTCCGAGACCGGACCGAGGGTTCGGCCAGTGGTCGCGTTGATTGGCTCTCTCATTTTCGTGGCTCGCTGTGCATTGCCTTGAATGCGGCCGGTCGGCGGCAGTGACCGGGGATGACCCCAATAGGTGCCACGCCTCGACATCGGATGAATCCAGGGCCGCCTACAAGCGAAATCTTGGATTGCGGGCCTTGCACCGGCCTTGCACGCAATAGGCCCGATCTGGTTTGCTGGGCGAATGTCGCGGCTCATGACCCACGATAACGCCAGTCAGCCCGTTGCCGTCCTGGGGCCCACAAACACCGGGAAAACCCATTTGGCGGTCGAGCGGATGCTGGCCCACCGCACCGGCATGATTGGGCTGCCGCTCCGGCTGCTCGCACGCGAAGTATTCGACCGGGTATCAAGTCTGGTCGGTCCCGATGATGTCGCTTTGGTCACTGGCGAAGAACGCATCGTCCCACCAAAACCCCGCTTTTGGGTGTGCACGGTCGAAGCCATGCCGATCTCGGTGCCCGTCGAGTTCCTGGCGATCGACGAAGTCCAACTGGCAGCCGACCCCGAGCGCGGCCACACCTTCACAGACCGCCTGATCGCGGCGCGCGGCACGAGGGAGACCATGTTCCTGGGGTCGGATACGGTCCGCCCCCTGCTGAGACGTCTGCTTCCTGGCATTCGGATTGACGGCCGGCCGCGGCTTTCGACACTAAGCTTCGCCGGCCACCACAAACTCTCGCGATTGCCGCGGCGCGCCGCAGTGATCGCCTACCGCGCCGAGGATGTTTACGCGATCGCCGAGTTCCTACGGCGCCAGAAGGGCGGCGCTGCGGTGGTCATGGGCGCCCTCAGCCCACGCACCCGCAATGCGCAAGTCGGTTTGTTCGAAGCCGGGGAAGTCGACTACCTCGTCGCGACCGACGCAATCGGCATGGGTCTCAACTTGGGCATCGATCATGTTGCGTTTGCGTCGCTGCGCAAATTCGATGGCCAAATCGAGCGGCGGCTCACACCGGCCGAAATCGGGCAAGTCGCGGGGCGCGCAGGACGCCATCTAAATCCGGGTACATTTGGCACAACCGGCGAGGCCGAGGCCCTCGCCGACGACGTGATCGAGGCGGTGGAATCACACAGCTTCGCGCCGCTCACTCGGCTCCGATATAGGAACGCGGCGCTCGATTTTTCCTCCGTCCCAGGTCTGATCACCAGCCTTGAAGTACGCCCGCACAAGAGATTTCTACAGCCGGCAATGGAGGCCTCGGACCTGCGCACCCTGCGTAGCCTGTACCGTGAAGCAGATATTGCCCGCGCTGTGCGTTCGCCGGCGAACGTGCCCTTGCTATGGCAGGTATGCACGATTCCAGATTTCCAACAAATGCTCCACGAAACCCACACCAACCTATTGGGTCAGATCTTTAGATACCTAATCGGGCCATCGAGCCGGCTGCCAAGCGATTTCTTGGCGCGGAACATCGGACACCTCGACCGAGCGACAGGCGACATCGATACCCTGCAAACCCGTCTCGCCCACATCCGAACCTGGACCTACATCGCCCATCAACGTGATTGGGTCGACGACGCATTGGATTGGCAAGCGCGCGCGATTGCGGTCGAAGACCGGTTGTCCGACGCGCTTCACGCGCGCCTCACGCAGCGATTCGTGGACCGTCAGCACGTTGCCGCGTTGCGCCGTCTGCGTGAATCGGGGGCGCTCGCCGTCGAAGTCGATCCAGATGGCGCGGTCCAGATCGACGGTGCGCGCGTCGGCACCCTTCGCGGGCTGCGGTTCATCAGCAACCCGAGTGTACCCGCCGCAGATCACAAAGCCATTCGCCGCGAACTTCGCTCAACCGTTGTGGCGCACGCAATGGAACTCTCGAAGAGCAACGACCAAGCTTTCGAGATAGATGGGGGCGTAATTCGCTGGCGCGGCAATATCGTTGCCCGACTGGTCCGCGGTGATCACGTGCTGCGCCCAGCCCTCGTGGTGGTCGCCGACGACATCCTGCTCGGCGTAGCTGTGGTGACGCACGTGAGTACGCGGCTTGTCACCTGGTTGAAGAAACAGATAGCGCAGATTCTCGCGCCGCTAATCCGGATCACGCAGCTGGACTGCAAAGGTGCAGGGCGCGGTCTCGTTTTCCAAATTGGAGAGCGACTAGGGGTGGTTCGCGCCAGTGATGTGCATGACTTGGTCGCCGCGTTATCGCCGCAGGACCGAACCAATCTGAAGCGCCACGGCGTGAAACTGGGTCGCTATTTCGTCTATATGCCGGCACTTCTGAAACGGCGTCGGACCGCGTTGGCGCTAGAACTCGCTTGCGTGTTCCATAGCGCCAGGCCCCAATCAATTCCGGTGGGGCGCGTGTCGTTTGAAGCACCCGCGGGCTCTTCTGATCTTGTCTACAACGCCTGCGGCTACTGGCTCATCGGCGGTCGCGCGGTGCGCGTGGATGCCCTCGAACGCCTCGGCCAGGCGCTCGCGGTCATCGGACCCACGGCATACGAAAGCCCCGAACTCCTATCCCTAATCGGATATCCGCGTAGAGAGTTTCCCATCGCCATGAATTTTGTCGGCTACCGAAAAACCGACCCTGCCAACGATGTATTCACAAGCGCGCGACCACCCGCCGGCGTGCCGAAGAACCGGCGCGGGAGAGAACGGTTGGCCAAGCCGTCCTCATCGCCGTTCTCTGTGCTGCGCGATCTGTCGCCCCGCGGCGGCAAAGCCGGACAATCATGACCGGTGCTTGGCGCCGGGCGGTGGCTCCCTACCTTGATCTGCGGTTCGCAGGCTGATACCACCCGAACATGCTTGATCGCTTTCGCCGCCTATTTGAGGCACCGTCCCCAACGACGGTAATGAGCGCCAGTCCAGAAGCGCGCAACCTCGCTGTCGCCGCCCTTCTATTTCACGCTGCCGCGCTCGATGGCGAGATTGACCAGGCCGAAGAACAGGTCATTGGCAGCCTCCTTGCGAAACGTTTCGAACTAAGCGCCGGGGACCTTATATCCTTGCTCGACGACGCGCGAAAAGCGGAGGAAGACGCCAATCAAATCCTGCGTTTTACGCAACAGATAAAGGACGGCAGCAGCCATGAGGAGCGCGTCGCCCTGCTGGAAATGCTGTGGGAGGTCGTCTTCGCGGACGGCGAGGAGCACGCCTTCGAGGCCAATTTGATGCGCCGGGTGGCGGGCCTCATTTACGTAACCGATCAAGAATCGGGAAGCGCCCGCCTGCGGGTTCGCGCCCGCCTTGGGCTCATCTAACCAGAGTCATGGGCATTCAAAAACGGTGGCACGGACTCACGGTCTCGGCTAGGCTCTGCCGTCGTCAGCGTGGAGAGATAAAGAGATGACGTACATAGTTAACGATGCATGCATCAAGTGTAAGCTCCAAGATTGTGTGGAGGTTTGCCCGGTAGATTGCTTCTACGAGGGTGAAGTGATGCTGGTGATCAACCCGGACGAGTGCATCGATTGCGGCGTCTGCGAGCCCGAGTGTCCGGTCGAGGCAATTCTCCCCGACACCGACGACCAGTCCAAGCCCTGGATTGAGCTCAATACCGAGTATTCGGCGAAGTGGCCGAACATCACCCAGAAGGGCCCAGTCCCCGGCGATGAAGCCGATTTTCGGGGGGCCAGCGGGAAGTTCGAGAAGTTCTTCACGCCAAATCCGGGCGGATCGTAAGACCAACCCGGGGCAACCAGCCTTGTGGGCGCACTGGGCCGACGTGGCGCAATCCCTACAACTATGGTAAATGCTGGCGTCTAAGACCGGATTCGTGAACATCCCCGGCTAAGCAAAGTGCAATTGCCAGCGACCGTAGGCGCTGGGCCAGCGGCCGTTTAGGTCTGCGGCCCCCTTTGACGGCGGGACAGGTTCGCGGCGCACTGAATAGGGCCGAGTACAGAAATGGCAGCAATCAAGAAAAAAGCGGCAAAGAAAAAACCTGCGGCCGCCAAGAAGAAGGCCGCGCCATCTAAGAAAAAAATTGCTTCGGTGAAGCCGAAGAAGGCCGCAGCACCGTCCAAACCAAAGAAAACCGCAAAAGCGGCGAAGCCGAAACCGGCAGCCAAACCACCTGCCAAAACAGCTGAGCCAAAAAGCCCACCAAAACCCGCTCAGAGTATTTCGGCAAAGCCGCCGAGCACCCCACCGACCTCGCCCAAAACCGGAGCCAATGTGACGCCAGAAAAAGCCGTAAAGGCAAAGCGCAAACTACCCTTCGCCATAAACGATTATGTCGTCTATCCGACCCACGGGGTCGGTAGGATCACTGCCGTCGAGGATAAGGAGATCTCCGGAATCCATTTGGAGATGTTCGTGGTCGAGTTCGACAAAGACAAAATGATCCTTCGGGTTCCGGTCACTAAAGTGGAAATTTCGGGGATGCGTAAGCTTGCCACGCCTAAGGTCATGGAAGACGCGATGACCACGCTAAAGGGACGGGCCCGGGTGAAACGGACCATGTGGAGCCGGCGTGCTCAAGAATACGAAGCCAAGATCAACTCCGGCGATCCAATCTCCATCGCCGAGGTGGTCAGGGACTTACATCGCAATGCGAACCAGCCCGAACAGTCCTACAGCGAGCGCCAGATATACGAAGCGGCCCTTGATCGTCTGGTTCGCGAGGTCGCCGCAGTCGAAAAAATTGATGAAGATGCGGCGCAAGAGCGTCTGCAGACGGTCCTTCGGGCTGCGTAACCAGGCATACCCGGTGGAGGGCCGCACGCCCCTCAGTTGGACATCCTGCGTGGCGCCGAAGATCGATCTTCGTTCAACGCATTTTTCGCCGCGCACATGATTGACGTCGACAGCGACGTTTTCGCGACACTCACCGCGGTGCGCCGGGTGTGGGCCATCGGTGCGGTCCACGGCGATGCCACAAGACTGAAAAAGCTTCACGCTGAAATCGCGGCACGCGCACAGCGCGGCGACCGCTTCGTCTACCTAGGCAATCTCGTTGGGCACGGCACGAACATCTTGGAGACGCTCGACGAAGCATTGGCCTTTCGGCGAGCCATGTTCGCACCGGGAATGGAAGCTGGCGATTTCGTCTACTTGCGTGGCGCGCAAGAGGAGATGTGGAACAAGCTTCTGCAGATTCAGTTTGCCGCCAATCCTCGCGAAGTTTTTGAGTGGATGATGAAGCAAGGCGTCGAAGCGACGCTGAACGCCTATGGCGGCCGCACCGACGAAGCGAGATCGTTACTTGGTGAAGGCGCCATCACGATCACACGCTGGACGAATGCGTTGCGCGCCAGTACCCAACGTCGGACCGGCCATGACGAACTCCTCAATAGCATCAAACGGGCGGCATTTACCGACAACAGGCGGGTCCTTTTTGTCCACGCCGGCATTGATCCCCACCGCCCCCTGTCTCAGCAGGGCGACACGCTGTGGTGGGGGTCGGGTTATTTCAGCGCCATCGATGCGCCCTACGGCGACGTCAAGATGATCGTCCGCGGCTACGATCGCCGACACGGCGGCCTTTCAATGAACCAATGGACCGCGACGATCGACGCAGGCTGTGGATTCGGCGGCCGTCTCGCGGCGGCCTGCTTCCTGCCCGACGGCGCTGCCACCGAGTGGCTCGAGGTCTAACCAACCGGCGACTATTCCGCGATGACCTTAACCTTTTGACCGGACACCGGCTGCTCGCCCAAGTCGAGTCCGTTGAGGACCCGGAATCGCTCGAGCCGCCGCTCATCAAAAGGCAGTCCGGCCGCAAGTGACTCGGCCGTCGCGCCGGAAGACACCTGCAAAATCTCAACTGTAAGCGGCACGAGCTGCGCCGCCTCGGTGGCGGAGAGCAGGCGCATCGAAAACGTCATCCGCTGAAAGTCATCGCGCAGTGCATCGGTGCGAAGGGGCGGGGACAAGAACAACAATCGATACAGCTTGTTGCCGGGAAACTGGATCACCACGAATCGTGCATCAAGGGTCCCCCGGTAGTCGTCGAGAGTCCCCGAGACCTGGGCCGCCGCGGTCGCCGCCGGAAACCCATTAATGGTGATCCGCTCGGCCTCAAGCAGACGAATGTTCGGCGCCCAAATCTGGGTCAGATAGATCAGCGGATCGGGGTGCGATTCGTCCCGACGAGCCGCATCAAAACGGACAACGCCTGCGTTCTTGCTGCGGGCATAAACCGCTTGCTCAGTGTTGACGAGCCGAAAACCCGGCGGCGCCTCAAAGGTCAAGCCAAGGTCTGGATGCGAAAATCGACGGCCGCGCACCAATCCTTGGGCGGGATCGTCGCCAAACACCAGACCGGCGATGGTCTCGAAAAGCGCGTCTCGCCGGGTCACGCCCGCGGCCCCAGCCGCCAAGGCCCCAGCGCGAGCAACGCGATCAGGGGTGTTGGGGTGGGTCGAGAAGAAGCCTGCCTCAGGTTGATTTTCCTCACGCAGTAGCTCCTCGAGCGCCTTGTTGCGAATGAGATTTTTTAGGAAGCCTGCCATCGCGTCCTGCGAATAGCCGGCGTTTCTCAAGTAACGCACACCCAGCTGGTCGGCTTGGTATTCCTGGTCGCGCGAAAAACTGGCGAGGTAAAGTTCACTGCCCAACTGCGCTAACTGCTCCACGTCGCCGCCGACGGCGGCGCCAAGCAAGGCAGCCCCAAGACCGGCAACGACTGCTTGGCTGTAACGCTGGGCCGTGTGGCGTGCCACGACATGGCCGATCTCATGGCCAACAACGGCAGCCAATTCGGCCTCGCTATTCGCCAAAGCAAGCAGCCCGCGCGTGATGTAGACGTACCCCCCGGGAAGCGCGAACGCGTTCACCTCCGGCGAATTCAAAACCGTGAACGTGAATGACAAGCGCGGCAATTCCGAATTGGCGACGAGGCGCCCGCCAACCTCAGCCACATACCCACCAACGTCCGGATCATCGTAGACGCCGCCAAACCGTTCGAGGATCTTGGGATGCTCCTGTGCGCCGACTCGAACTTCGTCGGCGGGCGACATGAACAGCGTAAAAGCCGATTCCCCCGTCGCCGGATTTGTCGAACATCCGCTGGCCGTGAGGATAAGAACCGCCAGCAGACCGGTGTACTTCCATACGCGGCGACCAATTATTTGCACGTCCTGCTTCCTTCTACTCATTGCCACCAATCGCGCCTCACATAGGCTGCCGTGGCGTTCGCTGATCGTATTCTAGGCGCAACACGTTGACGCCCAAAGGCCTCCCGCCTAGAACCAAGGCTGGCGCCCGTAGCTCAGTCGGATAGAGCACAGGATTCCTAATCCTGGGGTCGCAGGTTCGAATCCTGCCGGGCGCGCCAACTCGACAGGGAATGGAGTCTGCACGCCGATGCTCGATAAAAGCCAAATCCGCCGCTACGAACAGGACGGCGCGCTCTTTGTTGACGGTGTCTTCGACGCGGGTGAGGTCGAGATATTGCGGGCTGCTGGCGACCGCATCGCGCATCAGGAACGAGCGAATGTCACGCCCGAGGCCGCCGGCTCATCGGCGCGCATGGTGCACGGCGCTCACGCATACGAACCCGCGTTCACGCAGCTGTGCCGCCATCCGCGTCTGATCGAGCCAGCCATGCAATTGATCGGCACCGGTCTGTACGTTCACCAGTCGCGGCTCAACTACAACGCAGGCTTGGGGACCGGTGGGTTCGATTGGCATCAGGACTACTCGACTTGGCACAATATCGACGGATTGGCCGAACCCCGGGCAATGATGATTGCCGTCTTCTTAGATGACGTAGACGCAACCAACGGGCCATTGCTCTACATTCCGGGCTCACACAATGAGGGCTTGATCGATGACTTCGAGCCGGTCGAAGACGCGACCGGCAACGTCTTGATGAAGCTAAGCGCCAACCGCTTGCGCCAGATGGTGGAGCGTGGTGGCATCATCGCGGGGACGGGACCAGCCGGATCGGTTTTGTTCATGCACTGCAATCTCGTGCATGGTTCGAGCGCCAACATCTCGCCCCGGCGTCGCTCTCTGTTTTACGTCAACGTGAATTCTGTTGAGAATCCGCAGACGACATTCAAGCGCGCCGAGTATCATGCGGGCAGCGATTTCTCGCCGATCATTCCCGCCGACGACGGCTGCCTGCTCCCGCTGACCGTCTAAATAGGGGCGCCGCGGCGGCAGGACGACCACTGGCAATTCGTGACCCCAGCATTCAATATCGGGCCGATGGATGTCCCCGGTATCATACGCTCGCTGACCCAGACTGGCCTTCAGGTAAGTCAGATTCGGGTCGAGACATTTGCCCGGCAGACACCAAAGAACGCGCTGATCACCGCGGCGACGGCGACCACCCTGTGGCTACTACTCGTCGGAACGGCACCGCTATATCTGAGCCTACCCTGGGTGATGCTCCATCTGATGGGCGCCGGTTTCCTTTATTACCGCTGGCTGCGCGTCGGTTCGAAGCCTCGTACGCGGCCTGTTTCCCGAAAATTCCTCAGACGCGCTCGCCTTTGGGCCGGCCTGTCAGGTGGGTTATGGGGATCGACGATCGCATTTTTCCCGTCTGCGACGCCCGCATTGCAAATTATGATCTTAGTTGTGGTGGCATCCATGGCGATCGGCGGCGCCACCACACTCGCTGCGCTCCCGGGCGCCGCCGCCCTCTTCATCGCGCTAAGTCTGGTCCCGGCGGTTGTCTACTTTGCACTGCAATCCGACATAGTTTTCGCCGGCATTTCTATCCTCGTATTGGTTCTTGGCGTGGGCATGCTGTTTTCTGCCCGAACGGTCTACGACACGCTGGTTCGCGAGACCGACGCCCATGCACAGAGCGACGCGCTCATGCGGCAGTTCAAGGAGGAACGCCAAGAGTGGCTAGATCTATCTGATATTGCTGACGGGTACGCCCTGTTTGACGAAGACAATCACCTCGTCATGTGGAACCGATCATACGGGCGCATTCTCGGAATCGATGAAACCGAGCTCGTCCGCGGTACCGACCTCCAGGATATTCTGACAGGCAGTATCCAGCCCTCCCCCATCAGCGAGAATCTGGGCAAGGATTGGACCGCGTTCCACCAGCTGGCGACGGGCAAGGACTCGGCAGCTGTGGTGCACCTAGCGGATAGTCGCTGGATCCAGGTCCGCCGCAACAGCACCGCGGGCAATAGAACCGCGTTCGTTTACTCGGACGTCACAAAGCTCAAGGAAATGGAGCGCGCCGCCCGCGACGCCTACGGACGGCTGGAAGATGCTGTGTTCAGCATGGACGAAGGCGTCATGCTGTATGACGCTGATGGCAAAGTCGTATTGTCCAACGAACGGTTCTTTGAAATATTTCCGGGAACCAGGGCCGTTTTTGAGCAGGGACGGGCTCGCCCCGACGCGGTACGCGAAGCCGTGCAATTGGGTTTGATGGGCGACCAAGCGACTGATGTAGACACCGCCGTGGAACGAATTCTTCACCGGCACACTCAGGCGGATGGAAACCCAGAAATTGTCGGCACCCGCCACGGGAGCACAATCCAGATTCGCAACTTTCCAACCCGCGAAGGCGGGATGATGACCGTCGCGACGGACGTGACCGATACCATCCGGCGAGAGGAAGCGACCCGACAAAGCCGCGACCAGATGCGCCTAGTGACCGATTCACTACCCGTTCTAATCGCCTATGTCGGATCCGATTCGAGATACCGCTTCGCCAACGCAACGTGCGCAAGATGGTTTGGCGCGCGGCCTGATGAAATTGTCGGCAGGGCCGCCGAAGAACTTCTTGGACCGGAGGCAACAAAACTCCACCGAGCGATCCAGTCCGTGTCAATCACGGGCGAGGCGAATCACCTGGAAACGCAGTTCACTTACCCTGACGGTCAAACGAGAGACATCAAAGCAACATATGTTCCGCATATGTCGCCGGAGGGCGTGCTCGTCGGCCACTTTGAACTGATTGAAGATTTGACCGAGCAAAAAGAGATCGCCGCGGTCGCCAGCCGCAGTGTTGGTCAGTTTTCAGCCTTGGTCGACAATTCACCTAACGCAATCCTATTTGCTGATGAGGCAGGAACAATTCGTTCCGCCAACCGGCGGACCGAGGAGTTCTTTGCGTCAGAACAATCCGGCTCGGTGGTCGGCATGACCCTCGACCAGATCGGCCTCGACAGCCGTGGAACCGCCCTTGAAACCGTCCTTCGCAGCGACGGGCCACACCAATTTGAGCGCAACTATATACGCGGTGACGGTGACGGCGACGCACGCCGCATTGCGACATCGCTTTTTGCCGTGCGCGACCGTGATGGAGATCTCATGGGTGTTGGTGCCATCAATACAGACGTGACCGCGCAGCGCGCAGCGGAAGTCCAGCTCCGCCAGGCGCAGAAGATGGATGCCATCGGACAGCTAACCGGCGGCATCGCTCACGACTTCAACAACATGTTGACAGTGATCATCGGTAATCTGGAGCTGTTGCAAACCAAGAAACAAGCCGACGACGATGCCGAGCGCTTTCTTTCATCTTCGATCGGCGCGGCACGGCGCGGCACCAGCTTCACTCAGCGACTCCTCGCATTCTCCCGCAAGCAGGCGCTTCGTCCTGAGGCCCTTCTTGTCGAGCCACTGTTCGCTGAACTCGTCCAATTGATGAAGCGCACACTCGGTGAAACAATAGAAATCATCACGAAGGTGGAATCTGCGCCGGCGGTGCAGGTCGATCGTAACCAACTTGAAAACGCCCTTCTCAATCTGGCGGTCAATGCGCGCGACGCAATGCCGGAGGGAGGAAAGCTTTGGCTGAGGGCCCGGCCAGTTGATCGCAATGGCAGTCCGTTGGTCTTAATCGAAGTCATCGACGAAGGGAACGGGATGCCCCCTGACGTTTTGAGCAGAGCGATCGAGCCGTTCTACACGACAAAATCGACCGGTGCCGGCACCGGCCTGGGGCTCAGCATGGTTTATGGATTCGCCGGACAGTCAGGGGGCCAATTTGAGATCGACAGCAAAGAGGGGGTCGGAACAACCGTAAGACTGTTGCTGCCTGCTACTTCCTCCGCGGCGGTGATCCAGCCACCCAGAGAAATACCCTCGGACGCATTGCCGGAAGGCAACGAAAAGTTACTCGTCGTCGAAGACGACCCCGATGTGCGCGACATCGCCGTCGCCGCCTTGTCCTCGCTCGGCTACCATGTCACTCAAGCTGGGGATGGACCCACCGCCGTGGCGCTTGCGGCGAGTCTGACCGACCTAGACATGTTGGTCACCGATGTGGTCTTGCCGCGCGGCATGTCAGGGCCGGATGTCTCCGTAGAGATTCGAAGGCTGTTTCCTCGGGCAAAGGTGCTCTTTATGTCGGGTTACTCGGGAGACGCGCTCTTGGAACATGGCGCATTGCGGCCCGGTATTGAGCTATTGTCGAAGCCATATAGCAAAACGGCGTTGGCAAAACGTGTACGTTCAATCTTGGATCAGGCGTAGTGGCCGTCAGAATGCAATTTGAGGAAAACAGATGAGCGACGAAGGCGCGGCGACTGTCTTTGTGGTCGATGATGACGAAGGTGTTCGGCAGATCATCGTCGACTTGGTGAAGACGGTCGGATTGAAATCGCAGACTTTTGAGAATGGCGACGATTTCCTTTCTGCGTATAAGTCAACGATTCCGGGATGCGTGATTCTGGATGTGCGCATGCCGGGCACCAGCGGCCTCGACATTCAGAAAGAACTGCAAGACCAACCGGTGCCGCCACCGGTGATCGTTCTTACCGGTTACGGAGATATTCCGATGACGGTCGAGGCGATGCGAACCGGCGCGCACGAGTTCGTTGAAAAACCTTTCCGCGCACAGGACTTGCTTGATTCGATACAAAACTGCATCCGTGTCGATTCGGAGAACCGCGAGCGTCACCGGACCAAAACGGCAATCGTCGCGCGGCTCGACTCGCTGACTGAGCGCGAGCGTACCGTCCTGGAAATGGTCGTGAACGGATTGTCCAACAAGGAAATTGCCAGAGCCCTCGATACCTCGCCGCGGACCGTTGAGGTGCAACGGATGCGTATGATGAAGAAAATGGAGGCCTCGTCGATCGCCGGGCTGGTCCAGACCGCCATTGATGCCGGCATTCAGCGGCAGGACCCCTAGGCCAAAACCCGCGGAAAACCTGCCGCCCATAAGTAATTCACGTTGCCCGCTACGGGCCCCCCCGCGTTTCCCCCAACCGGCAATGCTGGTATTTCGAGAGGATGGGCGGACCACTAACCCTTCTTGCTGCAGACGACGAACCGGGCATCCTTAGCATTGTTGAGGAAGTAGCCGAATCCATGGGGTTTTCGGTTCGGACAGGCGGCAACGGCGCTGAATTCTGGGAACATTTCACCGTCGCCGCACCCGACGTGATCATGCTGGACCTGGTGATGCCGGACTGCGACGGCGTCGAGGTGCTGCGCCGCCTCGCTAGTCTCGGTGCTCGGTCGAAGATAATCCTCATGAGCGGGATGGACGACCGAACGCTCCGGTCCGCCGAACGAATTGCCGCCAACCTCGAACTTGAGATTGCTGGCTATCTGAGAAAGCCTTTCTCGGTCGCCAGCCTGCGAGATTTGCTCGGCAAGGGGGCCGGGTCACCGGCTACCATTATCGACGCCCAACGCCTCGCCGAAGGAATCAAAAGGGGGGAGCTGGTCAACTACTATCAGCCCAAGATTGTGCTTCCCAACCGGCAGCAGACGGCGACTGTCATGGGGGTCGAAGTCTTATCTCGTTGGAACCATCCCCACATCGGACTGGTTGGCCCCGCCCGCTACATTTCGATCGCCGAAGAATCTGGATCGATTCTCGCGCTGACGCTTGAAATGATCCAACGTCTAATCGGTGACTTGAAGACCTGGCACGAAGCCGGGCATCTGATCTCGGCCGCCGTCAATCTCTCGCCCGAACTGCTCACCGATATCACCCTCCCGGACACGATTAACGCAATCTTGACTGAGGGGGGCATCCCACCATCGTACTTAACGCTGGAGCTGACCGAGACCGGCGCCATGCAGGATGTCCCGATGTCGATGGACATCTTGACGCGATTTCGCCTCAAAGGGATTCAGCTTTCGATCGACGACTTTGGCACGGGATACTCTTCGCTCATCCAGCTTTACCGGATGCCCTTCAGCGAGCTGAAAATCGATCGTTCCTTCGTCCATTCGCTGCCGGAAGATGACGAGGCCGCCCATATCGTGCGCTCCATCGTCGATCTCGCGCACAACCTTGGCCTTAGCGTCTGCGCGGAGGGTGTCGAAACCCAAGCTGCATACGACTACCTGACCAGAATCGGTTGCGACTGTGCGCAGGGATATTTCATCTCGCCGCCCGTCCCTCCAGGAGAGCTATCGCGGATTCTTGGGCGCTCGCTGGATCTCAACCGGTTCGCGGCGAGCTAGCTTCCCTGTAACGCGCGCCAAATCCGATGCGGCGTCGCCGGCATATCTAAGTCGTGAACGCCCCGTGCGCCAAGCGCGTCGATAATTGCGTTCATCAGGCAAGGCATCGCGCCGACGGTACCCGCTTCGCCCGCACCCTTGATACCAAGCGGGTTCAGGGCGGTCGGCACCGGGTTGCTGTGAACATTAAAGAATGGGAAATCGAGCGCCCGCGGCATGCAGTAATCCATAAACGACCCTGAGAGCTGTTGCCCGGTCTCGCCGTCCCAAACGATACCTTCCATGTTGATCTGGCCGACGCCCTGGGCGACGCCGCCATGTATTTGCCCCTTGAGCAGCAACGGATTCATGACCGTGCCGACGTCGTCCACGACCACATACCGTAAGATTTGGAGCGCGCCCGTTTCGGGATCGATCTCCACCTCGCAGGCGTGGCATCCATTGGGGAACGTCGCGCCAACCGGCGAAAACGCGGCCCTTTCGTGCAGCCCCGGCTCCATGCCTGGGGGCAGACTGGCAGTCGCATACGCTTTTTTCGCCGCCTCTCCGAGCGTGGTTCGCCGATCGGTCCCCGCCACCGAGAACACACCACCGTCAAACTCGATATCCGACGGGTCTGCTTCCATCGCGTGGGCCACGATCAACCGGCACTTTTCAATAATTTTGTCAGCCGCCCGTTCCAGCGCGGCGCCACCCAACCCTGACGAGCGCGATCCAAATGTTCCGAATCCGTGGGCAACAAGGTCGGTGTCGCCCTGAACGTAATGGACACTCTCGAAATCCAATCCCAGTTTGCCCGACAACAGTTGCCGGAACACGGTTTCATGTCCCTGACCATGCGAATGGGTGCCCATGAGAAGTGTGATCCCACCCGACGGATCGAAACGAATTTCAGCGGTCTCCTCACCAAGCGCGGCGGAGCGTTCAATCACGTTGGCCATCCCAAACCCGCGCAACTTTCCGTTCTTGCGCGACGCCGCTGCACGCTCTCCAAGACCCGGATGGTCGATCGCTTCCAGCGCCAAATCCATATTCTGTTCGAACGCGCCACAATCGTAGGTAAATACCAAGCCGGTTTTGAACGGCATTTCGGCGGGCGAGATCGTATTGCGCCGCCGCAACGCAATGCGATCGATTCCCATCTCCCGCGCTGCCGCGTCAATCAACCGCTCAATCGTGTACGAGGCCTCCGGGCGCCCCGCCCCTCGATAGGCCGACGTCGACGGCGTGTTGGTCAGCACGCCCAACACCTCGACGTGGATCGCCGGTGTTCGGTACACACCGGCAAGGCCGCCGATGTTCATGGTCGCGGGACCCGCCCCACCCATCGCGACGTAGGCACCAAGGGCCGCCACGGTTCGTACCCGCAACGCCAGAAAAGTGCCGTCTTTGGTGAGCGCAAGTTCGCCGTGGGTCCGATTGTCCCGCGCCTGATCATCGGCGACGAACGCTTCCGAGCGCTCAATGGTCCACCGAACCGGCCGCCGCAACAGGCGCGCCGCGTGCAAAACCAGCGCGAGCTCGGGATAAGGCGAGGATCGCATGCCGAACGCGCCGCCCATATCGGGGCTGACAACGCGCAACTGAGTTTCTGGAATATTCAAAAATTGGGCCGCCAAGATGCGCCGCATCGCGTGGGGATTCTGAACCCCGCAATAGAGCACAAGGCGGTCGCTCGTCTGGTCGTAGTCGGCGACGGCGGCGCGCGGCTCCATTGGGGCCGCCGACACGCGGTTGATAACGAAATCCAAGCTTGTCACATGATCCGCGCGGGCAAACGCCGCGTCCACGGCCGACTTGTCTCCTGCCTCAAACCGAAATGACGTGTTGTCCCGGCAGCCTTCCCAGACCGCCACCGCGCCCGGCTGGAGCGCGACAAGCGGGTCGGTAACGGCGCTTTGCGGGTCATAGTCGATCACGATGGCCTCTGCCGCCGCATGGGCGCCCTCGAGCGTCTCCGCGACAATGAAGGCAACCGCATCGCCGACGTGCCGCACCTGCCCGTCGATCACGAGCGGATACCGCGGCGCTCTGAACATCGCGCCGCCGTCGGGTCGTTCGTAGGCGACCATCGAGGGCGCGGTGCCGATGCCGGCTGCAACGATGTCGCTGCCGGTCAAAACCACCAGCACGCCGGGCAGGGCAAGCGCCGCCGTCGTGTCGATGCGGCGAATTTTCGCGGCGGCGTGGGGCGACCTCAGGACCACCGCCCGCGCTTCGCCAGGCAGCGCGTGATCGTCGGTAAAGCGGCCTCGCCCGGACAAGAATCGCTCGTCCTCCGTCCGCGCAACAGCCTCTCCCAATCCTGCTTTCAAGATCCCTCCACCAACACCGTTCCCAACATAGGTCGAGACTAGCGGCGCGGGCCGCCGCCGTCACCGTCCGCGATATCGCGCGGCTGATCCTGGGCGACTACAGCGTCCTGCTCGAGCTTGAAAACGATCGGCACGGTGATGGTCGACTCGACGGGTCGGTCGCCGCGTCGGGCTGGGGCGAAGGTCCAATGCCTGACGGCCTCGAGCGCCGCACGATCGAGTATCCGATAGCCGCTTGATGATGCAAGAAGTGCCTCGCGAACCTCGCCTTCGCGATCAACACGCACCTCGATTAGGACCCGGCCTTGCATGCCGCGCCGTCGCGCCGCATACGGATATTTCGGCGGCCCGTTGCCGAACGACGGGTCGGCATGTCGCGGCGGTGCGGTAGTTTGGCCCGGCGGGATGCTGGCGTCATCGTTGGGCGCGACCATTGCGATCTCATCCACCCGCTCGGCGTTTCGCGTTTCGGCTTGCGGATGAACGGGCTGATCGTCGACCCGCGATACCATCTCGTCGATTTGCAGTGTATCGACGGGACCGAATGGGCCCGCAACGCTAGCATCCGGCAGATTCGTCTCGGCGACCACCGCAGTTTCCTGGCGGGGCAATGGCGGCAACGGCTTAACGCGCGGCACGATACCGGTCCATTCAGGCTCTTCCTCGCTGCTGGGTTCTGCAGCCGACGCCGCATCGACCGGCAGCAAGGCGACCTGATCGAGCACCGCCGAGGACCCCGCGTCGGGCTCCCTAGGGCCCGGCACGACGCTGTCAAAAGCCGGTTCCGGAATTGATTCAGCAAACGGCGCCTTCAAGGCAGTCTCATCGGGCTGAACACCCGCCGCCGGCGCAAGCGGCGACGGCGTCTCCACCGCCTCGTGTTGAACGGCGCCGAGGGCCGCCATTTCCGGTGCGGTCTCCCTCTCACCGACCTCTGCGGCATTCGAGGCCGTCGAGCTCACAGCAGTCGCTGCCGGCGAGGCCTCGCTCATCTCGTCGCGCGGTGTCTCGAATACAACGTCGGTGACGATTACTTCGGGATAAGCGTCAGGCGCAGGAACCGGCAGACCAACCAGAAAAGCGCCCGCCGCAGTAAGATGCACCGCGGCTGATACGCCGATGGCGAATCCGAACGGTCTCATTGTAGCGGTCCAGCGGGCGCTCGGTCGATCCGTCGCAGCGACACAACATGGGGCACACCAAGGTCGCTTCTCAGCGCGCCCTCAACGTCATACGCATCGCGCAAATTAGCTGGCACCAGAACTTCGTCCGGCGTGCCTTCGGCGAATGTACGCCCTTGAACGAGAAGCGTGAGGCGATCGCAGTACCGTGCCGCCATCGTCAGATCATGAAAAACCACCACAGCCGTCATGCCCTGAACACAGAGATCTCGTATGAGATCAAGAACAAGCAGCTGGTGACTAAGATCGAGCGAGGCGACCGGTTCATCGGCCAGTAAAATCGCGGGCTCGCTCGCCAACGCCCGCGCCAGCAGCACCCGCGCGCGTTCACCGGTTGAAAGCGCTGAAACAGTTCGTTCAACCAAGTGCGCCGCCCCGACCGCGCGCAGCGCCTCGGCGACGGCCTCATGATCTGGGCCGCTCAGACGCCGCCAACCATCCAAATGCGGTATGCGTCCCAGCGCAACAAGACGTTCAACCCTGAGCGGCCAATGAACTTCCGACCCTTGCGGCAAGAAAGAGAGCCGCCGCGCCAATTCGGCGCGTGCCATGTCATTAATCAGCTGCCCGTCAATCCGCACAGTACCGGCCACACGCCGCTGCAAGCCCGCCATGGTTCTCAGCAAGGTGGTCTTACCCGATCCATTCGGACCGATGAGCCCAACAAAGTTACCTGTCGCAGCAGTGAGCGAGGCGCAGCGCAGGACCGCCCGCGCACCCAAATCGACCGAAACCTTTTCCGCCATGATCGCGCTCATCGCATAGACCGCCGGATATGCAAGATGAGGTAAAGAAAAAACGGCGCGCCGACGATCGCCGTCACCACGCCCAACTGAAGATCGGGTTCCACCGGTACGACGCGGGTCGCAATATCTGCCGCGAGGACGAGCGCTGCGCCGCCCAGCGCGCTCGGTAGCATCAGACGGCCAGGCTCATGGCCGACCAAAGGCCGCAACAGATGCGGCACGACCAGGCCGACAAAACCGATCGTTCCCGACACCGACACCGCAGCGCCCACGGAAAACGCCGTCCCCAGAATGAGTCGCGCTCGGACAATGCGGAGGTTCACGCCAAGCGAACGCGCGACATCTTCCCCGAGAGACAGCGCGTTCAACGCCCGGCCGGTCCCGGCCAGGAGAATGCCCCCGACCGCCATGAGCGGTAGAGCGATCCGGATGTGGTCGAACGACCGGTCCGCCAAAGACCCAAGCATCCAAAACACAATTTCCAGTGCGGCATAGGGGCTGGGTGCAAGATTGAGCGCCAGCGAGGTTAACGCGCCAGCGAAGGCGTTGACCGCAACGCCGGCCAAGATCAGCGTGAAAATACTCGCGTCGCGTCCCGACAGAACGTAGGTCAGCAGCACCGCGAGCAGCGCTCCCGTCATCCCCGCCGCAGGAAGCGCAAAACTAAACGTTTGCGAGAGACCAAAATAAAGCGCGATCACCGCCCCGAGACCGGCCGAGGCCGACACGCCAAGAATGCCGGGCTCGGCAAGTGGGTTCCTCAGCAGGCCCTGCATCGCTGCACCGGCCGCCCCCAACGTCGCGCCAATAAGCGCCGCAAGGATAGCGCGGGGAAAACGAATCTCGCCGAGGATCAATGCAGCGGTTGTCTCGTCCCCCGACACGAGCTCACGCAGCGTCGCAATGAACGCGAGCGGCACCCGGCCGACGATCAGGGAAGCGATCATAAGGATAAGGACCAACCCAACCAGCGCCAGAATAAGCCACCCGTCGCGCGTCGCGCCCCGGCGCGCCGGCCGGGCTTCAAGAGCAATCGAACTCATCGCGCGACCGCGGCCAAGAACTCGACCGCCTCAACGGTGTGCGGCCCTCCGCAGCCCCACAATGACGGGTTCATACGCACAACCTGCCCGCCAAGGAGTCGTAGCGCCGGATGGGCCAACACGTCGCGCGCCAACGACGGCGACTGGATAGATGGTTGGTTGACCACGATAATCTCGGGATCGGCCCGAACAATCTCCTCCAACCCAACCTGACCGTAGCCCTGAACGCCCAACTCAGCCGCGACGTTGCGCAGGCCCGCCGCAGTCAAAACTTCGTGCACCAGCGTTCCCGGCCCGCTGGTAAATCCTCTCGCCCCCAACACCAGCGCGCGCGGCATATGCTCATGATTCGCCGCGACGTTGGCCAAGCGCCGGTCCATCTCGGCAATCAGTAGTTGCCCACGCGGCTCTACCCCTAGTCGCTCGGATAAGAGACGGACTTGACGGCGTATCTCGTGAAACGTTTCCGGAATCGGCAGGTCGATCACCTCGATTCCGAACTTCTGTAGCATCGCGACGGCCGGCCGCGCCGCATAGAGACCGGCGACGACAAGATCGGGGCGCAAGGTGAGCACCTCTTCACTGCGCCCATAGTTGATCGGGATGTCACGCACCTGTTCGGCCACGTACGACAACGAGGGATCGGTCGACAGATGCGTAACCGACAAGAGCACCCCGGGATCGGCCAAAAATGCCAAGAGCTGATCGGCGCATAGATTGATCGACACAACCCGTGTCGGGGGATCGGCGCGGACGTGGCTCGGCGCGACGACTCCAACCCCTGCTATGAGGATGGCAAGGGCCAGAAATCGTCGCGCCGCCATGCTCAGAACGCCAACCGCGCGCCGACCAGGGCGCTGCGGCCCTGACCTCGAAACCCATCAGCAACTTCGTAGTAGTTGTCAAAAAGGTTATCGATCCGTGCGAAGGCTGTGACGTCGTCGCGCAACTGCCAATCGCCGCGCAGTCCAGTGACGGCGTAGCCACCGCGATAGACCGTTCCACCGTTGAACCCCGCGTCTCGGGTGGTCCCGATGTAACCGAACAACGCCGACAGGTTCATCGCTGGCGAGGGCTGCCAACGAACATCGATGTCGACCTTGTGCTTGGGACGTCTGAGGAGAGACTGCCCGGTAGCGGCAATCTCCGACGCCGTGAAGGTGTACGCCGCCGTCACGTCGACCGTGGGCGTTGCGGCGACCTTAAGCGTCGCCTCGACACCGTTTATGTCTGCCTCTTGAACGTTGTTCGGCGTCGTCGGAGTCCCGGCGGCGACGATGAGGTTTTTGATGCGGCTGTCGAAATAGGTTACCCCGACGACAGCTCGGTCCGCCAAAAACGTCTGATCAACGCCAACTTCCCAAGTCGTGCTTTCCTCGGGTCGAAGGTTGCGATTGCCACGAAAACTCGCACTGGTCGACGTGGACGTGCTGCCGAAGAGCTCGAATAACGCCGGGGCGCGGAAACCGGTCCCATAGGCGCCGCGTAGCCTGGTGCCAAACGACGGCAAGAGAAACACGGGACTGATTCGGTAGGTTGTCTTGCCGGCGAAACGGGTGTTGTCGTCATGCCGAATATCGGCGATGACGAACGCCTTGTCGCTCCAGTTAAAGGTGTCCTGGACATAAGCGGTACGCGTCGCCGCGGTTTCCTTGGAAGCGCCGCTGATCACGAAACCGCTGAAGTTGGCGAACTGCGTATCGTCGAGCTTTTCGTGTTCGTATTCGATGCCGACGCCGATCTGATGGTCCTGAAAAAACAGCAGATCGTTGCGCCAGTCGGCTTTGAGTCGTTTCCCGGTGTCCTGCGTCGCCTGCACCGTATTCGCCAGTGAATCGGGATAGTTGAAGAACCCGCGTTTAACATGCGTGACGTTAAGGCCGACCGTCGGCAGCCATTGTCCTTGATAGAACGAGCTCGTGCCCTGCAGGCGGGCGTAATATTGCCTCGTCTCAGAGCTGGCGTTAGGATCCTCCGCGGTCGGGTCCAGTTCAACACGTGTCTGAAAAGCATGGGCAACGAACCGGAGATCCAAATTATCGGCGGCAGCGAGATCGACACGCAGCGAACCGGTGACGTTCTCGTACGAATCTTCCTCTTCATTTCCGTTTGCCGGCACGAACCGCCGAGCCGTCAGGGACTCACCGCCGTCCTTCGCGTGGGCAAGACTTGCTGCGACGGCCCACTTTTCTCCAACCCGAGTGACTCGCCCCGCCTGGTTGAACGTGCCGAAACTACCGCCCTCTGCCTGCAGGGCCCGACCGTTCTCGACGGCAGGCGCCGACACGATATTGACGACGCCGGCGATCGCTTCCGACCCGTAGGTCGAGGCCTGCGCACCGCGCAGTACTTCGATCCGGCCCACGTCACCGAGAAAGAAGTTGCCAAAATTGTAGGCACCCGCTGGCTGGCTGGGATCGCTGATTTCAATCCCGTCAAGCAACACAAGGACGTGGTTCGAGTTCGCGCCTCTTACGAACAAAGACGATTGATGTCCCGGCCCGCCAAGCTGCACGACCCGAGTACCAGGTACATCGAGCAACGCGTCGGACAACGAGCGCCGCTGCTTGCGTGCAAGCTCCTTTGCGTCGATGACGGTCACCGCCCCCCCGACTTGATCGGCGGGGACGGGAATCCGTGTTGCTGTGACAACCGTGTCAGGCAGCAGGGTCTGGGCATGGGCCTGATCGAGGACGGCGAGTGTGCCGAGCACAGCAAGCGCCGCACTCGTGAGAAGGTATTTTTTCTTCATGAGTTTCTCCGAAGCGATGAGCGTTACGCACGCGCGCAGCATCGAAGGACCGGCATGATTTCGGCGTCCGGCGACCCGGAACGACAAATATGGATAGAGCGGAAGCTTCCATCTCGCGGACCCACAGCTACGACGTACAATCGTCGTCACCACTACGGAAATCCGCACCACCGAGCGCCCCGATCGACGGATGGATGACGTCGACGGCAGGTCTCCTGGCTTGCGGGTCAACGTTCTATGCCCTGCCTTCCCGGTTTCCCAGTGGCTGGTACGGACACAAACTCGCCGCTTACAGTTGCGGGGGCAGCCACGGTTTCAGCAAATAGGCCTCACCGTGTTCCCTTTTCACCCCTTTCGGGGAACCGTCACGGCCATTGTCACATGACGGTGGGTGGGGGAGTCAAGGCCTTGCGATCAATGATCGGGATGCCCGGCGATCAATGATCAGGATGAATGTCTTCTGGTTCGTATTTCGGCGCATCGTGCACCGAGCGCCACTGCGCGAGCCTGCCCGACTCGCCGTCGCGGTGCGCCATCTGCCGCAGCGCAACCCGCACCGCGGAACGCGCAAAACGGCCCTGCATTTGAAATCCGGCTGGCGCCATCCCGGTCTCGATAGCCGCAACCAACGCGTCCTTGGCCTCGGTTGCGTCGGGAACGCCCCAGGCCTGGAGCAACGACTGGAAGCGAGCGAACGCCGCGTCGTCAAATTTCTTTGGACGACCGAGCATGTCGAAGGTGGGGTTGGCTGGATAAAGATTGAGGCAGGGCACGGTGCCCGGCGGGATCGGCAAATTCGCCGAATGGGTTCGGCGCCGACTCAACACCTTCGGCAACACATGCGTGTGCGGCCCCTCGGGGGTCGGCGGATCAGCCGCGGGCGACCCGATCCGTTGCCGCACTTCAATCCGGCCCATGCGTGAGACGAAAACGCGCTGCGGGTTCGCCGCGACCAGCGTTGCCATCACGTCGGGCATGGCAAGGACGTTTTGTCCCAAATGCTCTCGCAGAAAAGAGATCAAAGCCGAATCGTCGGTCCGCAACAGCGCGTCAACATTGCCCGCACCGGTGCCAATATCGAACAAGATCGCCGTGCGATCTGCGTCCATAACGGCGTCGTCATCTGGCCCGACCTCGGTCAGGCATTGCCGCACGCTCATCCGTGCTGCCGCCTCATCCAGACAGAAAGCCACCCCGTGCAACCAGCGGTCGGGACGAGAACTGACCATTTCGTAGGCGACGGGTCGCACGTCCGGGGGAACCACGATCCGGATCGCGCCGCGATTGGTCGCCAGCACCAGCGGGCCTTGGTCGGCCAGTGGTTCGTTTGGATCACGAATAAACTCGGCGATGGCGCCGAACGCGCCAATCGACCAGCCGCTCCCCGGTGTCGCAAGATGGTCCCGGATTGTTGCATCAATCGACAATGTCATCGCGGTGTCGGGGTGAACCATTGCTCGTCAGACAGTTGCTTCCAAAGTTTTCGGTGAACGACCGCGCCGCGTTCAAAAACGTCACCCTCATTCGCCGTCGTCAATTGTCGGTCATAAACGAGAAACCGTCCATCGACGGCAACGTGCCGGACCATGCCGCCATTGGCGTAGAGCAAGTTGTTGAGTGGTTCCGGTGGCAACGTGCCAGCGCCCACCAGCCAGTCAGAAAGATCCACCGTGATGAAGTCGGCTTTGGCGCCCGCACAAATCCGACCCAGGTCCGGTCGGCGCAAACCGTCGGCGGCAACCACGGTCGCGCCGTCGACGGCATCCCAAATGGTCGGCAGTTTGACCGCCGGGCCGTCAAGAAGCCTGGCCCGCACCCTGCCGCCAAGTACCGCAAGTTTGATGTTTTCAATGAGATCGTTTGAATGCGTGTCGATCGCTATATTGGTCGCGATGCCGGCCGCCAACGCTTCTGGATAGGGTTGGGTCGCGCCACCGGCGCCGCCGGCAGACGGGCAATGGGCGAACACCGCGCCGTGGCGTTTCAAGATCGCCGGGTCCGTCGACCAATCCAGCGCCTTCATGTGGGCGCCCAAGAATGGCCCCTCAAACCCGCCCAGCTTGTCGAGCCACTGGGTGGGCGACAGCCCATTTTGCAGCTTGCGAACCGCCTCGGTCTCAGTCTCGCGTTGTGACAAGTGGATCTGGATGCCAGTGCCAAGCGTATTCGCCGCGGCAATGATCGCCGACATCGTTTCGTCGGTATGCGTGTCGGTCGCGTGGGGCGCCATCATCGGCATGAGACGCCCATCGAAGTCGCCCATCAGCTTTTGGCCGAATTCGAAATTAGCCTCGATCTCAGCGAGCGTATCGGGCACCGAGTCGAACAGCGCCTGATCGTCATCGCGAAACCAAATGGCGTCGAGCCGCGAGGTGCCCGGAATCATCCCGCCGGGAAACCCGCGGGCACCCCAAACGCCGGCGACACGCGCGTAGGATTCGGCCTGTCTTAGGCTGAGGCTCATCTCCACTTGCGTCGTACAGCCGGCCTTTAGAATTTCCGCCAGATTAAAAGCTGTTAGGTCGTCCAGCTCCTCGTCGGACAGCCGGTCCATGAGTTTGATCGGCCGCGAGAAAGAGCGGCCGCCCTCAATAATCCCCCGGGTCGGCGTCCCGCTGGCGACGTGCGTATGCCCGCTTATTAAGCCAGGCATCAACAACTGACCCGGCACTGAAATGCGTGGCAAGTCGCCTGGCATGCGGCCCGCGCTGATCTCTGCGATACGGTCGTCCTCGATCCGGACGGAGCCGCCGGCAAGAAGATGGGACGCACCAGCGTTGTAAGCCAAAACCCAGCCCGCTTCGATGATGTATTGCCCTGATGGCGCGCTTGCGACGGTCATCCGTTCACCTCAATAAATCCGGCATTGATTATGGTTAACGCTGATCTTAGTTCAAATTTTACACGAACCCGCGATTAGTAGGGCTGGTGTTTGTCACCACCTCGCGCCATCCTCGCAACGTTCGCACGGAACACGTGGTTTAGTAGTGATGGCTTATGTAACTGGCGTTCGAGCAGCAGGATGCTGACCGCTCAGGAATTTGTTGAAATCCTGAGAGCGCACGAGCGTTTCTCTCGGCGTGAGCCTCATGGCAAGCGGGCCCATATCGAGGGCGAGAACCTTTCGGGGCTGCGCCTGCCGGGACTAAATTTGCGTGAATCGGTTCTTACCGGAACCGATTTTTCGCGGTGCGTGCTCACCGGCACCAATTTCAGCCTGGCCTCCCTGTCGCTTGCGAGCTTCGAATATGCCGAAGCCGAAGGCGCGAATTTCGAACGCGCCAATTTGCGCGGCGCAAAGCTGAGCAATGCCAAGTTGAACGAGGCCAATTTCGCCGGCGCCGACCTGCGGCCATCGCCGGCCAACAACGAAGCGGCGCGTAACACCGTCCTCTATGGTGCGTCACTACAGGGCGCCTCCTTCGACGACGCGCAACTCAATCAGGCGGATCTCGGCGCCAGCGACCTGACCCGGGCATCGTTTGCCGGCGCCAAAGCGGCGCAAGCGAACCTGCGCGGCGCTCTCTTACTCGGCGCAAAATTTGACGGCATCGATCTGTCTGGCGCCGTCATCAATCTCGCTAGCGCGGCGTTGCGCCCAGACATCCAGAAGTTGCTGCGCGAACACGCTTTGTGGATTGATTCGTTCGGCGCCATGGGCACCCGCGGCAACCTCGCCGGTCGCGACCTGAGCGGCATGGACCTAGGCGGTGCGTACCTCAGCGGCGCCGATCTTCGCGGCGCCAATCTGAAGGGCGCGCAGATGTCCGGCGCTTGGCTGGTCCTGGCCGAACTCGATGGCGCGGTTCTGGACGAGGCCGACTTGCGCAAGGCTGATCTCACCGGTGCCTCGCTTAAGGCGGCAAAGATCCGGCATGCGCGCCTTGAAGACGCGCGCTTCGAGCCGGCGGAAATATTGAGCGCGCGCGGCACCAACACCGGCGAACACCGGAAATCAGATTTGAGTAGTGCCTCGCTGCGGCAAAGCGCGCTATCCGGTGCAACGCTGCGGGACGCGAAGATTACCGGGGGCGATTTGCACGGCGTGGTCGCCGAGCAAACAAATTTCCGTGGGGCCGATTTGTCGGGCGCCAATCTTTCCGATGCGCGGTTTGTACGCGGCGACTTATCGGGCGCCAATCTCACCGGCGCCAACCTTCGCCAATGCGATTTGCGCGAGGCGAACCTGAGCGGCGCTCAAGTCACCGATGCGGACCTGACCGGTGCCAATCTTGACGGCGCCAACACGACAGGCACGCCGCTCGACAGCTAACGCCGCGTGCGGACAAAATCGAGAAGTTCCGGGCCAACCGTTTCCTCGCCGGTATTGAGGTGCAGCGCCTCGGAAAGGTGATTGTGCCCCCTGAGGCGTGTGAAGCGCGGGCTATGACCGTCTCGCCGCGCCACCGCCCGCAGCAGTTCAATCCCCTGAAGTTCCATCATCGGCGGGTCGAACTCCGCAATCACAATAAAAAGCGGCACGGCACTGTTGCCGACCCCGTGGAGCGGCGAGCGCGCGCGATAAAGCGCCGTGTCGGCCCCGAAGTAGGGTGCCGCAGCCGCCGTCGGCACCGCCTCGGCGTCATACACTCCAGAAAACAACGCGGCACCTGCCACCCCGGCCCCGGGCGCACGGTGCAGCGCCGGAAAAAACAAATACGTCGCCGCGTGAACCGCACCGGCAGATTGGCCAAACAAGAAAATGCGCTCAGGGTCGCCGCCGTGCGTCGCGATATTGTCGCGCAGCCACGCCACCATCGACCCGACATCTTCACCGCCAGCCGGCCATTGATGGTCTGGCGCGAGCCGGTAGGTGGCGTTGACCCCAATCATGCCGTGGCGGGCGAAGTAATTGGCGATGTTGGCGTACGCCATATCGAGATTTTCGGGGTTCGAGTTCTTGTGGCCGCGCACAAATCCGCCGCCATGGATGAAGACGACAACCGGTACAGCTTCCGCGGCGCGTTTCTGCGGCACATGAACGTCGAGCAGATGCCGCGGATCAGACCCATAGCGGACATCTCGAACGACATCGATACCGTCCCGCGGTGCGGCGGCGATCAACGGATTGTAAAGCGCGAAAGTTTGCGCGATGACATGGGGATCGAACACATTGCCCATGGCGCGAATGGCATCGGCAATGGCTGCGGGCATTTCTGACATGTCGTCGCCTCCGGTGCGTTCTGACTACGCGGCGGGAAGTTCCGCCGGTGCGCCCTGCCCCCGACGCTGCGCGCGGCCTTCAATCCAAGAAACCGTGATTGACATCATCGGCGGCACGATGGCCATGGTCAGCACCGCAGACAAAGCCAGACCGCCAACAACCACCGACCCGAGGCCACGGTAAAGTTCGGACCCGGCACCGGGGAACATAACGAGCGGCAACATGCCGAACACGCTGGTCAGCGTTGAACTAAAGATCGGCCGAATTCGGTTGCGTGTCGCCTCGGTGATCGCGTCGTCCGGCGTCATGCCCTCTTTTCGAATATTGTGGAGGGTTTGATGAACCAGCAGAATCGCGTTGTTGACCACAATCCCGATCAAAATCACAAACCCCAACATTGTCAGCATATCCAACGGCTGCACGACGAACCGGTTCAGCAGGGCCAGGCCGCCCAACCCACCAGCGGCAGCAACCGGTACCGCCAACATGATTATCAGCGGGTAGACAAAACTCTCAAACAGCACCGCCATAACCAAGAAAACAATGACCAGCGCCAACACCAGATCGATTGAAAGCTCGTCCATGGTCTGCGACAACTTGTCGGCCGACCCCGACAGGTTGAACCGCACGCCCTGCGGCAGACCGGCGGCCTGCATCGGGTCGAGCACGCGCGCGTTGATGATGTCGATAGCCTCTTGCAGCGGCATGGTTCGGGAGGGCGAAACCTGCAGCGTCACGGTCCGCGCGCGCTCGACCCGCCGAATCTCGGTCGGACCCGAGGTTACGATGACGTCGGCCAAGCTTTCGACCGATACGATTCGGCCGTCTCTGGTCACCACCGGCAGAGCGCCGATGGCTTGGGTCTGCTCGCGAACTGGTGCGCTACCCGCCAACGTCAGATCGATTCTCTTGCCGCCGAAATTGATTTCGGCAACGCGCAGGCCGTCGTTAAAAGCATCGATCGTCTGACCCAGGTCGCGCGCCGTCAGACCATTATCCGCCAGACGAACCCGGTCCGGGATAACCCGCACCTCGGGCGCGCCGAAGTCCAGGCCGGGGCGCGGCCGGGTTCTATGGCCTTCGCTCAGCGGCAAGACCTGTTGGACGCGATCAAAGGCGTCCTGCGCGACATCAAACAGCACCTTTAGGTCGGCGCCGGAGATGTCGATGTCGATCGAACGACCGCCACCAACCGACCTACCGAACAGAGAAGGCTGAAACATGAAAGCCAGCGTGCCCGGCTCGTTGCGGGCGGGGTTTTGCAAAAGCGGAATGATCTCGCCGGCCCGCCTCTCATCGACGGTGGTGCCGCCGACAAAGGCACGGCCCTGGAGCGCGATCGAAAAGTAGTGCTTGAGGACAGGAACGCCGTTGACCTCCAGCACATCAGGTTGCGTGCTGTCGGCCCAATAGTCCCGCGTCCCAGTTTCGATCAAATCAGTGATCTTTTCGGTGGTGCGAAGATTGTAACCAGAAGGCGGCGAGATAAAGCCGAACACAAAATTCCGATTGCCGGTCGGCAGGTAATCAACCTTCGGCAAGACAGCGAACGAGAAGAGCACCGCCGCGGCGGTGATCGTGGTGATGACGCCAACAGCAACGATTTTTCGGCGCACGACCAACTGGGTGAACCAAACCCAAAACGCCGTAAAAGCGCGCCCGAAGTGATCGATACCGGGTAACGGAAAGACCTTGTCGAGATCAGCAACGCCGCCGGCCAACATCTGATTGGCCAGCGCCGGAATCAAGGTGATTGAAACCAACAGCGACAGGAGCACGGAAACCGAAATCGCCACCGCGATATCGCGAAACAACTGACCGGCCTCAAGATCCATGACGAGGATCGGGATGAAGACCATGACCGTGGTCAACGCCGATACCATAACGGCGGGCCAAACCTGGGCGGCGCCGTTATATGCGGCCTCGTAGGCCGGCTGGCCCTTTTGCCGCAACCGGTAGATGTTCTCCAGCACGACAATGGCCGCGTCGACGACCATCCCGACGGCGAAGGCGATGCCGGCCAAGCTAATGACGTTGAGTGAGCGGCCCAACAGCGCCATCGCAACAAAGGAGCCGATCACCGAGACCGGGATTGATAAGGCGACGACGAACGTCGGCCGCCAAGACCGCAAGAAAACCAGCAGAACAATGATCGCCAGCAGGCCGCCGATCACGACGTTCTGGAGCACCAGATTGATCGCCGATTTTATGTAGTCGGTTTCATCGAAGATTTGCGTCGCAATCAGTCCAGCCTCTTTGAGCGGCCCTTCCGAAAGCTCGCGAACCTTGGCGCGAAGCCGCTCCATGGTTTCAATGACATTGGCGCCCTGTTGGCCCGTAATGCTCAGGGTCATTGAGGGCGCGCCCATCGTCTTGGCGATCGCGTTGCGTTGTTTGAATTGCACATAGACGTCAGCGATATCGCCCAACGAAACGCGACCGACGCCGCTACCGCTGGAGTCGCTGCGCAGTAGCATCGACCGCACTTGCGCCACGGTCGTAAAATCGCCCTCGGTCCGCACGACGTAGCGCCGCTTGCCCTCATCGACATCGCCGCCGGTAATCGACGCATTGGCCGTGCGCAACCGGCTAACCACATCGTTGACGGTCAGCGCATAGCGCGCGAGCCGTTCGGGATCGATCTCGATCCGCATCTCCTGATCGGTCGCGCCCCAAACGTTCACACCGGCAACGCCATCGACCCGCTCGACGCCGTCTTGCACGACGTCCTGGAGAAACGCCGAGTAGCTTGTCAGGTCGCGGGTATTCCCCGGCGCGCGGCGCAGCGTAAACCAGGCGATAGAATTGTCTTCTGTGCCGAACGTACTCAGGGTCGGCTCGTCGGCCTCCTCGGGATAGCCGGTGACACGGTCCAACCGGTTGGCGACCAACAGCAGTGAGCGATTGAGGTCGGCATCGGGCGTGAACTCCAGCTCAACATTGCCCTGGTTGTTTCGCGCGTTGGACTCCATACGTTGGAGCCCCTCGATCCCTTTCAAGACCTCTTCTTGCCGGTTGATGATTTCGCGCTCGACTTCCGCCGGTGCGGCGCCCGGCCAGTTCGTCGTGACGCGAATCACGGGTTGGCGCACATCGGGCGCCAACTGGATCGGAATTCGGTCAAGCGAAACCCACCCAAACATGACGATCATGATCACCGCCGCCAGCACGGCGATCGGCCGTTTGATCGATAGCTGAATGATATTCATCTAGTTAGTTCTCTGACCTGTCGACGCCCCGCCGGTCTCGGTCACCACGCGCACCGTATCGCCAGCGTTTAATTGCTCGTTGCCACGAATAACCACCCGCTCGCCGGCTTTGAGTCCGCCAATAACGGTGAAGCGCTGACCCACACTTTCGCCCAGGATCACCTCACGCTGCTCAACCCGGTTGCCGCTGACGACGAAGACCAAAGGTCGTCCCTCGTCCCGCACAATCGCATCCTTGTGGACGGTGGTGACGCTCCCCGTCCCGCCAATCGGGACTTCGACGGTGACGCTTTGATTGAGTGCGGGTTGCTTAAGAAGATCGCCGAACGACGGCGCAAGGCGCACCGCACGGGTCCGGGTCAATGGATTCTCCACCGGTACAACGGCGCGAACAACCGCGGTATGCCGGGATCCATCGTCTAACACAATTCGCAGTTCGGCCCCTGGAGTCATGCCGCCCAGTCGGTTGGTCGGCACTTGAACTTCGACCTCCAAGGCCTGCTGGTTGATTAATGTCACCACCGGCGAGCCGACCCCAACATAGGCGCCAACCTCAGTGTTCTTTTCGGTCACGACACCGTCGTACGGCGCCCGCACGGCGGCATCACGAAGATCGATATTCGCCCGGTTCAACTGTTCGACGGCCTGTGCCAACTCCGCTTCGCGATTGCTGAGACTGCCGCGCTTCACCGCGACATCTTGCAGCACGTCATCAAGACGTTTTTGCGAATACGCTGACGACTGCCGAAGGTCCTCAATGCGTTGACGCTCCTGGGCGAGCTTTTCCAACTCGGCCTCGGCAATTACCACCATTGCCTGTTTCTGTTCGACCATCGCCAAGTTGCGATCGCTCTCTGACTGGAGGCGGTCGGTCGAAACCATTACGAGGATGTCGCCTTTTTTCACCCGGTCCCCGACGCGAACCCGCACTGCGTCGATGGGCCCAGAGACCCGTGCGGCGACCGGCCCAGTTTGGCGCGCCACAAGTTCGCCGATGACCGGCGTGGTCTGACTGAGATCTTCCTCGATCACCGCATCGGCAACCACGGCGGCACCATTGCCGCCGCCGCCAAAAAACGCGGCGAGTTCGGTACCGTCTATGCCGCCACTCTTGTCGCGGTCGATATTGGCAAAATTCGCGGCCAGGGGGCCGACCGCCTCGTCGCGATCGATGACGCCATTCCCGTTCGTATCCAGCGCCCGCGCGCGCTCGGGAAGTTCTTGGCCCTGAGCCGGCGACCATCCGAGGATCAGGGACATACCGATCGCCAGTCCGAGACTGGCAATCGATCCGCTGGGCGTCTTACTATTCATCGACCAAGACCTTTTCCTCAAAGCCGGCGACAACACGAACCGGGGGGCTCAATTCCGTCGCACGCGACGGTTATCGGGCAAGAATACCACTGGCGTTGACGGGTCACCGTAGCGCGGCGTGAACCTCTGCGTCATTCTGAATCTGGTGAAAATGGGGACCGCACGAACCCGTTACCCGCAGTCGCCGTGCGGTCTTTGGCAGCCGTAGCGGCGAGCTAGGCTTCCCGGTAGCCTATAGCAGGCCAGTTTTCGGAGGAGCAATGCCGCAAGGTGAAAACGAAAGCGTTCTGAGGCGCGCAACATTGTTCGTCCGCGATATGGACCGCGCCATCGCGTTCTATCGCGGCGTCTTTGGCCTGAACATCTATATCGACCGAGAAATGCCGCTGTCTGTGGTCCCGGCCTTCCCGGTCGGCGTCGAAGGCCGGTCCGGCACAATGCGTTTTGTCATGATGCGCGGCTGGGACCCATTGATCGGCATGATCGGCCTGATTGAAGTCAAGGATCCACCCCTCGAAGAACCGCCGGGCACCTCCCGACTGGGCTATGGCAATGCCGCATTGGTTCTGGAAACCCGCGATGCCCCAGCCGTTGCCGCGGCAATCGAGTCCTTCGGCGGGTCCATCTTGATGCCGCCGACTGAGGGACGAAACCTCGGCGACGCCGACGGCAACTTCATTCCGGCTGTGGTGATGATGGCCACCGATCCGGACGGACAATTCCTGGAAATCTTTCAAGCGCTCTAACCATCGGTCTTTTTTTGCAACCCTATCGGGCCCCGCCGGGGTAGTAGGCGCGATGTTCGGAATCATGCGTGACTAGATCGGCCCACCGGGGAACCGGTCTCCCGGTTTCGACACTCGCGGCCTATGGCCTGCCGAGTTTGCCGTCGACCATTCTGACGTTCCCGCTGTTCGTCCTGCTGCCAACCTATTATGCCCAAGACCTGGGCATGGGCCTCGGCATCGTCGGCGCGGTTCTACTTGGATCGCGACTGTGGGATGCCGTAACCGATCCCCTTATCGGCGCACTCAGCGACCATATCAGTACGCGGTGGGGCCGGCGTCGACCGTGGATTGTCGCCGGCACACCGATCGCGCTGGTTAGCGCTTGGTTCCTGCTGGTTCCCGGTGGCCCGGTGGGCTGGGATTATCTCCTGGGATGGACAATTGCGCTGTATCTAGGCGGCACCATGATTCTCATTCCCTACAACGCATGGGGCGCCGAGATATCGAGCCACTACCACGAGCGCGCGCGGGTAACGTCCTTCCGAGAAATCTTCGTCCTAATCGGTGGCGTCACCGCCGCCGCACTCGCGGCCGCGCTGCAGGCCGACCGCGCCGAAGCGCTGCGCGTCACTGCAATAATCGTCATCGTTGCACTACCGATTGCCGTTGCCGTTGCCGTAACCGTGGTGCCAGACCGACCAGCGTCGCTTGAGCGACGGCTGACCTTTGGCCGCGCCATCGCCGTGTTGCGGACCAACAAACCGTTCCAGAGGCTGTTGGCCGCGTTCTTCCTGAACAGCCTAGCGAACGGGTTTCCGATCACCCTGTTCTTGCTGTTCGTTCAGCACAAGCTGCAAGCAGACGACACGATGGTGAGTTGGATTCTCGGGGCTTACTTCGCGCTGGCGTTGTTGAGCGTGCCGTTCTGGCTCGTTCTCACAAAACGGTATGGCAAGCACCGAGTCTGGATCGGGGCGATGCTCATGGTCTGCGCCTTCTTCATTTGGGTTCCCTTTCTTGGGGCGGGCGATGGATGGTGGCTGCTGATCATTTCTATCTTCACCGGCTTCGGTCTCGGGGCCGATCTCGTGTTGCCACCCGCCATGCAGGCCGACGTCGTCGATCTTGACGAGTTGCGACATCGTGAGAAACGCACAGGAATCTTTTTTGCCATCTGGTCGATCGCGCTCAAGCTCTCCTTGGCGCTCGCCGCAGGCATCGCCTTTCCCATCTTAGAATTGGTCGATTTTCAGCGCGTCGTCGGCGACAACGGGCCCGCCGCGCTCCTTACGCTGGCGATCCTGTATGCCATCGTGCCGGTCGTCTTCAAGTTGGCGTCGATCGCCTTGATGTGGCGCTTCCCGATCACCTCGGCCAAGCAGGCTCAAATTCGCCGCCTGATTACCGCTCGAGAGAGGCGGGCCTAGCTCGGCTTCAGCGCCAATCGGCGGCGAATCATGCGAAGAATGCTGCCGAGCACCGGAACGTGCTCGTAAAGTTGCGAGGCGACATCCCAGTGATCGAGATGGGCGGCAACCCGGCCCATCTCATCGAAGTGAACCTCGGTCATCCCGTCAACCGCAAACGGTTTGCCCGTCTTCTTATGTTTGAATCGAAAGATCCAACGGATGTAGCCCCGCGATCCTGAGACGGCATGGTCGACAACTTCAAAAGTCGGCGCGGCGACATCGTCGTACATCTGCGCAAATATGCGCACGATTTGATCCTGTCCGCGAACGTCGTTGAACGGGTCGCGAAACCGCACATCGGGCGCGCAAAACGCGCGCAGTTCATCCAGGTTGTCCGGGGAAACCCGAGCAAAGTAGCCCGCATAGGCGGCTGCCCGTGCTGCATAGTCAGTCATTGGGCCAACGTCAGGCGGGTGCCGGTATAGCCTTGGGTCATGACATATTCGATGTCGGCGCCGCGCGCCGGGAACGCGAGCTTTACCCACTCGCCTTGTGGCGTGTACCAAACCGTAATGTTCAGATCGCCAGTCACCTCATAGCGCTCGGCCTCCACCGACCGCCCGTCGGCCAGTGCTACCGGTTCGAGCCCGGTTTGCTGCACATCGACATCAAGCATGATCCCACGCTGGGTATCGAGCCATTGTCGGTTCTCGATGATCGCCGGGTTCCAGTAACTCGTTGGAATTGCGGAACTGGGCAGGACCTGCTCGTCAGCGAGTGTCTTGGTATACAGACCGTCCGCTTGGCTATTCGCGCGCACCTCGAAAGCCTTGCCATTGTCATCCGTGTCTGTCGAAACAGAAACCAACTTCCCACCGCGCCAGACCTCGCGGTTCCGATGTTGGTAGCGAAACACGGTCAGAAAGCCAATCTTAACTGCCAGCGCAATATCGACGTCGACATGGGTTTCGTCGCCGACCTCACGGAACGTGATTTCGTGCCTACCGATCGTCTTGCCGCCACGAACAACGTCAAACGCAAGTTTGCCGTCATACGGCTCCATCGCCCGCGCCGAGAGCGCGCTTCCCCACACGGAAAGCGCCACCACCGCGATCAACCAAGTTTGGCGGCCGGCAAACATTCCCGGCAATCTACCCATCGTTCCCGTATCCTCTTGGCTTGGACCGTGCCACCCGATTCAATCCGAGCACTCGCGAGTCCCGTATAGAGGCATGTATGACAAAAAGACACTTTAACAAGGCGTGGGTGGTCGGCGGCAGCACCGGCATCGGCCGCGCACTCGCGCTTGAACTGGCCCGCCACGGTGTCGACGTTGTCGTCAGCGCCCGCGGCGCCGAATCCTTGGCGGCCGTCCTACGGGATGGCGTAGACCTCCCCGGCAAACTGCACGCAGTGCCGATCGATGTCACTGATCGAACCGCAACACAGCGTGCAGCCGGCGAGGCTGCGGCCCTTCTCGGGCGCATAGATTTGTGTGTGTCCTGCGCCGGCACCCACCTGCCGCTCGGTGCGAAGAATTTCGATGCCGAAAAATTTCGCCGCCTCGTTGACGTCAATCTCATGGGAACCGTCCACGTTCTTGAGTCGGTCATGGCGGATTTCATCGAACGTCGGTCGGGCCACATCGCCGTCGTCTCATCGGTCGCAGGCTATCGTGGCCTGCCCAGCTCGACTGGTTACGGCGCGACCAAGGCCGCCTTGATCAACATGTGTGAGTCGCTCAAGTTCGATCTCGACCGGGCTGGCGTGAAACTCCAACTCATTGATCCAGGCTTTGTCGCCACGCCGCTTACCGCGAGGAATAACTTTCCAATGCCCTTCTTGATGGAGGCGGACGCCGCGGCGCGGCAGTTCTACCGCGGCCTCCTGTCCGACCGGTTCGAAGTGACCTTCCCCAAGCGGTTTACGTGGCAACTCAAACTCCTCCGATGCCTGCCCTATGCCGCCTATTTCCCGATCGTTCGGCGAATGACCAGAGCGCTCAGTTAAGCTTTCACCAAAGCGATTTGCAGCACATCGATTCCCCGCGCACGAAAGCTGCCCTCGCAGCTCGCCAGATAAAACTCCCAGATACGCCTGAAGCGCTCATCAAAACCCATTCCACGGATATGCGGCCAAGACGAGACAAACTTTTTGCGCCACTCCCCCAAGGTCCGGGCATAGTGGGTGGCAAATCCGTCATCGCTGATCCACTGCAACCCGACGCGCTGCGCCTGATCCCGCAACACGCTACGGCATGGCAGCATTCCGCCGGGGAATATGTAGGTCTGAATAAAGTCGGCACGTCGCCGGTAGTGCGCAAAATGTTCGTCGCGCGTCGTGATCGCTTGAATCGCAACACGACCGCCTTTGCGCAAACAACCAGCGATCCGCTCAAAGTAAACCGGCCAGTAGGTTTCCCCAACAGCCTCGATCATTTCGATCGACACGACATGGTCGTACGAACCTTCAATGTCGCGATAATCGCATAACCTGATCTCGGCCAAGTCCGACAGACCGGCCTGGGCGATGCGTTGCTCGGCAAATTCATGCTGTGCGCGCGAAATGGTGATACCGGTGACGCCGACGCCTAGGCGCGCGGCATACTCCGCGAAACCGCCCCAGCCGCAGCCGATTTCCAACACGCGATCGCCAGGCTTGGCTTGGATGAGATCAAGAAGCCGTCCGTATTTCTGCGATTGCGCGTCCTCTAAGACCGCGACGTCCTCGCGAAACACAGCCGACGAATAGGTCATCGACGGATCCAACCACGCCGCATAGAACTCGTTTCCAAGATCGTAGTGGGCGGCAATATTGCGCCGACTCCCGGCCTTTGAATTGGTCCGCCGACCGTGCTTGATCCGCTCGAAGACGCGGTGCCAAAACGTCCCGACCCGACGGTTGACGGCATTGCGAGTCACCAATTCGACGAACGTCGGCAGATCCGGGCTCTCCCAGTCGCGGTCGAGATAAGCTTCGGCGAAACCAAGGCTCCCACGCAGAAGAAGCCGCCGCACCGCCCGCCAGCGATGGAGCACGATCGTACCGACTGGCCCGGGCTGCGCCCCTCGGATCGTGCCGCGATGACCTCGTGGCAGAACGTAATGCAAGGTGCCCGCGACAAAACCTCGCTGAAACCCCCGCACAAAGCGGTGGTAATACCAAGGAATGCCGCCCAGATCTAAAGCGGCGGCAGCGTCGGAACTTGAGGTTTCGCGCATATCATTCATCGGCAAATGGCTGGTCCTGACCTCACCTTGAGAATACCCCGAGGCCAGCCCGTTGGATGTCCCCGCCATAATTGTCGGCTGGCGCCTCGACTTCAACCGGCCCCTGGTATGAAACCGCCGGCGGCGGCTGGTCTGGACGTTTTTGAACGACCATCCCCTTTCGCCAAAGACGGAGCGCCTCCCAGTGGATTGCGGCGATCACCTTCAGGGTCATCAGCGGGTGCCCGACAACGGCCCAAATGATGCCGCGATCCGAGAGCGGCGCGCGCCGTCCGGTGAACGTCGCAACGAGCACATCGCCGTCGGCATCGGACTCGCGGATGGAGATCGCGTACCGCTCGTCCGGCTCCCGCACGGTAAAATCGTATCGGTGATCAAGCGCATTGAACGGCGAAACATATAACTGCTTGTCGCACGACTGATGGATTGCGGCGCCGTTCAACCCAGGCGGCACCGGCAGCAGATACGAGTGGCGTTCGCCGAACGTATTGCTGACTTGGTGCATGACCGCCTCAAGCCGCCCGTCGCTCGTGTAACAATAAAAAACGCTCAACGGATTGAACACGTAGCCGAACATGCGCGGATAGCATTGGATAAAAATTCGGCCGTCGGCCCTGAAACCCGCTGTCCTCAGATTCTCACGAACCCAGTTTCGCACATTGCCTTTCCCATCGCCGTGGTCGCGCTCAAAAAAACTCAATACGTTGAATCGGTTCAGTGAGAAAAAGCGAAGCCGCCGGGAGACCGCTTCCAGCCCGTCAAGATCGGCGAAAATGGAAAACACGCGGTAGACAAATTTGTGGCGGACCGGCTTAAGCCGCACATGCCTAACCTTGCCGACATAGAGAGCCGTCACCGGCGCGCTGGTCATACCGCGACACTTTCCGCTGCATCAAAGGGCGCGGCATCATGCGATCGCCACGGTGGCTCGGCGCCGAGCGAGCGGGCAACACGAATGCCCGACTTGAACGCATCTTCGTGAAAGCCAAAACCGCAATAGGCACCGCAAAACCACGTCCGTTGCTGTCCCTGAATGGCTGAGAGCGCCCGCTGCGCAGCAACGGTGTTCTTGGAAAACACGGGATGCTCGTAGGTGTAGCGGCCAAGAACACGATCCTCAGGCGGCGTCTGCCACGGATTCAGCGACGCAAAGATCGGGAATCGCGGATCGATATTCTGCAACCGATTCATCCAATAAGTGACCGGCACTGGCCGCGCGACATCCATGCCGGTCCGCGCTTGATAATTCCAACTGGACCAAGCCGCAAGCCGCCTGGGCATTTGACGCGCATCATTATGCACAATGACGTCGCTACACGCATAGCCAAACGCGCCGAGCGCGCGGCGTTCGGCATCCGACAAGCTTTCCGCCAGAATTGCGGCGGTCTGGTCGGCGTGGGTCGCAAACACAATTTCGTCGAACGCGTCTTCTCCTTGGTCGGTCAAGACGGTCACGCCCTGGGGCGCCCGTCGCACGGCGCGGACGGCCGCGTTCAATCTAATCTCACCCGAAATTCCTGCTGCCAGTCGGCGCACATATTCTCGGCTACCGCCGGTCACGGTGCGCCACTTCGGCCGATTTCGAAACCGCAGCAACCCGTGCTCCTCATAGAATTGAACGAAGCGCGCCGCGTCGAAATCAAGAACCTGTTCGATCGGTGTCGACCAAATCGCCGAGGCCATGGGTAGAAGATGCAAATGCCAATAGGCCTCGCTGAATCCGCCGCGTTCAAGTAAGTCGCGCAGCGACGCACCGGATGTCGTCCCGTTCCTCTGTTCACGCAATGCGTGACGATAAAAGCGGACGACATCGGCCAGCATGCGGAGAAAGCGAGGTCGCAGTATATTCAGCGGCTGACAGAGCGGCCCGCCGGGCAGCGAACTCGCGTATTCGAACCGCCCGCCGTCGAGCGACACCGAGAACGACATGTCGCTTGGCTCAGCAGGTACCGCAAGAGTTTCGAACAGCGCGACCAGATTTGGGTAGTTGGTGTCGTTGTAGACAATGAACCCGGTATCGACCGCAATCGACGCCCCGCCAGCTCTAGCATCCCCAGCACCAATATCCACCGTGTGGCTATGGCCACCAAGTCGCGATGCCGACTCGTACAACGTCACGTGGCAACATTTGGACAACAGCCAGGCGCACCCGAGGCCGGCAACGCCAGCGCCAACCACGGCGACCCGCCGCCCTGATCCGCGCAGGGTCGGCCCGGAAAAATTCAAGTCGTTCTCCTCAACCTGTCGGTACTTGGGACACAACCGGCGCCCGACAACCGCCAAGCTACCTTACCCCAGCGCGACCGCGCCGGATGCCCTACCCCGGGCAAAAGGCTGCTACGATTGCTATCGGAGGTTCCATGACCGTCTCTATACCGGTGCCGATTTGGATCGTCGTCCTGGTTGGCGTGTTAGCGGCATGGGCGGTCCTCGACCGCCTGCTGTTCCCAAGCGTCCGCTGGTACCTTCGGCGACGGGTCAACCGGGTCATCAATGACCTCAACGAACGGCTTCAGCTTCGTATTGAGCCGTTCAGGCTCACCCGCCGGGCCGTGCTGATCGACCGGTTGACCTACGACCCCGAGATCATGAAGGCCGCCGAGGCCGAGGCCGACGCCACCGGCAAGCCGCGCGAAGCGCTGGTCAGCGAAGTGGCACGCTACGCCCGTGAAATCGTGCCGTCGTTCAACGCCTATGCCTATTTCCGGGTCGGCTATTGGCTTGCCCGGCAAATCGCGCGGTCGCTCTACCGTGTCCGGCTCGGCTACGCCGACCGCGAGGGCCTGACCACGGTGCCCGAAAACGCCTCAGTAGTTTTTGTCATGAACCACCGCAGCAACATGGACTACGTCTTGGTGGGCTATCTGGCGGCCACCACCGCAGCGTTGAGTTACGCCGTTGGCGAATGGGCGCGCATATGGCCGCTTCAGACGCTGATCCGCACACTCGGTGCCTACTTCATCAGGCGAAAATCCGGCAATCCACTGTACCGAAAAGTGCTCGCCCGGTATGTCCAAATGGCGACCGACGGTGGCGTTGTTCAGGCCGTCTACCCTGAGGGCGGGCTAAGCCGCGACGGTCGTCTGCGCCAGCCGCGCCTGGGCCTTCTCTCGTACATGATCGCCGCTTTCGACCCCGCCGGCGTGCGCGACCTGATCTTCATTCCGGTGGGCATCAACTATGACCGGGTGCTTGAGGATAGGACCCTGCAGCGCGCCCTTGAGGAGGGCCCGCGCGCTAGCAAGACGTACGCCCTTGGGAAAACCGTCGGCTTTGTCGCCCACCAATTCGGACTATTCTTGCGGCGGCGGTGGCATCGCTTCGGCTATGCCTGCGTCAATTTCGGCACCCCTATTTCCATGAAAGACTATCTCGCCAACGCAGGCATTAGCTTTGCGGACGCCGACACACCCGAACGATTCGCGCAAATAGAAGCGCTCGGCCGTCACTTGATGAACGCGGTTGGCGCCGTGATTCCGGTTACCCCGGTCTCACTCGTCTCGACGGTTCTTCTTGCCGCAGGAGACCGGGCAATGAGCGACCTGGAAATAAAATCCGAGGTATTCGTCTTGATGAAGTCGCTGGAATCGAACGGCGCGCAGGTCTACTTGCCGCGTACAGATCGCGACTATGCTGTCGGCGTCGGACTAAGAATGCTGACGATGCGGCATATCATTTTCGAAGATTGCGGGAACTACCGCGTAAACCCTAGCGACCGACAGCTCCTCGCCTATTATGCAAACGCGGTCGCCCATTTGCCCGGTATCGTTAGCGCGGCGTCAGCCTAGTTCAGTCCTCGCTGAACGTCGTCGCGTGACGATCAACCGTTTTTGTTCCGGCGTTGGTCGCGCCTAGGGCGCGGGCCACATGCGCGACCACGCGGTCGGGACGCGAATCGCCGCATGAAAAAACGTCCAGCGCGATATAGCCGTACTCAGGATAGCTGTGAAATGCGGCGTGGCTCTCGGACAGAATGAAGAATCCCGTCACCCCGGACTCATCGCCCGGAAACTTCAAACTTTGCTGGCCGAGAATCGTGAAGGACTCACTATCAAGTCCTTCCTTGAGCACCCGCATTAGCAAGTGTTCGTCGCTCAGGAGATGAGGCGCGATCCCGCTCAGATCGCCGATGACATGGGTCCCGATCTCGCGGGTGAGCGGTACGGGCCGGTCTACTAATTTGAGAGCTTCCAATAAGTCCTCCCCCATGGGTCGGGTTGCCCCGATTTCGTGTATCCCAAAGAAAAGGCGATACAGCCGCCTCTCTAAAAAAGTGAAGACGCCCCCAAGTAGAGTCAGCGCCTTCGCGGAAATGCGAGATAGAGGCTATTGACCCTGGACGCAACAAGATTCTGCCCCCGGCGATGCGCGCCGGCGAGAAAACCTGCGAAGCGCGCCCGCGGCGGCACAATTCCGCTATTTCCCATAGGTATCGGCGAAGGCCCTCAGGTCCTCGAGCAATGCCGGATCAGTGATAATCCGAGGGACTTTGTTCTGTCCGCCCAGTTTCCCGCGCCGCTTCATCCACGCGGCAAACATGCCGGGGCGGCCCACCATAATAGTCGGCGGGCCCAGTCCGTAATCGCCGGATCGATGGGCCCGGTAGTCATCATTGTCGTCCTGGAGCGCGCCGTCGAACAGGGCGGCAAAATGGCTCAAGTCGGGCGCCGCCGTGGCTGGCTCGAATTCAACAACCATAAGGTGGCGCCCCTGCGCGCTGCCTTGCTCGGGGACCAGCGCACCCACGGCATAGTCCGTCACCGCACAGTGCGTCCGCTCGGCAGATTGAGTGATCGCCCGATCAAGTTCCGAGACAATGACATGCTCGCCAAATGCCGACAGCATCTGAGCGGTCCGCCCGGTGATGGTAATCCGGGCATGGAGTCGGTCGACAAAAGTGACGGTGTCTCCGATTAGGTATGACCATAATCCCGCGCAGGTCGAAACCACGACCGCGTAGTCGACACCAACTTGAACGTTTTCGATCCAATGTCGCGTCGGCGACGGATTCCCAAGCTCGCGCACCGGGACAAACTCAAAAAACATGCCGTGGTCCAGCGACAGCCGCAGCCCCGCCTCCGGCACGTCGTCGGCCATCGCAACGAACCCTTCGCTTGCTGGGTAGACCTCGCGAAACTCGGCGTGAGTGCCAGCAAAGAGGCGCCGGAATCGATCTCGGTAGGGGGCGAAACTCACGCCGCCATGAACCAGCATTTCGAGATCCGGGTAAACTTCGCCCACCGTCATGCCTGCGGCGTCCGATTCCATGCGCTCAAAAAACAGCAGTAGCCAGCTTGGCGTGCCGCCGATCATTCTGATGTCTTCAACAAGCGACTGTTTGGCGAGGCGCGTGACTTTCTCTTCCCAATCGTCGAGTAGCGCCAGTTCGGGCGGCGGGAAGAACCGCGGGCGCGCATACCGCGGCACATTCGCCGCCATGATGCCGCTCAGATCGCCACTTTGAACGCCCGGCGCCTCATCGACCAGACGCGTGCTACCGCCAAGCATGAAACTTTTACCGGCTAGAATTCGGCTTTTCGGGCGGGCGCGTAAATGGAAGCTGTAGAGATCGGCGCTAGCTTTGCTATTGCTGCGCAGCATCGCCTTGCTGACGGGAATGTATTTGCTGCGCCCCGCGGTTGTCCCCGACGTGACCGCAAAATAGGGAATCGTGCCGGGCCACGAAACATCGGTGAGGCGCGGAAAATCGTCCTGCCAATACGCGTTCCAAAAATCCTCGTACCGGCGGATCGGCACGCGCCGCTGATAGGCCGCGATGTCGGCAATATCGGCAAACCCGTGGTCGCGACCAAACCGCGTGCGCCGCGCCGTCCACACCAGGCGCCGCAATGTAGCTCGCTGGCTCTCCACCGGATCCAACGACGCGAGCCGGTTAAGCCGATACCGCGCGAACGCGCGCAGCAGCGGCGTCGCGTCCGGCATGTCGTTCAGCGACCGAGGCGCAAGGCCGACACTTTAGGACGCCTCACGCATGCGACGGACCAGCTTTTTGGAATCAAAACCCTAATGGCTGACATGGGTCAGGGTACGCCGATGAAGCGGACAACTTCTTCGGCGTACCGCTTCGGGTCGGTCCAGCAAACCTGCGGCTGCGCGCCCGCCAGGACGATCTCGCGTGCACCCTTCACGAGATGGGCCGCTTCGCGATTTTCGGCCGCCAGTTTGTCGTGCTCGGCCGTAATGAAAAGCGCCGGTAGGTTCAACCCGCGCAGGGCAGCGCGAAGGTCATAACGCGAAACCGCCAACAATCCCCAGTGATAACGATCGTAGACCCGCAGCGTTTCCGAAACGGCCATCTGAACCTGTTCGAGATCGCCGCCGCGGCCAAAATTTTCTACCCGGCTGTCCCAGACCTGCTGGAGATGATCGCCGACGTCGCTTAGATGCGGCTCGCCGAGGCGATCAGCAAACATCTTCATCCTGGCGTCGCTCAGCACCGGCGTTCCCGAGAGGATCAGATGCGTGGCCCGATCGCCGATCTGGCGGGCCACTTCCGCAGCAACGGCAGACCCGGTGGCAAATCCGCACACCGCGACGCGCGTCAAACCGATCGCGTCGATCGCTTCAACCATTTGGCGGG
>JAQBYN010000062.1 GCA_027622715.1 Pseudomonadota bacterium | reverse complement strand
GCCCGCGCCTACGAGGCAGGCGGCGCGCCCTGCCTCTCGGTCCTTACCGACATTCCACACTTTCAAGGTGCCGACGCGTATCTCGTGGCGGCCCGCGCCGCTGTTGCCGTACCGGTGTTGCGCAAAGACTTCATGCTCGAGCCCTATCAGGTCGTCGAGGCCCGCGCGTTGGGCGCCGATTGCATCTTGATCATCATGGCCGCCGTCGACGACAAGATGGCCGCCGACCTCGAAGCGGCCGCCATTGATCTCGGCATGGATGTGCTGGTCGAGGTCCACAACGCCGGCGAACTGGAGCGCGCCCTCAAACTCAAATCGCGGCTTCTCGGAATCAACAACCGCGACCTCACCACGCTCAAGGTCGATCTCGCCACCACCGAATCCCTCGCCGCACAAGTTCCGACCGGCACAACCCTCGTCGCCGAAAGCGGCCTCAATACCCCAGGTGACCTCGCCCGCATGGCCGAATGCGGCGCGCGGTGCTTCCTGGTCGGTGAATCCCTCATGCGCCAAGACGACGTGACGGCCGCGACCCGCGCGCTGCTCGCCCGCGCGGTTGCCCAGGTCAGGGCGTAGACATGGTTCTGGAAATACCAACCAACAACCAGAGGCGGCGCGCGCAATGAACGCCAAACTCACCCACTTCGATGCTGCGGGTAACGCGCGGATGGTCGACGTGTCGGCCAAAGACGAAACCGAACGCACCGCCACCGCCGGTGCCACTGTCACCATGCAACCCGCCACCTTGGCGCTAATCATGGACGGCAAAGCCAAGAAGGGCGACGTGCTCGGCACCGCCCGCCTCGCCGGCATCATGGCGGCCAAAAAAACCCCCGACCTGATCCCGCTGTGTCATCCCCTGGCGCTGACCTCGGTCGCGGTCGATCTGACCTGCGATCCCGCCCGCAACGCCGTCGACATCACCGCGACATGCACGTTGCACGGCCGCACCGGCGTCGAAATGGAAGCCCTCACCGCCGCCAGCGTCGCCGCACTCACCGTCTACGACATGTGCAAAGCGGTCGACCGCGCCATGGTCATCTCCGACGTAAAGCTGCTGCACAAAGCCGGCGGCAAATCAGGCGAGTACAAAGCGTAATGAGTTTCAACCTGATTTGCACACCCCATCATCGTCATCCTGATGAGCGATCCGCAGGATCGCGCCTCGAAGGGCGCCGCCCCCAACACTCGTCCGGCGCTGTACGGCGCCGCGCAACACCAACCGCATCCCTCCCCCTGCGTGCAGGGGGAGGGCCGGCCCAAGGCCGGGGTGGGGGTCGGTCGCGAGGGCGCGTCGGACTTGCTGCAAACCCCCTCCTTTATCCTCCCCCTCTTCGAGGGAGAGGAATTCATACCTCCTGCGCCAACGAGCATGACTAAAACCCAGCTCATGCCGGTCGCCGACGCGCTAGCCCGCATCACCGGCGCCTTGCACCCAATGGCGCCCGAGAGCGTCAGCCTCGCGGACGCCTATGGCCGGGTGCTGGCCGAGGACGTCGCCGCCCGCCTCACCCAGCCGCCCGCCGCGGTCTCGGCAATGGACGGCTACGCCGTGCGCGCCGCCGATGTCGCCGACCTGCCCACCGATCTCACCGTCATCGGCGAGGTTCCCGCCGGCGCGTCGTTTGACGGCGTCGTCGGCCAGGGCGAAGCCGTGCGCATTTTTACCGGCGCGCCGGTCCCGCTCGGCACCGACACCATTGTCATCCAAGAAGACACCGTGCGCGACGGCGACACCGTCACGGTTAACGACGGCGCGCCCGAGGGCCGCTACATCCGTCCCGCCGGTCTCGACTTCAGCGCCGGCGACGTGCGTCTCAAGAAGGGCCGCCTGCTCACCGCCCGCGATATCGGGTTGGCTGCCGCGATGAACGTGCCGTGGCTGATGGTGAGACGCAAACCGCGCATCGCGCTGCTGGCTACCGGCGACGAGATCGTCCGTCCCGGCGATGCATTGGGTCCCAACCAAATCGTCTCGTCCAACGCGCTGGCCCTGGCCGCGCTGATCAAGGCGCGCGGCGGCGCGCCCATCGATCTTGGTATCGCCCGCGACAACCGCGCCTCCTTGGCCGCCATGGCCGAGGGCGCGCGTGGCGCCGACATGCTCATCACCCTGGGCGGCGCGTCGGTCGGCGACCACGACCTCGTCCAAAGCGTGCTGGGCGAACGGGGCCTCAACGTGGATTTCTGGCGCATCGCCATGCGCCCGGGCAAACCGCTGATGTTCGGCGCCATCGGCGACACCCCAATGTTGGGTCTTCCCGGCAACCCGGTCTCTTCACTGGTCTGCGGCTTGGTATTCGTGGCGGCCGCGATCCACACGCTGCTGGGCCGCAGCGGCGATTACCTCGAGACCGACACCGCTCGCCTCGGCCGCGATTTACCGGAGAACGACGAGCGCCAGGACTACCTACGCGCCACCCTCACCCGCGACGAAGACGGCGCGTTGATCGCGACGCCGTTCGACAAACAAGACTCGTCCATGCTGTCCCGCCTCGCCGCCGCCCAAGCCCTCGTGATTCGCCCCCCCGGCGCCCCGCGCGCCAAGGAAGGCAAGTCCGTCCCGATCATCCGCATCGAGGCGCCCGATCAGGGGCTTTAGCCGACGCGCGTAATCGTGCATCGCCGTGAACTGGTAACCGTCGGCCCGTTCCTCCGGTCAATGGAAACGCTCGCGGTCGTTTCTGATTCGCTCATTAGGCCGCTCGCGATATCAATTACTTCGCGGCCCCGCACTTCCATCACGAATGGCGCGCGCTCGCGCGGGATGTTTCCCCCTTTGAGTTCGAGCAGGACCCACTGATCGGCGACGATTCGACCCGACTCGCCTTCATCGGTGATGGCGACGACTCTCGACCGATCAGTTGCTGTCGTTTCCGGGAGCACGAGGCCATAGCGCACCTTGAGGGCGGGGTGACTATCGGCGCCAAACGGTGACACCCCCGGAGTGACAACGCGGTATGCAAACTCCGGCACGAGGCGGAAGATAGACCCGATTATTTCTAGATAGGGAATGTCCGTTGCTGCGGAAGGCATACGCGGTGCGAAGCGGCCATCCCATCGGCCGGCAGCATCGAGCCCGATATCGAAATGAAACGGGACACCGATGAGGTCCGGTCGCCCGCGGGAGAATTCATGAAGATTGGTCGGCAACGCGGCCGCCTTCGTCGGTGTCAGCGTGACGGTTAGCGTACTCCCGCCTCGTGATCGTTCACCAACGATGTACTCGATGTGAGACCCTATGACTTGGGTCTGTTCAATGTCGCGGAAGTCATAGAAAGATATCGAATATTCTTCGTCACAACTTGAAGTGAAACCTGATTTGATCCCTAGCCTAATCTCGCTGGAATCCGGCCCAAACTTCTGTCGTGGACCGTCTGCGCTCTGGTCAGTCCCGCAGGCGGCCAGAAGCCCAATCAAGCCCACCAAGGCGCAGACCAAGACCTTCATTTGGCGAGGCTAACAATTGCAACCCAGCGAATCAAACCGGCAGCCGCTCACACCCACATCTTGACCCCCGAAAAGAACCAATGTAGAACATCTAGCGATGTTGCTCATTTGTTCTGCGCGCCATTCAGTCCAAGATGGCGCGCCAAAACCCGAGGGACCCGGATGCTGACCAAGAAACAGCACGAACTCCTACTATTTATCCACAAGCGCCTGGAAGATGACGGGGTATCGCCCTCGTTCGAGGAAATGAAGGCCGCGCTCGACCTCAAGTCGAAGTCCGGCATTCATCGCCTGATCAGTGCGCTGGAGGAACGTGGCTTCCTGCGCCGCCTGCCCCACCGGGCCCGCGCGCTCGAGGTGGTGCGGATGCCTGCCGACAGTGTGCCCGACACGCGACCAACCCAAGTCCCGATCGATGCGGCCAATGTCATTCGCGGCAGCTTCGGCGCGCCGCGCCCGCATGCGGTGGCGATTGCCGAGGCCGCGGACGCCGTGGATCTACCGCTGTACGGCAAGATCGCCGCTGGTGCCCCCATCGAGGCCCTGCGTGACCCCGAAGGCCACATGGGTGTGCCCGCCTCCATGCTCGATCCAAAGCGTCGGCACTACGCCCTGTCCATCGACGGCGACTCAATGATCGATGCCGGTATCCTCGACGGTGACGTCGTGGTGATCGAGGAATGCGAAACCGCCAGCGACGGTGAGATCGTGGTCGCCCTGGTCGATGAAGAGGAAGCCACGTTAAAGCGTCTCCGTCGTCGCGGCTCGTCGGTCGCATTGGAGGCCGCCAACCCGGCCTATGAAACCCGCATCTTCGGCCCCGACCGCGTCAAGGTCCAAGGCCGCCTGGTCGGCCTCATCCGCCAGTACCACTAGGCCGTTCACCGGTTCTGGCGCATACCGCATCCTGAGCCAAGATCGCGCCGCCGCAAGGCGGCGCACTCCTGTGACGAAGGGCTGAGCCCGATCCGAAGGGTCGCTCCCTGCGACCCGCCTCGTGCGCCCCCAAAATTCCGCCCACACACACCAACTCATCCTGAGGAGCGCCCCAGCGGGGCGCGTCCCGAAGGACGGGGACACCAATCGTGATCGCCGGGACAGCAACCGTGATTGGCACACCCGGACCGCCGTCACCAACTTCGGCCAGTGATCTGCCTCGCGGCACAAACTCGGTCTGGCCGTCCCACCGCGCATCAATGCGGCAGGCGTGCAGGGTGTCGCATTTTAGGAAAACTGCGGGCGTTGGCTTTGTTTCGGCAAAATGATCAAACCAAGCGTGACGCCACCTTACGCCGGGGCGCCCGGGGCTGGAGACGAAGACGGCGCGGCTCGTGGGGCGCATCAACCCAAGGAAACCTGCGGGTGTTGGCTTTGTTTCGGCGGAACAATGTTCGCGCTGCAGCGGGCCCAACAGCCGCCATTGGCGCCGAGGTATGGGCGCAATGCCTCCCCAAATTGCGCGGGAGCAATCGGGCCCTGGGGCCCGTATGGAACCAGGGGGAAAAGGACGCGTGTTGTGGCGGAGGATTGCCTATGCCGCAGACGTGCCGCCGCGCGGCGTTAGAACGACTTGGATATGGCGAATACGCCGCGTGGTTCGCAGTTCTCGGTGCTGGCGCATTGCGCTTTTTTCAGGTCGGTATCGAAGTAGGTCAGGCTCAAATCGACACCTGCCACGCTCACCGACAGGCCCAAGTTCCAATCCGTGTAGTCGGGGGAACCAAACCGCGTGTTGTTCTCCACTTTTTGGCGTCCGATGCCGCCGGAGAACGTGGGCGCCCAGGGCAGCTTGGTCGCCCACGACGTCGTGAGAGCGTAATAGGTGCTCTTTTGGCTGTCCGCGAAAAAGTTCGGCGAGTGGCTAATTTTGATGCCCGCTTCGAAGGGTCCTTGCGCCAGGCTCAGTCCGCCATAAACCTCGTTGAAGTCATAGTTGAGCGTTTCAGCAGCGGCCGGATAGTCGTAGTGGAGGGCCCCGATGTCCCAGCTCACCGTGCGCGCATCGGAGCTGAACATTGCCAGGTCGCGGCTGATGCCGCCGTACACATCGATCTCGATGGTGGCCTCGTTGCTGTCTTGGAAGTTCAGGTTGGAACCCCAGACGCCCACGTAGATGCCGCTCGCGTGTGCGTAGTCGAAGCCGCCTTGGATGGCTGGCCCTTCTTCGGTCTGCGAAATGCCGCGGTAGACATAATCGGAAGCCAAGGTGACGTTGCCGCTGACGTTGTTAGCCGAGTCCTGGGCGATGGCCGTGCCGCTGAAAAGCGCCGTCGATAGCATCGCCGTCAGAATTTTTCCGGTGGTTTTCATGTTGGGCCTGACCTCGATCTGGAATAATTTGAACTTTGTGTACACGGTGGCGGCAACCGGCAAAATACGGGCAACTGCGTACGGGAGGTGGGACTCCCCGCGCGCGCCTTATGCCGTTGTCTGACCAGGGTGTTGCTCACCCTGTTCATTTGATCGACTGAGAACTGTGGGCGGACGACATCGCACTCGGGACCAACCCGGTAAAAAGGCACTGCTTTCTGGAGAATGGGACGCACAATCGCCTGGCGTAATTTCGTCCTAGTGCACTCCGGCTATGCTACAATTGTCTCATCGGGCGTTCGGCCCTTCATGGCCGCGCCCATGAGGAGGATTGCCACATGACGGACTCCCGCACCCACCAAACCTTGCACGACATGATTGTGCCGCCGACGGCCGATGAGGCCGCGCGCCAGGAATACACCTATTCGCTGCGCTACCACTTGTTGGCCGATCTGTGGCCCGGCACGCGCAAAGCGTGGGATACAAAATACGCCGCCCAATTCCGCAAAGACCACGGCCGCGATCCGGTCAAGCGCAACGAGATTGCGAAGATCATGCAAGGCGATTCGTATTGGCAAATGGGCAGCTCTTTGCGCCGCATCAATCAAGAAATCATGTGGGACACCTACGGTGAAAAGATCGAGAAGCATCTCGACGATCTGATCGCCAAAGCCAAGAATTACCGCAACAGCAATCGCAAGCTTGGATCCCTGATGCTCGATCCAAACTTGGAAATCCCGCGCTACCACACCGGGGTGGACATCCACATCCAGCCCGGCGGCTATCACACCGACTTGGTCGACGACGACGTGTTCGCCGGTGCACTTTATGACGATGTGATCTGGATGTTCTTCGTCCATGCCGGCGGCGGTCTCAACGACTCGGCAGGGCGCTCGATCATCGCCTGGCTAAAGCAGCAGCATCCGAAGTTCGCGCCCAAACGCATTCTCGACATGGGCTGCACCGTCGGGCACTCCACCCTGCCCTATGTCGATGCCTATCCGGGTGCGGAAATCCACGCCATCGATGTCGCCGCGCCGGTCTTGCGTTACGCCCACGCGCGGGCCGAATCGTTGGATAAGAAAATTCATTTCAGCCAACAAAATGCCGAAGTGACAAATTTTCCCGACGGCCACTTCGACCTCGTGGTCTCGCACCTGATGTTCCACGAGACATCGTCCAAAGCAATGCCGGCCATCTTCAACGAAGCGCACCGCGTATTGGCGCCCGGCGGCATCATGGTTCACCAAGATATTGCGCCTGGCAGATTCATGGGCGACATCGTCGATCAATCCTCGATGGATTGGAGCACGCACTACAACGCCGAACCGTTCATCGCAAAACTTATGGACCTCGACCATGGCCAGCTTGCCGTTGACGCTGGGTTCGCCAAAAAGACCGTGCAGGAATTGGATATCGATGGGCTACGCGATGCGCATGGGCACCGCGCCGTCGGTAGCAAACAGCACATCACCTACGCGCGGAAATAACTTTCGCGACTAGCCGATTGGCGTGATGGCGCACGACAGTGTCGCGGTGTCGTGAACTGGGCTGCCGCCTTCTGATCGCAGCTCGGTTTCGAGTACTTGTTCGGCGATCAAACCGCTCGCACGATGAATCCGCGTGAAGCCCGCAAACCGAATCGCGAGTCGTTGTCCGCCCAGGTCGCCCGACATCCGACCTTCACGCCGAATGATCACGAAGTCATCGCCCCCGACAGTCGCCAAACCGTCGACAACCACATCGACCGCAACTTCGAGCGCCTGTGCAGGATCAGGTCCTGGGCCGTCCCGGTGGCCCGCAATCTCGTTCGTCATTTTTCCCGCGAACTCTGCCTCCGGTACGACGGTTGCCGCGGAATCGCGAAGCTCAGCATAGGTCTCGTCGTCGATCGGA
>JAQBYN010000061.1 GCA_027622715.1 Pseudomonadota bacterium | reverse complement strand
CGCCGTCGCCCCCCAGATAAAATGCTCAGCATAATTGATCGCATAGAAATGGCGTTCCGCCCCCTGCCACTGTCGGCTCTGCTGTTCGTGGTTGCGGGGGTCTAGCAGGAACGCCAGTGGGACCTCGAACGCGGCCGCCACTTCGAATTGATCGAGTTTGAGCTCGAAACCCGGTCGAACATATCCCACCACCGGCGTGACATTGAACCCCGTGCGCGTTTCGTAATTGGCTAGCCGGCCGACGATTTCAATATGGGCACGGTCGATGCCAACTTCTTCAGCGGTTTCGCGTAGCGCCGTATCGCTGGGCCCGTCATCGCCGACCTCAACGCGCCCGCCAGGAAAGCTGACCTGCCCGGCATGATCCCGCAAATGATCCGTCCGTTTTGTAAGCAACACCGTCGGCGATCCTGGATGTCCGACAATCGGCACGAGAACCGCTGCAGGGGTCAGGCTTTCGGATGGTGGAGCGTCCTCCCGCATGCCCGGATTGAGATCGTAATCGCTGCGATAGGCAGGCGGATGCGCAAGATGTTGGCGCAGCAACGAGACCGATTCTTCCGGGCCGGTTGTGCATAAATCTGCGACGAGACGAACGACCGTGTCAGACATCGAGGGCCAGGCTGCCAATCGCGAAAAACACCCCTTGGCTCCAGACGCCGTATTCTCCCGCTTTCTCGGGAGCCTCTTCGGCAATGGCGGCAAGTTCGTAATAGACCGGTCGCGCGATCAGGGCATCCAAATTGTCCCGAATCCTGACATACGGCGACGGCTCTCCGGTCACCGGATCGTGAACGACTTGGATGGGGTGTTCGTCATCTACTGTTATCTCTTCGTCGACGTTGGTCCGGATACGAAGCTGCTGCCCAGGTCCATGCCCTGAACGCATCAGTTCCACGGCCACAAAAGGTGCATCGTCAACTTGAATTCTCCCCTTTTCGACGGGGGTTACGAGGTAGAATTGGCCATCGGCTTCGCGGCGCAGGACAGTGGAGAACAACTTGACCAACCTTTTCCGCCCAATTGGGGAGCCATGGTAGAACCAGGTCCCGTCGCGGGCTATGCGTATGTCAATGTCGCCACAGATCGGAGCGCCACCGTTACCAGGCGGGCGGGCGGTCCGCATCGCGGCCTCAAGTTCGCCAACGTCAGACGCCTTGTTCCGCATCAATTGTTGTCCAGTCCACTTTCAGGAGAATTGGCGTGAGTATAACTGAGCACACTCCGACCGCCACCGATGGCAGCGGCGACATCGTTCAAGAAGCGGAACGCCTGGTCGAAAGAATGGCCCAGGTACGCAGCAAGATTGGGGAGTTCATCTTCGGTCAGCAAGAGGTCGTGGATCAAACGCTGATCACCTTGTTGGCCGGCGGCCATGCTCTCTTGATCGGCGTTCCGGGCTTGGCCAAGACCAAACTGGTCGAAACCCTCGGCACAGTCATGGGACTGGAAGATAAGCGGGTTCAATTCACGCCAGACTTGATGCCCGCCGATATCATCGGGTCGGAAGTTCTTGAAGAATCCGAGTCCGGCCAACGCGCGTTTCGCTTTATTCCGGGCCCAGTGTTTTGCCAGCTGCTGATGGCCGACGAAATCAACCGCGCCAGCCCGCGCACCCAGTCGGCGTTGCTGCAGGCAATGCAAGAACAGCAGGTTTCGGTTGCCGGAACGCGCCACGCGCTGCCGCGTCCGTTCCACGTGTTGGCAACCCAAAACCCGATCGAGCAAGAAGGCACTTATCCGTTGCCGGAAGCGCAGCTCGACCGCTTTCTCATGCAGGTGGATGTAGACTACCCGGACCTCGATGCCGAACGCCGCATGCTGATGGCGACCACCGGTGCCGCCGAGGGCGTGCCGACTGCGGTTATGAATGCCGAAGAACTTTTAGCGGCACAGCGTCTCGTTCGCCGCATCCCGGTGGGCGAGAGCGTCGTCGAGGCGATCCTCGGTTTGGTCCGAGCCGGTCGGCCGGAAAGTTCGGAACTCCCCGAAGTACGCGAAGCCGTCGCGTGGGGCCCAGGGCCTCGTGCCAGTCAGGCGCTGATGTTGACCGTACGGGTGAAAGCGCTTCTCGAGGGTCGCCTTTCACCCAGCGTGGACGATGTCGTCGAACTGGCCGGACCAACCTTGCGTCACCGGATGGCGCTAAATTTCGCCGCCCGGGCCGAGGGCCTGACATTGCCCGGACTGATCGACCGCCTCTGCGAGCCCTATCGTTAATCCGACTATGGCCGATCAAGCGACAACCGGTAACGGCCAGGGCCGCGCCCCCATCGTGCGCGAGCGCGCGGAACTTCTCGCGTCGACATTGCCGCCCATGCTCATTGAGGCGGATCGCGTCGCATCGACGGTCGCGCAAGGTGTCCATGGCCGACGCCGCGTCGGTCAGGGCGAAACCTTTTGGCAATTTAGGCGCTACCGACCGGGCGACCCGGCGAGCCGCATCGACTGGCGACGATCGGCGAAATCGCACCGCACCTATGTTCGGGAAACCGAATGGGAGGCGGCCCAGAGCGTCTGGCTGTGGCGCGACAATTCGGCCTCGATGCGGTACCGGTCGCACAAGTCGCTCGACACCAAGGCTGACCGCGCCACCGTACTTCTCTTGGCATCGGCGTCGTTGCTGATGCAAGGCGGCGAACACGTTGCGCTTCTCGGTATCGACCGCTTCGCTCGATCGGGGCGCGCCACGCTGGCAGAGATGGCCGTGACATTGTCCCGCGACGATGAGGCCGCAGCAAGTTTGCCGCAGGCAGAACGCATGCCACGTCACGCCGAGTTGGTTCTGATCAGCGATTTTCTCGCGCCCTTCGAGGAAACCGAGGCGCTGGTAAAGCAGTTCGCCGCGAACGGTGTGACGGGCCACCTCCTCCAGGTCCTCGACCCGGCTGAGGAGGAACTGCCGTTCAGCGGCCGAACCCTCTTTGAAGGTATGGAAAAGGAAGGCGCGCTCACGGTCGGGAAAGCCGAAGCGCTCCGTGGCGATTACCAAGCGCGCCTGGACGCCTTACGGGACAGCCTCGCCGATCTGACGCGGCGGACCGGATGGTCATTGAATTTCCACCGCACCGATCATTCGGCGCAGCAGGCTTTGTTGCCTCTCTATGCGGCTTTCAGCCGCGGTAATCTTTGGTAGGCGGGAGCGGGCATGCTGACCATCGGTAGCCTCGGCGTCATCGCCCCTTGGATGCTGTTGGGGCTGCTCGCCCTACCGGTCATCTGGTGGTTGCTGCGGGTCACACCGCCGTCACCGCGTCGCGTCCAGTTTCCGGCAATTCGCTTGTTGTTGGGCCTCAAGCAAACCGAAGAAAGCTCATCCCGCACCCCGTGGTGGCTCTTGGCCCTACGCTTGCTCACCGCAGCCCTCATCATCATTGCGCTGGCAGAGCCGATACTGAACCCAGGCTCGCAGCTACGCGGCGACGGACCGCTGCTGGTGGTGATCGACGATGATTGGGCCGCGGCGACAAATTGGGAGGACCGCATCGTCTCGGTGCAGGATATTCTCGACCAGGCGGGGCGCGAGCGCCGGCCAGTTGCCATTCTGACCACTGCCCCGCATGCCGATGGCTCCAAGCCGCGCATATCAAGTCTGATGCCGGCTGACGAGGCCAACCAACTGATGGATGGCATCGTGCCGAAACCGTGGAAGGCCGATCACCGCGCGGCCTTGGAGGCGCTCATCGACCTGCCGTTTCAGCTGCCGGCTGAGGTCGTCTGGCTGAGCAATGGCATCGGGGAAACCGAGAACACGGTGACCCAGGATCTCGCTGAGCGGATGTCCATCATCGGTCCCCTGACCGTCATCACCGACGAGCCGTCACAAGCGACCGTCATCCTCGATCCGCCAGACGGTCTGGGCGCCGTCTTGAACGTGCAGGTCCGGCGGGCGACTGGATCGACCAGTGACTCAGCCGCACGGTTTTGGGTGCGGGCATCGGGCGACCAAGGGCAGCTGCTCCACCGGGTGCCTGCCGACTTGGCGTCCGGCGACGTTCGCGGCATCGCCGAATTCGATTTACCCGCCGAGACGCGCAACAAAATCGCCCGTCTCGACATTGAAGGCCAACGGTCGGCCGCGAGCCTTGTCCTGCTCGACGAACGCTGGCGGCGGCGCCCCGTCGGTTTGGTGTCGGGCGGGGCCATCGAATCGCAGCAACCGCTGTTGTCGGATGTGTTCTTTCTCGACCGCGCGTTAGAGCCTTTCAGCGAAGTGCAGCGCGCCACGCTCGGCGATCTTCTTGATGGTCGTTTTGCAGTCGTCGCGCTGGCCGACATTGGACAGCTCGTCGCTGCAGACCGGCCCACCTTGGAGAACTGGCTCGAAGGTGGCGGCGTCCTGGTCCGGTTCGCCGGCCCCAAACTCGCGGAAGGTGCCGACGACTTGTTGCCGGTTCGATTGCGCAGTGGCACCCGTCTCCTGGGCGGCGCGCTGACGTGGTCTACACCGGCACGGTTGGGTGTCTTCCCAGACGAAAGTCCGTTCGCCGGTCTCAAACCGCCCGCGGACTTGCGTGTCCTGCGTCAGGTGCTGGCCGAACCGGACCTCGATCTGTCCGCCAAGACCTGGGCCCGCCTTGAGGATGGGACCCCCCTGGTGACGGCGGAGCGCCGCGGCAGCGGTTGGCTCGTGCTGTTTCATGTCACCGCCAACACGGAATGGTCTGATCTGCCTTTGTCGGGACTATTTGTCGAGATGCTGCAGCGCCTCGTGAGCTTGAGCCAGGGTGTCGCCGGCACCCAAGGCGCCGCGGCTCTGCCGCCATTGGCGACAGCGGACGGCTTCGGGCGGCTTGGGCAACCAGCCGCCGGCGTGTTGCCCGCCGGGCCGGACGTGTTCGACGAAGCCAGAATCGGCCCCCAGCACCCGCCCGGATTTTACGGTGTCCAGGAGTCCCGCCGGGCATTGAACCTATCGGCCGGGCTCGGACCTTACGGCGCGCTCGATAAACTGCCGGGCAACCCAGTTCGCGGCAATTACGCGACCAGCATCGAACTCACCCTCTTGCCTTGGCTGCTGCTTGCAGCAACTCTGTTGATCTTGACCGACATGATCGCGAGTTTCGTTTTGCGTGGGCAGTTGCGGTTCCGGCGGGTGACCGCGGGATCGGCACTCCTCGCCGCCGCCCTCCTGAGCGGCGCCGCGTCGGAAAAGGCGGTTGCACAAGCGAGCGACTCGGCGGCCCTTGCGGCGACCCTCGAAACGCATCTGGCTTATGTCATCACGGGCAACCCTCAGATCGATTCCCTGAGCGCGTCGGGCCTGCGCGGCTTATCGGATGTCCTGCAGCGGCGTACGGCCATCGAGCCCGGCGTCCCGATCGGTGTCGACATTGAGACCGACGAGTTGGTGTTCTTCCCGCTGCTCTATTGGCCCATCGATCCGTCGCAGCAGGATCTGAGCGATCAAGCCCTGGCCAAGATCAATTCGTTCATGAAGACCGGTGGCACGATCGTCTTCGATACGCGCGACCAGCAGGCCGTCGAGCTGAACTCGTCGACATTCAGCCGTGGCCCCTCGTCCGACGGTCCCGGGGTCCGACGCCTACGTGAAGTGCTGCGCAAGCTTGATATGCCGCCGCTGGCGCCTGTGCCAGAGGACCACGTTCTAACCAAAGCGTTCTATTTGATGAGCGACTTTCCGGGGCGCTACTCGGGCGGCGCGGTCTGGGTCGAGAGAGAAATCGGCGGCGCCAACGACGGCGTCTCGTCGATTATTGTCGGCAGCAACGATTGGGCGGCAGCCTGGGCGATTGACGATGACGGCCGCTATTTGGCGTCGCCGGTCCCGGGCGGCAATCAGCAGCGCGAAATGGCCTACCGGTTCGGCGTCAACCTGGTGATGTACGCCTTCACCGGGAACTACAAGGCCGATCAGGTCCATATCCCGGCAATCCTTGAACGGCTCGGCCAATGAACAATATCGCCGACATTGTTTTTGCGCCCTTTTTCCCGTGGTGGAGTCTTGCAGCCCTTGCGACAGCGTCGGTTGTGCTTATTGCCTTCGGCATTTGGCGGCGCGCGACGGGGGTCGTTTGGCGTGTTATCGCGCTGGCGGTCGCCGTCCTCACGCTTGCCAATCCGTCGCTGGTGCGTGAAGACCGGAACGCTCTGCCCGATGTCGCTTTCGTCGTCGTCGATGAGAGTCAGAGCCAGGGAATCGGGGAGCGTAGCGCTCAGACGGCGCGCGCGTTGGAAGACGTGCAAGCCGCCCTGGCGCGTCACGAAGGGCTAGAGGTCCGTGTCGTTGCGACCGGTGCCGCGGCGGCGAATAGCGACGCGGGCACACGCCTATTCGACGCGCTGGGCAATGCCCTTTCCGACGTGCCGCCGGATCAAGTCGCTGGCGCCATTCTGATTACCGATGGTCAGGTGCACGACGTGCCGGCCAATCTGCAACAAACGGGGCTCCGCGCGCCGCTTCACGTGCTTCTCACGGGAACCCGCGACGACGGCGACCGGCGTCTGGTCGTCGAGGAGGCACCGAGTTACGGCATTGTCGGCAGCGACATCGAGATTGCCATCCGAATTGAAGATACCGGGCAGCCCGGCACCACCGACGCAACCGCTAGGGTAACGGTCCGGCTGGACGGCGGCGAACCACAATTCCACCGCGTCCCAGTCGGCGAGTCGACAAAACTGCCGCTCACGCTCGATCACGGCGGTCTGACCATCATTGAGATCGAGGTCGATCCGGCAACCGAAGAACTGACGCTGCAAAACAATCGTGCCGCCGTCAGCGTATCGGGGGTCCGGGACCGGCTTCGCGTCCTGCTCGTCTCGGGACAACCACACGCCGGTGAGCGCACTTGGCGCAACCTTCTCAAAGCCGACCCGTCGGTTGATCTCGTGCACTTCACCATTCTACGCCCACCAGAGAAACAAGACGGCACCTCGGTGCGGGAATTGTCGTTGATCGCGTTTCCGACGCGCGAGCTATTTGAGGTCAAACTCGACGAGTTCGACTTGATCATTTTTGATCGCTATCGGCGCCGTGGGGTTTTGTTACCGACGTATGTCGAGAACATTGCGGAATACGTTCAAAACGGCGGCGCGTTGCTAGAGGCAGCCGGACCGGCCTTCGCGACCCCCCTGAGTTTGTTCCGCACGCCCCTGGGTCGGGTGCTGCCGGCTGAGCCGACGGGCCGGGTTCACGAACAGGGCTTTCAGCCGAGGTTGACCGACGTGGGGCGGCGCCATCCCGTCACCTCAGATCTGCGCGGGGCCGGCACCCCTGGCTCGGACCCTGACTGGGGCCGTTGGTTCCGCATGGTCGAAACCGCCCAGACGCGCGGCGCCGCGCTGATGTCAGGGCCGAGCGAACATCCCCTGCTGGTCGTCGACCGAGTCGGTGAAGGGCGCATCGCCCAGCTGCTCTCTGACCATGCTTGGCTCTGGGCCCGCGGGTACCAGGGCGGCGGCCCCCAGGCTGAACTGCTCAGGCGCCTCGCCCATTGGCTCATGAAGGAACCCGACCTTGAGGAAGAAGAGCTTCGGGCCGTTGCCGAGGGCAATACCATCCTCATTGAGCGCCGCAGTCTGTCGCCCGAAAGCGCACCCGTCCGAGTAACCGGTCCGTCGGGCCAAACTCAAGAAATCAACTTGCAGGAGTCCGCGGGCGGCCGTTTCACCGCCACGTTCGCGGCCAGCGAGACTGGCCTGTACCACTTCGCTGACGGCAACCACACGACGGTTGCCGCCGTCGGCGCCATCAAC
>JAQBYN010000028.1 GCA_027622715.1 Pseudomonadota bacterium | reverse complement strand
ATTTCCAAACTCCTTCGTGAGCCAAAATAACAAAGATTCTGGACCACTCAGAAGGGGGCAGATCAGCTGTTCCGAATGTCATTGCGGCAATGCACGAGGCCGTGAGAGGAGATTGGGCTCCCGACAGGTAACTCAACAGATATCCTGAGTCATTATTCCAAGTTCAATCGCAGCGCGGCGGCGCTGGCGACCGGCGACAGGACAAGCGAGAACATGAAGATCGCGCCAAGAATGAGGAGGTGCGGTCGTTGCGAGAGACCATCGGCTGCGGCACCCACCGCGCCGACACCGAAAATCAAAACTGGAATGAACAGCGGGATCACCAGTAATGACACCAACACGCCGCCCCGCTTCATGCCGACTGTGAGTGCGGCGCCGATGCTGCCAAAGAGACTTAGGCTCGGCGTTCCGAGGGCCATTGCCGCAACCAAAGTAAGATAGGCCGACCCCTCAAGCTGCATCAAAACGCCAAGAAGGGGGCTCAATAGCACTAGCAAAAGGCCGGTGGTGAGCCAATGTGCCAGGGTTTTGGCAAGTGAAACCAATTCGAGCGGCAGCGGGCTAAGGGCGATCAAATCCAGACTGCCGTCCTCATAATCGCCCTGGTACAGCCGGTCGAGCGACAGCATCGTCGCCAATAATGCGGCAACCCAAATGACGCCGCTCGCGATTCGACCCAACAAGTCGGATTCCGGCCCTACGCCGAGCGGGAAAAGCGTCACGGTCAAAATGAAGAAAACGGCGACGCTCGTCGCGGCGCTGCCTTGCCGTCGCGCCAGGACCAAGTCGCGCCGCACCAATGCCCAGAACTCACGCATCGTATTCGTCCAACTGCCGGGCCGAGGATAGCTCAACGGTATCGTGGGGCCCGATGGTCAGCCCGACATGAGTTGCGATCAAAGCGCTCCCCTTGCGGTCCAAGTGCGCGCGCACGCTGGTTTCAAGACGCGTCACACTTTCCGCGTCCAAAGAGACGGTCGGTTCGTCAAGCAGCCAAAGGTGGCCAGGCGAAAAGACGAGACGAACAAGATTGAGTCGCCGGCGTTGCCCGGCCGAGAGCAGCCGGGCCGGCAGATCGGCCAGCCCAGCAAGGTCTTGTGTGCTCAACGCATCCCTAACCGCCGCCTTAGTAGGGCGGGGCTCGCCGTATATCGCCGCCCAATGCCGAAGGTTTTCATCAACCGTCAGCGTCGGTTTGACCGCGTCCTGGTGCCCGACGTAGCGGACCTGTCGCCGGTGGAATTCCCGATCAGCGGCGACATCGGCGCCGGCCCAGGTCATCCGGCCGGTCGCGGGTTTGAGCAGGCCCGCGACGAGACGCAGCAGGCTCGACTTCCCGCTCCCGTTGGGGCCGCGAAGGACGGTCGCGCATCCTGGCGCAATCGTGAACGACAGGTCCGTGAACACTAGTCGTTGTCCACGAATGCAAGTCAGTCGGTCGGCTACGAACGCGTCATGCTTTGGCGTTTGGCTAGTGTTCATTGCCGCTCTGATTGGTGCGTCACTGGATTGTGACGGGTCTGTTCGCAGTTTACGGCGCTACGTTTCGCCCCTGCAAACGGCGGTCGCCGAGATCGGAACCCCCAATGTCGTTATCCAGCGCGCTCCCCTGGCTCGTCCTCGTCGGATATTGCGCACTTATATGGCGCCTTACCCCGCGCCGCGTTACGCCATCGCAATTCTTCGACGGTAAAGCCGAAGACGGCTCCCCGCCGGGTCTCTGGCTATTGGTGGCGAGCGCCGCGGTGACATGGGTTTTCGCCAAGTCGATCTCGAACGCGGCGAGTTTGGCCGGCGTCTTCGGCGTGATCGGCGGCGTCGGGTATGCCTTCTATTATCTCAGTTTTCTCGTCGCCGGCGTTGCCATCTATTTCATACGGACCCGCGGTGGCCACAGTTCGCTTTCTGGCTTCTTGGTCTCGAAGTATGGCGTCTTTTGCGCCCGGCTATTCCTCATCGCGATCTCAATTCGGCTTTTTAACGAAGTGTGGTCCAACACCAAGGTCGCAGCGCTGTTTTTCGGCAATGAAGGGACGCTGTCCTACTGGCTCGCCGCCGCCATCGTCACCGGATTCACGGTTTACTACTCGTGGCGCGGTGGCCTGCGGTCCAGCTTGTTGACCGACGGCGCGCAAATGCTCCTGGCCGCGGTCCTCCTCGTAGTCGTGATGGTCGTGATCTGGCCCGACCTATCGGCGCGCGGGATTCCCAACGTGCCAAGGGCGACTCATTTGGCCGGTTGGACGTTCGCCGGCCTGGCGCTTGTCCAAGTTCTTAGCTACCCATTTCACGATCCGGTCATGACCGACCGCGCCTTTCTCACCAGCCCAAGGGTGATGTTGCGCGCCTTTATCCTAGCCGGCCTCATCGCCGGCGGGTTCGTCCTGGTCTATAGCGGTGTTGGGCTTTACGCCCTCTCGGTCGGTGCCGAGGGCAACCCATCTGTTGTTGTCCCCATTCTCCTCGGGTTGCCCATGATGCTGGTGTTCAACGGTCTGATGCTGACCAGCGCCGGGTCGACGTTGGATTCCACGTTTTCCAGCACGTCCAAGTTGGTCGCGCGCGACTGGGACGACGTTCCGGCCACCGTCGATCCTGGTCCGCGACGGATGCGCCTCGGGCGCTATATTATTGTGGCAATCGCCGTCCTTGGGAACCTGCCGTTGCTGAGCATCTATTTGGGCGATCGGGCAGGGCCTGCGGTGATCGCGGCGACGACCATCAGCGGCACCATGGTCATGGGCCTAGCGCCGATCTTCTTGCTGTCGTGGATTCCGACGGCCCGCCGGCTGAGCTTCCATTTCGCATTCTGGCCAGGCCTCCTCTTCGGAGTCCTGCTGACGCTCGAGAGCGCCCTGGGCATTGCCATTTTTCCTGCCTGGGTCGATCTCGGTACCGGCGTGTACGCCGACGACTTTGGCGTCAATGTCTTCGGGTTGGCTCTAGTAACGACGGGTTTCGTCTTCGGCGCGGTTGTTTCGGCGTTCGTTTCGGGCCCCGCAGTGCGACGCACCCGCCAGATCGCGCCTGCCGAGTAGAATTGGCCCACTGGCCGTGGTAAACCGCCAATTGGCGTGTCGCGAGACCGCTTTCTCCGTATGCATTTGCCTGGAGGCACACTGTGGCGTCAATCGGTCGGGACACCCTGAAGACTCGCCGTACTTTGAAGGTTGGCAACCGCAGCTATGACTACTTCAGCATTAAGGCCGCTGAGAAAGCACTTGGCGTCGATCTGACGGCGCTGCCGCTTTCGCTAAGAGTGCTGTTCGAAAACCTGTTGCGCTATGAAGACGGGCGCACGGTCACGGTCGCCGATATCAAAGCAATGGCGTCGTGGCTGAAGCGGCGCAAGGTCGCGCGGGAAATCGCCTACCGGCCGGCCCGCGTCCTCATGCAAGATTTTACCGGCGTGCCCGCCGTGGTCGACCTTGCGGCGATGCGTGACGCAGTTGCGGCGACCGGCGGCGACCCGGCGAAAATCAATCCGCTATCGCAAGTCGATCTAGTGATCGATCACTCGGTGATGGTTGATTCCTTCGGCACTGCATCCGCGTTCAAGAACAACGTGGATCTCGAATACGACCGCAACATGGAGCGTTACGAATTCCTGCGCTGGGGCCAAGGAGCTTTTAACAACTTCCGTGTCGTACCCCCCGGGGTCGGCATTTGCCATCAAGTCAATCTGGAATACCTCGCCCGTGTCGTTTGGACCGACAAGATCGACGGTAAGACGTTCGCCTATCCCGATACGTTGGTTGGGACGGACAGTCACACGACGATGGTGAACGGACTCTCGGTTCTTGGATGGGGCGTGGGTGGGATCGAGGCAGAAGCGGCGATGCTTGGTCAGCCGATTTCCATGTTGATCCCGGAAGTCGTCGGTTTTCGCTTGAGCGGGAAACCCAAAGAGGGAACCACCGCGACCGACCTAGTGCTTACTGTGACCCAGATGCTGCGCAAGATGGGCGTCGTCGGCAAATTCGTCGAGTTCTACGGTCCCGGTCTGTCCCAATTGTCGCTCGCTGATCGCGCGACGATCTCGAATATGGCGCCGGAATATGGTGCGACCTGCGGCTACTTCCCGGTCGATGACGAGACCCTTGCCTATCTTCGCGCAACCGGCCGCAAGAAGGCCGACATCGATCTCGTCGAGAAGTATGCCAAGGCTCAAGGGCTATGGCGGTCCGCCCGCGCGCCGGAGCCGACCTATTCCGCGACGATGGAACTCGATATTTCAACCGTCGAACCAAGCCTGGCTGGACCGAAACGCCCACAGGACCGCTTTCCGTTGTCGGCCGCGGCATCGGGCTTTACGGCCGGTCTTGAACGCGAATTCGGTATCAAAGACAAAGACCGAGACAAGCGCGTCAAGGTCAAGGGCACCAATTACGAACTGAGCCACGGCGACGTGGTGATCGCCGCCATAACAAGCTGCACCAACACCTCGAACCCGGCCGTCATGCTCGGCGCCGGGCTGGTCGCAAGAAACGCGGTTGCTCGTGGCCTAAAGGTCAAGCCGTGGGTCAAAACCTCGCTTGCGCCGGGCTCGAAAGTCGTCAGCGAGTATCTCAAACACGCGGGTCTTCAAGACGACCTCAACAAATTGGGTTTCAACCTCGTCGGTTATGGCTGCACGACCTGCATCGGCAATTCGGGTCCACTCGCTCAACCGATCGCCGACGCAATCGGTTCAGGTGACCTCGTCGCGGCGGCGGTTCTGTCGGGCAATCGAAATTTTGAGGGCCGTGTCAGTCCGCACACGCGCGCCAATTACCTGGCCTCGCCGATGCTGGTTGTCGCCTATGCGATCGCCGGCAACATGAAGGTCGATCTGTTCAAGGATCCGATTGGTGAGGATCGCAAGGGCAAGCCCGTCTATCTCGCCGACATTTGGCCGTCGAACGAAGAAATTCATCGCACCATTCGACGTTCGGTCAAACCGTCAATGTTTCGCGACGAGTATGCCCAGGCGACCGTCGGCGATGCCCGCTGGAAAAAGATCAAGACAAGCCGCGGACTGACCTATGAATGGAAGAAGTCGACCTACGTAAAAAATCCACCCTACTTTGAATCGCTGTCCCTCGACCTGCCTAAGGTTTCCGATATCAAGGGTGCGCGGCTTCTCGCGTTGCTCGGTGATTCCATTACAACCGACCATATCTCCCCGGCGGGCTCGATTAAGGAAGCCGGACCAGCGGGCGATTACTTGAAAAAGCACGGGGTCAAAGTCAGGGACTTCAATTCCTACGGTTCACGGCGCGGCAATCACGAAGTGATGATGCGCGGTACATTTGCTAACATCCGATTGCGCAACGAAATGGCGCCCGGAACCGAGGGCGGCGTCACCCGCTACCAGCCCGGTGGCAAACAGATGCCGATCTACGACGCATCCATGGCCTATCAGGACAAGGGCACAAGACTCGTCATCGTGGCAGGGAAAGAATACGGCACCGGCTCGTCGCGTGATTGGGCGGCAAAAGGCACGCGCCTGCTCGGCGTGGGTGCGGTGATTGCCGAGAGTTTCGAGCGCATTCACCGCTCCAACCTGGTCGGAATGGGCGTGCTGCCGCTGGAGTTCAAGAACGGCATGACGCGTAAGACTCTGAAACTCGACGGCAGCGAAGTCATCGACATCGTCGGCGTTGAAAAGGGGATCAAGCCGTTGATGGACCTTGGTTGCCGGATTACCTATGCCGACGGCAAAACCAAATCGATCGACTTGCTGTGCCGTATCGACACGGCGAACGAGGTCGACTACTACCTCAATGGTGGCATCCTTCACTACGTTTTGCGAAACCTGATCGCCGCCGCCTGATGCGATTGTTGGGCGGTCACCCTTTCTTGATTCGCCGCTCCTGGTCCTCGGGTCTAGCGTCGAAGCATGGGTAGTCTGCGGTTCTTCTTGGGATACGGCATCGCCGTGTTGGTCTTGGCGGCGACGCCAGGGGCCATTGCAGCAGAGCCCAAACCGCCCGTCGTGGTAGAATTGTTTACCTCCCAGGGCTGCAATTCCTGTCCGCCGGCGGACGCCTATCTCGCCTCGCTTGTGGGCCGTGGTGACGTCATCGCGTTGAGCTATCACGTGAATTATTGGGACTACCTAGGCTGGCGCGACACGCTGGCAAGTGACACGACAACCCAGCGCCAGCGCGACTACGCCCGTTCGCTTGGCGAGCGAACGATCTACACCCCGCAGATCGTGGTGGGCGGCAGGTATCACGAGGTCGGTTCGCGGCATAAGGCGGTAGATCGCACGATCCGAAAAGTCGCGCTCGAACAAGACGAAAATCTATCAGTTCAACTTTCGGAAGCGCCGCGCGGAACGCTGCAGATCACAATCGCCAAGGGACAAATCTTCCATCGCCGGGTCGTCGTATGGCTGGTGATTTTCGATCCCTATCATGAGGTCGAAGTCGAGCGCGGTGAGAACGCCGGGCGCACCCTCGGGTCCCACAACGTTGTTCGAGACATGCGCGAAATTGGCGAGTGGTACGGCAAGGAATTCAGCCTGGCGCTCGACATAGGTGATCTTCGAACCGCGGGCGAGGCGGTCGCGGTGATCGTGCAAGAACATGACTCTGGGCACATCCTGGGGGCCCAAGCGTCGCAGCTCGCGGGCTTGTCTCGGCCCTAGTCCTCCAGCTTAACCGCCTTCTCAAGTAGCGAAACGAGACGGCGCGAAAATGCGCCGATATCGGCTGGAAGTTCACCTTCTAAGATAATCGCCTGATCGAACAGCACCCGTGCGGCGTCCTCAAGTCGAGCGCCGGCATTTTCGCTGGCCGCAAGCTTGGCGAGCGCGACGATAACTCGGTGTTTGGGGTTGATTTCCAAGACCCGAAGCGAACTCTCGTTGATCCGTCCGTGTTGCCGCAGCAGGCGTTCGGTGTGCATATCCAGTCCGTCTTCGGCCGCGACGACGCAAGCCGGACTGTCGGTAAGGCGGTCGGTGGTCCGGACGTCTTTTGCGCTGTCCTTGAGCGCGAGCTTGAGAAGCGCAACCAGTCGTTTGATTTCGACCGCGTCGCCGTCTTTGTTGTCGGCGTCTTCCGGCTTGGCCGTGGATGGCAGGTCCTGCAAATCCGCGGCGCCGCGGGTTACCGAGGTAAACGGCAAATCTTCAAACGTGCCAAGGGCGTTTACCCAGAAATCGTCAACCGGGTCCGATAGCAGCAGCACTTCGACATCGCGTGCCCTAAACCCCTCCAACTGGGGGCTGCGCCCGATCGCGTCGCCATCCCCAACGATGTAGTAGATAGTTTTCTGGCCGTCCTTCATCCGACTGACGTAGTCGGCCAGCTTAGTGACGTCGGTTGACCGGGTACTCTGAAAACGGGCGATCGACAGAATGTCGCCTTTGGTATCGGGGTCCTCGTAGAGACCTTCCTTGACGACCGCGCCGAACTCTTTCCAGAAGGCCTCGAATCGTTCCGAGTCCTTGTCCGATAGCTTCTTAAGCTCGCGAAACAGTTTCTTGACGATGTCCTTGCGAATTTTGGCAACCAGCGGACTCGCTTGCAGCATTTCGCGGCTGACATTGAGGTTCAGATCCTCGGTGTCGACAATGCCGCACAAGAACCGCAAATAGGGCGGAACGAGGCCTTCCATCTCCGCCGTAACGAAAACTCGCTTCACGTACAGCCGAACATGATGCCGGCGCGCCGGATCGAAAAGATCGAATGGGCGCATCGACGGCACATACAACGACAACGTGTAGTCGATTTTTCCTTCGACCCGGGCGTGGAATGTCAGCGTCGGTTCGTCGAAGTTGTTGGAAATGTGGTGATAGAACTCAGCGTATTGCGCCGGTTCAATTTCGTTCTTGGGTTTGGTCCACAACGCCGAGGAGTCGTTCAGTGTTTCCAAAGCGTCGTCGGCACCCTTCAAGGCGACCGGGATGCCGATATGGTCGGAATGTTTCTTGACGATGCGACGCAGCGTGTCGGGGCTCAGGTAGTCCTTGGCGTCTTTCTTGATATGCAGGGTGACGGTCGTCCCCCGGGCCGGGCGATCGCCGGGCGCGAGGGTAAATTCACCCAGACCATCGGACTGCCAGCACCAGCTTGTTTCTCCGCCAGCCGGCCGAGAAACAACCTCGACTTGGTCGGCGACCATGAACGCCGAGTAAAACCCGACCCCAAACTGGCCGATCATCGACGCAGCATTCGCTTTATCGTCCGATTGGGCCTCTTTGAGCTGCTCCATGAAGGCAGCCGTCCCGGATTTGGCGATTGTCCCCAGGTTGTCGGCCAGTTCCTCCCGATTCATGCCGATCCCGTTGTCGCTGATCCGCAAGATGCCTGCCGATTTGTCGATTTCCAGGACAATCTGAAATGCGGCATCGTTCGCGATCAGTGCCGGTGCGGTGATCGCCTCATATCTCAGCTTGTCGCAAGCGTCGGACGCGTTCGAAATCAGTTCCCGTAAGAAGACGTCCCGGTCGCTGTAGAGCGAATTTGCGACAATCTGGAGCAGTCGGCTGACTTCCGCTTCGCGGCGTGCGCAGCCTCGGCGCGCGCTCGCCGCACAATTAGTGGTTCAGTTCGGGCGCTTCAAGCGGTCCGACCCGCCCGCTTGCTCGGCTCAGGGATTCGGAGTAGGAACCGTGGCCGAATAGGCCGGTTTTGAGCGGCTCTTACGGCAATCAAGGAGGAAGAATTGGCGCGTAAAAAGATCGCTTTGATCGGTGGCGGAAACATTGGTGGGACCCTGGCTCATTTGGCCGGGATCAAGGAACTCGGCGACATCGTCGTTTTCGATGTCGTAGACGGACTGCCCCAGGGCAAGGCGCTCGATTTGGCGCAGTCATCGCCAATTGAGGGTTTCAATGCGCGTCTCTCAGGGTCCAAGAGCTACGCCGACATCAAAGGTGCCGACGTCGTCATCGTCACCGCAGGTGTGGCCCGCAAGCCGGGCATGAGCCGGGACGATCTGCTTGGGATCAACACCAAGGTGATGAAATCGGTCGGCGAGGGAATTAAGAAATACGCGCCGAAAGCGTTCGTGATTTGCATCACGAATCCGTTGGACGCGATGGTTTGGGCGTTGCGCCAAGCGTCGGGATTGCCTCCCCATATGGTTGTCGGTATGGCGGGCGTTCTCGATTCGGCTCGGTTCCGGTATTTCCTGGCCGAGGAATTCGCTGTCTCGGTCGAAGACGTCACCGCATTCGTTCTCGGTGGTCATGGCGATACCATGGTGCCGCTGGTTCGCTACTCGACCGTGGCCGGTATTCCGATCCCGGACTTGGTGAAAAAGAAATGGACGACTCAAAAGAAGATCGACCAGATCGTGCAGCGCACCCGTGACGGTGGTGCCGAGATTGTCAGTCTGCTGAAAACGGGATCGGCATTCTATGCGCCGGCCTCGGCGGCGATCTTGATGGCCGAGTCTTATCTCAAGGACAAGAAGCGGGTTCTCCCATGCGCGGCCTATCTTTCGGGCCAGTACGGCGTTCGAGACGTCTACGTCGGGGTGCCGGTGGTTATTGGGGCCAAGGGCGTGGAACGGATCGTCGAAATCGACCTCACCGCGGCAGAAAAGAAAATGTTCCGCAGTTCCGTGGATGCGGTCAAGGGTTTGATTAAGGTCGTGCAACGCATCGATCCGAGCCTGAAAGGCAGTAAAAAGAAGTAGTCTAAGGCCGCCTCGCCGACGAGAAGCGGTGCGTCTCAGATGCGCTGCGCCCGCACCGCGAGAACGCTCCTAAATCAACGGAACACACGTTAGGCACGCCATGAATATTCATGAGTATCAAGCCAAAGGCGTTCTCGCCCAATACGGCGTCACCGTGCCGCGTGGCGGCGTCGCTTACACGCCCCAAGAAGCCAATAAAATCGCACAAGATTTGGGCGGGCCCGTGTGGGTCGTTAAGGCGCAAATTCACGCTGGTGGTCGCGGCAAAGGTGGCGGCGTCAAAGTTGTCAAATCCCTCGACGAACTAACATCGGCCGCCTCGTCGATGATTGGGATGACGTTGGTGACCCCACAAACCGGCCCACAGGGGCGTTTGGTCAGACGGATATATGTCGAAGAGGGCGCTGATATCGCGCGCGAGCTGTACCTCGGCATGCTGGTGGATCGGGGGACGAGCCGCGTGTCGATCATGGCATCAACCGAAGGCGGCATGGACATCGAAGAAGTCGCCGCCAAGTCGCCCGAGAAGATCACGGTTATCACGATTGATCCGGCGACCGGCATCCAGCCGTTTCACGCGCGCAAAGTTGCCTTCGCCCTCGGACTCGAAGGCGATCAGGTGAAAGCGACGGTGCGTTTCGTTCTTGGCGCCTACAAGGCGTTTATCGCGACGGATGCGAGCCTCCTCGAAATCAATCCGCTGGTCATTACGGGTTCAGGCGGCGTCGTGGCGCTGGACGCAAAAATGAACTTCGATGACAACGCGCTCTTTCGACACAAAGATATCGCTGAATTGCGTGACGAAAACGAGGAAGACCCTGCCGAGATCGAGGCGCAAAAACACGACCTCAACTATATCAAGCTCGATGGATCGATCGGCTGCATGGTCAATGGCGCCGGCTTGGCGATGGCGACGATGGACATCATCAAGCTGTTCGGCGGCGCCCCCGCGAATTTTCTCGATGTCGGGGGCGGTGCCAGCAAAGAGCGTGTCACCGAGGCGTTCAAGATCATTCTGTCGGACGCCAACGTTGAAGGCATACTGGTGAATATATTTGGTGGGATCATGCGCTGCGATGTGATCGCCGAGGGCGTCGTCGCCGCCGCGCGCGATGTCAGTCTTCACGTGCCGCTTGTCGTGCGTCTCGAGGGGACCAACGTCGAACTTGGCAAGGAAATTTTGGCCAAATCGGGTCTCCCCATTATCACCGGCGACGATTTGGGCGATGCAGCCCGCAAGATCGTCAAAGCCGTCGAGGAGGCTGCCTAAATGGCTGTTCTGGTCGATTCAAACACCAAGGTGATATGCCAGGGGTTCACCGGGGTTCAAGGAACCTTTCATTCCGAACAGGCCATCGCCTATGGCACCAAAATGGTGGGTGGCGTAACGCCTGGAAAGGGCGGATCACAACACCTTGGCTTGCCCGTTTTCGATACGGTCGCTGAAGCCGTCGGTAAAGTCGGGGTCGACGCCTCGGTTATCTATGTCCCGCCGCCGTTCGCCGCTGACGCGATTCTAGAGGCGGTCGATGCCGGGGTGGCGCTGATCATCTGCATCACCGAAGGTATTCCTGTTCTCGACATGGTCGACGTGAAGCGCGCGCTTAATAATTCCGGGTCGCGCCTTATCGGCCCCAACTGTCCCGGCGTTATCACCCCGGGGGCGTGCAAGATCGGGATCATGCCCGGTCACATCCACAAGGCTGGTTCGGTCGGAATTGTCTCGCGCTCGGGAACCTTGACCTACGAGGCTGTGGCGCAGACCACTGCCGCCGGCCTCGGGCAATCGACCTGCATCGGTATTGGCGGCGATCCGGTCAATGGCACCAATTTTGTCGATTGCTTGGAGTTGTTCCTTGCCGATCCGGCCACCGAATCGATCGTAATGATTGGCGAAATCGGTGGGAGCGACGAGGAAGAGGGCGCTCAGCTCATCAAGGACGCAAATCACAAGAAGCCTGTGGTTGGCTTCATCGCCGGTCGGACCGCGCCGCCGGGTCGTCGGATGGGGCATGCAGGTGCTATCATTTCAGGTGGGAAAGGTGGCGCTGACGACAAGATCGATGCCATGAAATCCGCCGGGATCACGGTGACGGAATCGCCGGCGGCGATGGGCACCACGCTTCTTGATCTGCTTAAGCGCGGCTAACGCCGCTGACGGAGGGCGCGCGCGACGCGCCAAATAATATGGGTAACGAACCGGATCGAGCATCTTTTCTCACCGGCGTAAATAGTGCGTTTCTAGAACAGCAGTACGCACGTTTCATCGAGAACCCGGAATCGCTGGATCAGCAGTGGCAGGGTTTCTTCGCCGATCTTGGGGATGATGTCGCCACGGCGCTAGGCGCCATGCGCGGCGCAAGTTGGGCGCCGGAAGGCGGGCCATTCGTCTCGTCCGTTGAGGACGTTGACACTCCGCGGGATGCACCGCCAGCAAAGTCAGTTGACGCCAATGTTCTTCGCGGCGCGACGCTCGACTCGCTTCGCGCGTTGATGTTGATCCGCTCGTACCGCGTCCGAGGGCATCTCAACGCAAATCTCGATCCGTTGGGCCTCGAGGGGCGCGATCCGCACCCCGAGTTGGATCCCGCCAACTACGGGTTCACCGAGGCGGATATGGATCGTCCGATCTTCATCGATAACGTGCTCGGCCTCGAGACGGCGACCATGCGGGAGATCAACGAGGTCCTGCGGCTGACCTACAGCCGCAACATCGGCTACGAGTTCATGCACATCCAATATCCCGACCAAAAGGCATGGATTCAGGAGCGCATCGAGGGTCACAACTACCGGCCGCACTTTACCGAAGAAGGACGTCGAAAGATTTTGGAACAGCTGACCCAAGCCGAGGGGTTCGAGCGGTTCCTGCATTTGAAATATACCGGGACCAAGCGGTTCGGTTGCGACGGCGCCGAGTCGTTGATTCCACTGCTCGAAGCCATCAACAAGCGCGCGGCCCTGTCTGGCGTGAAGGAGCTTGTGATCGGGATGCCGCACCGCGGCCGTCTCAACGTTTTGACCAACGTGATGGCCAAGCCCTATCTAAAGATTTTCGCCGAATTTCAAGGAACCAGTGCCCACCCCGACGACGTCCAAGGCTCAGGTGATGTCAAATACCACCTTGGCACCTCGGCCGATCGGGTGTTCGATGGCGAAACCGTCCATCTATCGTTGTCGGCCAATCCCTCGCATCTCGAAGCCGTTAACCCGGTCGTCCTGGGTAAAGTGCGTGCCAAGCAACTGCAGCACGAAGATACCGACCGCTCGAAAGTCTTAAGCGTCCTCATGCACGGCGATGCGGCATTCGCCGGCCAGGGCGTCGTGGCCGAATGTTTCGCGCTGTCCGACCTCAAGGGGTACCGGACCGGTGGTACCATTCATGTCATCGTCAACAACCAGATTGGATTTACGACTTCGCCCGGCTTTAGCCGTTCCTCTCCCTATCCGTCAGATTTGGCCAAGGGCGTTCAGGCACCGGTGTTTCACGTCAATGGCGATGATCCGGAAGCGGTCGTCCACGTTGCGCGGCTTGCAACGGATTTCCGCCAGACCTTTCACCGCGATGTTGTGATCGACATGTTCTGCTACCGTCGGCACGGCCATAACGAAGGTGACGAACCGGCCTTCACGCAGCCCATTATGTACAAGCGGATCAAGGAACACCCGCCGACTCGAGAAATCTATGCCCAGTCACTTGAGCGGATTGGTCTTCTAAAGTCGGGCGAGGCCGAAGAGATTCGTTTGGCCTTTCACGCCAAGCTCGAAGAAGATTTCACCGCGGCCGAAGCTTTCAAGCCCAACAAGGCAGACTGGCTGGAAGGTGCGTGGACGGGATTGCGCGTTGCCAGCGGAGAAGCGCGTCGCGGCAAGACCGCGGTAAGCGAAAAGTCGTTGCGGCGCGTCGGCAAGGTGCTGACGACGGTGCCCCAGGCGTTCAATCTACATCGGACGATTCGGCGGCAGCTCGATGCCAAGACGCAAGTCCTAGACACCGGCCAAGGTGTCGATTGGTCTATGGCCGAAGCATTGGCGTTTGGGACCTTGCTTTCGGAAGGCTACGGCGTGCGCTTGAGTGGCCAAGACTCGCAGCGCGGCACGTTTTCGCATCGCCATGCCGTTCTAATCGACCAAGATTCAGAAGACCGCTTCATACCGCTCGAACATATCTCGCCCGATCAGGCGAAGTTCGAGGTTGTCGACAGCATGTTGTCGGAGTTCGCCGTACTGGGGTTTGAGTACGGCTATAGCCAAACGGCGCCAAGCTCACTCGTAATTTGGGAGGCCCAGTTCGGCGACTTTGCGAATGGCGCCCAAGTCATCATCGACCAGTTCATATGCTCGGGCGAAAGCAAGTGGCTGCGGATGAGCGGACTGGTCATGATGCTGCCGCACGGATACGAGGGTCAGGGCCCTGAACACAGCTCGGCTCGACTCGAGCGCTTCTTGCAACTTTGCGCCGAAGATAACATCCAGGTCGCGAACTGCACGACGCCGGCAAACCTCTTTCATGTTCTTCGACGCCAGGTGCACCGAGATTTCCGCAAGCCGTTGGTGTTAATGACGCCCAAATCGCTGTTAAGACATAAGCGCGCGATCTCACGGCTCGACGAGCTGGCGGGCAAGGCCAGTTTCCATCGAGTCCTGTGGGATGATTGTCCCGTGGACGCAGACGAAAAAATCAAACGCGTTGTGCTTTGTTCCGGCAAGATTTACTACGATCTCTGGGACGAACGAGAGAAAAACGGCACGCGCGACGTCGTCGTGCTCCGCGTCGAGCAGCTCTACCCTTTCCCTTACCGTTCGCTCACCAAAGAACTCAGGCGATATCCGAATGCCGAGATCGTGTGGTGCCAAGAAGAGCCCAAGAACCAGGGCGCGTGGTCGTTCGTCGCGCCGCGCCTTGATGAAGTGTTCCAAACGTTGGGCCGCAAGAATCAACGCGCCCGGTATTACGGCCGTTCTGAAAGCGCTTCGACGGCCACCGGGCTTTTGCAAAAACACCTGGTCGAACAATCAAAAATTGTTCGCGAAGCAACAACAGTTTGAGTGGATCCCGATGACAGTCGAAATAAGAGTGCCGGCACTTGGCGAATCGGTCAGTGAAGCAACCGTTTCGAAGTGGTTCAAAGCCGTCGGCGAGGCGGTTGCCGCCGACGAGCCGCTGGTCGAACTCGAAACCGACAAGGTGACGGTTGAGGTGCCCGCCGCGTCAGCCGGGACGCTTAGCGAAATCGTCGCGACCGAAGGCACGAATGTCGAAGTGGGCGCGCTGTTGGGCGCGATCACTGAAGGTGCCGGCCCGGCCGCGGCCAAACCTAAAACCGCTGCGGCGCCAAAGGCCGACGCCGGCGCCGCCCCAGCCAAACAACCCGCAGCCCAGGCGCCTGCAGCGGCCCAAACACAGGCGCCTTCAGTGCGCCGACTGGTTGCCGAAAACGATCTTGACGCCTCGAAAGTCAGCGGATCGGGCAAGGGCGGCCGTCTGACAAAAGGTGATGTGTTGAGTCATTTGAAGACCGCCGGATCCGATTCGGCCGCGCGGGGTCCGCGGGAAGAACGGGTGCGTATGAGCCGCCTTCGGCAGCGAATCGCGCAACGCCTGAAAGAAGCACAAAATACGGCCGCCATTCTGACGACCTTCAACGAGGTCGACATGAGTGCATTGTTAAAGGTGCGCGCGGACTACCGCGACACCTTCGAGAAAAAGCACGGCGTCCGCCTCGGTTTCATGTCGTTTTTTGCCAAAGCTAGCGTGATCGCCCTACGTGAACTGCCGTCGGTTAACGCAGAGATCGATGGCGATGAGATCGTCTACAAGAACTATTACGACATCGGCGTTGCCGTGTCGGCGCCCCAAGGTCTTGTCGTACCCGTGCTTCGCGATGTCGACCAATTGTCTTTTGCAGTCATTGAGCAATCCATCACGGACTACGGTCGCCGGGCGCGGGACGGCAAACTCGCCATGGAAGACTTAACCGGCGGCACTTTTACGATCTCCAACGGCGGTGTCTTTGGCTCGCTGTTGTCGACGCCAATCATTAATCCGCCGCAGTCGGCAATTCTCGGTATGCACAAAATCGAGAAGCGGCCAATTGTCGTCAATGATGCCGTCGTGATCCGCTCAATGATGTACCTGGCGTTGTCCTACGACCACCGGGTCATCGACGGCCGCGAAGCGGTGATGTTCCTGGTGCGCGTCAAAGAATGCATTGAAGACCCGCAGCGTATCCTACTGGACATGTAGGCCGGTCTCGGGCCCTGTGGTGCGATGATAGCTGAAGCCATTGTCGGCACCTGGGCGCTCGTTTCCGTTGAGCGCCGGTTTTCCGATGGTCGTGTCACACAGCCCATGGGCGACGCACCGGTCGGTCGGTTAACCTATACGGCCGACGGTTACATGCAGGCGATTCTCATGCCGGGCGGCCGGCAGGCGTTTGAGTCGGGGGACGTATATGGAACCCCAGAAGAACGGATGCGCGGTGCCGCCCAATTCGTCTCCTATGCGGGACGATACGAATGGCGGGACGGCACCCTCTATCACCACCCCGAGGCAAGCTTCTTTCCCAACTGGGTGGGTAAGGAACTCCGCCGAAAGATTGAACTGACTGGCAATCGAATGACCCTATCGACCGATCCTGAAATAGCCGGGGGCGGCGAAAGCGCCGGTGTTTTGGTGTGGGAGAAGCAGACTTAACTTGGAAGGACGGCATGACAGACGCGCGTTATGACATTGTAGTAATCGGCGGCGGCCCTGGCGGGTACGTCGCCGCGATTCGCGCCGCCCAAATGGGCAGCACCGTCGCCTGCATCGAAAGCCGTGGCAGCCTCGGTGGTACGTGCCTCAACGTCGGGTGCATACCATCGAAAGCGCTTCTCCAAAGCTCCGAACTCTTCGCCGAAGCACAGCATGGGCTCGCCGCCCATGGCATCAATGCGACTAAGGTCGCGCTTGATCTTGGCAAGATGCTGGCACGCAAAGACAAGGTGGTGGAGGATCTGACCAAAGGTATCGCGTTTCTACTCAAGAAGAGCAAAATAGAACGCCTCGAGGGCGTTGGTTCGATCTCCGCCCCGGGCAAAGTGACGGTGACTGGCCCCAACGGCAAAACCGAGCTGACGGCGAAAACGATTATTGTCGCCACCGGGTCAGAGGTCGCGTCGTTGCCCGGCGTCGACATCGACGAAAAGCGGATTGTCTCCTCGACCGGCGCGCTCTCCTTGTCGGCAGTGCCCAAGAAGATGATCGTGGTTGGCGGCGGCTACATCGGCCTCGAAATGGGCTCGGTCTGGAGCCGGCTCGGCGCCGATGTTACAGTCGTTGAATATCTGGACCGCATCGTGCCAGGTATGGACGGCGAAGTGGCCAAACACCTGCAGCGTGTTTTGACCAAGCAAGGCCTCACCTTTCGCTTGGGCAGCAAGGTTACCAAAGCAAAATCGTCCAAATCCGGCGTGACTCTAACGGTCGCCCCCGCGGGTGGCGGTGAGGCGGAAGATCTCAGTGCCGACGTTGTTCTGGTATCGATCGGCCGAAAACCTTTTACCGATGGCCTCGGCCTAGAAGGCCTTGGCGTCAAAAGCGACGCCCACGGGTTCATCGATGTCGACGAAACTTACAAGACATCCGTTGATGGTATCTACGCGATCGGCGACGTCATCCGTGGGCCGATGCTGGCACACAAGGCATCTGAGGACGGCGTTGCTTGCGTCGAGATGCTGCACGGTCGTCACGCCATGGTCGATTACGGCAAGGTCCCCGGTGTCGTATACACGACGCCCGAGGTCGCGACGGTTGGGCGCAACGAAGAAGATCTGAAGAAGGACGGCATCGCCTACAACGTCGGCAAGTTTCCGTTCATGGCCGTATCACGTGCCAAAGTCAGCGGTGCGACCGACGGGTTCATCAAAATCCTGGCAGATGCCAAGACCGACGCCGTCTTGGGCGTTCACATCATCGGGCCGGACGCGGGCACATTGATTCACGAGGCTGTGTTGTGCATGGAATTTGGTGGCTCTGCTGAGGATATCGCGGCGACCTGCCATGCCCACCCCACGCTCTCCGAAGGCATGAAAGAAGCGGCCCTGGCCGTCGCGGGCCACGCGATCCATATCTGACACCACCGTCGTCCGACGGCTTTTCCGGCGTTCGCCCGTGTTACGATTATGAAACGATTGGCGCTTGTCGTTTTTCTCGTGGCGGGCGCGTTTGTCGATCCCGCCAGCGCGGGTGACGGCGACCTCTACAAGGCCGATCTAGGCAATCATCCAATTCGAGAATCGACCGCCGAGTGGCGAGATCTGAAGCGGGACCGGATTATTCCGGTCAAGATTTATGCCCCCGCCGACGTGGCAACAAATTTGCCCGTTGTGATCGTCTCGCACGGTGTCGGTGGATCGCGTGACGGCCTCAGCTACTTGGGCCGACACTGGGCAAGTCACGGTTACCTAGCTGTCCATCTTCAACATGCCGGTAGCGACATCGAGATTTGGCGCGGCCTGTCTCAATCTGAAGCGCGGCAGGCGATCGAAAAAGCGGCAGCGAGCGCCCAGGCGGCCGCGGATCGGCCGCAAGATGTTCGCTTCGCGGTGGACCGGCTTCTGTCCGCACCGCTCGACGTTGATGCGGTGCCCCATTCGATTGACCCAAACCGGATTGCCGTCGCCGGGCATTCCTTTGGCGCTTTTACGGCGTTGGCGTCTGCGGGGGTCACGTTTTTTCTCCCGGCGAGGGCGCCCCTAAACCTCGGCGACGACCGGCTTGTTGCATCGATTGCGCTTAGCCCACCGGCGTTTCGTAATGCGCAACAACGGTCCTTCTCGAGCATTCGGATTCCAACCCTCCATATGACCGGCACCAAGGATGTTGGGGTGGTCACGGAATTGGCAGCGCAGGAGCGGCGCAATGCCTACGACCTCACTACTGAGGCGCAAAAATACTTGGTGATTCTCGACGGCGGCGATCACGCGGTTTTTGGCGGACCGCGGCGTGAACCCAGGCCATTGGACGCGCGCCACTTGAACCTCATCAAAGCTATTACGACCGCCTTTCTCGATTCGTTCGTCAATGGCGACGTTGCGGCCCGTGTTTGGCTTGACGATATGCTGCCCAATATTGCCGACGGCATTGCCATCAGTGAAGAAGGTCGGGCTGGGCCTGACGACTAAGCTTCAGCCGGTTTCTGCGCGTGGGTGCGCTTTTTGGTAAACGCGCTTCATTTGGTCGGTGTCCACTTCCGTGTAGCGCTGGGTGGTCGACAGCGAGGCGTGGCCAAGAAGTTCCTGAATGCTCCGCAGGTCGCCGCCGCTCGACAGCAAGTGTGTCGCAAAGCTGTGCCGCAACGCGTGGGGCGTCGCGGTGTCAGGCAGGCCAAGTGCGATCCGCGTTTGGCGCATCTGGCGCTGGATCACGCCGGCATTCAGCCGCTTGCCTCGGACACCCACAAACAAGGGGCCGCTCGCCGTCAATTCAAAGGGGCAGAGTTCTAGGTAGCGGTCCACGGCGTCCGCAACAACGACGAGGACCGGGACCACGCGCTCCTTGTTGCCTTTGCCGGTAATTCGCATGGCGTCCCGCAGCGGCGCGTCGCGCCGTTCAAGGTTCAAGGCCTCCGATATCCGCAAGCCGCAGCCATAGAGCAGGGTGAGAATGGCGGTATCGCGCGCCGCTACCCAAGGCAGAACATCGAGGGTATCGATCGTTTCAATGCTGGCGCGCGCTGCTTCCTTGCTCAACGGTTTGGGGATTGCGTGCGGCGTTTTCGGTCGTTTCACGAGGCGGATCGCCTGATTCGAAACCGTGCCATTCCGGTCTAGGTGGTGAAAGAAACTTCTCAGCGCAGAGAGGGATCGCCCGAGCGACGTTCCCGCTACCCCATCACCGCGGCGTTTGGCGAGAAAGCTTCGAAAGTCCGAGACCGTGAAGTTTGATAGGTCGGCCAGGCTTGCGGGCGCCCCCAGGTGGTCCTGCGCGAAGGCAAAGAATCCCGTTAGGTCGCGCTGGTAGGCAGCAATCGTGTGCGGCGAATAGTTTCGCTCGTTTCCAAGGGAGTGGAGAAAATCGCCGACTGCTTCCGCCGCGTCCTGTTGCGCAAAAATTGCGGCCCTATGGTCGACCGCAGAATTGCTACGCGGCATTGAGTCCGGCACGCAACGAACCGGTTATCGCGCGCGCCATGAATCCGAGTAATTCAGTCCCTTGGCCCGGATGAAAGCGGTCCGGTTCAAGGCTGCCGAGCGCAAGAAGTCCGTTGGGTCCGTCTTTGCCGACATTCAGATGCACCAGGGCATCTGAGCGGACCTTGTCGGCGTCGCTGCCATAGAGGCGCTCGTCACCGGCAATATCGTGTCGAAGAAGAATGCTGCGATCACCCATCATCTGTCGGATCGTTCCTGGGTTCAGAGAGATAATGTTGTGCAGCTTGCTTTGCCCGGGTTCTTCGAAACACAGCGCCGACGTCGAAACGTCGAGGATCGATCGGTAGTCCTCTGCAACAATCCGCCCGATGTCTTCAAGGGTTCGCGCCTCAATGACCGCCAGCACAGCGGCATGAATGCGTTCCTGGCTTGAGAGGTTGACGCGGCTTGCCGACAATAAATCACGTTGGCTTGATCGAAGGTCGCGCAACTCGGTCTGTAGCCGTTCGATCATGAACTGCTGCATATCCAAGACGCCGTCTAACCCGCTTTGTGACGGCGGCGCCAAGACGCCAATTAGCTCCGGGTGATCGACGAGAAAGGACGGATTGGCAGTGAGAAACTCGGCGACTGCCTTTGCGCTTGGTTGGCGGGGTTTTGCTGGTGTCCGGGGTTCGGAACTGGTCATAGACCCACCTATATATCCTGCCCCGTCGACTGCCAGTCGGCGAGGAACGCGGCCAAGCCTTTATCGGTCAACGGATGTTGCGCGAGTTTTCGCAAAATGTCGGGGGGTACCGTACACACGTCCGCGCCGATCAAGGCCGACTGGAGAACGTGTGTCGGATGGCGAATTGATGCAACCAGCACTTTTGTATCCAGTGCCGTGTAGTTGTCGTAAACGGTTCGGATGTCTTGGATCAACTGCATGCCGTCTTGCCCGATATCGTCCAACCGACCGACAAACGGGGAGACGAACGTGGCGCCGGCCTTGGCGGCTAAAAGGGCCTGGGTCGCCGAGAAACATAAGGTCACGTTCACCATTGTGCCGTCACCGCGAAGCGCCCGGCAGGCTTTCAAGCCCTCCCACGTCAGCGGTACTTTGACTGTTATGTTGTCCGCGATTGCGGCCAATTTTCGGCCTTGCGCGATCATCGTTTCATGGTCCGTCGCGGTAACCTCCGCACTGACCGGCCCCTCGACAACCGCACAGATGTCTTTGAGAACGTCGAAAAAGTCGCGCCCGCTTTTTGCAACAAGGGATGGATTCGTCGTGACCCCGTCTAGAAGTCCGGTCGCCGCCAGATCGCGAATGTCATCGATATCGGCGGTGTCGACAAAAAACTGCATTGAATCCTTGATCGTTTTGCCGAGCGATTGTCACGGCCTGGTTGGCGTCACTTTGCGCTGCTGGCAAAGTGTATCGCATGCATGATTCGGGCACCAGTTCTGGTGACAGTCGCCAACGCGTCAAAGTCCTGGTGCCGCTCCCGCTTGGGGCACCGTATGACTACCTGGTGCCATCTGATATGGCGGCGGGTGTCGGATCGATCGTTAAGGTCCCCTTGGGCTCGCGAGAGGTCATCGGCGTTGTTTGGGATGAAGGCGATGCTTCCGGGCTGCCGGTCGAGGCGGCAAAGCTAAAGGCCGTCTATGCCGTTCTACCGGCGATCCCGCTGACCGCGACGCTGCGGCGCCTCATCGATTGGGTCGCTGCCTATACGGTGTCGCCGGCAGGCAGCGTTTTGCGCATGGCAATTTCGGTACCCGACGCGCTCGCATCCGCCCCTACAGACACGGTGTTCGTTGCCGGTCCCGTCATGCCTGAGCGCGTGACACCGGCCAGACAACGGGTCCTGGACGTGGCCAAAGACGGCGTGCCGCGGCGCAGTACCGATCTCGCTGAACAAGCTGCGGTTAGTTCCGGGGTTATCAAAGGCCTTGCCGATGCCGGGGTATTGATCGGCCACGAGGTTCCAGCCGAGCGGTCCTTTGAATCCCCGCAGCCCGATTTCGGACCGCAAGTCCTCTCACCCGATCAAGCCGCCGCTGCAGCGGACCTCACCGCAAAGGTCGCGGCTCGAGCGTTTGCGCCGGTATTACTGGAGGGGGTCACGGGCTCGGGCAAAACGTCGGTCTATTTTGAAGCCGTCGCCGAAGCGCTTCGAGGCAATCGCCCGACATTGGTGCTTTTGCCCGAGATCGCGCTCACCGCACAATGGCTCGACCGTTTTGCCGAGCGATTCGGGGTGATGCCGGCGCAGTGGCATTCGGACTTGTCGCAACCCGAGCGCCGACGGGTTTGGCGCGCCGTCTCGGAGGGGCGTGTATCGGTCGTGGTTGGTGCGCGTTCCGCGCTCTTCCTACCGTTTCACGATCTCGGCTTGATCGTCGTGGACGAAGAACACGACACATCGTTCAAACAAGAAGAAGGCGTTGCCTACAACGCGCGGGACATGGCTGTCGTTCGGGCGCAACTGGAAAAGTGCCCCGTCGTCTTGGTGTCGGCGACGCCGTCGCTTGAGACCGTGGTAAACGCCGAAACCAACAAGTTCGAGCACCTCCTCCTGCCGGAACGACACGGCGGGGCCGAATTGCCAACGCTGTCTATTGTGGACATGAGAGCCGAGCAGCTTCCGGCGGGGCGGTGGATATCGGCGGTTCTTGAGGAACACGTTCACCAAACTATCGAATCAGGCGAACAAGTTCTTCTGTTCTTGAATCGGCGCGGCTATGCGCCGCTGACGTTGTGCCGGGCCTGCGGTCACCGCTTTCAGTGCCCGAATTGCCAGGCATGGTTGGTCGAACACCGCCACCGTGCGCGGCTGCGGTGCCACCATTGCGACTTCGGTATGGCCGTTCCAGAGGCCTGCCCGTCGTGTGAGGCGGTTGGCAAATTTGCCGCGTGCGGTCCTGGCGTGGAGCGCCTTGCCGAAGAGGTTGCCGAACGCATCCCCGAAGCGCGCGTCGCCGTTCTTGCGAGCGACACGCTCACCGGGCCCGCCCGAGCGGCAGAACTCATTGCCGCTATCGAGAATCACGAAATCGATTTACTGATCGGCACTCAGGTCATCGCCAAAGGGTTCCACTTTCCGCTCCTAACCCTTGTTGGCGTGATCGACGCCGACCTAGGCCTTGCTGGTGGCGATCTCCGGGCGGCAGAAAAGACGTACCAACTGTTGTCCCAGGTGTCCGGTCGTGCGGGCCGCGAGCGCCGCGTCGGACAGGTGTTCTTGCAGTCCCATTTGCCGGAGCATCCGGTTCTGGCGGCGCTTGCCTCGGGTCGGCGCGATGATTTCATTCGGCGCGAACTCGAAGAGCGACGGGTCCACGGCATGCCGCCGTTCGGGCGACTGGTCGCGTTAATCGTGTCCAGCCGTTCGGAGGATGCCGCGCGGCAAACCGCCGCAGCCTTTCGACGGGCCGCCCCGCACTATGACCAGCTTCAGGTGCTCGGCCCAGCGCCGGCACCGCTGTCGCTACTACGCGGCCGGTTTCGCTTTCGTCTGTTGCTCAAGGCCGAGAAAGGCGCCCCAATCCAACCGGTAATCCGGCAGTGGCTGGCTCGCGTCCGGGTGCCAGGCACCGTACGGGTCGCCGTCGACATCGACCCGTACTCCTTTCTCTGACTCGGCGCACAATTTTTTCCAGGTTTTCTGCGCCTTTGGGCCCGCTTTGGGCGGTTGCAAGGGGCAAATCCGTGTGCTAGTTATCGCGCCCGAATCAGGCGGTACGGCGCTTCCGCGCCGCCACAAATTGTGCGAATAAAAACAATACGTTAACCCACCGCGGCCGCGCCGGAGGGGCGTCCCAATTGGTAGCTGAGACCATGATTGTTTCCGGGATCGCCGGACGCTATGCCAACGCCTTGTTTGATCTGGCGCGCGATGAATCCGCGTTGGACGCCTTGGCGGGCGATATTGCGTCTTTGGGGCGGATGATTGCTGCCAGCGATGACCTCAAGCGCTTGGTCAAAAGCCCAGTAATTCGGCGCGCGGCGCAGGCAAGCGCCCTCGACGCGCTGATGGAACAGGCCGAAATGAGCGGCCTGACCCGCAAATTCATCGGTCTCGTGGTTAAAAATCGCAGGCTTTTTGCGCTGCCTGACATGATTCGCGGCTTCGCGCAGTTCATGTCCAATCATCGCGGCGAAATTGCTGGCGAAGTAATCTCTGCGCATCCCTTGTCGGCGGCGCAGCTGGCGGCCCTCACAGCGCAGCTCAAAGCTGCCGTCGGCAGTGACGTACAACTCGACGCCAGGGTAGACGCCTCCCTGCTCGGCGGGTTGGTGGTCAAAATTGGCTCTCGAATGATCGATAGTTCCCTTCGTACGAAACTCCAGAACCTCAAGTTTGCCATGAAAGGTGCCGGCTGATGGATATCCGCGCCGCAGAAATCTCCTCGATACTCAAGCAACAAATCGCCAATTTCGGCAGTGAAGCCGAAGTCTCGGAGGTTGGGCAGGTCCTTTCCGTCGGTGACGGCATCGCCCGCGTCTACGGGCTGGACAATGTCCAAGCAGGCGAAATGGTCGAGTTCCCCGACGGTACCCGCGGGATGGCGCTGAACCTTGAGACCGACAATGTCGGTGTCGTGATTTTCGGCGATGACCGCAGCATCAAAGAAGGTGACACGGTCAAACGGACCAACACTATCGTCGACGTACCAGTCGGTAAGGGTCTTTTGGGCCGCGTCGTTGATCCGCTCGGCAACCCGATCGATGGTAAGGGCGATATCGACGCGACCGCCCGCAAGCCGGTCGAGGTCAAAGCGCCCGGGATCATCCCACGCAAATCGGTGCACGAGCCGATGCAGACCGGCCTAAAGGCGCTCGACTCGCTGGTGCCGGTCGGTCGTGGTCAGCGCGAGTTGATCATCGGCGATCGCCAGACCGGCAAGACCGCGGTGGCGCTCGATACGATCTTGAACCAGCGCGACAATTGGAAGACCGGCGACGAAACCAAGCGTCTCTACTGCGTCTACGTCGTCATCGGCCAAAAACGCTCGACCGTTGCGCAAGTTGTGAAGACGCTCGAGGACGCCGGCGCGATGGAATACACCATCGTGGTGTCGGCGACCGCCTCGGATCCGGCGCCGCTTCAGTTCTTGGCACCCTATGCCGGCTGCACAATGGGCGAATACTTCCGCGACAACGGCATGCACGCCTTGGTCATCTATGACGATTTGACCAAGCAAGCGACTGCGTATCGCCAAATGTCCCTCCTCCTGCGCCGCCCGCCGGGTCGCGAGGCCTATCCGGGCGATGTGTTTTATTTGCATTCGCGTTTGCTGGAGCGGGCCGCAAAGATGAACGATGCCGAAGGGTCGGGATCACTGACAGCACTGCCGATCATTGAAACCCAAGCCAGTGACGTTTCGGCCTACATCCCGACCAACGTGATTTCGATAACCGATGGTCAGATATTCCTTGAGACGGACCTGTTCTATCAGGGCATTCGTCCCGCCATTAACGTCGGTATTTCGGTGAGCCGCGTTGGCTCCGCCGCCCAGATCAAGGCAATGAAGAAGGTTGCGGGCGGTATCAAGCTCGACCTCGCCCAGTACCGCGAAATGGCTGCGTTCGCGCAGTTTGGCTCTGATCTCGACGCATCGACGCAACGTCTTCTGGCACGTGGCGAGCGTCTCACTGAACTGCTCAAACAGGCTCAGTACTCGCCGATGCCCGTTGAAGAGCAGGTGATCTCGATTTTCGCTGGCGTGCGGGGCTACCTCGACAAGATCGCGGTTAACAAGATTGGCGATTTTGAACAGCAGTTGCTGACTGAAATACGCAGCAAGCACGGCGATATTTTGAAGGCCATTCGTGACTCGAACGACCTGTCGAGCGATACCGAAGAGAAACTCAAGGGCGTGCTCGACGGCTTCGCCAAGACCTTCGCGTAGGACGAACAAGCAATGGCGAGCCTTAAGGATCTTCGAACCCGGATCAACAGCGTCAAGTCGACGCAAAAGATCACGCGCGCCATGCAGATGGTTGCGGCGTCCAAGTTGCGCCGGGCTCAAGATGCCGTCGAGGCCGCCCGGCCCTATGCCCAGCGCATGGAACGCATGCTTGGTTCGCTCGGCTCCAGCATGCTTGAGCGAGACGGCGCGCCGTTGCTTCTTGTTGGTACCGGCAAGCAAGAAACCCATCTCGTCGTTGTTGCAACGGGCGAGCGCGGCCTTTGCGGCGCATTCAATTCATCGATCGCGCGGGCCGCGCGCGGCGATATTCGGGCGCTGCTTGCCGACGGCAAGAAAGTCAAAATCCTTTGCGTTGGGCGCAAGGGTCGTGATGTGCTCCGCCGCGAGTTCGGCAGTCTCATTATCGAGACAATTGAGCTGGTCGGGATTCGCCGGATTTCATTTGCCGACGCGCAACCGATTGCCGTCCGCATTCTTGATATGTTTGCTGCCGGTGAATTCGATGTTTGCACCCTCTATTTCAACCGCTTCAAATCTGTGATCTCGCAGATTCTTACGCGCCGTCAATTAATCCCGGCGTCGCTGCCCGAGGTTGGCGCGGGCACAGCGCCCGACTTGGGCGACGCCATCTATGACTATGAGCCCGAGGAAGAAGAGATTCTTGCGGAACTTCTACCGCGCAATCTCAGCGTCCAAGTATTCCAGGCGTTGCTCGAAAATGCGGCGTCGGAGCAGGGATCACGGATGTCTGCAATGGATAACGCAACGCGAAACGCGGGCGACATGATCGATGGCCTGACGATGTTCTACAATCGGTCGCGTCAGGCACAAATCACTAGCGAACTTATTGAAATCATCTCGGGCGCTGAAGCGCTGCAATAGGCGAGGAACGGAGTACACCGATGGCCACAAATATCGTTGGCAAAGTCACCCAGGTCCTGGGCGCCGTCGTAGACGTGCGGTTCGATGGCCACCTTCCGGCCATTCTGAATGCGCTCGAAACGGACAACCATGGCAACCGCCTGGTCCTCGAGGTTGCGCAGCATCTCGGCGAAAACACCGTGCGGACAATTTCGATGGACGCCACCGAAGGCATGGTGCGTGGCCAAGAAGTCCGCGACACAGGCGCGGCCATTTCGGTTCCGGTTGGGCCTGAAACGCTGGGCCGTATGCTCAACGTGACCGGCGATCCGATCGACGAACGCGGACCGGTTAATACCAAGCGTCGCGCACCTATTCACGCACCGGCGCCGGCATTTGTCGACCAATCAACCGAAGCCGAAATCTTGATGACCGGCATTAAGGTCATCGATCTGTTGGCACCTTATGCCAAGGGCGGCAAAGTCGGGCTCTTCGGCGGTGCGGGCGTTGGCAAGACCGTGTTGATTCAAGAACTGATCAACAACGTGGCAAAGGGCCATGGTGGGTATTCGGTGTTCGCAGGCGTTGGCGAGCGGACCCGCGAAGGCAACGATCTGTATCACGAGATGATCGATTCAGGGATTATCGACCTCGAAGGCGGCAACTCGAAGGTTGCCCTGGTGTACGGGCAAATGAACGAGCCGCCGGGGGCGCGCGCGCGGGTTGGGCTAACCGGTGTAACCCTGGCCGAATACTTCCGTGATGAAGAAGGTCAGGACGTGCTCCTTTTCGTCGATAACATCTTCCGGTTCACCCAGGCCGGATCTGAGATGTCCGCGCTGTTGGGGCGTATTCCTTCGGCGGTGGGTTATCAGCCCACCCTCGGCACCGATATGGGCGCGCTTCAAGAACGGATCACCTCGACGAACAAAGGTTCGATCACATCGATCCAGGCGATTTACGTTCCGGCTGACGATTTGACCGATCCGGCGCCTGCAACATCATTTGCTCACCTGGACGCAACGACCACGTTGTCGCGTCAAATTGCGGAACTCGGCATTTACCCTGCGGTCGATCCGCTCGACTCGACGTCACGTATGTTGGACGCCCGGATCCTTGGCCAAGAGCATTACTCAGTGGCGCGCGAAGTGCAGCGCATCCTGCAAACCTACAAATCACTTCAGGACATCATTGCCATCCTTGGTATGGACGAGCTTTCCGAAGAGGACAAACTGACGGTGGCGCGGGCGCGGAAAATTCAACGTTTTCTGTCTCAACCGTTCCATGTTGCCGAAGTATTTACCGGAACGCCCGGTGTTCTCGTTCCGCTCGAAGAAACGGTTCGTGGCTTCAAGGAAATCTGCGAGGGCAAACACGATGACCTGCCCGAACAGGCGTTCATGTTGGTCGGCGCAATCGATGATGCGGTGGAAAAAGGAAAACGTCTCGCCGCAGAAGCGGCCTAGGCAAGACCGATGGCCGACAAGATCGCATTCGAACTCGTGTCACCCGATCGGCTCCTGGTCTCGCAGGATGTCGATATGGTCGTCATTCCGGGCACCGAGGGCGATTTTGGCGTACTAGTCGGGCATCAACCCATGATCTCGACAGTTCGGCCGGGAATTCTCGAAGTACAAAATGCCGGGGCGGAGCCGCGCCGTATTTTCGTCAACGGGGGTTTCGCCGAAGTAACGGGTGATCGATGTGCGGTCATGACCGAAGAAGCCATACCGGTTGCAGACTTGAAGCGGGCCGATTTGGAACAGCGTATTCGGGATGCCGAGGAAGACATCCAAAACGCGCGTTCCGACCTCGAACGCCACCTGGTCGATCTCAGGTTGGGCACGCTGCGGGAGATGCTCCAGGTCGCGGCCTAATGGCTGCTGACCCCGACCCAGAAAATCGCTAACATCGTCGCGAACCACTGCCGGCAGGGGGCTAAAGGCATGGGCATGACGTGGACACTTGAAGACGTTCAATGGGATCGGTTCGACCCCTCAAAGGTTGACCCTGCGCTCCTCTCGGTGGTGCGCGCTGCGAGCATGGTCGAGTACCGCAGCGCCGACTACGTCGCCTATCTGTGCAAAATATTTGCCGACGACGAGGCCTTCAAGGACGCTGCCCAGATTTGGGGCGACGAGGAAACACAGCACGGTCGGGCACTCGGAAAGTGGGCCCAACTGGCCGATCCTTCGTTCGATTTCGAGTCCTCGTTCGCAGATTTTCGGGCCAACTACAGGCTCGATCTCGACGTCGAGAAATCGATTCGGGGCACGCGCTCTGCCGAGCTCCTGTCACGCTGCATGGTCGAAATTGGAACGAGTTCCTTCTACAGCTCGATTAGCGATGCTTCAGATGAACCAGTGCTTCGCCAGATATGCGACCTCATAGCCCGCGATGAATTCGGCCACTACGGTTTGTTCCGACGCCATATGGAACGATACATGGTGCAAGAGCGTCTCGGGTTCTGGACTAGGGTACGCATTATGATTGGGCGAACCCTGGAAACGACGGACGACGAACTGGCCTACGCCTACCATGCCGCCAATCGTCTCCCCGGGCCCTATCACCGTCAGTCGGCCACGGACGCCTACGCGGCACGCGCCCTCTCGCTCTACCGTCCGGTTCACATCAAAAAAGGCGTCGTCATGGTGTTCAAGGCGCTCGGCCTGCGCCGCGAGGGCTGGTGGCAGGACGCCATCGCCGCGGTGATCTTCCGCTTGATGCAATGGCGGTCCCGCAGGGTCCCGCACACCCCCGTCTAGTTCCGCGCCGGCCCGCGGGAGGCAAACATGGCTTTGCCGTCGGCAATTTTGTTCGACCTCGACGACACCCTGATTCACGGTTACGCCAATCGCGCCGCCGCTTGGCAGGCCCATGTTGAGGGCTATGCCACTGCTCTTAATCCTTGGAAATCAGATCACGTGGCGGCCGCAATCGAGGACGTCGCCGCGCGTTTCTGGGCGGCACCGGAAGACCAAGTTGTCAATCGCCACGATCTGCGGGCGGTTCGGCGCTCCAACGTCGCCACAGCATTCGCGGCTCTGGGCATAGACGATGCGGCGCTCTCGGTCGAGATAGCGGACAGCTTTTCCAACAAACGACGCCAGGGGCATAGCCTCCTACCTGACGCGATGACTGTGCTCGAAGGCGTCCGATTGCTCGGCATGAAGATCGGATTGGTGACGAACGGCGGTACCCTTGAACAACGCGAAAAGATATCGCGGTTCCGTTTGGGCGGCTTATTCGATTGCATCGCCATTTCGGAAGAGGTTGGTTTCGCTAAACCTGATCCAGCGATCTTTCACCATGCCCTCGCGGCTCTGGGGGTCAGTGCGGTGGATACGCGGATGATCGGCGACAATCTCGTTTGGGATGTCCAGGGTGCGCAGGCGGCCGGTCTGGTCGCGGTCTGGCTCAACGCCGACCACGCCACGGCGCTAGATGGCATTCAACCCGACCACATCGTGTCGGATTTGCCCGGGATACTCACCCTATTGAGGACGGCCTGAACAGCCTGTCGGTTAGGCGACCATCGATCGTGGCCAACCCAGCAAAAATAAGGCCCATGCCGGCGAACGCGGTCCAGTCGGGATTTTCCCCAAGGATCAATATCCCGAGCAGCAACGCGGTCACCGGGTTAATCAGCGTAACCAGCATAAGGTTGGTGGCGCCGGATCGGCGTAACAGCAAGAAATACAATGGATAGGCGAACGCCGTGCCTAGTGTGCCGATCGCCAGCAGTGCCCCCCACGTCGCAAGCGTGGGCGTCGCTTCCCACGGGCGCTCAAATACAAGCGCCAGCGGCAAGAGGACCAGCGCCGCGGTCGCCACCTGGCCGAACGACGTTACCAATGGCGTGTGTGCGACAAGATGCCGGCGGGCGAAAATCGCCGCCGTCGCATAGGACAACGCGCCCAGCAAGACGAGGCCTTGGCTCCCGGCGGACACGCCTAGCGACGATAGCGCGCCCGGTCCAATAAGAACGATCACCCCGCTGAATCCCAATAACACGCCAACAAGGCGATTGGTGGTGAGCGACTCCTGACGTGCAACAAATACCGCCAGGACAACGGAGAAGATCGGCGTCGTTGCGTTCAAGATCGACGCAAGGCCGCCTTCAATCGTGACCTGGGCCCAGGCAATCAACGTGAAGGGAATGGCATTGTTCAAAACGCCCATGATCGCGAGCGCGCGCCACGACCGCCAGTCCGTGGGAAGAACGTCGCCGGCGATGCGCAACAGCGCCAACAGCGCCAACGCGGCAATGGCCACGCGCGCAAACGCGACGGTAATCGGGCCCAGCGTATCGAGCGCCACTTCGAAGAAAAAGAATGAACTGCCCCAGACAGCACCAAGCAACGCGATGCCGGCCCAGCTACGACCGTCCATGCGTTGATTGATGATGGGATTCCTGGTCAAAGCGCCCGCAGCCTAAAGCGCTACCGGCGTATCAGCGACCCGAATCTTGCGCCTACGGATTGTCGCCTTCTTCGCTCGCTGCCAGGTGGCCAAACGCATCGACGAGTTGGCCGTAGACGTGGCGCTTGAAGGGCACGACGAAGTCAAGAAGCCGCGCCATTTGGACCCACTTCCACGCATCGAACTCAGGTTCCGCCGTCGCGATATTGATGTCCTCGTCGCCGCCGAGGAAGCGCATGACAAACCATTTCTGCGTTTGCCCGCGGTACCGCCCGCCCCACAGGCGCCGGCGCAAGTGGGCCGGTAGGTCGTAGGGAATCCAATCGGGAAATTCGGCGATGATTGCCGCGTTGGCGGTGCCGATTTCTTCGCCTAATTCTCGAATCGCCGCCGCCGCGGGCTCCTCGCCCTGGTCGATCCCGCCTTGCGGCATTTGCCAAGCCTCACCCGGCGAATCGATCCTTTGGGCGACGAAAACTTCGCCGTGACGGTTGAGCAACATGATCCCGACGCACGGGCGATAGATGGTCGAATCGCTTGGCTTTCTCAACGCTGTTCATCTCTCGCGATCATCGCGGATATCGGTGCGAGATCGATACCCTTTGCTTCTAGGCCCGCAGCCCATTGCGCAAGCCGTTCCAATGTCACCGGATAGGGGCGCCCGATGCCAATCGCCTGACCTTCTTGGCGCGCAATATTCTCGAGGTCGATCAGTTTTGCATCGATGGCGACGCGGGAGGCGACCTGGTCGATCTCTCGGTTATTGAGCGCATGCGGTAGCCCTAGGTCGTCAGCGATGCGGCCCGCCACACTGGTACCAGAGGTGCGGGCATCGATGAATAGAAGACCGCGTTCGCGTAGTGATTGGAGCACGGGCCTCAAACTCTCGGTCGAAGATGTAAATCGGTCGCCCATCCGATTGTAGACCCCGACGTAGCCCGAAAAGCGGCTCAACAAGAATTCGAGCCGCTCGAGATTTTCATCGGCGCCAGCCGACGTCAAAAGCGTGTGGGGCCCCGGGTCGCTGGTCGGAAAGTCGAACGGTTCCATGGGCACCTGCAGCAGCACCTCGTGTCCGGCCGCGCGACTTAGGGCGATCCACTGATCGAGTCGCCGCGCGTAGGGCGTGAAGCCGAGTGAAACACTTCCCGGAAGCTGTTGGATCGCGGCGTTGGTCTGCTCTTGGCTCAGGCCGAGATCCTGCATCAGGATTGCGATCCGCGGCCGGTCGCGCTCTTGCGGGAAGGGCCTCGCGTAGACGCGCCATGCCTCGCGGCCGTCATCGGCAATCACGGGGAGAGGCCCGAACCGACCCGCGACCAGCAAGGCTGGCTCGGGCGCGGGTGCGAGAACGAGTTTGCGCGGCAAGGCCGGTAGGGCGGCGCTGGGTACGGCGGTTCGTGGCAGCGCGGTTGGTTGGGGCGCTGCCGCCGCAGCCTGTTGGGGTGTTGGCGCTACGACTTGTTGGCGTGCTGGCGGCGCGGCGGGCAGGGCGACATCGGCTTGGTCGTCACTTGATGGGGCGTCCGTCGGCGCAGCTTCTGAGACCGCGTCGTCGCTCTCAACAGGTGGCGGCGCGGCCGGCTCTGTTGTTGGCGGGCTGAGTGAAACGACCGTCGGGCCATCTTCCGCCTGATCGGCAACCGGGCCCGGGGCAACGTAGGTCACCTGAAGGAGAACGACGCCTGCCACCAATAGCCCGACGAGGCCGTACGCAACAAGCGCGGGTGCGGTGCGCCAGATCGGTGTGTCCGTCTCGTCGACAGCCGTGAGGCGGCGACCGGCTCTAAGGGACCTGGGGCTTCGAGCCATGGCCTATCGGGCGCCCGGCGCTGCAGGCCGCCCTGCGTGGTTCACCGCTAGTTGACGGACTTCTTGGCAAACAGCTGGATTCCCCGGAGCAAATCGTAGGCGCGGGCCAGCTGGAAATCGAAGGGACGTTCGTCGGCGGGGCTCGCCGCCGCCTCAGTGCCTTCTGTTTCGTTACCGTCGACTTCGATGTGATTGCGCAGATTTGCCTCGCTCCGACGCGCGTTAGCTTGGCTCTGAACGGTCTCCAGACGCGCCTGTTCGACCACGATATCAGGCGAAATACCCGTTGCCTGGATTGATCGGCCCGATGGCGTGTAATAGAGGGACGTCGTCAGACGAACCGCGCCATGCCCGGCGATCGGTATGATCGTCTGCACCGACCCCTTGCCGAACGACTGCGTCCCCAAAATGATGGCCCGGCCATGATCTTGAAGCGCACCAGCGACGATCTCAGACGCTGACGCCGACCCACCGTTGATCAGGACGACCATCGGTAGGCCGTCCGCCAAGTCACCGGACTTTGCATTGAATCGCTGCGCGTCACCGGCCTGCCGGCCGCGCGTCGAAACAATCTCACCCTGTTCGAGGAACGCGTCGGAAACCTTGACAGCCTGGTCGAGGAGGCCGCCTGGATTGCCACGCAAGTCGAGAACAACGCCGGCTAAATTTTCGCCGAGCTCACTCTTGATGTCCCGAATCTGCTTTTCGAGCCCGGCCACCGTCTGTTCGCTAAAAGACGCGATTCTCACGTAGCCAATATTTCCTTCGACTCTCGACCGTACCGATGCAATGCGGATGACTTCCCGGGTCAGCGTGACATCAAACGGCGCATCTACGCCCACGCGCACGACGGTCAAGAGAATGTCGGTGTTAACCGGGCCCCGCATCTTCTCGACAGCCTGCGAAAGGGTTAACCCTTGGATGGGTTCGCTCCCGATGTGGGTCACGATGTCGCCGGTCAGAATGCCCGCGCGTTCCGCTGGCGTTCCTTCGATCGGAGAAATGACTTTGACAAAGCCGTTCTCCATCGTGACTTCGATTCCCAATCCGCCGAATTCGCCGCGAGTCTGGACCTGCATCTCGCGGAAATTCTTGGCGTTGAGGAAGCCCGAATGTGGATCAAGCGCCTGGAGCATGCCGTTGACGGCTGCCTCGATCAGCTTCTCATCGTCGACTTCGTCAACGTAGTCGGCACGAACTCGATTAAAGACCTCACCGAAGAGGTCGAGCTGGCGATAAGTCTCCGAACTCGACTGGGCCTCGGCAAATGTCGGCGCTGAAAACGCTAGAAGGATCGAAATACCGAGTACGGCAAGGACATTACGCATCATCCACTAACCTTTGTATCTGTGGCCGCCAACCAGGGCATCGGGTTAATCGGTTCGCCATTCTGGCGTAGCTCGATGTACAACTCGGGCTTTCTTTGGCTTTCCTGCTGACCCATTTTGCCCACCGGTTCTCCGGCAAGCAGCCATTGGCCAACCACCCCGTCAATGCTGGAAAACCCAGCAAGCAGCGTATGATATCCCTCGCCGTGTGCGATGATCAAGAGTTCGCCATAGCGCCGGAACGTCCCCGCGAACACGATCTGGCCATCATACGGGGCGACCACCTGTGCGTCCGGGCGTGTCTCGACAATTATCCCCTGGGAACCCAGCCCGACCGCGTTGCGTTCACCAAAACGTGTGGCTATCCGCCCGCGCGCCGGTAAGGCGAGGGTCCCGCGCGACTGGGAAAATGGCGTCGTTTCTGACGGCGGGCGGCGCGCGAGTTGCTGAGGCTGCTCACGCGGGCGACGCTCAAGGCGATCGATCAGGTTCTTGAGGTCATTGGCGCTCGCCGAAAGCGCCGCAAGCTGTCGGCGCTCGTCTTCGCTTTCGGCCAGCGTTTGCGAGCGTAATCGTGCTTTGCGCGCGATCAGACGGTCGAGGGCGATTTGTTCGCGTTGGAGCCGACGCCCCGCGCCGTCGAGGCTCGTCCGTCGTTGGGCAATCTCCGACCTGATTTGCCGAAGTGCGACAAGCTCTGAGCGGAATGTCTCAGCCTGCGCGCTCAAGCCTGGGATGATTGCGGATAGCAGTACCGAGGTGCGCATGGCGTCCGCCACATTGTCGGGGCCGGCAATCAGTGCGGTCGGCGGGATACGCCCGATACGTTGAAGCGCGCCGAGGGTCTTGCCGATTGCATCGCGTCGCGCGTTCAACGATTCCAAAAGAGACCGTTCTTCGACTCGATAGGAGTCGAGGCGAGTCTCCAATTCCGTGACGGTTTCTTCTTGGCCCTGAGCGCGCCGCGCGCTTTCGACCAGCGTACGTTGGAGGTCATTAAGCTCGCCCTCAATGCGTGCTGCCTCGCGGTCCAGTTTTTGGCTGCGGGTTCGACCCACCTCAATCGCTCGTTCGACTTCGCGCAGTTTGGAGGTTGGCTGCTCGTCTTCGTTCTGTGCAATGGCGGCATTCAACGACAAACACAACGCGGCAATCGCGATAGCGGCGCCGCGGAAAACGCTACGCTTGCGCACGCACTGTGTCGTTGGTCTTGGCGCGGTGCGCATGACGTATCAGCGATCTACCGGACATCGCGTCTGGCTTGGACAGTCCAATGATACTGAGAATGGTTGGCGCAACATCGGCCAATCGCCCGGCATCAACGCCGGTGACCTCTGGCGCGTTAACAACGATGAGTGGGACGTCATCGGTGGTATGCGCGGTATGAACGCCGCCGGCCGCGTCACTCATTTTTTCCGCGTTACCGTGGTCGGCCGTCACCAGGAGGACGCCGCCCGCCGCCTTGATGGCGGTTTCGATCCGGCCAAGACTGTTGTCGACGGCTTCGACCGCGGCGATCGCCGGTTGCAACATCCCGGTATGGCCAACCATGTCGGCGTTGGCGTAATTGCAAACGATAAGATCGAAGCGGCGCGACTCAATGGCCGCGACCAGTTTGTCGGTCACCTCGGCCGCGGACATTTCGGGTTTGAGGTCGTAGGTCGCAACATGCGGGGATGGCACCAATATCCGTTCCTCGCCCGCGAAAACCTTTTCTTCGCCGCCGTTGAAAAAGAATGTCACGTGGGCATACTTTTCGGTTTCGGCAATGCGAAGTTGCGAGAGCCCGGCGCGCGACACAAGTTCGCCGAGCGTGTCTTTGATTTCCAAAGTCGGGAAGAGTGCGTCCATAATGCCGTCGAGTTCGCGCGAATAGGAGGTTAGCCCGGCCGCCGCGCTAAAATGCACACGTCGCGGCCGCTCGAACCCGGCAAAATCGTCGATCAATAACGCGTCCAAGATTTGCCGGACGCGATCAGCGCGAAAATTTCCGACCACAAGGGCATCGCCATCGACCATCCCGGCATAATCGCCCAGGATCGTTGGCACCACGAATTCATCCGTGATCCCATCCCGGTAGGCGTCCCGGATTACCGATGCTGCGTCGCGCGCCCGCGGCCCATTCGCGGCGACAATGGCACTATATGCGCGGGCGACGCGATCCCATCGTGTGTCACGATCCATGGCGAAGTAACGCCCGCTCACGGTCGCGATCCGAACCTTGCTGTAGCCGGCAATGTCTTGTTCAAACTCCGCGAGAAATCGCTCTGCGCTCTGTGGCGCCGTGTCGCGCCCATCGACGATGGCATGAATGTCGACCGCAAGGCCGGCATCGGCCAATGATCGTGCGAGCGCCGCGATGTGCTTTTGATGTGCGTGCACGCCGCCGGGGGAAACCAAACCCATGAGGTGGCACCGCCCGGTACCGGCACGGCATCGGTCGGCCAAGGACTTGAGTGTCGCGTTACCCGCCAGCGTGCCGTCGGCGACCGCCGCATCAACCCGTGGCAGATCCTGTAGGACGACGCGCCCAGCCCCTAGATTGGTATGGCCGACCTCTGAGTTCCCCATCTGATCGGCCGGCAGGCCGACGTCAGCGGCAGAGGTTTTGAGGAGGGCCCAAGGGTTCTCCGTCAAGAGCCGGTCGAAAACCGGCGTCGCAGCAAGGGCAATCGCGTTGCCCTCGCGTTCCTCACGGTAGCCCCAGCCGTCCAGAATGCACAAAACAATGGGGCGAGGTCGGCTTTTCATGGGTGGTGCACGGGTTTCACAGGGCGGACCGATTGCCGGAAGATGGGCGAGAACACCGGCCGGTGCAAGCCTTCGCTAGTCGCCGCGGTGGTAGGGATGGCCGCTCAACACCGACGCGGCACGATAGAGTTGCTCTGCCAGCATGACGCGAACCAGGAGATGTGGCCAGGTCGCTCGGCCAAAGGCGAGTGTCAGATTGGCGCGCGCCTTGACCGCCGCGCCGAGCCCGTCGGGGCCGCCGATGACGAAAGCGACGTCGGCCTGCGAGGAAACCTGCCAGTCGCCGATCTGTGCGGCCAGGGCTTCGCTGGTCAAATCGCGACCGTCTTTGTCGAGGGCGACGACAACCGACTGCCCGGCCAAGTGGCGCACCAGCTTGGTCGCTTCTTGATCGCGCCGCGCCACGGGTGACGCGCCTTGCGAGGCGCCAACCTCATGAACCTGGACCGGCCAGTTCAGGCGCGTGACATAGTCATCAAAGACGGCTTGGAGTGGGCTTCGCTTCAGCTTGCCAACAGCAACGACCGCAACCCTCATGGTCCCGGGAGGACGGCGGCAGACTCGTCGGGTAACGCCGCGGACCACATCTTTTCGAGGTTGTAGTAATCGCGGATCTCGGGTCGGAACAGGTGGACAATAGCGTCGCCGCAATCCAGCAATACCCAGTCGCCCTTTGGCAGTCCCTCGACGCGAACCTGGATTCCCTGGGCCTTTAGCCGCTCAGCAAGATGGTCCGCAATCGCGGCGACGTGCCGGTTCGATCGCCCGCTGGCGACAACCATGTGGTCGGCGATCAGGGACTTTCCGACGAGATCGATGGTCGTGGGGTCAATCGCCTGATCCTCGTCAAGCGACTCAAGGATCAGCTTCAGCGTTCGCTGGTCGTCTGCCTTGGGCTCAGGTGCCCTGCGGTTGCGCGTTATCTGAAGACCTCCGGTACTCAGGCTGAAACTTCGGGCATTTAACCGTGCCACCCGTTTTGGCGCAAGGCGGTGGCCGAGGTCCAATCGCGGAACCCGAAGACGAAGGCCCAAGCTGGGGGCTGCTGGTACGCCAATTGCCTCAAAGGCCCTTTGTAGCGGCGCGGCGCCAGGGCATGACCGGCCGGCGATGCCAGGGCCGCATAGGTATGCCCGGGGCGATCGATTACCGCGATCACAACCCGCGAAAACAAGGTACGCCAGCGCCGCCAGCGGTCGACTTGCGCAAGGTTATCGGCACCCATTAGCCAAACAAAACGTGTGCTCGGATACCGCGCCAGCAATCTGTCGATCGTGTCGACGGTGTAGCGGGTGCCAAGACGGGATTCCAAATCGGTCGCGCGAATACGCGGATGGGTGGCACCAGCGATCGCATATCTCATGCGTTCATCAAAAGGCGCCATACCGATCGTCGACTTCAGGGGGTTCTGAGGGGATACCAACCACCACACTTCATCAAGCCCTAGTCGGGTCAGCGCGAATTCACTCAGGCGCAGATGGCCGCTATGAGCAGGATTAAACGAACCACCGAGCAACCCGATCGTTCTGGTCCCGCCGCGCCGGATGACCGTGTCGGCGTCAGTCAGGGTCTGACCTGTCCGTTGCCGTAAACGAGGTACTTGTACGTGGTGAGTTGCTCAAGGCCGACCGGACCGCGCGCGTGGAGCCGGTCGGTCGAGATGCCGATCTCTGCGCCCATGCCGAATTCTGCACCGTCGGCGAATTGCGTCGACGCATTGTGCAGCACAATTGCGCTATCGACTTCAGCAAGAAATCGCGCTGCGGCACCCTCGTTCTCGGTGATGATGCTGTCGGTATGATGGGATCCGTATTGCTCGATATGGGCGATGGCGTCTTCGATGCCGTCGACGATCCGCAGCGAAATGATCGCGTCCAGGTATTCGGTCGACCAATCGGCGGTCGTGGCTGGGATGACTCGTTGATCGATCTTCTGGGCCGCCGCGTCGCCTCTAATTTCGCATCCCGACCGGCTCAGGTCATCAATGATCCCGGGCAGTATTGTGCGCGCCACTTTCTGGTCCACCACCAACGATTCGGCGGCACCGCAAATCGACAAGCGGCGCAGCTTGGCGTTGTGCACGATCGCGAGGGCTTTTTCCGGGTCCGCGTCCTCGTGAATATAGACATGGCAATTACCGTCGAGGTGGGCGAGTACCGGGATTCGGCTTTCTCGCTGAACCCGTTCGATGAGAGAGCGCCCGCCGCGCGGCACGATGATGTCGATAGAATCGTTCATGATCAGCATCTCGCCGACAGCCGCCCGGTCCCGCGTCGGCACCAGCTGAACAGCGGCGACAGGCAATCCAGCCGCCCGCAGGCCGTCATGCAGGCACGCCACGATTGCCTGGCTCGAATGGAAACTCTCTGAACCGCCGCGAAGGATGACGGCATTGCCGGACTTCATGCACAGTGCGCCAGCGTCCGCCGTCACGTTGGGCCGCGATTCATAAATAATGCCGATCACGCCCAACGGCACCCGAACCCGCGTTATCCGCAGGCCGTTGGGTCGGGTAGTCTCCCAGAACACCTCGCCGACCGGGTCGGGGAGGCTGGCGATCAATTCAAGCCCCTCGGCCATGGCATCGATCCGCGCGACGTTCAGCGCCAGGCGATCGCGCAATACTTGGCTGATGCCGCCGGCATCGGCGTCGGCAACGTCACGCGCGTTCGCCGCCAGGATCTTGTCGCGCTGGTCGCGAATGAGCTGCGCCGCGGCCCGCAGCGCTTGGTTCTTGCTGTCGGTCGATGCCCGCGCGAGCAGACGTGCCGCGCTACGCGCCGCAACGCCGATCTCCGTCATCAGGCTATGAATGTCGTCGCGGGCTTCGGCTACGGACATTGCTGGCTCAATCGTTCAAGACAAGGTCGTCGCGGTGAATCATTTCGTCGCGGCCACGGTAGCCCAGCAGAGTCTCTATTTCACTGCTTTTGTGTCCGATCAAGGGACGCGCGTCGGCCGAGGCGTAGGCGACAAGGCCGCGCCCCAAGATAGTGCCGCTCGCATCTTTGATATACACGGCATCGCCGCGCTGGAAATCGCCGTCAATCGCGGTGACGCCGGCGGGCAGCAAACTTTTCCCGTCGGTTAGTGCGCGTACCGCCCCGTCGTCAACGACAATAGATCCAGACGGTTGCAGCGTGCCGGCGATCCACTGTTTACGCGCGGTGCGCGGATTGCCCTGCGCGTCGAACCACGTGCAAGGGCCGCCTTCCTCAATGGCAAGGATGGGGTACTCAACGGTGCCGCGCGCGATGACCATGGCGGCGCCGGCAGATGTCGCAATGCGGGCTGCCATCAACTTCGTCACCATACCGCCCGAGCCATCGCCGGTTTGAGGCTTACCGGCCATCGCTTCGACTTCCGGCGTGATCTGTTCAACTCGTGGGACCAGTGTCGCGCCGGCCTCAATCGAGGGGTCGGCCGAGTAGAGGCCATCGACGTCGGACAACAGAACCAGGCAGTCCGACGATGTCATCTCCGCCACCCGCGCCGACAAGCGGTCGTTGTCGCCAAACCGAATCTCGGCAGTGGCGACTGTGTCGTTCTCGTTAATGACCGGCAACGCGCCGAGCCGCAAAAGCGTATTGATGGTGCTGCGTGCATTGAGGTATTTGCGGCGTTGCTCGGTATCGTCAACGGTCAGAAGGACCTGGGCGACGGAAATGCCGTGCGCCGACATCGCATCTTGATACGCTTTGGCGAGATGAATCTGGCCGGTTGCGGCAGCCGCCTGGCTCTCCTCCAACCTTAATCTGCCCGCGCGCAGACCAAGGTGACGCCGGCCCAAGGCAATCGCGCCCGACGAGACAATGATGACGTCTTGGCCGCGCTTGCGCAGGCGCGCGACGTCTTCGGCGAGGCCGTCGAGCCAGCGTTGATGCACCCGTCCGTTGCTCGGATCGACCAACAAAATCGATCCGACTTTGATCACGATGCGCTTTGCCGCAACGAGCGGTGTCATGGCGTCGCTGGCGTGGTCTCATCCCGCGCCCGCCAGTTGGCGATGATTTCGAGCATCTGTCGCAGCAAGCCATCGATACCCGCCCCGGTGGCGCCGGAAATGACGGTGACCCGCGACCCAGCAGCATCAGAAAGATCGCGCCTGTGCCGCTCGATCGTCGCTGCGTCCAGCAAGTCGGCCTTGTTGAGTGCGACGATTTCACTCTTCTCCTCGAGGCCGAAGCCATAGGCAGCCAGCTCGTGGCGAACCGTCCGGTAGGCGCCGACCGGATCATCGCCGCTGCCGTCGATCAAATGAAGGATCACACCGCAGCGTTCGATATGGCCAAGAAACCGGTCACCCAGTCCGGCGCCGTCGTGCGCGCCCTCAATGATCCCCGGAATATCGGCGAGCACGAACTCTTCTTCAGCCACGTAAACCACGCCCAATTGCGGATGTAACGTCGTGAAGGGGTAACCCCCGATCTTCGGTTTGGCGCGCGAGACGCGGGCCAGAAACGTCGACTTCCCGGCGTTGGGAAGACCGACAAGGCCAGCCTCGGCGATCAGTTTCAGACGCAACCAGAACCAGAATTCCTCGCCCGGGATGCCGGGTTGGGAAATGCGCGGCGCGCGGTTGGTCGAGGTCTTGAAGTGCGCGTTGCCTTTGCCGCCAATGCCGCCCGTCGCCAATACCGTTCGGGCGCCAACCTTGTCCATGTCGGCAATAATCGTCTCGTGGTCCTCGGCAAAAACTTGGGTACCGGCGGGCACCTTGATGATCAAGTCCGCGCCGGACGCGCCGGTTCGGTCGGCGCCCATCCCGTTGCCGCCGCTCTTCGCCTTGAAATGCTGCTGGTAGCGGAAATCGATCAGCGTGTTTAGTCCGTCGACCGCAACCACAATCACGTCACCGCCGCGCCCGCCGCTGCCGCCATCGGGACCGCCCATGGGTACATTGGCTTCGCGGCGAAAACTCACGCATCCCGGCCCACCGTTGCCGGACTTAACGTAGATTTTCGCTTGATCGAGGAACTTCATGCCTCAGTGCTCGCGCGGCCAATAAAAAAGGGGAATGGCTCGCCATTCCCCCGGGGTCCGGCAAGCCGCAAATCTAGGCGGTCGGCTGCACCGACACATAGACACGACCCTTCGCCTTTTCGGCGAACGAGACGGTCCCTGGAATCATCGCGTAAATCGTGTGGTCCTTGCCGATGCCGACGTTGGTGCCGGGGTGCCACTTGGTGCCGCGTTGGCGCACGATGATGTTGCCGGGAATGACAACTTCGCCGCCGAATTTTTTGATGCCGAGGCGCCGCCCGGCTGTGTCGCGGCCGTTTCTGGAACTACCGCCGGCTTTCTTATGGGCCATCTATCTATTCCTTGTCCGCTGCTGCCGCATCCGTCTCTGCGGCGGCTTTTTTCGATTTTGCCTTGGGCTTGGCCTTCGGCGCGGCGTTCTCGGCCGTCGCCTTCTTGCCATTGGCATCGGCTATCTCAGCCACGCGCACGACTGTCATCTCTTGCAGATGACCCGCCTTGCGCCGGTAGTTCTGCCGCCGCTTTTTCTTGAAGACGACAATCTTGTCGTTGCGCGTTTGCTCGACGACCTCAAGTTTGACCGAAGCGCCGCTCAGCAGCGGCGCGCCGACTTGCGTGTCATCGCCGTCGCCGACCAATAGAATGTCGCTGATCTCGATCACCGTGCCCGGCTCACCGACCAACTTATCCACACGTACCTTGTCGTTGGGTTCGACACGGTATTGCTTGCCGCCCGTCTTCATCACTGCATACATCGGTCGACCGGCCTTCTTCCAGGTGCGTTCGCGGCGGAAATCCAAGAGTTTTCGGGTGCTCCGAAGCGCCGAAATATAGCCTTCGGCACCCCCCTGTCAATCCCGGACTGCGGTTATCCGGACTGACACGCGCGATAGTACTTAGCGTTACACTCTTTATACGAGTGTCAGCGCCGCGCTTGTCCCCTTATTATGGTCTAGCCCGCTCGCTGGCGGTCAGGCGCCCTGGTTTCGCGCCGATTTCCCAAGCGCGTGACCGCCCCGTCGCAGCGACCAGTCCCGACACGGAAGTGCGTCGAAAGGCCAAGGTTTTGCGGCAGTTCGCGTTGCAGCAGCGAAACGCGTGGCCTAATCTCCCGCCCGCGACCGAAACGAGCGACCCTGCGGAGGGGTGCCAGAGTGGTCGATCGGGGCGGTCTCGAAAACCGTTGTACCTTCACGGTACCGTGGGTTCGAATCCCACCCCCTCCGCCAACGCATCGACCTAAGTCGTTGTTTTAACTAAATTAATTTCGGCGAAGGTCTGCCAACCCCACATTTAGCCCCACACTTTCAAAGTGCCGTCTGAATTATGGCGCTTAGCCTCGATAGGACCGTATGGCGTCCTGATCGAGCTCGGAAGCCGGAACGAGCTTGTAGTGGCGTTCCTCGACAACTTTTACCTCATCGTCTTGGAGAGTCAGTTCGAAAAGGGCAACTACGTTGTCTGCCATGAACTGTACGGCGATAGCACGGCACCTCATGCCCGGAAATTTCTGCTCGACGAAAGTAATATCCTGGGCCGTCTGAACTATTCCGATCTGATCTTTACCGCCCTTAGCTTGGACCGGAATAACGTAATGGCTGCCGTGCTGGTGCTGGCAGGCTAACGCTAACTTGTCTCTGCTTCGAGGCCTAGGATGGGTCCGATCCAGGGGGGACT
>JAQBYN010000027.1 GCA_027622715.1 Pseudomonadota bacterium | reverse complement strand
GCGCGCTATTCATCGGCCCCACCCAATGACGCGCGCTAACGCGCGCGAGGCACGCCCTTCGACACGCGCCGTCTTCGTCTGACGACGAAGCCGACCCGGCTCAGGATGCGGGGGATTGTGCGATTGAGGGCGAAAGTGCCTTTTCGGCACAAAGAGGTTAGGAACCCACAGCCTTTGCCCGCGCGCGGGGCCGCGTTATAACCCTCGGGCCCGGCCCAACCCCGCAAACAAAAGAACCCGCGCCCCATGCCGCTGTCCAAGACCTACAAGCCCGAAGAGATCGAAGGCCCGCACTATCAGCGCTGGGAAGAGGAGGGCGCGTTTGCCGCCGGGCGCACCAACACCGGCAAGCCCTACACCATCGTCATTCCGCCGCCCAACGTCACGGGCTCGCTGCATATGGGCCACGCCCTCAACAACACGCTGCAAGACGTGCTCATCCGCTTTGAGCGCATGCGCGGCCGCGATGCGTTGTGGCAACCCGGGATGGATCACGCCGGCATCGCCACCCAAATGGTGGTCGAACGTCAACTCGAAGCCGAGGGCACCGACCGCCGCAAGTTGGGCCGCAGCAAATTCGTTGAGCGCGTGTGGGACTGGAAGGAAGAATCGGGCGGCACCATTTTCAATCAGCTGCGCCGTCTCGGCGCCTCGGCCGATTGGCAACGCGAACGCTTCACGATGGACGAGGGGCTCAGCCGCGCCGTCACCAAAGTCTTCGTCGATCTCCACAAACAAGGTCTGATCTACAAGGACCAACGCCTGGTCAACTGGGATCCCAAGCTGCTCACCGCGATCTCTGATCTCGAGGTCGAGAACCGCGAGTCACGGGGCCACCTGTGGCACATCAAATACCCCATCGAAAATGAAGAAGGCCGCTATATCGTCGTCGCCACGACGCGCCCCGAAACCATGCTGGGCGATACCGCTGTCGCCGTGCATCCCGACGACGCGCGCTACAAAGACCTGATCGGCAAATCCGTCGTGTTGCCGCTGGTCGGCCGCCGCATCCCCATCATCGCCGACGACTACGCCGATCCCGAACAGGGCTCGGGCGCGGTCAAGATCACCCCGGGCCACGACTTCAACGACTTCGAGGTCGGCCGCCGGCATAGACTTGAGCTGATCAACATTTTCGATGCCCACGCCCATCTCAACGACAACGTCCCCGAAGGCTACCGCGGCTTGGAGCGCATGGCCGCGCGCAAAGAAGTGCTGGCGCATCTCGAAGCCCAAGGCCTGCTCGAAAAGATCGACGACATCACCAACACCGTGCCCTACGGCGATCGATCCGGCGTCATCATCGAACCGTGGCTCACCGACCAGTGGTATGCCGACGCGGCGACGCTGGCCAAACCCGCCATCGAGGCGGTCGAGCGCGGCAACATCACCTTCGTGCCGCGCCAGTGGGAGAACACCTACTTCTCATGGATGCGCAACATCCAACCCTGGTGCATTTCGCGCCAGCTGTGGTGGGGCCATCAAATCCCGGCGTGGTACGGCCCCGACGGCCAAGTCTTTGTCGAACTCGACGAAGAGGCCGCGCTCAATGCCGCCAAGCTGCATTACGGCAGGGAAACCCCGCTCGAGCGCGACCCCGACGTGCTCGACACCTGGTTCTCGTCGGCGCTATGGCCGTTCTCGACATTGGGCTGGCCCGATAAAACACCGCTGTTGGAACGTCACTATCCGACCGACGTACTGGTCACCGGCTTTGACATCATTTTCTTCTGGGTCGCCCGGATGATCATGATGGGCCTGCACTTCATGGGCGAGGTGCCGTTCCACACCGTCTACGTCCACGCCCTTGTGCGCGACGAAAAGGGCGCGAAGATGTCCAAGTCCAAGGGCAACGTCATCGACCCGCTCGCGCTGATCGACGAATACGGTGCCGACGCGTTGCGCTTTACCCTCAGCGCCATGGCCGCCCAAGGCCGCGATATCAAACTCGCCAAGACAAGGGTCGAAGGTTACCGCAACTTCGCCACCAAACTGTGGAACGCCGCGCGCTTTGCCGAAATGAACGTCTGCCTATTGCGCCCCGACTTCGAACCCGGCGCGGTGCGTCTCACGGTCAACAAATGGATCGTCGGTGAAACCGCACGCGCCGCCGCCGCCATCACCGAGGCAATCCAGGCCTACAAATTCAACGAGGCCGCTGACGCGGCCTACCATTTCACCTGGCACACCTACTGCGACTGGTATGTCGAGCTGATCAAGCCCGTGCTGATGGGTCCTCGTGCCGCCCCGGGGATGGAATCCCTCCCCCTTGAAGAGGGGGAGGTCCGGCCGCAGGCCGGGGAGGGGGTTGGCGCACAAGACGCACCGCCCATGCCCGACGACGACCCGGCAACGATCCAGGCCCGCGAGGAAACCCGCGCCTGCGCCGCCTGGGCGCTCAGCCAAATCCTCCATCTGCTGCACCCCTTCATGCCCTTCGTCACCGAAGAACTATGGGACAAGCTGCGCAACGAATCGCCAATACCGGAAACCAAAGACCTCATCGTCAGCGGCTGGCCCGACGCCAGTGCCTTGCCGATGGACAAGGCCGCCGCCGACGAAATGAACTGGGTCATCAAGCTGGTGTCGGAGATCCGCAGCGTGCGCGCCGAAATGAACATCCCGGTCGCCGCCAAGATGGACGCGAAACTCGTCGGCGCCCACACCGAAACCCAAGCGCGCCTCGCCACCCACGCCGAGCTCATCAACCGCCTCGCGCGCCTAAACTCAATCGACCTCGCCGACCAACCACCACCGGGCGCGGTGCAAGTCATCATCGACGAAGCCACGGTGGCGCTCCCCTTGGCCGGCGTCATCGACATCGCCGCCGAGCGCGCGCGCCTCGAAAAAGAAATCCAAAAATCCGAGTCCGAAATCAAAAAGGTCGACTCAAAACTCGCCAACGACGCCTTCGTCGCCAAAGCCCCCCCGCACGTCATCGAAGAACAACACACCAGACGCGCCGACCACGCCCAAACCCGCGACAAACTGGCTGCCGCGCTGGAACGGTTGAAGAAGGTCGGGTAGGGGCGTCGCCCTACCAAAATCGCACACAGCACCAACCCGCTCATCCTGAGGAGCGGCCCTCTCGGGCCGCGTCCCGAAGGACGCCCCTCGCGCGTAGCGCGTCTCTTCAAAGCAATAATTCGAGAAAGCGCACCTCGCGGCGCGCAAGCAGGCCCTTCGACACGACCGGCCCACGCCTAACGGCGCGATCCGCTCGGCTCAGGATGCGGTTCTTTTCCGTTCCCGCCAAATCGAAACATCCACCTAAAATCCGCATCCTGAGCCGGGGCGGCTTCGTCGCTAGGCGAAGACGGCCCGTGACGAAGGGCGTCTCTCGCGCGCAGCGCGCCTCTTCAAAACTTTGTAAGAAAGCGCGCCTCGCGGCGCGCAAGCAGCCCCTTCGACACGACCGGCCCGCGCCTGACGGCGCGATCCGTTCGGCTCAGGATGACGGCGTCTTAACGCCAGGCCTCAACACACAAACCCCTCAATGCACCGGATTAACCGCATCGTGCGGATACTCGGCCCGCCGGTTTTGGAACGACAGGATGGCCGGTTTCTGAATAACCCCACCGTCGATATTGATCGCCTGCCGGATGGTGTCGCTTTCCTGCCATTGCGCCCGTCCCCCCAAGACGGCGGCCACGTGCACGATCGCCGCCGCCGAGATCGAGCGCGACGCGCTCTCCCACAGATAGCTCGGCGTATGGTCGACGGCGTAGTAGTCCGCGTTCTTGCCGACCTTGAACATCGGCTCGGCGAACGTCGTCGGTTTGGCGAAGTGAAAGCCCATCCCTTCGTCGCAACTGACATCGATGATCAGGCAGCCCGGACGGATGCACGTCTCTTCCTCTTCGGTCACGAACATCACGGGATGATCGGTCTCCTGGAAAACGCCGTTGACGATCAGGTTGGATTCGCCGATCAGGTCGCACAGCGGCCGCACGCTGCCGTCGTGCTCGACCACCACCATGCGCGCCTCGCCCTCAACGCCGGGACGGACGCGGACATAGTGGCAGTCGAGGATTTCCTCGCGCACCTCGTGGTCGGGGCGTTGGATGCAAATCGTGATGTCGCGAAAGCCGCGCGCCTTCAGCGCATAGATCGCGCCGCGGCTGACCGCGCCGAAACTGAAGATGATGGTCTTGCGCTCGTCGCCGTAATGCCCGTCGATGCCGCGCAGCTGCAGCGCATGAATCACCGCGCAATAACCCGCCATCTCGTTGTTCTTGTAGAACGTATGACGCCCCACCTGGCCCTGCGGTCCCCACACGAACATATCCTCGAAGGCGATCAGCGTGAGTTTGCGGTCGAGCGCGGCCTGGGTCAGCGCGCGTTGCTGGACGCAATGCACGTAGCCCCACAGGATGCCGCCTTCGTGCATTTCTTGGAGGTCGGCGGTGACCGGCTTAAGCACAATCGCGCTCCCAATGTCGACGAGAATTTCGCGGCGCGACGCAACCCCGCCCGACAGCGCGGCGAGCTCGGCATCGGCCACGCCAAAGCGGTCGCCGTAGCCCTTTTCAAAGATCAATTGACGCCGCACATCTTCGGGCAGCCGCGCCAAATGGCCGGGATGAATCGGCACGCGCTGTTCGTCGGTCTTCTCAGAAGTCCCAATGACCCCGAGGGTAAGCCGGTCCATGTCTTTGTCCTTTTTCTGAATCATGAATGCGCCGCACGACCCATCGCCCTCACCAAAGGCAAGGGGCGCGACGGCAACGCTTGAATGTGTCGCAATCGAAAGAGCCCGGCTTCGGTTCTAAGCGAACGGTTCGCGTAACCCCTTACAGGGCTGGCCGTTCAAGCGTTCGAAGCAGGGGCCGCGCGGCAATCGACCAGCGCGGAGGCTAAGTGTACACCACGCGGCGGGCCCGACCTAATCGGTGTGCTGCGCTGCACAATGCCTCACCGCAGCGACACGTCCATCGAGGGGAAGGCCGATGGTCCATCCCCAACCCCTCATCCCGCGGAGCGCCGCGCGCCCATCCCAACTCCCTCATCCTGAGGAGGGCCGAAGGCCCATACCAACAAACATCATCCTGAGGAGGGCCGAAGGCCCGTCTCGAAGGGCGCCCCTCGCGCGCAGCGCGTCTCTTCAAAGCGTTAGTTCAAGATAGCGCGTCGCCCGGCGCGCAAGCAGGCCCTTCGACTCGAACAGCCCGCGCCTGCCGGCGCGTGCCGCCCGGCTCAGGATGACGGGAGAGGCGGGGGCGACCTCGCCCAAACGAGTACACCACGCTACGATCACGCCATGACACAAGCGAAATCCCCATGCGCCTAGGCATCCTCACCGGCGGCGGCGATGTGCCGGGCCTCAACCCCTGCATCAAGGCGGTCGTGGACGGCGCGCATGCGCGCGGCTGGGAGGTCTTCGGCTTTCGCCGCGGCTGGGCCGGGCCGCTCAACATCGACAGCTTCGATCCGGACGGCAACGCCAAGTGGGTGGAGAAACTCACGCCCGCCTCGGTGCGCACGATTGATCGCGCCGGCGGCACCACCTTGCACACCTCGCGCACCAACCCGGGCCGGGTCGCGCCCGACGCCGTGCCGCATCACATGGAGGGGCGCTTCACGCCCGATCCCAAGACCGGCAAGGTCGATTGCACCGCCCATGTGGTCGAGGCGTTGAGCTGGCTCGGCATCGACTGCCTGATCCCGATCGGCGGCGACGACACGCTGTCCTACGCCGCGCATCTCGCCACCCAAGGGGTGCGCGTCGTTGCCATTCCCAAGACGATGGACAACGACGTCTTTGGCACCGACTACTGCATCGGCTTTTCTACCGCCGTCACCCGCTCGGTCGAGTTCATCCATGCGCTGCGCACGCCCGCGGGCTCGCACGAGCGCATCGCGGTGATCGAGTTGTTCGGCCGCCACTCGGGCGAGACCGCGTTGATCGCGGGCTACCTGTCGGACGCCGACCGCACGCTGATCTCCGAAGTCCCGGTCGATATCGACCGCCTCGCCACGCTGGTCCGCCAAGACCGCATCGACAACCCGTCGCACTACGCGCTGATCGTGGTCAGCGAAGGCGCCACGCTACAAGACGGCGACCGCGTCGAGCGCGGCGAGGCCGACGCCTACGGCCATCTCAAACTAGGCGGCATCGGCCAGATCGTCGGCGCCGAACTGAAGGCCCGCACCGGGGTCGAAATCATCAACCAAAGCCTGGGCTACCTGATGCGCTCGGGCGCGCCCGATTCGCTCGACCGCATGGTCGCGGTCACCTTCGGCAATCTCGCCCTGCAGGAAATCGCCGACGGCGCCCACGACATCATGCTGGCGCTGCGCGGCGGCCGCTACGCCACGGTGCCGCTGGCGACCTGCATCGCGGGCGAAAAACGCGTCGACGTCGCCAACCTCTACGACGTGGCGGCCTACCGCCCCAACCCCCACCACGTCGTCGGCGCCCCGATGTTCTTGTACTAACAAACGCCGTCATCCTGAGGCCCGAAGGCGGCGTTTCTTCAAATCATTCCAAACCGCCTCATTGTCAGCCGCACGGCGTTCGCATACGCGGACGCCGCGCGTATCGCACTACGCGACACCAATCTCCTCCCCCTGCGCGCAGCGGAGGGGGGGGGGGGGGGGGGGGGGGGGGGTCCCCCAGCCCCGCTGCCAACCCGAACGCTCCAACTCCCTTCCTCAAAAGATTCTGTCATCCTGAGGAGCGGTCGAAGGCCGCGTCTCGAAGGGCGTGCGTCGCGCGCGCTACCGCGCATCAACCCAACCTCATCACAGGTAAGCGCGCCTCGCGGCGCGCTGGCAGCCCCTTCGACTCGAACGGCCCGCGCCTGCCGGCGCGATCCGTCCGGCTCAGGATGACAGGCGGCGAGGCCAGGGGCTTGGTAGGGCCCGATCACAACTGCTGTCCCCACCCATCACAATCCCCGTCCCGCCATCGACGCCCGTGACACCGATGCCCATCTGTCTTCGAACCTTTGAATGGCCGCAGCGAGGAATGTAATGACAGCAACGAACCCCAGGCAGCCTGCGGCAGTTGGCTTTGTTTCGGCGAAAAGAGAGTCAGCTCATCCTTAGGGTCGGCCTTTTGGGCCGCGCTCTAGCTCATCCTGAGGAGCGGCCCTCTCAGGCCGCGCTCTAGCTCATCCTGAGGAGCGGCCCTCTCAGGCCGCGTCCCGAAGGACCCCCGTCGCAACCCGCAGCAGAGGCCCCAAGCCTTTGTTCTCACAAGGTAATTTGGCTTCGTTCGTCGTCAAAAAAGCTAAGTGATTGAAAGATATGGAAAACTTTGGGTTCGTTTGGCAAAAAAAGTGCGACGTCCAGGCGGCAAACCCCAAACCGCAGGAAACCCGCCGCAGTTGGCTTTGTTTCGGCAAAAGGTGACCGAGCTCATCCTGAAGAGCGGCCCTCTCGGGCCGCGTCCCGAAGGACCCCGCCCTAGACCTCAAACGCGGCAAGTGACATGAAAACATCCATGCCCACCATCCTCATCACCGGTGCCAACAAAGGCCTCGGGCTTGGCTTCGCCAAACGCTACGCCGCCGACGGTTGGCGCGTGCTGGCCGCCTGCCGCCGCCCCGACGCGGCAACCGACCTCAACGCGCTCGCGCAAACCCACGACGTGCAGGTCCATGCGCTCGACGTCACCGACCACGCCACCATCGACGCGCTGGCCGATACCCTCAAAGCCAAGCCCGTCGACCTCCTGCTCAACAACGCCGCCGTGCAGGGCGGGCATCCGCAAAAATTCCGCCACACCGATTACGCAGCGTGGGATCTGGCGTTCCGCACCAACGTCATGGGCGTGATGAAGATGTGCGAGGCGTTCGCGCCGCACGTCGAACGCGGCGCCAAAAAACTCATCGTCAACGTCTCGTCGCGCACGTCGTCTATCGCCAACAAAACCACCGCCGACCCCGACAACACCAAGGGCGAACTCCACCAGTACCGCTCGACCAAAACCGCGCTCAACATGGTCTCGCGCTGCATGGCGTGGGAGCTGCAACCGCGCGGTATCGCCGTCGTGCTGCTGGGCCCGGGCTGGGTCCGCACGGACTTGGGCGGCCCCAACGCGCGCCTGTCGGTGGACGAAGCCATCGCCGCCTGCGTGCCCACCATCAACAGTTTCACTCTGGCCGACACCGGCCAATTTCGCGGCCACGACGGCACGGTGGTGCCATGGTGATCTCGGTGGCGGTCGCACGATCCCAGCCCGCATGGCATAGTTTCCCCGGACCCACAAATGAACGGCGGCATTCATGAAGGCACCGGCGATCCCGGCCAACGAGGCCGAGCGCTTGGCCCCGTTGCAGAGCTACCACGTGCTCGACACCCCGGCCGAAAAACCGTTCGACGATATTGCGCGCCTTGCGGCCTATATCCTCGACGTGCCCACTGCGTTGGTGTCGCTAATCGATCGGGACCGGCAGTGGTTTAAGGCGCGCTACGGTTTGGATGCGACGGAAACCTCGCGTGAGGTGTCGTTTTGCGGCCATGTGGTGGCGGCCGGCGAAACGATGCTGATTGCCGACGCGACGCTCGACGACCGGTTCAAGGACAATCCCTTTGTAACCGGGGGGCCGATGATCCGGTCCTATTGCGGCATCCCGCTGAAGACCGCGCGCGGCGATGTGCTGGGCACCTTGTGTGCGCTAGACAGCAAACCGCATACGTTCTCATCCCAGCAAGTGGACATGATCACGATTCTGGCCGACCGGGTGATGGCGGAGCTCGAGTTGCGCCGCGAGCTTGTTTTTCGCCGCCAGTTCAGCACGGCGGTTGATCATTCACCCTACTTCCTTGCGTTGGCCAACCTCGATGGCAAACCGTTCTACCTCAACGCAACGGCACGCGCGTGGCTCGGTGTCGCCAAAGACGGGCCGATGCCAACCCATATTGCCGACTGGCATGTCGAGGCGATGAAGCGCTTTGTGCGCGAAGACTTGATTGCCCAAGCGATCGTAGACGGGCGCTGGGCCGGCGGCACCACGTATATGCGCGACGGCATCGAAATCGCGGTCGACGAGTCTGTTCACGCCGAGCCTGCCACTGATCAGTACCCGGGCTACATTGCAGTAGGCGCTCTCGAACGCACGCGGAGCTAGCGCGGGGCGGTAAATCTTCCTAGACGACCACCTCGACGAGAAGCAGCACGATCCCGACCATCGACACCCACCAAAACACGGTGCGAAACCAGGGTATGCCGGTGATGTATGCTGGCGCGTAGCCGACCCGACCCCAGAAATAAAGATGCGCGCCAATGAGAGATAATTGCCCCCCACGCTCGGTTAGATGCAACAGCAGTACCAGCGCCGCAAACCACGGCAATGTTTCCAGCAGGTTCTTGTAGGCGCGGTCCAACCGACCGGCGACTCCGGTCAGCGGACGTGGCTCGTCGCGCGGGCCAACGCGCCAGTTGCCAAGTTGCGCTTGCGCCCAAAAAGTCGCCAGTGACACCTGCGCCAGCGCGAGGACGATCACGCCCGTCAAGACCCAGAGTTCGCTCGTCATTAGCGCTAACTCCATCTACCGTCGACGATCCTAGCCAGGGCGCGGCGCTTGTGCGCACAGAACTGGCTAGTCTGATCCACCAACCTTACCCGATCATGACGAGGCCATTAGCGGGTAACCGCGCCGCCGTCGTCGTTCAGGTGCCGGACATCCAGGATCCGTGCTCGCTGAAAGGCAAGTGATGGCGCAAGACCGCCTCTGCGATCGGGCCACTTGCGACGCTCCCGGCATTAAAGAGGAGGAGAGAGGTGACGCCGGCCTCGCCGTCCAGCGATTCGACGAGAAGCCATCCCTCGTCAGCGCCGCCGCCCTCGCGCGGAACGAAGACCGGCTCGCCCAGCGTCTGTGTCGATCGCGCCTCATAGGCGTCACGCGCGCCGCTTTCCATGTCCAGTCTTACGGTTCCGCTGGTCCACCATTGTTTCGGGCGGGCTGTCGCTAGGTACGCATGACGGTACGGAAGACCAACCCGCAACGGGTCGACAGTCGGATACTCGTGCCCGGTTTCATCGACGATCTCCTCACGCAGACGGCGTGTGTTCAGGTCAATGCGCCAGCGGCGCACCTTTCCCTGGTCTTCGACCGGTTTCACCACACCGCGCATGACGGCACCGAGGGCCGGATTTTTTCCCAGGAGCCACTCGGGTGAATCATGACCGACAAAATCGGCGATGATCTCGTTCCCGGATTCGTAGGCGTTGATCGTGTGAAAACACCACGATGGCGGCGCGTCGACGGCGAACGGATCGTCACCGTTTTTGGGGATGACAACCGCGATGTTGCCGATCGACGGCTTCCATCGAATGGCGCTGAGAATAGGGGCGAGCCCGAGTGTCGCCGACAAGGTATTTATCTCGACCGCGTTTAGGCCGACGACGACGAAGCGCGCGGTCGTGAAAAAATCGCGAAAGTAGCTCTTCCGAGGCAGGCGCAAACTTAACTCTGTTTTCGAGAGGCCCTGTGCGTTCTCAACGAGAACGCGCAACTTCAACGGTTCGACATAGTCGTTTCCTAGCGCCAACCAGTCGCCGGTAATCGGGTCAATCTTCGTGCGACTCTTGAACGCCGGCCGATCCGACGGCGCCCCAATTTGGTACCGGCTCGTTGTGTTTAGGGTGTGAGGGTCGAGCGACCACGGCAATCCAATCTCGTCAAACGCCAGCAGTTTGCCGTGACGCACGATAACGGTGGCCTCAGCCTGGGAACGCCGACGGCCTCCTCCGAGGTTACGTAAGATACCGCCTGGCGCACGCGTGCTCCAAGTCGCGTATTTGTAGCGGCTAGCGGCCTCTTCTTCGCGAAACTTTGTCGTGCGGATAAATTTTGATCGGAACCGGACGGTCCCATCGCCGATGTCGTAGGCCCGGATCATGCCATCGCCGTCCGTGACCATGCGCTTACGCACGCCGTCGCGCTCAAACAACCCCGGACCGTTGCGAAACAGCGTGCCCCGCAAATCGGTGGGCCATCGCCCTCGGACCTCGGCGACGTAGTCCTGTTCCTGCCGCAGACTGGTACCGAGGAGCGTGACCCAATGATGCGCGTCGTGAGAAGAGGCGTCGTCGCTAAGCGCGTCCGTCACTGCCAAAACTCAACCAAATGCACTAAACCCCCCAAACTAAGACCGAATTCTCGGTGACGGGGCGCACCAGTGGCAAGCGCTACTTACGCCACTTGTGATCCCCGTCACAACCGGATGCCACCGGTCAATACTGGTGGGGTAGGGTGGTGATCTTATAGTTTCGAATAGGGGTGCCATGCCAACAATTCTAATTACCGGCGCGAACAAGGGACTGGGACTGGGATTTGCCGCGCGTTTTGCGCAAGACGGCTGGCGGGTTCTGGCGTCGTGTCGCGATCCTGCATCGGCCGGTGCGTTCAGCGCGCTGGCCGACGCGTCCGGCGGTCGCGTTAGGATCGACCGCCTCGACGTTACGGATCATGATTCGATCGATCGCTACGCGACGTCACTGTCGGGCGAGTCTGTTGATATCTTGTTCAACAACGCAGGCATTCAGGGCCCGCAGCCCCAGAATTTCGGCACCACCGACTACGAGTCTTGGGCAAACGTCATGCGCACCAATGTTTTTGGCGTCATGAAAATGTCGGAGGCGTTTATCGAGCACGTCGCACGCTCCGACCGCAAGCTGGTCGTCAACGTGTCCTCAGGAACATCGTCGATCGCCAACAAGATCGACGCGACGCCACCCGGTTCTGCCAAGGGTGAGCTCTACCTCTACCGTTCCTCGAAAACCGCGCTCAATATGGTGTCGCGCTGCATGGCGTGGGAGCTAAAGCCGCGCGGCGTCGCCGTGGTGATGCTCGGGCCTGGCTGGGTCCGCACCGCGCTGGGCAGCGATCAGGCGAAGTTCTCGGTCGACGAATCGGTCGCAAACTGCACGCCGATGATTCAATCGTGGACGCTCGCTGACGCCGGAAAATTCTATCTTTACGACGGAACCGAAGTGCCTTGGTGAAGCGCAGCGCTACCGTCCTCCTGGCCTAGTCTATAGGCTACCCATCCATGCGCAGGCTTTGGCGGCTCATCAAGACGATCTGGTACACCTTTATCACGCTGGCTGCGGTCCTAGTGGCGGTGTGGCTCGGCAGCCTCGTGTTGCGCGCAGTGGACGCCCAGGCCTATGCGGACGCGCGCGACTGGGTGCGTGTTGTGCGAACCGAATACTTGAGGCCGGGTCAGCGGTTCCGCTTTCTTGAGACATATCCCGAGTTTAAGACGGTCGATGCCGCCGCGCTGATTCGCGTGCATAGCGTGACCGATGTCTGGACGGCGCGTGCCGAACTATTGCTTGCGATATGGGGGGAGTCGGGCCTTCCAATCGACCTACGCCCGACACGTGTCGATCACGACTTTCGCGATGACCTGTTTTCGGCCATGCCCGAAGTCGATCGGATTGATCAATTGGTGCGGGAAACGCCGCCCGGATTTATTTCCCGCGCGTTTCATCTCGTCCCGCGCGCGCCTAACGGTAAACTCGTGGTCTTCCATGAAGGCAACACCGGGCGCTTCCACCGCAATGCCAAGGTGATCCAACGATTCCTCGCCGAGGGCTACGGCGTGCTCGCCTTTTCGATGTGGATCAACGACCGGCAGCCCGATTTTGAGGTGCCCGGCGCTGGGCGCATCACCTTCATTGATCATCAGCATCTCAAATTCCTCGACGACCCCCATCCGTTACGCATCTATTTCGATCCGATTGCAGCGGGCCTTAACGCGGTTCTCGAATCGGGCAGCTACGACGATGTCATCGCAGTCGGGTTTTCCGGCGGCGGTTGGGCGATGACCGTTCTGGCCGCGATGGACACGCGTGTGCGCCTGTCGTATCCGGTGGCGGGCAGCTATCCCCTCTACCTGCGCAAATACCGCAACTGGTCGACGTGGCAGGAGACCTACCCGCCGATGCTCGCGGCCGCGAACTATCTGGATATGTACGTGATGGCTGCTGCCGGGCCGGGCCGGCGCCAGGTCCAAGTGCTCAATCAATTCGACGGATGCTGTTACGGCGGTGTCGACTGGCAAACCTATGCGGGCCCGGTTCATGACGCCGCCGAGTCGCTCGGTGCCGGCTGGGATGTCTTCGTGGACACCAGCCATGCCGATCACCGTTTCTCAATGCGCGCGGTCGATCATGTTTTGCGGGATATTCAAGACCATCCGCCGCCTGACTAGGTTAGCTAGTTTGGGGGTGTCGGTCGGTATCTGAGGTAAATCTCGGCTGCGATCAAATTGGGTGTCCATGCCAGCCAGGACACGAGTTGATAGGCCGTCTCGAATGGCAGTGCCGCGGCGAGTCCCGGCAACCATAATCTCAGTGTGACGGCCGCGAACGTCAGCGCGTAAGAACGAATCATCCAGCGGCGGTGGTGCACGACGTCGCCTGCCAAGATCGCGCGCAGCGCCATTGCCGTCGTCGCGAACCACGACACCGCCAACAATCCAAAGCCAAGGTGCGTGACGTTACCGCCAAACGACAACTGTGCCATGTAGAGGCCGCCGACGGTGCCGGCGACGATACCGGAGAGGTAGAGCCTGCCATTCCACCGATGAAGACCGGGTCTTTTTGTGCGCAATCCGGGCAGGAATTGAAATGGCCCCAGCGCCAAGGCAATCGCGCCACCGACCACATGAAGCCGAAACCACAACGCGTGTTCGCGAAAGGTCGCCAATTGCTCGGGAAAACCGCTGGGCATGCCCGGTCGAAGATAGTGGAGGGAGAACAAAGCGATGGCGCCGGCAAGCAAGGTGGCGACCAACCATGATGCCCATTGCCGGCGCGGCCAGGCGGTGGGGCCGGTACGACGAAGCGGCGCAGTGTTAGTCATGTCCACTACTGTCTCCGATCGCTGGACAAGCTGAAATATTAGGCGAGATAACTCACACAATATATTGTTTTTCAACGGTTTTATTGATAGATTACGCGGCGTTTGTGGTCAACGATAGAGGGGCACCCGCGTTCTGCAGACCAAGTCTGCGCCTACAGAATCAGGGGTATTCTCGTGGGGCGTAAAGATGGTTAACCAATGGTTACGCCGAGTGATGAAGGTCACAGGGTAAGCCTAGTTTGGCGTGCCTTAATGCTCATGCCGTTCGCGAGGTGCGATTTTGAAGGGGCGTCTAGTACAAGCGTTAGTTGCGTGATGCGCTTGCAAAAACTAGGAATTCGAGAGGGCTTATGACTCCACAGGAATTCATCGAGACCATCAAAAAGCACGAGTTATTCGTCAACGGAATGGCGGGCGGCAGCCGAGCCGATCTTCGAGAGCGGGACCTGTCGAAGCTCAAACACACCTATCTTAATCTTCGGGGTGCATCGCTTGTGGGCGTGGATTTCTCGGGTGCTGAACTGGCCGGCGCGGACTTCTCACAGTCGGATTTATTTGGCGCCAATTTTGAAGGCGCGGACGTTACCGAATCGAATTTCGAACGCGCCGATCTACGGGGTGTGCGTTTCGGTAACGCGCGCATGAGTTTCGCCAATTTGACGGGCGCAGATCTGCGCCCAGGTACCCTCGACACGCGCCCTAAAAGTAGTCCGAACGCCAACTTCGAGGGCGCAACATTAGATTTTACTAATCTGAAACGAGCCAAGCTCTCCGAAGCCAACATGCAATACGCGTCGCTTAAGAAGGTCGACGCGTCGTTTTCAACGATGATGCGCACCAACCTGCGCGGCGCGGATCTCACCGGCGTCAATTTCGAATCGGCGCGACTGCAAGAAGCGAATCTCACCGGAACCAACTTAACGAATGCTCGATTTAAAGACGCGCTGTTACGGAACACGGATGTTCGCGGCGCCATCTTGGTCGACGTGAATCTTGAGGGCGCTCACATGCAAGGCGCGCGAATCGCCATCGGCATGGCTAAGTTGCCGCCAGAATTGCAGGCATTGTTGCGCGACCACGCGCTGTGGGTCGAGTCGAATGGCGCGAAGGGCGCTCGGGCCGATCTTTCCGGTCAACTACTGGCCGAAGCCAATCTGTCTGAATGTTACTTGTCAGGCGCAAACCTGCGCGGCGCAAATCTTGCCGGGGCCAAGCTCAACAATGGCACGTTGGTTTTGGCGGACATGCGGGACGTGAATCTGACGGCAGCGGATATGACCCGGGCCGATATTTCGGGTGCCGATCTTTCCGGGGGAAGCCTGCGGGCGGCACGGCTCGACGGCGTCATTGCATTGCCAATCGAACTGCGCGGTGCAGACGGGCGCGAGACGGGACAGAAACGGCGCACGATGCTCGCCGACGCTGACTTGCGCGAAGCGCATACCGGAGCCGTCGATTTGTCGGAAGCCGATCTGACGGGAGCTAAGACCGATACTGATTTGTGATCTATCGTAAGCCGTGACGTGCCGTGTAGCTCGGCGCTGCGGAATATGTAGTAGGGCGCTCTGGAATTGGGGGATCGCCAATGACGCCGCTCGAGTTTGTTACGATTATCAAGTCTCACGCACTGTTCGCCGACGGGAAGCCCGGCGGGAAGCGCGCCGATCTACGCGGTGAGAACTTGTCGGGCCTGCGTTTACCTGGGTTGGTTCTGCGCGGCGCGTCATTGGCCGGCGCAAATTTCTCCGGATGCAAGCTCGCCGGTGCAGATTTCAGGTCGGCCGATCTATTCAGCGCAAATTTTGAAGGCGCCGATCTGAGCGAGGGTCATTTTCAGAATGCGAACCTGCGCGGTGCCTGTATGCGACGGGCCCGACTGAACTTCGCCAATCTCGAGGGTGCCGACCTGAGGCCGGGTTCGCTCGACACCCAGCCGCGCGATGATCCGCGCGCCAATTTCGAGGGCGCGGTATTGGACAGCGCAACCCTCAGCAATGCCCATTTCGAAGACGCTAAAATGCAATTTGTCTCAATGCGCCGGGTCAAGGCCCACCGCACCGTGTTCGATGGCGCGACACTACGCGGTGCCGACCTCGCTGGCGCAGATCTTACCAAGGCGAGCGTCCAACGAACCAACATGACCGGCGCGGACTTGTCAGGTGCGTCATTTCACGCGGCGTCGATGGTGCGGGCGGATTTCCGCGGCGCGATCATGGCCGAGACCGACCTCAGCCGGGCCAATCTCCAGGGGTCGCAGTCCACGCCTGGCATTTCGAAACTCCCGGTCAACCTGCAAAAAGCCCTAAGGGACCACGCGTTGTGGGTCGAAACGTCCGGTGCTTCCGGAAGCCGGGCGGTTCTGAAGGGCGTCAAGATGCGCGGCGCGGATCTCTCCAACGCCTATCTCTCCGGCGCGGATATGCGTGACTGCGACCTTGAGGGCGGGCGGTTATGCGTTGCGGTCGTCGTCCTCACCGATTTTCGTGGTGCCAATCTCAAGGCGGTCGATTTTATGGGCGCGGAGATTTCCGCCTCCGATTTTGGTAAGGCAGATCTCCGCGAAGCGGTCTTGGCCGGTGCCAAAGCCGAGCCCTGGACTTTGCGCGACGCGGACGGCAAGGAGACAAGCAAGAAACGCCGTGCATCGTTCGTTAAGGCCGACCTGCGCGGCGCGAAGATGGACGGGCTCAGCCCAACGGCGATCGATCTCTCGGACGCCAAGCTGTCGGATGGCGGCGCGGCGGTTGCTAGCGATCCTAGCGCCGGTGGCGCTGAAGATATGATGGATACCTAGCTAGTCGGGTTTGCGTCGCAGCAGGAAGAACGGAAACTCCGTCGCCATGCGCAACCCGGCCACGCTGGACAGGGCTCGTACGCTTTGCTTGGTGGCCATCAGCATTTCCTGCAAGACCACGCCCTCGCCCGGCTCGTTACCGCTTTCCCGCACCGCGGCCAGGCGGAATATGGCGTAGAGGCCAATCACGGACGCCAGTAAGAAGAAAAAGTCTCACTGCTGAAAATCCATGGTGTTGAAGACGACCTCGGCGCCCGGGGAACGCCACTGGATCGCCAAGGCGAGTTCGCGATTGTTGAAAAAGTCGGCGAAGAGACCGCCCAAGATGCCGGCGGAACCGGCGGCGACCGAGTTGAAGAGGCTGTTGGTCGCGAGATACGCAGTTGCATCGCCAGCCGGCGCCAGTTTCATCGCGATGCTTCCGGAGGCCAGTGTCACCCCTGCGGTGGCAAACCCAGTGACGATATGAATGGCGACCAGTAGTGGGATTGTCAGAAAATGTGCGTCTGGGAATGTGGTGAACGTCCAGGCGAAAATACTCAGGATGAAGAGCGGTGCGGCAATTCTCAGCACGGCTTTAGACGTAAACGTGTCGGCAATCCTGCCCCATTGGCGGACGACCAACACGTTAACCAACTGGGAGATCATGGTCAGGATCAGAACGATCGACAGGTCCAAGTTCAACCGGGTCAGCATGTGAACGGTAAAGAATGGCGCCGCCAGGTTGATGGCAAAGTTCCATGACGTCAGAAAATGCAGGAGCCGCCTGAAATTCGGGTCTCGCAGCGGTTGCGCTAGTCGATTGACGAGAGGCCGTTTGTCGGTTTCGGGCGGCATCTGCGGTTCGGGAACCTTAGCCATGGCATAGAGCGAGTACATGCCGCCAAGAAACGCAATAACCAGCAACGGGACGTAGGCAAAACGTGTCGGCCCCCATTCGAGGATGCGCCAGGCATCGACAAAAAATGCGGCGCCAAGACCGAGTCCGGTGCCCGCTAGGGTCATGAGCGTCAGGCGCCGACCAAAGAATCGACCTAGGCCAGAAGCGGGCACCAAATCGCGCACCCAGGGATTGAACGTGACTGCCTGTAGGCCCCCGAAACCATAACGCAGCGCGAATGCGGCAACGACGATCCACAAGGCCCAAGAACTGGGTGCAACAAAGGCCGCGCAGGCAATGACCAGGACCATCGGGCGGCTGACCGCCCCGCCAATGAGGTAGATTAGGCGCCGCCGACGCAGGCGCGATATAAGATAGACACCCGGAATCTGGGACAATTGCGCGAGGTGGGGCACTGCGGCGAGCACACCGATAATGAAGTTCGACGCGCCGAGTTCAAGCGCAAACGCGGTTAGCATTGCGCCTGCTGTCAGCGTTTCCATGACTTGGACCCCGACCCCGTTGCGCACAAGCCACGTCATCCCGACGGCAACGTCGGCGTCGGTTGGGGTGATGATGTCAGGGTCGAGGCGCTGCAACGTTCGGCGCAACATTTTTGGGATCCGGGTTCGAGGGTGAGGCGCTCGGCGCCCCGCGCTTATCTAGGACCGCTGGCGCTAGGAGGCAAGCGGGGCAATCATTCTGACCGCCGGTCTTTGCTTGACGGTGCGGGGAACCCCGCCGAGGATCGTTGCATAACTTTGGGAGGCCGATCATGCCCCATGCCACCGTCAACGGCGCGCGGCTCTGGTACCAGGAATCCGGGGCTGGTCCGACGGTCCTGAACCTGCACGGGTCAGGGTTTGGCCATAAGAACTTCGCGCAGGCAACGCCGCGTCTCGCAGCCCATTTTCGTGTTATCGATTTTGACATGCGCGGTCACGGGGCCTCGGATCGTCCCCTGCAGGACTATTCCATGGCGGTTTGGGCCGACGATGCGGCTGCGCTGCTCGAAGCGCTTGAGGTACGCCGCGCCCACATCCATGGAACGTCGATGGGGGGCGCGGTCGCCATTCAGTTCGCTGCCTCTTACCCGGAACGCACAGATCGCTTGGTCTTGAATTGCGCGACAGCTAAGCAAGATTTTGCCGCCCGCCTAGCAACCCGCGGCTGGATCGAAACCGCTCGGGCATTTGGCCCGGGTAGCCGGGAACTTGCCGAAACCATCGCGTTCCAATGCGTGTCGCGCGCATTTCTGAGTGGGCCCAACGGCGGCGACACGTTTGTTGACGGCATGGCGAAGATGTTGGGCGAGGCCAATACCGCGGAGATATTTGTGGCGGCTTGCGAGGCCATTTCGACGATGGACTTACGTCCATTGTTGTCCCGGATAGAGGCGCCAACGCTGGTCATCGGCGGCGATGAGGATATTCGCACGCCGTGGGTCGCGGGCGCGGACGGCGCCGGTCAAGATTTCATTGCCCGCACCGTGCCCGGGGCACGGCGATACGTCATCAAGGGCGCGGCCCACAGCACCCTGCTAGAGGCACCGGACGAAAATTGCAACGTCGTGATCGATTTTCTCAAGGGTAAGGACGTCGGGTCGCCGGGCTAGTTGCGCCGCACGGGCGCGGCCTCGAGGGACTGTATATAGCGCACCACGCGGGGGGCTTCTTCCGCGCTGGCCGACATCCAGTCGCCCATGCCGCCGGCATAGATCCGCGCCTCGGAATTGCCCAGAAGTTCGCGCGACACGAACCAACCGAGCGTGCCTAGTGCGCTGTTGTTGCCAAAGAAAATCGCTTTCTTGTCCAATGGAATGCGAGAGAATGCGAACACCTGACGCAGCGTATCGGTGTCGCGAAAACGGCCGACAGTCTCGTCAAATATCCAGCGTCCGGCCAGGTTTCGCGCGGTCGGGATGGTGCCGGGCTCGCTCACGTCTCCCGGCTTTTCCAAACCGATAAACTGGGTATCGCGCCGCATATCGACGAGCGGGGCGGCGCCGATCGATTCACGGACGGCTTTACGTCCGCCCGCTAGGAATCCCGTCGTTGGCACGGCGCCGAAGGTCTTCGGCGGCCGCGCCACGGGTTCGCCGCGCTCGATCTCGATGCCGGCATCGGCGGCCGCGCGCGGTCGCGCGTTGAGGATTGAAACGCGACGATGGCTCTGGAGCCTAAAACTCAGGAAAATGTCAGTAGCGCTTGCGGCATCGTTTGCGGTTCGCCCGGCATGGATCAAAATGACGTGGCTGGCATTGTCAATGCCGAGTTCACCCGCGAGCGTGGCGAAGGCTGCCCGGCCCAATAGCCCGCGACGCCCGGAGCGGCCGATCGGGCGCCACCGTTCGGGATAATCGGCAAATACGGATCCCTTCAAGCGGCCGCGGCTGAACTCCTCTCGCGATCGCAGATCCAGCATGACAACATTCTGGGCCGCGGAGTTCTCGGCGAGCCACGTTTCATCGACCAAAGGGGGAGGGTTGGCCGTTTCCTGTGCGCCACCGGATCCGGCCAATAGAAAAACAACGGCCAAAGCGGAAACGATGAATTGCCACCAGGCTCGCGTCATTTTCGCTTCCAGTCGTCGCCCCATTTTGCTCTTTGCTTCCGTTGCATGAACTCGTCGGTCATCTTGCGGACCCGTGCCACCATGATTTGCAAGATGCGGCGCATGACCGGGTTCATGCCGGCGATTCGGTCAGAAAACTCATCACGGGGAATGACGAAGACCTCGGCATCTTCGGAAATCATTGCCTCTGCTAGTCGTGGTCGATTATCGAATAGAGCCATCTCACCCACGACATCGCCCGATCCGAGTGTCGCCACCATCTGCGGATATTCCGACAGCACATTCTTTCGCAGTTGTATCTGGCCGGTGATGATCAAATAGGCTTCATCGCCTTTGTCTCCTTCTTTGAACAACACCGTGCCCTTTACCAACTTTGTCTTCGTGAATTCGGCCATTACGTCATTCCCCTAGCTACTAGTCGCTGACGGCAGACGAACCGTTGCGTTCGAACCGTCTCCAGGTCCAAGACCGAGGGCAAGTGCCATCGGAAAAATTCTCACTTGATGACAGGTCCCCGTCCACTCGATGTGGATACGCGAGATCAAGTCGCGGGGATGCGCCCCGGCTATTCATACTGTTCGCGCGATGTTAAAATAGGACTATAACATCTTGACCCCCCTAATTATTTTGGGTGGGAGGCCTAGAAGAGGCCGGACCGTAGGGCCAGCAAAATTCTGTCCCGATTCTCGATGGAGAGCCCGTCTGGGCGAGGCAGCCCAAATGAGACGCGGCAACGGTGGAGGAGGCGTCGATGAAATCGACCAAAGCTCCTAGGAAACGGGTGCCGGCGGCAATCGTCGGCAGCGCGGCCGATTTGGTTCGGGTCTTCGACGGCTCGCGGTTTCTCGACGCCGCGTCGGGCGGGCAGGTTTTCGATTTCATTGAAGATATGCCGATCGGCGTGTCGCTCTACGACCAGAATGACCGACTGGTTCGATGCAATCGAAAAGCGCTGCAATTGGCCGGCCGGAATGTGGCGGCGTATGTCCCCGGACGGACCTTCGAAGAAATCCTACGCGACGGGGTCCGTGTCGGCATGGTGCCTGCATCCGCTGGCCGAGAGGACGAATATATTGCGAACCGGCTTGCGCTTCACCGTAAGCCCGGTGCCCCGTTTGATTTCAAAGCCGGTGACCGCTGGGTCCAGGTTAACGAGCATGTCGTCAATGGTGTTGGCTCAATAACTTTCCACACAGATATCACCGATCAAAAAATTGTCCAGGCTGCTTTAGAGCGCAGCGAGCAACGTTTTCGCGACTATGCGGAATCGGCATCCGATTGGCTGTGGGAAATCGACCGCGATTTTTGTTTCGTCTATCACTCGGGTTCGGATCAGGTCGAAGGCCTACACATAGATCATTTTGTGCCACCAGTCGGTAGGACGCGGTGGGGAATTGCCGGTGTCGAGGATCCCAAAAGTCATTCTGTCTGGGCCGAGCATTTTGCGACCTTGCAGGCGGAGCGACCCTTCCGTGATTTTCGTTACACCATCGACCACGGGGACGCGCGGGTTCAGCATTACCGGCTCAATGGTCGTCCGATCTATGATGAAGACGGGATTTTCGCCGGGTATCGCGGAACCACCACGATCGAGACAGAGGCCGTTGAGCAGGAGAAGAAACTTCGCCTTCGCCAGAAGCAACTCTCGGAGGCAATCGACCAGGTGCTCGTGGGCGTGGCGCTGTATGATGAGGATGATCGCCTCATTTCTCGAAATAACCTCGAACGGGATTTCGGACCGCTCTCCCATATCGTGAAGCCAGGCGCGCGCTTTGAGGATCTCGTCCGTGACAGCGTCGCCGCGGGCCTATTTCCTGATGCAATTGGGCGCGAAGAAGAATTCATTCGGGACCGATTGGACCGCCACCGCAATCCGCGCGGGCCGTTCGAATACCGCCGAGCCGGGCGGTGGTTGGTCGTACGGGAGAGCCGTTTGGCAAACGGCCACACGATGGTGGTCTTTACCGATATTTCCGATATCAAGCGCGCGGAAGAAGCGTTACGCGAAAGCGAAGGCAAGTTCCGTAGCTTGGTCGAAGGATCCCTGCAGGGTGTCTGTATTCACCGGAACCTCAAGCCAGTTTTCGCGAACCAAGCGTTTGCGGACATTTTTGGTTATGCCAATCCCGACGCGGTGTGCGGGTTGGATTCGCTCCTTCTGCTATTTCCCGAGGATCAGTGGCAGGCCATCGCGCGGCGCGCCCAACAACGTCAGACAAAGCAGCGCGGTCCAGAGACTCTTGTCCAACAGGCGGCTCGTCCCAATGGAGAGACATTCTTCGTGGAGAGTCGTCTCGGCTCTATCGAGTGGGAGGGCGCGCCCGCGCTCCAGGTTTCGGTCATCGATGTCACCGAGCGAGAAACAATGGCCCGGCTCAAGGACGAATTCGTGTCCACTGTAAGCCACGAGCTGCGGACGCCGCTTACCTCGATTAGTGGCGCGCTCGGGCTGATTGAGTCGGGCATGGCGGGCCATGTACCACCCAAGATTCGCGAGCTGATCGAAATTGCCAACAACAACGCGGAACGGTTGGTCCGATTGATCGGCGATATCCTAGACATACAGAAGATCGAGTCGGGCGGGATCGCGGGTAAGCGGGTTGGTATCGTTGTTGCCGGGCTGCTTGCCACCGCGGCTGATGCCAATCGTGGTCTAGCAGAACGCCAGGGTAATTCCATAGAGGTAGTGGGCGGTGATCTGGAAACTGAGATACTGGGTGATATGGACCAGCTGATGCAGGTGATGACCAACCTGCTATCGAATGCGATCAAATTTTCGCCGCCGAAGGGGAAGATCGAAATGGCCAGCCGGCGCGACGGAGGTTTGGTGATCATCTCGGTCTCGGATGAGGGGCCCGGCGTCCCGCCCGAGTTCCGCGACAAGATCTTCGAAAAATTCGTTCAGGTCGAAGCATCGGATGCGCGGCGTCGCGGCGGTACCGGCCTGGGTCTCAGCATCTGTCGATCGTTGGTTGAACATCATGGCGGGTCATTGGGCTATTCTGACCGTCCGGAAGGCGGCGCAACGTTTTGCATGCGCCTTCCGGCCTATGAGAGCACGCAGGATGTATGACTGGGTTTTCGTCCGTCGCCTGTGGTAACTAAGGGCCAATTCCGGGTCTAGACTCGGACTTGGTGGTGCTGGCCCGGCGGCCGCGACAAATTCCCGCGCCGCAGGCAATCGTTTCGATTTTGGACGCGAACGAGGAGAAAAACATGGACGCGCGTGTCTTCAATAAAGGCAAGTTACCCAGCCGCCACGTGACCGTTGGCGCCTCCCGCGCGCCGCACCGATCCTACTATTACGCGATGGGGTTAACGCAAGAAGACATCGATAAGCCCTTTGTTGGCGTTGTAACCACATGGAATGAAGCGGCGCCCTGCAACATTTCCTTGTCCCGTCAGGCCCAGGCTGTGAAGCAGGGCGTAAACGAGGCCGGCGGTACCCCGCGAGAATTCACGACCATCACCGTGACCGATGGCATCGCCATGGGGCACGAGGGCATGCGTTCGTCGCTGGTCAGCCGCGACGTCATCGCGGATTCGACCGAGCTGACAGTGCGCGGCCATTGCTATGACGCAATCGTCGGCCTCGCCGGCTGCGACAAGTCCCTGCCGGGTCTAATGATGGCAATGGTCAGGCTCAACGTGCCCAGCGTTTTCATGTACGGCGGCTCGATCCTGCCCGGCCGTTTCCGCGGCAAGGATGTAACCGTGGTCGATGTGTTCGAGGCCGTCGGCATGCACCAGGCCGGCAAAATCGACGACGAGTATCTACACGAGCTTGAATGTGTAGCCTGCCCCTCCGCGGGTTCCTGCGGCGGACAATTCACGGCAAACACGATGGCAACGGTTTCCGAAGCCATCGGCCTCGCGCTGCCCGGTTCGGCTGGCGCGCCCGCACCTTATGAGACACGAGACGAATATGCGGTTGCCTCGGGGCGCCAAGTCATGGATCTCATTCAGATGAATTTACGACCGCGCGACATTGTTACGCTCAAGGCGCTCGAGAATGCCGCGACAGTGGTCGCAGCTTCCGGCGGTTCGACCAATGCCGCTTTGCACCTACCGGCCATCGCGCATGAATGCGGAATCGAGTTCGACCTTCACGACGTCGCGGCAATCTTCAAGCGCACGCCGTATATCGCCGACATGAAACCCGGCGGCAAATACGTCGCCAAAGACATGTTCGATGTGGGTGGCGTGCCGGTGCTCATGAAAGCCTTGCTCGACGGCGGCTTTTTGCACGGCGACTGCATTACCGTTACCGGCAAGACCATTGCGGAGAACCTTAAAGACGTCGTGTTCCCAGAAGACCAGGACGTGATTTATCCCGTTTCGAAGGCCTTATCGCCGACCGGCGGCGTCGTGGGCATGCGCGGCAACCTCGCCCCTGAGGGCGCGATCGTGAAGGTGGCCGGTATGAAGCGTCTTCAGTTCACGGGGCCGGCGCGCGTGTTCGATTCCGAAGACGCTTGCTTCGCAGCCGTTCAGCTCAATCAATACAAGGCGGGCGATGTCCTAGTGATTCGCTATGAGGGTCCAAGGGGCGGACCGGGCATGCGCGAGATGCTGGCGACGACCGCCGCGCTTTACGGTCAAGGCGTCGGTGACGAGGTCGCCCTGATCACCGATGGGCGATTCTCCGGTGGCACGCGTGGGTTCTGTATTGGCCACGTTGGACCAGAGGCTGCCCTGGGCGGGCCGATCGGGCTGCTCAAGGACGGCGACATCATCAAGATTGATGCCATCAACGGCACCCTCGACGTCGATCTCAGCGACGAAGAGCTGGCGGCCCGACGCAAGCAATGGGCGCCGCGCAAGACGAATTATCAGTCAGGTGCGTTGTGGAAATACGCGCAACTTGTCGGGACGGCCGAGAAGGGGGCGGTAACCCACCCCGGCGCCGCTGCCGAAACCCACGTCTACGCCGACCTTTAGTCCAGGGCCAACGTCCCAATGGTCGGAATTGCACGCACTCTCCTAAACGCGCTACCGCGCGTCACGCACGGTGCGCGGTTGCACGTCGTGCCAAAACTGGCGACACCGATAGGGCGGGAAGCGATTGCGCTCGGCGATACCGCCAATGAGATGCGTCACATCCCCGGCCATGCGCTTGATCGTTCTGGCCTTTGCCTCCTCATCGTTAATGCCGGCGTAGAATCAATTGTCGTATCCGAGATCGGGCTGATGGGGCGATTGGGTCGTCCACGCGTCACGATGCGCGACCCGTTGCTGCACGATGCCGGTGACTGGCCGCGCCATCTCGAACCGGGCGAATCGGTCGTCGCCTATTTCGCGTCGACCATTAAGCGACATCCGGTATTGCCCCAGGTGCGTCGCGCTTTTGCAGCGGATGATGACGGGCGTATGTTCACGGCCAGCAGTCCGGCGCTTCACTATTTCGTCCGCGAATACGCCGAATACGCGGCGGTGCGCCGGGTCGCGGGGCCGCGTGACGGGTGGGCAAGCAGTTGAACGATCGCTGGCAACGCAAACTCAAACCCGACGAAAACCGTCGGCGCGCCTACGGTTTGCCGCGGCGCAACTGGGTCGTTGTGGTCATCATCATCGCGGCTCTTGCGATTTGGCAGTATCGCGGCGGTGGCACATCGTTCGATGTCGCGCCCGATCTGCGTAACTATTCGCGCGATGAGTTCGACGCCGCCAAGATTCTCATGACGGCAGGCTTTGCCATCGTTACAACGCCCGCGGCTTGCCAGCAGCAGTTCGACGCGTTCGACGACGACGACACCTGGAAATCGGCTGTCGAGTCTTGGAATGACCGCCACCAAGCGCTGATGGCCAAAGTGTTGCAGATCTCCGAGGAAACCGGGCTTAGCAGCACACGCGGCCGCGATGCGTTACGCAACGACTCGCTGCGCCTCGTCAACGCGCGGCTCAGTCAATGGCAAGGCCGTGAAGCGGAACAATGCGCGCGCTTTGTCGATCAAATGAACAATAGCATTTGGGATCTCACCGCCCTGCCGGAGCTACCAAATCTGATCGCGACCGTGCAAGCGGCGCCCGCCAAGGCGACGGCCGAGTAAACAGACGATCTCTGTCGCGCGTCAGCAAAACGCCCGGCGGGACCGTTGATCGAGTCGCCTACGCAATCCGGCAATTAGGTATGGATACCTGACGGCCCAATAGCGGAGGAAAGATAATGCAACAAGCTAGGCACATCGCAGCGTTGGTGCTGATGGGCGTCGTCATCATCGTCGCCGTGCAGAACGTTGAAATCGCCGACGTACGTTTCCTGGTGTGGACATTCTCAGCGCCCCGCGTGCTGTTGTTGTTTGCGGTATTCTGCGCCGGCGCGATCGTCGGTTGGCTGGCCCACAGACCACGCCGCCTGAGCGATTAGTCCGCCAGGACGCACCATACCGGCACGTGGTCCGATGGTTGTACCCGGCTGCGTTCGTCGCGGTCGATGCCTGCCTCGATTAGCCGGTCGGCAACCCGCGGCGACAGCAGAATATGGTCGATGCGAATGCCGTGGTTCTTTTCCCACGCGCCGCGCTGGTAGTCGTAATAGCTCCAGGCTTGTGCAAGGTCGGGATGTAAGGCGCGGAAAGATTCGGTCAGACCGAGGTAATTGATCTCGCGCCACAGCGCGCGCGATTCGTTGTGCGCGATGGCGTCCTCTAGAAACGCGCCAGGGTCAAAAAGGTCTTGCGCCTCGGGCGCAACATTCCAGTCGCCGCCCAGCGCGAAATCCACATCGTCCCTCAACATCGCTTGGGCATGATCGCGCAACTGGCCCATCCAGCGCAGCTTGTAGTCGAACTTTTCGGTGCCCAGGGGATTGCCGTTCGGCAAATACAGCGAGCCAATTCGCAACCCCTGGATTGTCGCCTCGATATAGCGCGACTGCTCGTCATCGGTATTACCCGGCAGGCCACGGATCACATCTTCCATCGGGTGCTTGGAGAGGATCGCCACACCGTTATAGGTCCGCTGGCCAAGCAGCGCGATGGTGTAGCCCAGGTCCTCTATCTCGAGAGCAGGAAACTTGTCGTCCGAGATTTTAGTCTCTTGCAGCAGCAACACGTCGGGCGCCGTCGCGCGCAAGTAGTCGCAGACGTGCGGTACGCGCACTTTGATCGAATTGACATTCCAGGTGACGATTTTCATGGGACCGTAGGGGAAAGTCGCGGGTCGAATACGAAGTCACGGGATAGCACGTCCGCTCGGCGGGGCAAAGGCGGAGAGATGTGGTACATCAGATGGCCTCAGGAGCCTGCCCATGTCCGATATGAAACTTCGCTTCACGCCCAATCCCAACTACATCCACAAGGTGCTGGTTGCCGCCGCCGAGGCTGGCATCACGGACCGCTTGGAGTATGTGCTTACCGGACCGTTCGATTCGGACAGTGACTTATGGCGCGACAACCCGCTGAACAAGGTGCCGACGCTGGTGCTGGAAGACGGCGAAGCGTTGTTCGGTGGTCCGGTTATTTGCGAATATTTTGATTCGCTGCATGACGGCCCCAAGATGTTTCCGCCATGGGGTCGTACCCGTTTCACCGCACTCACTCAGATGATGGTGGGCGAGGGGGTGTTCGAAGCCGCCGTCGCGCTCGACCGCGAAAGCTGGCGCGACGCGCCCGAGCGCCGCGCGGATGAGGTCGAGCGGCAGTGGCTCAAAATCGTGCGCGCTCTTGATAGCATGGAGGAGGACGCCGCCACCCAAATCGGGTTTCACATCGGCCATATTTGCATGGCCGGCGGTTTGTCGCGGCTCGACTACCGCGTGCCGGAGTTCGGCCGCATCCTGGACGCGATTGATCCCGCGTTCGAGTGGCGCGACTCGCGCCCCGCCTTGGCGGCTTGGTACGAAAATCTTCTCGATCGCCCGTCGATGCGCTTTACCATCGACCGGGACCTGAACGTGGCGCGATACGAGCGCCCCGTGCCACCGGCCGCCTAGGCTGCTTGTTGCGTCTCGACCGTCCGGCGAAGCCGGCGCGCCAGTAACCGGATCAACGAGGCGACCAAAAAGTCCGAGCGGTTGATCGCGTCTTCCACAACCTCGCGCGAGAAAATCGCGCAGCTCGTATCCTTGGTGGCGACTGCCTGAGCAGAACGTGGCGCGGTGTCGACCAACGCCATTTCGCCGAAGAAGTCGCCGGCACCCAGCGTGTCGATGATCGAGCCATCGGGCGCTCGGATTTCAACCACGCCGGCCTGAACCAGATAGGCGTGCGAACCAGGATCACCCGCATCAAAAATGGTGGTGCCTTCACGAAACAATTGGAACTTGTCGTCCATGACCGATCCCCATAGGTCATTAGCGATGGCCAAGGGTACGTCGCAATGGTCGCTATGGCGACAAGAATCAGAGGAAAATGGCCCGGCGTGTGCGCGCCGTCACACTAGCGCTAGCGGTCAGATCTGGTCAGGCGACCGAAAAGCTGGTGCCACAGGAGCAGGTCGAGGCTGCGTTGGGGTTTTTGATTGAAAACGCCGCGCCGATCATATCCTCGACAAAGTCGATCTGGGCACCCGCGAGGTACATCAGCGACATATTGTCGGTTACCACTTTGACGTCGCCCTGTTCGATGAGGACGTCGTCATCTGTTTTGCTATCATCGAACGAGAAGCCGTACTGAAAACCCGCGCAGCCGCCGCCGTTGACGACGACCCGCAGCATCACATTGGGATTGTCCTCCTGCGTCATCAGGAAGGACACCCGCTTTTCGGCGCTCTCTGAGAGCGACAGCATTGTGGGCGCTTCGGCCATTTCCGGATCCTTTGTGCCTAGTCTGATATGTAGGTCAAAAAGCTTGCAAGTCAATCTTGCGGCTAACAGGCGGCTCTAGGCGGGCACGGCCACGCGATTGAAGGCGCACGGGCCGGTCGCACGGTTATCGACGCACCCCGTTGCGGCCCCTCTGGACGGCGGCTAGGGTCCCACGATGTCTGAGCGCATCCCGCTAGCACCCTTTGCGTGCGATCCGGCCCACAGCCGGGGCCGGTGCCACCCCGAGCCCGAGAGCGCCATGCGCACCGCGTTCCAGCGTGACCGCGATCGGGTCATTCATTCCGGTGCCTTCCGCCGCCTCAAACACAAAACACAAGTGTTCGTCTATCACGAAGGCGACTATTACCGGACGCGCCTCACCCATTCGATCGAAGTCGCGCAGGTCGCCCGCACCGTCGCCCGCGCGTTGGGTCTCAACGAGGACTTGGCCGAAGCATTGGCGCTGGCTCACGATCTCGGCCATACGCCGTTCGGTCACGCCGGCGAGGACGCACTCGATGCGGCCATGACCCCCTACGGTGGTTTTGATCACAACGCGCAAACCTTGCGGGTCTTGTCCGATCTCGAACACCGCTATGCCGAGTTCGACGGGCTCAACCTCACCTGGGAAACGCTGGAAGGCGTGGTCAAGCACAATGGTCCGCTGATCGGGCCCAATGCGGCCAAGAGCGAACCAGTCGACGGGACGATTCTCGCCTTCAACGCGGGCTTCGATCTCGGCCTCGACACATTCGCGAGTGGCGAGGCGCAAGTTGCGGCGTTGGCTGACGACATTGCCTACAACGCGCACGACATCGACGACGGTGTCCGGGCTGGTCTGTTTCGCCTCGAGGACCTCAAGGGCGTGCCGCTTGGTACAACCGCGGTTGAAGACGTCCTAAGTCGCTATCCCGACCTGGAGCAATCGCGCCTGGTCAACGAAGTGACCAGGCGGGTGCTCGATGCGATGGTCGTGGATCTGCTCGATGAAACGCGGCGCCGGCTTAAGGCGGCAAATCCCGCATCGGCGGACGACATCCGTGGGCTCGATCACGCGGTGGCGGCTTTTTCCGATGGGTTGGCGGAAGCCGACCGGGCGCTCAAAGCGTTCTTGTTTGACAATATGTACCGTCATGCGCGGGTCAACGAGATGACCGCCAAAGCGCGTGGCGTCGTAACCGATCTGTTCGCCCACTTCATCGCCCATCAAGGGGCGTTGTCGCCGGAGTGGCAGCCGCGCCTAGCCGCGGCCACCGATGAAACCGCGCGGGCGCGCCTGGTCGCGGACTATATCGCCGGTATGACCGACCGCTACGCGCTGCAAGAACATGCCAAGTTGAGTGCATAACCAGCCCTGCATTACCGAGCGCGCTGGCCAAGCCGAATCAGACGCGCTAGAACCCGCCCGAACCATGCACCTGGCGTATATCTTGTGACCCTGCTTGCCGCGCTCAAAGAACAGATCGCCGAGATTGTCGTCCGTTTGGGCGGCGAGGGGACCATTCCGCCCGGGCTCGACACAATAAATGTCGTGGTTGAATTGCCGCGCAATCCCGATCACGGCGATCTTTCGACCAACGTCGCGATGGTCCTGGCCAAGCCCGCACAGATGAGCCCGCGCGATCTTGCCGCGCTGATCGCGCCGAAGATTGAGGCGCTGGGTGCCGTCGCGTCCCTTGATGTAGCGGGCCCGGGTTTCATCAACCTACGCTTGGTGCCGGCGGCCTGGCACGCCGAGTTGCACGATATTCTCGCGGCGGGACCGGCCTATGGTACGTCCCAGGTGGGCGGCGGTGAGAAAATCAACGTCGAGTACGTATCGGCCAACCCAACTGGACCAATGCACGTCGGCCACTGCCGCGGCGCTGTCGTCGGTGACTCGTTGGCCAACTTACTTGCCAAGGCGGGCTATGCCGTCACCCGCGAATACTACATCAACGATGCCGGGGCTCAGGTCGCCACGCTGGCGCGCTCGCTGCACCTGCGTTACCGCGAAGTCTTGGGAGAGACCGTCACCATGCCCGACGGTTGGTATCCTGGCGACTATCTGATCCCAGCGGCCCAAAGCATTGCGACCAGCGACGCTGACAAGTGGTTGAACGTTGATGAATCCGTCTGGTTCGAACCGTTTCGCGCGACGGCCGTCGATGCGATGATGGTGATGATCCGTGAAGACCTCGCGGCGCTCGGTATTCGGCACGACGTGTTCTTTTCGGAGAAAACGCTCCATAGCGCAGGCAAGATTGACTCGGCGTTGGCCGACCTAGAGGGACGGGGCCTCGTCTACAAAGGCGTACTCGCGCCCCCCAAAGGGAAAGAGCCGGAAGATTGGGAGCCGCGTGAGCAAACCCTGTTCCGCGCAACAGACTTCGGCGACGACACGGACCGGCCGTTACAAAAATCCGACGGCGCCTGGACCTACTTCGCCGCCGACATCGCCTATCACCGGGACAAAATCGCCCGTGGCTTCACCCACATGGTCGATGTCTGGGGCGCTGACCACGGCGGCTACATCAAGCGCATGAAGGCGGCGGTCGCCGCGTTGTCGGGCGGTACGGCGGAACTCGACGTGCGGATCACCAACCTCGTTAAATTGATGCGCGCCGGCGAACCGATGAAGATGTCCAAGCGTTCGGGCAATTTTGTCACGTTGCGCGAGGTTGTCGACGAAGTCGGCCGCGACGTCACGCGCTTTATGATGCTCACGCAAAAGCCCGAATCGCCCCTGGATTTCGACTTCCAGAAGGTGACCGAACAGTCCAAGGACAACCCGGTTTTCTATGTGCAATACGCCCACGCGCGGATACGCTCGGTGATGCGCCGTGCGGGTGATGAAGTGCCCGCGGTCAGTACCGCACCGGAGTCGCTGCGTGCCGCCGATCTCGAAAAACTGAGTCATAACGCGGAGTTAGCGTTGATCAGGCAGATGGCCTTATGGCCTGGCGTGGTCGAGAACGCGGCGCGCGCACATGAGCCACACAGAGTCGCATATTTCCTGTATGATCTGGCATCGGCGTTTCATACGCTGTGGAATCAGGGAACCGAAGCACCAGAACTTCGATTCCTGATTGAGGAAAACCCAGAATTGACGCGAGCGCGGCTCGCCTTGCTTCAAGGCGTCGCCGCCGTAATTGCTTCCGGCCTCGGGATTCTCGGGGTGGAGCCGGTTGAGGAGATGCGTTGATGATGGCGGACGACGACGGCACATACGAACTGCCCCCGCGGCGCGCACCTGGTCCGCCGCCCTTTGCGAGTCCCCATCCTGCAGCTAACGAAGATGGGATCCACATTCCGCCGTTGCGCGAGTCGGCCGAAGAAGAAGAGAACCGGCGCGCCAGTTCGCGGTCGCGCTACGGCAGCTTCTTCGCGGCCTCGGCGATGGCGGCGGTTTTAATGGGCGGTGCCTTCTGGTGGGGCTTCGAGGTCGGCAAGCAAAATGCCCTCGAACAGGTCCCGCCTGTTGTACGCGCCGATCCCTCGCCGATCAAAGAGGCGCCGACCGAACCGGGCGGCCTCCAGGTGCCCCATCAGGACGTGCTCGTCTTGCGCGACACGCAGGGCGACGGCGAGGCTGCAGCGCCTGTTACGTTGGCGCCCGCGCCGGAACAACCGGCGCCGCCGCCGCGGATCGTTGAGACCGATGCGCCCGATACCCGTGGCGTCGAAACAACCCAGTTGCCACCGCCGCCGGTGATACGCGATGACCGGGTGGTCACAGCCCCACGACCGCCGCCGGCCTTCTCGACACCGGCGCCTACGGTCGTACCGACACCGGCGCCTACGGTCGTACCGCCACCGCCGCCGATTCCATCAGTGGCTGAGACCGCCGCAGTCACGCCAGCCCAAAACGCGTCGGCGCCGCAAGCGACGGTGGCGCCGCAACCCCTAACGGTCCAACCGCAAGCTGCGGCCGCCGGGGGGTTCCGCGTTCAGCTCGCCGCCTACCGGACGCCGGAGGCGGCGCAGACCGGTTGGCAGGCACTGAAGACCCGGTACGAAGATCTGCTCGGCGCGCTCGAACCAACGGTCGTCCAGGTCGATCTCGGCGAGCGCGGTGTGTTCCACCGGCTTCAGGCCGGGCCTTACACCGATAGCGCGGCTGCGGGCGCGGCGTGCACCGCTTTACAGGCGCGCAACCAAGGTTGCTTGGTGGTCAGACCGTAAGGCCGCGCAGAGAAAAGACGCGCTAGGCGGAAAGGCCTTCGTTGACCGTCATCTCCACCAGTTCGTACTTCGACGCACCCGGATAGGCCGACCGAACGCACACGCGGTACGGATCGTCGGAGACCCACATGTGATAGCTGAACGGTGCGTCAGCAATGTCCGCGACCCCGTCAATTCGGCCACAGCGATATTGGATGGTCTCGAATGTCCCGGCGGCTACTGTGATCGTCTCGCGCCCGACGCGCTCGATCCCATAGGGAATGTAGGCGAGCGCCGGCCCACTCGCGCCCGACTTGTTGATTGTCGAGGTCAGTAGGTTCCACGGCACCCGCGCACCGTCTTTGCCGGGATCGCCAGCGGCGATCATCCAGGCATCGCCGACCAGCGCGTGGCAGCAGAACGAGAACGGACCATCAAGCGCCCGCCGATAGGTGACGCGTCCTTCGCCGCGCGTATCGGCAGCGCATTCGGCGTCGGTCTTAGAGAACGTGTACCAGGCGCTACCGGTGAACTGCCCGCTGGTCTCAATCCGGACGAACGCATTCGTCGGTCGCCAATTGGCATCAACTGCCATCACCGAGTCGCGCTCAACATCGAGCCCGGGCCGCGCAATCCGGCAAAACGCACGTTGGGTCAGCCGCCCGTCGGCAAACCGCGTGATCGAGAAATCCTCAAAGCCAAGCTTGGTGCCCCGCTGTTCGGGGGTGTCGTACATGTAGTCCAGCCGGCCGGTGATGAACGTGCGATCCTGTGTCATGCCCAGAAAGTTACCATGTTCGTTCCAAGTTCCTACGTTGCCTTTCCCGGCCTGATGTCCGGTCCCGCACGACGATAAACCATGCTAAGAACGCCAGCCTATGACACTACCCGCCATCTTCGGCCTTGCCGGCCTTGAACTTACCGGGGACGAACGCGCGTTTTTCGCCGAGACCAAGCCGCTCGGCTTCATCCTGTTCGCCCGTAATTGCGCGAGGCCGGATCAGGTCGGGGCGTTGTGCCGCGCCCTGCGCGCTCTGACCCGGCAACACGACACGCCCATCCTCATCGACCAGGAAGGCGGGCGCGTTGCCCGGCTCAAACCGCCACACTGGCGCCATCCGCCGCCGGCGCGGGTGTTCGGCGATCTGTGGGACCGCGATCCGCCCGCGGCAGAACGCGCCGCCCGCCTCAACGGCCAACTTATTGGTGCTGAGCTTATCGCGAGCGGGATCAATGTCGATTGCGCCCCGGTGCTGGACGTGCCGGTGGCGGGCAGCCACGACATTATCGGCGACCGCGCCTACCACACCGACACCACCGTCATCGCGGCGCTGGGTCGGGCCTTCACCGACGGTCTCATTGCGGCCGGCGTCCTCCCGGTGGTGAAGCATATCCCCGGCCACGGCCGTGCCGGCGCCGACAGCCATAAGGAACTGCCGGTCGTCACGGCGTCGCTGGACGAACTCGAACAAGATTTCGCGCCGTTCATCGCGCTGCGCGATTTACCCCTGGCGATGACCGCCCATGTCCTGTTCAGCGCGGTCGATCCTGACCATTCCGCCACCACGTCGGCAACGGTCGTGGAAGACGTGATTCGCCAGAAAATCGGTTTTCATGGCCTCCTGATGAGCGACGATATCTCGTCCAACATGAAGGCGTTGCCGGGCGGGTTCGCCGATCGAGCGCGTGACAGCATTGCGGCAGGCTGCGACGTGGTCCTGCATTGCGACGGCGATCTGAACGCCATGCAGCAGGTGAGCGCGGCGTTGCCGGCGCTAAGCGACCACGCGGCCGTCCGTTGGGCGCAGGCGTCCTTTCTGATCGCCGAACCCGAAGCCGTAAATATCCCGGCCGCTACGAAAGAACTCGTGTCGCTCCTAGGGCGCTCTTGATCCGGCCGAACCTCAGCCGCGGAAAACGATGTGGGTAATCAGCTTCCGGCAGCCGCGCGGAAGTGGTCGAGGCAGTAGGGCCAACCCTGCTCCGAGGCCATCGCGGCACGGTACCCCGCCCAGTCCCCGCCGTGACGGGACAGTCCGCTGTGCACCAGCATGACCGTCGTGTCACCGTCGCCGGCGGCCTGAAACGCCACCGCGACTTCGCTGGCTCGGTCGGGATCGGCCTCGATTTGGCGGTCCGCAGTGATGTGCCAGCGAAAGATCAACGCCTGCCCGGGTTCCGCGAGTGTCACGGTGCCCCAGACCAGCTCGCGCCCGTTGATCGCACGCTCAAAGCAGCGGCCACCGTCGACACCCTCGATCGCGATTGCCGCAAGGTTCTCGCCGCAAAATGTGTATTCCGTCGGCCACCACGTGCCGAAGCCATCGACGAAAATGCGATATGCCGCGTCCGGCGTCCCCGGGATTGTCACGGCCAGCGTGACGTGGTCTTCAGTATCGTCAGTCTCGCTCATCGGTAACCTGCAGATGGGGAATCTATATTATCATTATATATCAATAGTTTATATGTCATTATTAACCTTAATCTGGAGCCTCGTGCGGGATGAACGGCAGGTCACTCGACGGCGCTAACCAACTCAGCCGGACTGGGTCAGGGGGCACGGAAAGGCCTCCGCCAGGGCCGCGGCCAATCCGTCGTCCGCGGGCATATCCAGCCGCCCGCGACGGGTCTCGCCCCAGGCGAGGAAGCGGGCCCGCAAGTCGCCAAGAATAGCGCTGGCCGGCAAACAATACGCGGGTTCCGGTGCCGGACGGTTGCGGTCCACCGATTTGAGAACGAATGCCGCGCAGGCCTCGCGGGCGTTGAGCGACTCGCTCACACATTGGTCCAACAGTGTCTCCGCGGCGAGGGGCTGGTCTTGTCCAGCGGCGGGCGACCCGGCGAGCACCATAGCGAGCGACAGGCCGACCGCTAATCGGTGCAGGGCGCTGCGCGTCACGGACGCCGCACGGTAGTCGGCGCGACCCGCGCTACGGCGCGCCAAGCCGTTCGATGCGGGCCGGGCCCACCACCGCCCGTCGCCAGATCCGTCGGCAACAGGCCAGCCAGGTTGTCCGTCCTGCGAATCACGTTCAGACCGATGCGCGCAAAAGCGGCAACGTACGGCCTGGGATACTGCCCGACGGACAGTCTCCAATGCGGACTGCGCCCATGCGTTCGTAGAATACGACCGCATTGGGGTCGGCCTCGATCCGCACCGTTGTTGCTTTGGCCAGCGCCGCCCGTGCGCAGAGGTCTTGCCACAGGACACGCCCGACACCGCAACCGATTGCGACGGGCTCCACGTATAGGAGTTCGACATTGGCCTCACCGTTGGCGATGGCGAGGCGGTAGAACCCTTGCACTTGTTCGTCCTTGTCATCGACGGCGACGCGGACTTCGCCCGTCGTGATCATCGTCGGCGTTACGGTCAGCTCCGTGCGACACGCGTCCATGAAGGCGGTGTCGTAGCCCCAATGCGCCTTGCTGCGCATCGCGAGCGCGCTGAGCGCTACGTCCTCGTCCGGTGTTGCGTCGCGCATCATTTCACTGGTCGGCGGCTGAGAGGTCTTGCCCGAACATGATCCGGTGGCCGTCAGGTGTTTTCACCATCATCTCGCGCATCCCCCAAGGTTTGTCCGTTGGCGGCGCAACCGCAAGACCGCGCGCGGTCACTTCCGCGTGGTAGGCGTCAAGGTCGTCCATTTCGATGTAGGCGAAGTAGGCATGATCGCCCAGATCCTTGGGCGGCATCGCGTCGGGGCATTCGCCGACCATCACCGAACATGTGCCGCGCCGGACGTAGATCCAGCCCTCGGGCGTCATCCAAACCTCAAAGCCCATGACCTCGGTCCACCATCTGGCGGTCGCCTCGATATCGGGCACGGCCAGGACGTAGTGTTGACCGACGACTGTCGGATTGGTCACTCGGCTGCCTCCCGCACGCCCCCAAGCCAAACAGCCAGATCGGCCAGTGCGCGTTGGGCGTAAGCCGGTTTTCGTTCTTTGCGTTTGGTTCGGGTGTCGAGCGGCGGGAAAAGCCCGAAATTGACGTTCATGGGCTGAAATGTCGTCGCGTCGGCGCCAAGCGTAATGTGGTTCAGGAGCGCACCCAGCGCCGTCGTGGTCGGCGGTGCGTCCTGATGACCGCTGAGCCGATCCGCCACCGCAAATCGCCCCGCCAACAGGCCAATGGCGGCACTCTCGATATAACCCTCGACGCCGGTGATTTGCCCGGCAAAGCGTAGCCGCGGCATAGCTTTGAGTCGCAACCGCTCGTCGAGCAGCAGGGGCGAATTCAGGAAGGTGTTGCGGTGAATGCCGCCCAGCCGGACGAAGGTCGCGTTCTCAAGTCCTGGGATGGTCGCGAAAACCCGTTTCTGTTCACCGTGCTTCAGCTTGGTCTGGAAACCCACCATGTTGTAGAGCGTGCCCAGCGCATTATCTTGGCGCAGTTGCACCACCGCATAGGCCTTCACGTCGGGTTGGTGCGAATTGGTTAGGCCGACCGGCTTCATTGGGCCAAAACGCAACGTCTCCGGGCCGCGTTCGGCCATAACTTCGATGGGCAAGCAACCTTCGAAATAGGGTGTGTCTTTTTCCCAGTCTTTGAAATCGGTCTTGTCGCCCGTCACCAGCGCGTCGATGAACGCTAAATACTGTTCTTTGGTCATCGGGCAATTCAGATAGTCCTTGCCGTCGCCGCCCGGCGCGGACTTGTCGTAGCGCGATTGGAACCAGGCGACGTTCATGTCGACCGAATCCTTGGCGACGATCGGGGCGATCGCATCGAAGAACGCCAGCGAGTCCTCGCCGGTCAGCCCGCGGATGGCATCGGCCAACGCCGGCGAGGTGAGGGGGCCGGTCGCGATAATCACGTTGTCCCAATCGTCGGGCGGCAGACCGGCGACTTCGGCACGGTCAATTGTCACCAACGGATGGTCTTCGAGCGCCGCCTGCACGGCTGCGGAAAACCCGTGGCGATCGACTGCCAATGCGCTGCCAGCCGGGACCCGGTGCGCATCGCCGGCTTGCATGATCAGCGACCCACAGCGCCGCATTTCTTCATGTAACAGGCCGACCGCGTTCTTCTCGGGATCGTCCGAGCGAAACGAGTTCGAACACACAAGTTCGGCCAGCGAATCGGTCATGTGCGCTTCGGTCCCACGCACGGGCCGCATTTCGTGGATCACCACCGGAACGCCCGCCTGCGCGATCTGCCAAGCGGCTTCGCTGCCAGCGAGGCCGCCGCCGATGATGTGGATCGAGGCGGTGGTCACCATTTGCCGCTATCCGCTTTCGGACACCGTTGCGGATTGATCAACTAAGCCACCGGTGGCGCGTGCGCCGGGGTGAACGGCGTCACCCTAACCTGGCTGCCCATAGCGGTGATAAGCGAACCATCTGGGACTTCGGACCATAGGTCATCGGCGCCGTCCAACGGCTCCGAGAGAATCAGCAAAGTGTCTTCGCCGTCGGCGAGGCTGATACGTCCGTCACGCATGTAAAGATCGCCACCCGCGAGGTAGTAGAGGCTGGGCGAATTATTGTCGCTGGAGTAACGCAGCGCTGTGATGGTCTTGCCATCGGAGAAAGCGATTGCCGCGCGCAACGGTTCGCGGATCTCCTGTGCGGCCATCACGTCCTCGATTAACGCAACCGTACGTGCAAGTGCCGGACCGGGTTCCTCTAGCAGGCCATGCCCGAGTGCCAACAAGAAAAACGCCTCGGTGTCGGTGGTCCCTTGGCGGGCCGAATAGAGATCGGTTGGGATGAGGTGCTCGAGGTCACGGCGAATGGTTTTGTAGCCACCGATCGCGCCGTTGTGCATGAACATTCCATGCCCGTGCACAAATGGATGGCAATTGTCGCGACTGGTCGATGTCCCGGTCGACGCGCGGACATGGGCGAAAAACAAACCGGAGCGAACATGCCGCGCGATGCTCTTCAGATTGGAATCGTTCCACGCTGGTAGCGTGTCGCGGAACAGGCCGGGCTCGGGATATTCGTCGTACCAGCCCAGGCCAAACCCATCGCCATTGGTCGGCACAACCGAGCGGCGCGCCGCGAGCGACTGCCGGATCAATGAATTTTCCGGCTCGAATAGCAACATGTTGAGGGACAGGCGAGGGCCGGAATAGGCGAGCCAGCGGCACATGACAGAAATTTCTCCGCGCGGGAATTGGCCCGGAGCGTATCCATGAGCCCCGGGGTTGTCGATGGCGACCGTCACCGGTCAAATAGATCTGTGTTGAACCAGTTTCAAGAATGGGTACCGCCGTGCCGGACCCTCTGATCGCGCCGCCGGATTGGACCACGCTGACCCGTGACCGGGTTTGGTGGCTCGCAGCGACGCCGGTGATCGCTTTGGGGTTTGTCGTCGCCGAAACGACACTTCGGATTGAGGGCCGCCTGGAATTTATGATCCTGGTGGCATGTCTGGTGTTGCTGCCACTGGCGTTAACCAGCGGCTTGCGCCGCAGCGCCCGGATGAAACCGGTGAACGCGGCCGAAACGTGGTCGCTGCGCGCAGGCGTCGCCTCTGCGGTCGTTGGTGCGGGATGGATGACCGTGTTCGGTGGGTCGATCGTCCCGTGGTGGGCAATCGGCGTGCCGGTGACAGTGTGCCAATGGGTTTTCATTTGGCTGAAAGCCGGCCCGGACAAATCAACCGACGCCATCGCGCGGGTGTTCGACTGACGTGACGCGCCCACATGGACCGGTTAGCCGATCAGCGCGCCGTTGAAAAATAGCAGGAGAATGGTTGCCGCGCCGCGTCGTGCCGCATAGCTTTCGGCCATGAACGAGACCCCGCCATCACCGGCGAACAGGCTGCCGCCACCACCGGTCGCGGCGCCCATTGCAGGCCCGTCCAAACTGGTGCGTCAAATGCGTTGGTGGGGGTTGGGCTTGTTCGCGCTTGGCCTTGTCATCGCCGTTGCGTCAGGGCAACTGAGCGATAGGGTGGGTGTGCGGGTGGCTGGTCCTGTGATCGGCATGACTGGCATGGCGCTGTATCTCGGCGGCACAATTTTGCGCGCGTTTCAATGGCGGCGGGAATAGTGTCGCCGGTTAGCCGGCCTGCGCAGGATCTGTTTGCCGGGCTCTTGCCGCCGGTACCACGGAAGCCGTTGCAGCGCCTCCCGCGCGGCCTCTACACATACGTGTGGCGGGTCAGCGGCCCGCAGCAGGCGCGCCTAGTGCTGATGACCTTGGCCGTGTTTCCCCTCGCGATGGTGCCGCTCGAACTGCAACGCCGCATCGTCAACGCAGTCGTCTCGCTGGAAGACTTCGGCGTCGTGCCTGCGGTCTACCTCATTTTCATCGTCGTTAGCGGCGGCCTGAAATGGGTACGTGGCGTCTATCTCGGGCGCGTCGCCGAGGGCGTGATCCGTCGTTTACGGTTTCGCGTCGTGCGTACGCTCGATGGCGACGACTCGGAGGAAGGGGCAAAGGTGTCAATGGTCGTGGCCGAAGTCGAAAAGATCGGCGGCTTCGTCGCCCAGGCTGTAGCCGATCCGTTGTTGCAAGCCGGCGTCTTCTTTAGCGTTTTCGGCTACATGCTGGTGGTCGAACCGTTGGTGGCGGTGGTTGCCTTCGGCTTTTTTGTCCCGTCGTTGCTGTTGACGCCAGTACTGCAGAACGTGATCAACCGGTTGTCGGCGCAACGCATAGGGCAGGTGCGCCAGTTGTCGCGCGACATGACCCACGACGACTTCAACGGTCTGGATGAAGCGGCGCTGACGGCGCACTACGACCCGATGATCGAGGAGGTCCATGCCCTGCAGGTGCGCATCGTCGTCATCAAACACTTGCTCAAGGTCGCGAACAACGCGCTCGGCCACCTCGGACCCCTCAGCGTCCTGGTTCTGGGTGGCTGGCTGGTGCTTCAGGGTCGGACCGAGGTCGGCACGATCGTGGCCTTCGTCTCAGGCTACGAACGCCTGATGGGGCCGGCGCGCGACCTCCTCAATTTCTACCGCCAATATTCGCAGATGCGCGTCCAGTACCGCTTAGTGGCCGATACGGTCCGCACAGACGAAGCGACCCAGGCCGGGTAGGGTTGCGCGTTTACCATCGCGCCCCCATATCTATTCCCCTTCGATAAAGCCCCACGAGGTCCCCCGTGAGCAAGAAACCCGTTCTGGACGTCAGCCCCTTGACGACGCCGTGGCAAACCCTCGATCCGTTTCTGTTTTGCATGCATCACGACGATGCCTACCCGGCGGGTGATGCCGAGATGGGGCCTGCAGAGCCGTTGAACGGTCGCATGATCGGGCAGGATTTCAGCGGCAAAGATGGCTGGAGCATGTATCACGGCTCAACCGTGCCGGGTTTTCCGCAACATCCCCACCGCGGTTTTGAAACAGTCACGGTCGCGCGCCGAGGTTTCATCGACCATGCCGACTCGGTCGGTGCCAGCGCCCGTTTCGGCGAGGGCGACTTGCAGTGGATGACGGCGGGACGCGGCATCGTGCACTCCGAAATGTTCCCGTTGCGCAACCGCGACGAGGGCAACCCCACTGAGCTGTTTCAAATTTGGCTGAACTTGCCGGCTGCGCGAAAGATGGTGGCGCCGTACTTTTCGATGATCTGGCGCGACACCGTCCCGACCCAAACCACACGCGACGGAGAAGGCCGCGAGACCACCGTCGTCAGCTATTGCGGCGCGTTACCCAGCGGGGACGCACCACCCACGCCGCCGCCTGACTCGTGGGCCGCGGACGCTGCCAATGCGGTGACGATCTGGACGATCAAGATGGCCGCGGGCGCGCAATGGACGCTGCCCGCCTCAGACCCCGGTGCGAACCGTCGTGTCTATCTGTTCAGAGGCGCGGGTGTGCGGGTCGCCGGCGAAGAGGTTGGCGTGCGGCACGCCGCGACGCTCGATGCCGGTGCCGCGATCAGTTTGGAAAACGGCCCGGGCGAGGCGGAACTGCTGCTCCTACAGGGCCGACCGATCAACGAACCGGTCACCCAATACGGGCCCTTCGTGATGAATACGCAGGAGGAGATCAAGCAGGCCTTTGCCGATTACCGGCGCGACCAATTTGGCGGTTGGCAATGGCCCGACGATGCGCCGGTGCATGCGCGCGAGGCCAACCGTTTCGCCCGCCACGCCGACGGCAAGGTCGAGATGCAGGACGCTTAGCGCCGCGTCACGCCTGGCCTTGCCAAGCCGACGACGCCATACATCGGTGTTAGCGGGCCTTGCGCCTGCCTTTGGGGGCGGTCGATTTAGGCCGTAAGGCCACTGCACGCTTTCGCTTCGATTGAACCCGCCCCGCTGAGGTCTTGCCTGATGGTTTCTTTGGCGACTTCTTCGCTTTGCTGGTCGCCGCCTTTGCGGCGGCGCGTCTAGCGCGGGGTTTTCTTGCGGGCCGCTCGGCTGCTGCATCGAACAGATCGGTGTCCTCGTCCGGCTGCCGCGCGCGCTTGCCGCGCTTGAAAATCTCGGCCAAATACGCGCCGGTGTAGCTATCTTTGCTCGCGGCCACCGCTTCCGGCGTGCCCACCGCGACGACATGGCCGCCCTTGTCGCCACCTTCCGGCCCCAAGTCGATCACCCAGTCAGCCGTCTTGATGACTTCAAGGTTGTGCTCGATGACCAGTACGGCGTTGCCTTGATTGACCAACGCGTGCAGCACTTCCAGCAGTTTTCGGACGTCCTCGAAATGCAGGCCAGTGGTTGGTTCGTCCAGGATGTATAGGGTCTGGCCGGTTGCGCGGCGCGACAGTTCCTTGGCGAGTTTGACGCGCTGCGCCTCGCCGCCCGACAGCGTGGTCGCCTGCTGGCCGACGTGGATATAGCCCAGGCCAACGCGCTGCAGCGTCACCATCTTTTCGCGGATCAACGGGACAGCGGTGAAAAAGTCCGCGGCCTCGTCAACCGTCATGTCGAGGACATCGGCGATCGACTTTTCTTTGAACTTGATCTCCAAGGTTTCACGGTTGTAACGGCGGCCGTGGCAGATGTCGCACTGAACGTAGACGTCGGGCAGAAAGTGCATCTCGATCTTGACGACGCCGTCGCCTTGGCACGCCTCACAGCGCCCGCCTTTGACGTTGAACGAGAAACGACCCGGCTTGTAACCGCGCGCGCCGCTCTCGGGCAGTCCGGCAAACCAATCGCGGATTGGCGTAAACGCGCCGGTATAGGTCGCCGGGTTTGAACGTGGCGTCCGGCCGATCGGCGACTGGTCGATGTCGACGATCTTGTCGAGGAACTCGAGGCCCTCAATTTTGTCGTGTTCTGCCGGCGCTGTCCGCGCGCCGTTTAGCGTGCGGGCGATCGCCCGGTACAGTGTTTCGATGATCAGCGTCGACTTGCCGCCACCCGACACGCCGGTAACGCAAACGAAGGCGCCCAGCGGAATGTCGATGTCGACGTTATGCAGATTGTTGCCGCGCGCGCCGCGTACTTTGATCTTTTGGCCCGGCTTGCCGGGGCGCCGGGCATCGGGAACGGGGATTTCCCGCGTGCCGCTGAGATATTGCCCCGTCAGGCTTTCCGGGTTGCGGATCACTTCTTCGGGCGTGCCTTCGGCAATGATCCGGCCGCCGTGGATGCCGGCACCTGGTCCCATATCGATGACATAGTCGGCCGCGCGAATCGCCTCTTCGTCATGTTCGACCACGATGACCGTGTTGCCGAGATCGCGCAGGTTCTCCAACGTGTCGAGCAGCCGCCGGTTGTCGCGCTGGTGCAACCCGATGGACGGTTCGTCCAGCACGTACAGCACGCCGGTC
>JAQBYN010000026.1 GCA_027622715.1 Pseudomonadota bacterium | reverse complement strand
GCCCGCAGGGGGAGGAGACACCTTCCGCCGCGACAAGGGGTACTCAAACCCCAAGCAAACCGCGGCAGTTGGCTTTGTTTCGGCGGAACGTACTTTTGCGCCGGACCGGCGCGCCCGACCCCGAGTCCGGGCTAACCCTGTGAAAACAAACACCGATTTGGCTTCGTTCGTCTCATCCACAGGTGGACCGTTGAGTCCAAACACTTTTTTGGCTTCGTTTGGTAAAAAAACTTATGCAGTGGACTGACGACGCCATCGTCCTGTCGGCGCGCAAGTACGGTGAAAGCGCCGCGATCCTCCATGTGCTGACGCCCGAGCACGGTCGCCATGCCGGGTTGGTGCGCGGTGGCGCCGGGCGGCGGCAGCGCGGCAATTTGCAGGCGGGCAATCAGCTCGCGGTGACCTGGCGCGGCCGGCTCGACGAACAGTTGGGCAGCTTCACCGTGGAGATGACGGCGGCGCGCGCGTCCCATTGGCTCGATGACCCCGGCCGCCTTGGTGCGCTGACCGCGGCGGCGGCGGTGGTCGAGGCGGCGTTGCCCGAACGCGAAAGCCACCCCGAGGTCTACGGCGATTTTTGCGCGCTGCTCGACGCGCTCGACCAAGACCCCGAATGGGCGCGGGCCTATGTGCGCTGGGAACTGGCCCTTCTGGCCGATCTGGGCTACGGCCTCGACCTCGGGCATTGCGCCTCAACCGGTGTCACCGACAATCTGATCTACGTCTCGCCCAAGTCGGGCCGCGCGGTGTCGGCAGACGCAGGCGCGCCCTACCGCGATAAGCTGTTGGCGTTACCCGATTTTTTGCGCGCCGACGCCGGCGGCGTGCCGCCCGATGCGGCGGCGCTCACGGCGGGCCTGGTGCTGACCGGGCATTTTCTCAGCCATCATGTGCTGGAACCGCATGGCGGCCACCTTCCCCCGGCCCGTCTACGACTTGTAGATCGTCTTTCGCTTTCTGCCACAACATCTGGTATATAGGCTCCCGTTGCAAAGGTACTTCTCAGAGACGTTTCTCTCCCTCCCTCAGCGTGCTGGGGGAGGGGCCTTCTTCAACCCCAGGATTTGGACGTAAGACATGGCGCGGGCTGCGCGTAAATCTGGGCGCCGCAAAGGCACCACCGCCGCCGCACCGCCCTCGGGCGGGCTGATCCGCGATACGGTGCTGACCGAAGCGCTGGGCGAGCGCTATCTCGCCTATGCGCTGTCCACCATTACCGCCCGCTCGCTGCCCGACGTGCGCGACGGGCTCAAGCCGGTCCACCGCCGTCTGCTCTACGCCATGCGCCAGCTCAAGCTCGACCCCAAATCGGGCTTCAAGAAATGCGCTCGGGTGGTCGGCGATGTCATCGGTAAATACCACCCGCACGGCGATCAGTCGGTCTACGACGCGCTGGTGCGCCTCGCCCAGGAATTCGCCGCCCGTTACCCGCTGGTCGACGGTCAGGGCAACTTCGGCAACATCGACGGCGATAACGCCGCCGCCATGCGCTACACCGAGGCACGCTTAACCGCGGTTGCCGAATCGCTGCTCGACGGGATCGAAGAAGACGCCGTCGATTTCCGCGAAACCTACGACGGCAGCGAAGACGAACCGCTGGTCCTGCCGGGCCGCTTTCCCAATCTGTTGGGCAACGGCTCATCGGGCATTGCCGTCGGCATGGCGACCAACATCCCGCCCCACAATGCGGGCGAGATTTGCGACGCGCTGCTGCACCTCATCAAGTTCCCCAAGGCCACGGTCACCAAACTGCTCGACTATATGCCGGGCCCGGACTTCCCGACCGGCGGCGTGCTGGCCGAATCGCCCGCAGCGATCAACGAGGCCTACAGCACAGGCCGCGGCTCCATGCGCATTCGCGCCCGCTGGGTTGTCGAAGACCTGGGGCGAGGGACCTGGCAAATCGTCGTCATCGAAATGCCCTATCAGGTTCAAAAGGCCCGCCTCATCGAACGCATCGCCGAAATGATGCAAGAGAAGAAACTCCCGCTGCTCGACGACATCCGCGACGAATCGGCCGAGGACGTGCGTCTGGTGCTGATCCCGCGCAGCCGCGCCGTGGATCCCGAACAATTCATGGAACTGATGTTCCGCAGCACCGATCTCGAGGTTCGCTTCGGCCTCAACATGAACGTGCTCGACATGGGCCGCGCGCCCAAGGTCATGAACCTGCGCGAAGTGCTGCAAGCCTTCCTCGACCATCGTCACGAGGTATTGGTGCGCCGCGCCAAGCACCGCCTCGCCAACATCGAACACCGGCTTGAAATCCTCGACGGCTATCTGATCGCCTATCTCAACCTCGATCAGGTGATCCAGATTATCCGCGACACCGACGAGCCCAAGCCCAAGCTGATCAAGGCGTTCAAGCTCACGGACGTACAGGCCGAGGCGATCCTCAACATGCGGCTGCGCGCGTTGCGCCGGCTTGAGGAAATGCAGATCAAGGGCGAACGCGACAAGCTCAATGCCGAGATGAAGGAAATCAAGGCGCTATTGCGCGACGAAAAGAAACGCTGGGCGACCATTGCCGACGAAGTCAAAGCGACCCGCGACGAGTTCGGTATCAAGACGCCGCTCGGCGCTCGTCGCACTGAAATTGGCGCGGCCCCCTCCGGCGAGGTCGTGTCGCTCGACGACTTCGTCGAAAAAGAACCCGTCACCGTGATCTGCTCGGCCAAAGGTTGGATTCGGACGGTCAAAGGCCACGCCGAGGCCACCGGCGAAGAAAAATACAAGGACGGCGACGGCCCGCGCTTCTGGATTCAAGCCGAGACCACCGACAAACTTCTCATGTTCGCGACCAACGGCCGGTTCTACACCATCGCCTGCGACAAACTGCCCGGCGGACGCGGTTTCGGGGATCCCGTACGCTTAATGGTCGATCTCGCGAATGACCAAGATGTTGTTTCTCTTTTCGTCCACGATCCTGCGCGCCGCATTCTCGTTGCCTCTTCCGACGGTCGGGGCTTTATCGTGCCCGAAGACTCGGTGATCGCCCAAACCAAGAGCGGTAAACAGGTTCTAAATGTCTCCGGGGATAACGAAGCGGCGGTCTGCACGCCCGCCGACGGTGATTCGGTTGCGGTGATCGGTGACAACCGCAAGATGGTGATTTTCCCAATTGCAGAAGTCCCGGAGATGACGCGCGGCCGCGGCATCACGTTGCAACGCTACAAAGACGGCGGCCTCTCGGATGCGATCTGCTTCGTCAAAAAAGAGGGACTGACCTGGCGCACCGGCGGCAAATTCCGCACCGAGACCGACCTCGTTAGTTGGGTCAACAAACGCGGCAACGCCGGTCGCCTCGCGCCGCGCGGCTTCGCCGTCAGCAACAAGTTTACCTGATCGCACGGTGGCGGTGATCCGCAGGATCGGCTTCCTCGCGTCGGGCGCCGGCACGACGTTCGAAGTCGTCGCCGAAGCCTGTCGCGCCGGCATTTTGCCGTTCGACCCCGTCATCTTGATCGGCAATAACCCTAGGGCCGGCGCCTTCGAACGTGCCAGCCGCCTCGGCATTACCGCGCGCCATATCAGCACCAAATCCGCAGGGGGTGAAGACGCCGCCGACATCGCGGTCATGACGGCGCTGACCGCGGCGCAAGTCGATCTGGTGGTATTGGCGGGCTATCTCAAGAAGATTGGTCCGCGCGTTCTTCAGGCCTTTGGCGGGCGCATCGTCAACACCCACCCGGCGCTGCTGCCCAAATTTGGCGGCCCCGGGATGTATGGAAACCTAGTTCACGCGGCTGTGCTGGCGGCGGGCGAAACGGTAACTGGCGTAACGGTGCATCTCGTCGAGGAAGAATACGATCGTGGGCCGATTTTGGCCCAGGCCGAGGTCTTAGTGGATCCTAATGACACACCTGAGTCGCTGGCGGCGCGGGTCCAGGCCTGCGAAAAACCATTCCTGATCGAAACGTTGCGCAGGCTAGGGGCTGGCGAACTGACTTTGCCGCGCTGACTAGTCGTCTTCCTTGAACAGGTCGTCGATTTCTTTTTGCGTGTCCGCCTCGGATTTTGAATCCTCGTTGAACAGTTGGTCGACCTCGTCCTGCGTGTCGCCATCGGACTTGCGGTCTTCGTCGAATAGTTTGTCGAGATCTTTCTGTTCGGACTCGCTGCTGCCGGGTTCCCGGCGCTGGCCGTCCAACTGCCGCAATGTGTCGTCGCCCTCGATCGACCGGGTGACGGATCCGTCACCGTAGATGACCTCGGGCAACCAGGTCGCGATCCGCGGAAACGTCGCCAATAGTCCCAGGGCCACCACTTGGATAATCACGAACGGAACGATGCCCTTGTAGATCTGCATGGTGCGTACCGAATCAGGCGCCACGCCGCGCAGGTAGAACAGTGCGAACCCGAAAGGCGGCGTCAAGAACGACGTTTGCAAATTCATCGCCATCATTACACCCAACCACACTGGGTCCAGCCCCATCGTCAGCAGCACTGGCGCGACGATCGGCACGACGACAAACGTGATCTCGATAAAGTCCAAGAAGAAACCAAGAATGAACATCACCACCATGACGGTGATCATCGCGCCCATGACCCCACCCGGCATGTCGGTCAGGATATTCTTCACCGTTTCGTCGCCGCCGAGTCCGCGGAAGACCAAGGAAAACAAAGCGGCGCCGGCCAGGATGATGAAGACCATCGAGGTAATTTGCGTGGTCGAGCGCATCACCGGGCGCAGTACATCGGCGCCGAATGTCCGCCACAAGCTTACTGCCACGCCCCACACCACACCGGCCGTCATGATGAAAGCGAGGATGATCCCAAGGTCGTCGACCAAGGGACGTTCGCGGTTGAGGCGCAGATCGAATAATCCGTTGAGGATGAACAGGCCCGCAATACACAACGCGCCGACATAGATCGGCAGCGACCTATCGCGCCGCAATCGTTGCCCGGCCAATAGCGTCGCGCCGATGGCGCCGACCGCCGCGGCCTCTGTCGGTGTTGCAACGCCCGCCAGGATTGACCCCAATACGGCGATGATCAGCGCGATCGGCGGCACCAGAGAATTTAGGATGGCGATCAGCAGCGAGGCGTCGCCAGCCCCAAGTTCGTCGCGCGGGATTGCCGGGGACGCCGCCGGCCGCAACCACGCCACACCGATCTGATACAGAATGTACATGGCGACTAGGCCGAGACCGGGCAGCAGCGCACCGGCAAACAAGTCGCCGACGGATACCGTTTCCGGCGAAAAGATGCCGAGCGACAATTGGCTGTTTTGATAGGCCGACGAAATGACGTCGCCCAGTAGGACCAAGACAATCGATGGCGGGATGATCTGTCCCAGCGTGCCCGCCGCGGCAATTGTCCCGGTGGCCAACGCCGGGTCATAACCGCGCCGCAGCATTGTCGGCAATGACAACAACCCCATCGTCACGACCGTCGCACCGACGATACCGGTAGACGCCGCGAGCAAAGCGCCGACAATCGTCACCGAAATGCCAAGGCCGCCGCGCAGCGTGCCGAAGAGTTTTCCCATGTTGTCCAAGAGCTCTTCCGCAACCCGGGACTTTTCGAGCATCACGCCCATAAAGATGAACAACGGCACCGCGATCAGCACCTCGTTGGTCATGGTGCCAAAGATGCGCTGGGGGAAGAGTCCGAGGAAGGAAAGGTCGAATACGCCGATGGCGAAGCCGATTAGCCCGAAAATCAACGCTGTTCCGGCCAACGTGAAGGCAACCGGAAACCCGGCCATCAGGAACACGATGGCCACGAGGAACATCAGGATATCGAGCGTTTCCTTCATGGCTCAGATGCCGTCCTGAACGGGTCCATCTCCATGTTCCGGCGCGGGCCTGCCCAACAACGTCAGAACCGACCGGGCAGCGAGTGCCAGACCTTGGAGCGACATCAGCGCCGCAAACACCAGAATCATGCTCTTGAGTAGGAACAAGCCTTGGATGCCGCTGGTTTCCTTCGAGCCCTCGCGGATCGCCCAGGATTGCGCGACATAGGGCTCGGAGACGATCCAAACCAGGAAGGTGATCGGTAGAAGAAAGAGGAATACGCCCACGAGGTTGACCATCGCTTTCCGCCGCGGCGAGGCCTCACGGTAGAAAATATCGACGCGGACGTGGCCGTTGTGCACCAGCGTATAGGCCGCGCCTACCATGAACAGGGTGCCGTGCATGTAGATCACGGATTCCTGCAAGAACACCGAGCCGATGCCAAAGACGTAGCGCATGCCGACGACTAGAAACTGGACAAGAACCATCGCCAGCGCGATCCAAGAGACGGTGCGCCCGATACGTTCGTTCAGGCCGTCAACGAAACGGATGAAGATTAAGAGCGTGGGCAAACGATTACCTACAAAAACCGAGAAAGCCCGACCAGTCGATGCTGGTACGGGCTTTCCCTAGGACTTGTTAGTGCGCTCAGCCGTACTTGAACGGTAACAGGCGTGCGTTCCAGTAAGCTTGATCCGAAATGCGTGACCACCTGATCGCGCCTTTGCGGAAGTCGAGGAAGCTGTCGTAGACCCGTTTCGTTATGCCGCCTTCGGCTGCGGTCTCGACCATTACTTCGCCGGAAAGACGGCCGATCTCGTTGAGAATGCCGTCGTTCATCTTGCGTAGCTTAACGTCATGGTCGCGAACCAAAGTCGTCAGCGAATCGTTGTTACGGGCGGTGAACTCAGCGAACATGATATCGTTCTCGGCTGCACAGGCAGCCTTGACGATTTCCTTATCGCTGTCGGTCAATGCGTCCCAGACCTTCTTGTTCATTGAGAACGCAAGCCCCGAGCCGGGTTCGTGGAAGCCGGGGAAATAGTAGTATTTGACGACCTTGTAGAAGCCAAAGGCCAAGTCGTTCCACGGGCCGACCCACTCGGTGGCGTCGATCGCGCCCGACTGCAGTGCCGGAAAGATTTCGCCGCCGGGTAATGCCACGACCGCGGCCCCCATGCGCCGAAGTACTTCGCCGCCCAGGCCGGGCATGCGGAACTTCAGGCCGTTGAAATCGTCGACCGAATTCACTTCCTTGGCGAACCAGCCGCCCATCTGCACACCGGTGTTGCCGGCGAGGAACGACTTGAGCCCAAAGTCGGCCGCCAACTCATCCCACAGTTCCTGCCCGCCGCCATGGTAAATCCACGCATTGAGCTCAGTGGCGGTTAGACCGAAGGGCACGGCGGTAAAGAAGTTGAACGCCTTGGATTTGCCCTGCCAATAATACTCGGCGCCGTGATAGGCCTCCGCATTGCCCTGCGAAACAGCGTCGAACGAGTCGAACGCACCAACCAGTTCGCCAGCGGCGAAAAGTTTGACCGTGATTCGGCCCTCGGTCATCTTCGTGATGCGGTCGGCAAGGCGTTGCGCGCCGGTGCCCAATCCGGGGAAGTTCTTTGGCCACGTCGTGACCATCTTAATTTCAATGAGACCCTGTGAAATCGCCGGGGTCGGGAACGCACTTGCTGCCGCGGTTGCGACGCCGGCCGCTGCCGCACCTGTTAGAAACTCTCGCCGTTTCATGGCTAACTCCCTCTGATCTGCCCCCTTCGACTACCTAATGGGGGCCGATCAGTTTAGTCGAGCCCGGCACCAGGGTCAAAGTTGCCCTGGACCCCGGTGGCAGACACGTCTCGTTCGGTGAAGCGTAAAGGCTGCAAACGAGATTGAGGCAGGCCCAATGATTCTAGGGGGCGTCGTCCCGGCGCGAGGAATGCAGCAGGCCGCCAGTGATGAAGCCGAGGGCGCCGAGGACGGGGACCCAGAGGCCAAAATTGTCGAACGCCCCGCCTAGGGCCAGTCCGGCAAGCAGACCGGCGACGAGGCCTGCGCCCATCATATTGGGATGCCGACGTTGGTTGGGTGTGGCGGGATCGGCCATGTTTCTACCCTTCGCGGATCATACGAGCGGCGTCAACCGCGAAATAACTCAAAACCCCTGCGGCGCCGGCGCGCTTGAAGCCCAAGAGGCTCTCCATCATCACCCGGCGCTCATCGAGCCAGCCGTTCTGACCAGCAGCCTTGAGCATCGCGTACTCCCCAGAGACTTGATAGGCGAAGGTGGGTACCCCAAATTCGGCGCGCACGCGCTGTACGACGTCAAGGTACGGCATGCCCGGTTTAACCATGACCATGTCCGCGCCCTCGGCAATGTCGAGGGCCACCTCGCGCAGCGCTTCATCGGTATTGGCTGGATCCATTTGGTAGCTTCGTTTGTCGCCCTTCAAATGACCGGCGCTCCCCAGCGCTTCGCGAAACGGCCCGTAGAAGCCGGACGCATATTTGGCTGCGTAGGCCATGATCGAGACATCCTGGTATCCGTCTGCGTCGAGCGCGTCGCGGATCGCGCCGATGCGTCCGTCCATCATGTCCGATGGCGCGATGATATCGCAACCGGCCGCCGCCTGGACCAGCGCCTGCTTGGCCAGGACTGAAATCGTTTCGTCGTTTAATATTTTGCCGTCGCGGACCAATCCGTCATGCCCGTGCGCGGTGAACGGATCGAGGGCGACATCGCACATGATCCCAAGGTCCGGGCAAGCGCTCTTGACGGCCCGCACCGCGCGACACACGAGATTGTCAGGATTGACCGCCTCGCCACCATCGTCAGTGCGTAACGCGTGGTCCACCACCGGAAAAATCGCGATCGCCGGAATGCCGAGATCGGCAGCGCTTGCGGCGGCGTCGGTCAACCGGTCGATAGTGAGGCGCTCGACGCCCGGCATCGACGAAACCGGCTCCGCCTTGCCGCTGCCCTCGATCACGAAGACGGGCCATATCAAGTCGCTCGCGGAAAGGGCGTGCTCGGCCACCAAGCGGCGCGCCCAATCGGCTTTTCGATTTCGGCGCATCCTGGTGCGCGGATAGCTTGGTTGCGGCGCCATCATCCCCGCGTGTCTAACTGCCACGATCTTCGTCCGCGCGGCGCATCAAGTAATCGGCGATGTCCTTGTCTTTGGCCTTCAGATTCTTCAGTTGTTGGTTCTCATTCGCCAACGCGGCGCGGACCATCATGTCGTTTTCGACGTTGCTGAGCTTGACCTTGAACACGCCGTGCGCGCCGCGGATTCTAGGGTAGAAGTCCGGGTCCAGCTGTTGCTCGCGCCTTGCCACCCGGGCGAGCGCGTCGCCGTCCGCCAGGTCGGTCTCCTTCTGTCCAAGAAGCTTCCAGTCATCTTGGCCGGCGGCTTTCTCCGCATTCATGGTCGCGACAGCGTCATCGCCAGAGCCAGCGTCGACCCCCACCTTGAACAGGAATTTGGTCACACCGACACCGTGGCCCCAATCTTGGAGCGCTTTGCTTTTTGCTACGAACAGCGTCGGCACGCCTAACCTTTGCCCTGCTGCTTCATCTGTTCCCACATGTCGTCACTGAGTTCTTCCATCATGCTGAATTGCCCGGCGCCTTTTAGCCATTCGCCGCCGTCGATCGCGATGGTTTCGCCGTTGATAAAGCCTGACTGATCAGCCAGCAGAAACGCTGCCAGATCGGCAAGCTCTTGATGCTCCCCGACACGCCCCAAGGGGATACGTGACAGCATGCGCTTCTCTGCCATGCCCTCGGGGAAAAGACGCTTCCAGGCGCCCTCGGTCGGGAACGGGCCCGGCGCGATCGCGTTAAGCCGGATGCCCTGCGAGCCCCACTCGACAGCGAGCGACCGCGTCATCGCCAATATCCCCGCTTTGCCCATCGCGGATGGCACGACATAGGCCGATCCGGTCATGGCGTAGGTCGTTAGGATTGATAGCACGTTCCCGGGGCGCTTGTCGGCGAGCCAGCGGCGGCCGCACGCGAGGGTCACGTATGCCGTTCCGTGTAGGACGACACTGAGTATTGCGTCGACGGCGCGGTGCGACAGTGTCTCGGATTTGGCGATGAAATTGCCGGCGGCGTTGTTGAGAAGGGCGTCCAGTGGGGCAACTTTCCAAACCGCGTCGACCATGGCGGCTACCGCTTCGGGGTCGCGGATATCACACACATGCCAGCGCGCCGCGCCCTTGCGCACATCATTGAATTCTGCCGCGGTTGCGGCAAGGACCTCTTCTCGCCGGCCACAGATAACGACATCGGCGCCCAGTTCCACGAGTCGGCGACCCATGGATTTGCCAAGCCCGGTCCCGCCGCCGGTAATGAGCACCCGCTTGTTTTGGAGGAGATCGCGCTGAAACATGTCAACCAACGTATTTGCGAAAGGGGGTATTGGGTTGAGGGCGTTTAGCACGATAACGCCCTTGCGCCTTGATATTATAGAAAATACTGGCAGTCGGGTCCCGGTCGCGTTACTTTCCGTTGCGCGAGGACCATGGGGTGTCTGCGCGCTTCGCCGCAAGGAACGAAAAATAATGGCGGACACGGCTGACGAACAGAGTATTGAGGAGTTCAAGCGCGTTTACTTGGACTCGTTGCAGCTTATTGAGCGCCTGCATCGGCGCTTCCTCGACGTGGTCAAGGTCGAGCTTGATCGTCTGCGCATCCAAGATATCAACAATATTCAGTCGCTCATTCTGTACAATGTTGGGCGCGATGAAATGACGGTGGGAGAACTCACCAGTCGTGGGTACTACCTTGGGTCAAACGTGTCCTACAACGTCAAGAAGATGGTTGAAAACGGCTATCTCGAGCAAGAGCGCTCGCCGCATGATCGCCGTTCGATCCGGCTACGGCTATCGCCAAAGGGGTTGGAGCTGTACGAAAAGATCAATGCCCTTTACCAAACGCACGTCGTCACCCTCGCCCGCGGCCCACTCGGTGCGGCGACGCTCGGCGAGATGAACGGGACGCTTCAGGCGCTCGAACGTTTCTGGAGCGACGAAATCCGCTACGGCGGCACCCGGTAGGACTGATCCCACCAATTTCCGAACGATCTAAGACTGCTGGACGAGGTGGTAGGTGACGCCAAACGGGCTGGTGATCATCGCGGCCTTCAGGTCGCCGTAGGGCTCTACCGCGCCGCGATCTCATGAAGGAAGACGCCGCAAAACAACGCGATGTGGGCGTCGAGATCAGAAGAACTGACAATCGGTCCTTTGACGCAAGTGACGGTCATCGCGCGCCCAGTGCCGCGCGCCTACTTGAATGCTTGAATGCCCGTTTGGGCGCGGCCTAGGATCAACGCGTGGACGTCGTGCGTGCCTTCGTAGGTATTGACGGCTTCGAGATTCATCACGTGACGGATCACGTGGAACTCATCCGAAACCCCGTTGCCGCCGTGCATATCGCGCGCCATGCGTACGATATCCAACGCTTTGCCGCAGGAATTGCGCTTTATCAGCGAGATCATTTCCGGCGCCGCGAGGCCGTCGTCCTTAAGCCGACCAACCTGGAGGCAGGCCTGCAAGCCAATGCTGATTTCGGTCTGCATATCGGCAAGCTTTTTTTGGATCAGTTGGTTGGCCGCCAGCGGCTTATCGAATTGCTTGCGGTCCAATGTGTATTGGCGCGCAGCATGCCAGCAGAATTCCGCCGCGCCGAGCGCGCCCCAAGCAATCCCATAGCGTGCGTTGTTGAGGCAGCCAAACGGCCCGCCCAGACCGCGAATATCGGGAAAGGCGTTGGCTTCTGGCACGAAAACGTTGTCCATCACGATCTCGCCGGTGATCGAGGCACGCAGACTGAACTTCCCCTCGATCTTAGGGGCCGACAGTCCCTCCATGCCTTTCTCGAGGACGAAACCCCGGATCTTACCGGCGTCGTCCTTGGCCCAGATCACAAACACATCGGCGATCGGCGAGTTGGTGATCCACATCTTGTTGCCAGTGACCGCATAGCCGCCGTCGACTTTTTTGGCGCGTGTCGTCATCCCGCCCGGGTCCGACCCGTGGTCGGGTTCAGTAAGTCCAAAACAACCGACAAGCGTGCCCGTCGCCAACCCCGGCAGAAAACGCTGGCGCAATTCCTCGGTGCCATAGGCGTGGATCGGATGCATGACCAGACTGGACTGCACGCTCATCGCCGAGCGGTAGCCGGAATCGACGCGCTCAATTTCGCGGGCGATCAGGCCGTAGCTGACGTAGCCGATCCCGGCGCAGCCGTAGCCGTCGATGGTGGGGCCCAACAGGCCGAGTTCGCCCATTTCATTGAAGATTTCGCGGTGGAATATTTCATGCCTGTTCGCCTCGATGACGCGGGGCATGAGCTTTTCCTGGGCGTAGTCCCGGGCAGTGTCCCGGATCATCCGCTCCTCTTCAGTCAGCTGCCGGTCGAGGCGCAGGGCGTCGTCCCACTGGAACACCGGTGCTGAAGATTTCCCTTGGCCCTGGCTATCGGCCCGTGCGGTAACAGTCATGAAAATCCTCCGAAGTCCCGGAATAGACCGCGCCCAATCGGGGTTAACCTACCAGGCGGGCTGAATTTGCCCCTTATACCCAGGTATTTGAGATGCCGCAAAGCGTGTGGTGCGACATCTTGTATGTTTGCCCGGCGGCTCAAGTGACCGTAAAGTCGCCGCAAAGGTCGGTTGCCCATGGATTATGAAGCATTCTTTGCCCGCAAGATCGGGGCCCTGAAAGAGGAAGGCCGCTATCGCGTCTTCGCCGATTTGGCGCGCCGCGCTGGCGATTTTCCGCGCGCGACCTATCACCATGGCAACCAGCAAGATGAGGTGGTTGTTTGGTGCTCGAACGATTACCTCGGGATGGGCCAAAATCCGGTCGTCATTAAGGCGATGGAGGAAGCGCTGCATACCGTTGGCGCGGGCGCCGGCGGCACCCGCAACATTTCCGGCACTAACCACTATCACGTGCTGTTAGAGCGAGAACTCGCCGATTGGCACGGCAAAGAGGCCGCCCTGCTGTTCACCTCGGGCTACATCTCGAACGAGGCGACGATCGGTACCTTGGCGGGCCTTCTGCCAGACTGTGTGATCTTTTCAGATTCCATGAACCATGCGTCGATGATCGCGGGGATTCGCGCGAGCCGCGCCGAAAAGAGGATCTTCCGGCACAACGACGTCGACCATCTTGAGCAATTGCTCAAAGAGTGCGATCCGGCGGTGTCAAAACTCATCGCCTTCGAATCGGTTTACTCGATGGACGGCGACATCGCCCCGATCGCGGAAATATGCGATTTGGCCGACAAATACGGTGCGATGACCTATCTCGACGAGGTGCATGCGGTTGGCCTCTATGGGCCCCGCGGCGGTGGCATCGCGGACCGCGAAGGTCTGGCGCACCGCGTCACCGTAATTGAAGGCACATTGGGCAAAGCGGTCGGTGTGATGGGCGGCTATATCGCGGCGTCATCGACGATCGTCGATGTGGTACGGAGCTACGCAGCCTCCTTCATTTTTACCACGTCTCTTTCGCCCGCGATCGCGGCAGGCGCCTTGGCCAGCGTGCAACATCTGAAGGTTCACAATGCGCTTCGCGTCCGGCATCAAGAGCGTGCGGCATCGCTCAAGAACCGGTTCCGCAACGCCGGCTTGCCACTTCTGGAATCGGCGACGCATATCGTGCCCCTGATGGTCGGCAATGCGCCCTGTTGCAAGCGGGCATCAGACATGTTGCTGAATGACTTCGGGGTTTACGTTCAGCCGATCAACTATCCCACCGTCCCCCGCGGCACCGAGCGGCTGCGCTTCACGCCGTCGCCGCTCCATACCGATGCGATGATGGACGATTTGGTGGCGGCGTTGAAACACGTTTGGTCGGCGCACGATATCCAGCGCTACCTCGCCGCCTAACGGACCTCTTTGATCCAATAGTAGAGCGCGCCCATCGCGAGTAGGCCTTCGAGCCCGATGACGGTGGTCGCCAACGGCGCTCCGAGCAGGGTGACCATCAGACCAAGATGGAGAATGCCCAGCGGTCCCGTCCCAATACAGACCGACAGCAATCCGAGTACGCGGGCACGCATTTCCGGCGGGGCGACGACGAAGGGCAGGGTGCCTTGCATGGTCGAGAACCCGGCAACGCCCAATCCCCCTAGCAGAACGATGGCGAGCGACAGTTCGAACCACAGCGACAGGGAAAACCCCACGATCGCCGCCATAAAGATGCACGACCCAAAGAAGTACATTTTCCGGTAGGCGCCCGACCAAGCGCCGCCCCCGTTGGCGATCAGCATGGCGCCGAGCAATCCACCAAAACCCTCGGTCGCCACCAGAATGCCAATCGGCAATTCCGACAGGCCGAGCTGCTGTTGGCCGATCACGGGCACCATCGCCATGTAAGGAAATGCCCAGATGTTCATAACGATCGTGACGGCCAAAAGCCCGAGGACAGCTTTGTCGCTGCGCGCGAAACGCACCCCTTCGACAATTGTCGTCACAAGTGACGGGCGCAGCGTTTCAGATGGCGTGCGCGGGTTGTCGACCCGGAGCAACAGGTAAACAATATAGATGTAGGTCAGCGTCGCGAGGTAATAGGCGCCCTCGATCCCGACGAACTGCATGAGCGCGCCACCCGCCAGCGGGCCCACGATTCTCATGCCGTTGCGGACTACCGAATCCAGGCCCATGGCGGTGGCGATCCGGTCCATGCCGGCGAACTCGCCCAGCATGTTGCGGCGGATCGGGAACTCCATCGAAAACACCGTGCCGGTCATGAACATGCCGATGCCGACATGCCAAGGCGTCAGCGTGTCGGTGATCCCCAACGTGCCAAGCACGAAGGACGTCACGATCAGCATGCTGTAGCCGGCGATCAGCAGGTTACGCCGGCTGACCCGCTCCGCCAGGGCGCCGGCGATCAACCCGAACAGGACCATCGGCGAGGCCCGTGCCAGTGTCACCAACGCGACGGCAAACCCGGATTGGGTAACGTTCAAAACAAAGATGCTCCCGGCCAGCATCTCAAGCCATTGCAGCGCCATGCTGGCGCCGCCAACCATCCACATCCGCCGGAAGTTCGGCTCGCGGATCAGGGCGAAGCGCTGGCCGAATGTGTCTTGCGGCGCGGGAGCCGCGTCGAGCGTTGGTTCGTCGGTCAATAGGGTACTCGCCTCTCTCTCACCTGCTAATGGAATCGGCGCACGGCCACCCGTCAAGTTGGATTTGCAGGTTGGCCGTGGAGGGGGCAATCTGGCAGCCTGAATTGCCATGAACCAACGCCCAAATTACCTGATCGAGTTCTACCGAATCGGTGCCTACGTGAAGGTCTCGATCATCGATCCGGCGACCAACATTGAAGCCTCGATCGTTGGCGACCCGCGGGCCAGCGAAGCCGAGCTGACGCGCGTTGCCGTGCGCAAGCTTGAATACGTCATGAAAAAGAAACGCGGCGAGGGGAAAGGCTGACGAGCCGGCCCGTTTGTGCGCCGTCCACCAGGCCGCTAAGCTGAGTGAAAACAGGGGTTTAGGATGACTGCGGGTGGCGTCGCGCAAGTCGACAATGTGGCGATGATGTCGATTCGGGGCATCAGCAAGAGCTTTGGCGGCATTCGCGCGGTCAATAATGCGTCGTTCGAAATCGACAAAGGGACCATCACGGCGCTGATCGGCCCTAACGGCGCGGGAAAAACGACTCTCTTCAACATCGTTGCTGGATTCCTCCGACCCGACGCGGGGCAAGTGATTCTCAACGGGCAAGATGTCACCGGGCTTCCCCCACATCGTCTTTTTGCGCGCGGCTTGATGCGGACGTTCCAAATCCCAGCGGCGTTCGAGCGCATGACGCTGCTCGACAATCTTATGGTTGTTCCGGCGGGCCAGTCGGGCGAGAACGTTTTGCGGTCGTGGTTCTTATGGGGTCGGGTGACCAGCGAGGAAGTACACGTACGGCAAAAGGCGAAGGAGGTTCTTGACTTCCTCGGCCTCACGCATGTCGCCGGCGAGTACGCGGGGAACCTGTCGGGCGGCCAAAAGAAACTTCTCGAACTGGGCCGCACCATGATGAGCGATCCCGACATCGTGCTTCTCGATGAACCGGGCGCCGGCGTCAATCCCACGCTAATGGTGAAGCTGGCGGATGACATTCGCCGTTTGAACGAAGAGCGCGGCTACACCTTTTGCATCATCGATCACGACATGGATCTTGTTGCCAAACTTTGCCATCCAATTGTGGTGATGGCCGAGGGTGCCGTTCTCGCCCAGGGTTCAATGGAAGACATTCGCAAGAACCAAGAGGTTCTTGACGCCTATCTCGGCGGCGGTCGCAGTGCCAGAATTCCAGCGGAGAGCGCGACGTGAGTTTGTTGCAGGTCGAGGACGCGTACGGCGGTTACGGCGGCGCGGACATCCTGAACGGCGTTGATCTGCAAGTTGCGCCCGGCGAAATCGTTGTCGTGGTTGGCCCAAACGGGGCTGGCAAGTCGACCGCGATGAAGGCTGTTGTGGGCCTGGTCAAAATACGTAGAGGCTGCGTCCGGTTCGATGGCAACGAGATCACGGGGAAGCGTCCTGACGAGGTGGCGCGGCTGCGGGTCTGCTATGTGCCGCAGGAAAAGAATGTTTTTCCGACGCTGACGGTGCACGAAAATCTCGAGATGGGTGCGTTCTTGCGCAACGACGATTTCTCGGCGCAGCTAGAGGCGGTCTACCAAATCTTTCCACCGCTGGTCGAAAAACGCCGACAGGCGGCCGGAAGTCTTTCCGGCGGCCAGCGGCAGATGGTTGCGATGGGACGCGCCCTCATGCTCGAGCCCAAGCTCTTGCTTCTCGACGAGCCGACGGCGGGTCTGTCACCGCTGTTCACCGATATGATTTTCGACAAGGTCAAAGAGATCAATGCCACCGGCGTTGCGATCCTCATGGTCGAGCAAAATGCCAAGGACGCGCTCGCTTTGGCGGATAGAGGCTACGTTCTGGCGCTGGGTCGCAATCGCTACGAGGACACCGGCGCCAATCTGCTCGCGAATCGCGAGGTTGCGGAGATGTTTCTTGGCGGCTGACGTTGACCTTGCGTCATGGCGGTGCCGGGCCACCGCGTCAAAAAATGGCGGAAACACTTTGTGATGGCTGGGTTGGCACCGATCTCCCGTAGGACGGCCCTTGCACCTATGCAATGATCATCTCTTGCATTTGCGGCAAACCGACGATGCAATTGAAACGGACAAAAAACGAAGACCTAACCAGGGAGGCTAGTCCCATGAAATCTTCTATTCTTCGGCGCTCGTTGCCGATTGTGCTGGGTGCGGCGCTTGCGGCCAGCATGAGCCAGGCGTCAATGGCGCAGAACGTCAAAATCGGTTCGCTTTCAGCGGTCACCGGCCCGATCGCGAATCTCGTCCCACCGATCATCGAGGCCGAACAACTCGCGATCAAACAAGTCAACGATGCCGGCGGCATCCTCGGCGGCCGTAAACTCGAACTGGTTGTTGGCGATACCCAGTGCAACGCCCAGGCGTCGGTCGACGCGGCCGGCAAATTGGTCAACGTCGAGCAAGTAGTGGCCATCGTGGGCGCGCTTTGCTCTGGCGCAACAATCGGCGCCGCCAGCAATGTCGCCATCCCAGCCAGCGTTGTGATGGTGTCACCGGCCTCGACGTCGCCGGAAATCACCGGTCTAGAAGATAAAGACCTCGTGTTCCGTACCGCGCCGTCTGATGCTTATCAGGGTGTCGTGCTCGCGAAGTATGTGAAATCCAAGGGGATCAACAGTGTCGCGTTGACCTTCGTCAACAACGACTATGGCGTTGGTCTGGCCTCGGCCTTCCGTGAGGCCTTCGTCAAAGAAGGCGGCAAGATCACCGGCGATCAAGTCCACGAGGACAAAAAAACCTCATACCGGGCCGAGTTGGCGACACTCGCTGCGGGCAAACCCGACGCGCTCGTAGTGCTTGCCTATGCCGGGACGTCTGGCGTGACGATTTTGCGACAGAGTCTTGAAAACGATTTTTTCAAGATGTTCGTCGGCGCCGATGGGATGCGTGACGATATCCTTATTCAACAGTTGGGCGCCGGTGCATTGAAGGGCAAATTGCTCATTACGCAGCCGACGTCAAAAGCCAATTCCGCCAAAGACACTTTTGATGCCGCGTTCAAAGCGGCGGGCGGCGATCCCAATTCGATTTTCGTGCAGCAGAGCTATGACTCGACCATGTTGATCGCGCTGGCGATTCAAAAGGCCGGCAGCACCGACCGCACTAAAATCAAGGATGCGCTGCGCTTTGTAGCGGGACCGCCGGGCGTCAAGGTCGGCCCTGGCGATTGGAAGAAGGCCGTTGATTTGCTCGCAAGCGGGCAGGATATCGATTACGACGGTGCCGCAGGTTCCCTCGACTTCGATGCCGCAGGCGATGTTGCCGGTGTCATCGGCGAGTACGGGATCGAAGGCGAAACCTTCAAGGAAATCGGCATCATCGGCATCAACTAGTCGATGATCTCGGCGAAATCGCCTCGCCTGCGGTTATTCCGCGGGCGGGGCTTTTTCTTGCGCGGGGTCGACGCTTGGGACCATGTCGTCGGTCCTCGAGTTCGGTGGTCGCTCCGGAAGAAGACCCTTCGAATAGCGTTGAAGCACGATCTGAAGGCCGAGCCCAATCAGGAAGATACGTAGGAACGTCGCCCGCACGGCCCAATCCGGGGGGAGCTGCGAGGTCAGAAGCTCCGTTGCGGACCACAAGGTCCATACCACGAGGGCGCCTAACATCGCGCCGCGGTTATTGCCGCTGCCGCCGATAATCAGCATCACCCAGACCAGAAAGGTCGTCAGCAGTGGCTCGGTCGCTTCAGGCCCGATGAACTTGAAGAAATGTGCCGTGAGCGCGCCCCCCAAACCCATCAAAGCGGCGCCAATAACGAAGCCCTGCAGCCGAAACCCGACGACGTCCTTACCGATTGCCGCCGCCGCCGCTTCGTTGTCGCGGATCGAACGCATCACGCGGCCCCATGGCGACTTGCCGGCGCGCTCGGCGAGCAGATAGGCGATAAGAACGACAAATGCCACCACACCAAGAAACGCCAATTGCGACCACGGCTGGCTCAGGTCCTCAAAGGGGCGCGGAATGTTGGAAATACCGCGCGGCCCGTTCGTCGCCCATATTTCGTTCTTGAGGATCAGACGCAAAATCTCGGCAACGCCGATCGTCGCAATGGCCAAATAGTCTGCTCGGAGCCGGATACACAAGCGGCCGACGAGGTAGCCGATGGCGCCAGCCACGACCATGGCGGCAAGCAGGCCGGCCGGGAACGGCCAATCTAGTCCGCCGATAAAACTGGTCGACGGACTCGACGTCAAAATGGCGCTGACATAGGCGCCGACGGCAAAAAAGCCAGCGATGCCCGCATTGAACAGACCGGTATAGCCCCACTGAATGTTCAGTCCGATAGCGAGTACGCTGTAGATGCCCGCCATCGTTAGGAGCGACACCCCGTAGAGCATGAGGCCCAATACCAAATCGCTCATGTAAACGTCCGCCCGCGAAACAGGCCGCTCGGGCGCCAGATCAACAGGGCGACCATCAGGGCAAAGGCAACCCCCGTTTTGTAGCCGGGCGACAGCAGTGGTGCATCGCCAATCCAGGGGTAACTGGAAAGCTCCTCCGCCATACCGATGACAAGTCCGCCGGCGATCGCGCCGTAGGGGCTGCCGATGCCGCCGAGAATCGCGGCGGCAAAAATCGGCAGCAGCAGATCCCATCCCATGTTCGTATGAAGCTGGCTGTCCATCCCGAGGAAGACGCCGGCGGTGGCTGCGAGTCCGCCGCCGATGATCCAGGTTGCCCGCACAACTTTTTCGGTGGGAATGCCACTGACCTGCGCGAGGTCGGGCTCGTCCGCCATCGCGCGCATGGCCTTGCCGAGTTTCGAGCGCGATAGGAAATAGTGCAGCGCTACGACAACAACGATCGTCAAGCCAGCGATCCACATGTGTTTGTCGGCAATGCGCAGTGTGTCAAAAAAGATGATTGGCTTGCTGAAGGTACCAGCCGCGTACGATTCGACCTTCACGCCCCACGCCAGCTGGACCAAAGAGCGGACCATCAGCGCCACGCCAAACGACGCGATGACCAGGTAGATGGTTGGACTATTGCGAAACGGTTTGTAAAAGGCGCGATCGAGTCCGATCGAGACAATTGCCGTCAGGACCATCGCGACCGGCAGTGCGAGCAAAACCGGAAAGCCCAACGTCGTAACGAACAGCAACGCGAAATACGCGCCTAGTGTAATCACGTCGCCATGGGCGAAATGGGCGAAGCGCAGGATGCCGAACAGCATCGAAATGCCGATCGCGCCGAGCGCATACATGCAGCCAAGCACTAGCCCGGGAATCAGGTAAAAGTTGATGAACTCAATCATCGCACGGCCCGCGACGGCCAGTTTCCAGCCAATTTTGGGTGATTTTTCATGGCGCCCCGGGAGTTTAGCGGATATGCCGCGTGGGCACGACACCTGCTGGCGGCGGTTAGGCGCCGCGTCGCCGGGCATTCGGCGTTATGATTGCGCGATGAGCGCGCGAGCAGATCAAGGCCGGTATACGCCCGATCCCGACCAGATGGCGTTGTGGCCGGACGTGTCGGGCAATGCCATTAACGGCTTGAGCGAAACCGCACCACGCCGGCCCAGTCCAGTCTATTGGCATGAGCCGGACACGATTCCGCACGGCCCGCTCCAGAATTGGTTCTACAGCCGCTACACCCAGTCAGCGGACGTTGTCGCTGCGCGGGCGCGCCGCCAAGAGATTATCGATCGCCCGTTGCCCGACATCGCGCCGGTTCAGCGGCTTGAATCTCCTGCGCAATGGTCCGCGTTGATCAGGGACATGGCGAAAACGTTTGGCGCGGACGATGCTGGTATCGCCCGCATGGACGCGAGTTGGATTTTCGAGGGTCGCGACCAGGGAGAATGGAAATGGGCGGTCGTGATCGCCGTCGCCCATGACTACGAAGCCTTGAAGACGGCACCGGGCGATGCCGCGGCAACCGAAGTGGTCAACCAATACGGTCGCGCCCTCAAGGTGGTTAAAGACCTCACCGGCTGGATTCGCGATCAAGGGTGGGCGGCCGACCTAAAGGGCGGCCCCATGGCCGGGTCGATGGTGATGATCCCCGCCGCGATTGAAGCCGGGCTCGGCGAACTCGGGCGGCACGGATCGATGATCCATCGCACGTTCGGGGCAAATTTTCGCTTGGCGTTGGTGCTGACCGATTTACCGCTCGCCGCGGATGGCGCGGATGTCTTTGGCGCCGACGACTTTTGCACCAGTTGCCGGGTTTGCTCGGATGCCTGCCCGCCGCAAGCGATTGCGGATCACAAGCAGTGGGTGCGCGGCACAGAGAAATGGTACGTCGATTTCGATAAGTGTTTGCCGTTTTTCAATGAGAACAAAGGATGCGCAATCTGTATTGCGGTCTGTCCCTGGAGCCGGCCGGGCGTGGCCGAAACCTTGGTCAAAAAAATGGCCCGGCGGCGGGCCCGGGCGACCTAAAGCGCGACGCCCAAAAGGCCAAACGGCCCGCCCAATATCTGGGGCTCTTCCCACAAGATATTGAAAATAATACATTTACTAGATGTGCCTCAGATTCTAAGGTTGAACTCAACTGCCGCCGAGTGGTTGTAGAGCGCTGGTACGGCGCTGGTACGGCGCTGCCACATATGGTACGTAGGCTGCCCCGAAACGGGCGCCGCAAAACCCGATTATTATGACCAAAACCGTTATCGCGCTGGCCGCCGATCATGCCGGATTTCCCCTGAAGGAGGTCTTGGGCGATGAACTGCGCGCGCTCGGATACGAGCCTTTGGATTTGGGGACGCACGGCCTCGATTCGGTCGACTATCCGGATTTTGGCCACGCCGCTGCCGTGGCTGTGCTCGAGGGTCGCGCCGCGCTCGGCGTGATCTGCTGCGGCACCGGCATCGGGATCAGCATGGCCGCCAACAAGCATCGCGGGATTCGCGCCGCTCTCTGCCAGGATGTGACGACGGCGCGGTTGGCCCGCGAACACAACGACGCAAATATCCTCGCCCTCGGCGCCCGCATTGTTGGCACCGAAGTCGCACGCGATTGCCTGCGCGCCTTTCTGGCGACACCGTTCGGCGGCGGGCGGCACGAAAGCCGGGTGGCGAAAATTGATCATGTGCGGACGAAAGAGGCGGTTCGATGACGAGTGCGAGTGCGGCGCAAAGCAGTCTAGATAACGGGTTTTTCACCACGACTCTGGCTGAGGAAGACAAGGAACTCTACGACGCCATCCAAAATGAGTTGGGCCGCCAGCAAAACCAGATCGAGCTGATCGCATCCGAGAACATCGTCAGTCGCGCTGTTCTCGAGGCGCAGGGCTCGGTTCTTACCAACAAATATGCCGAGGGGTACCCCGGCAATCGGTACTACGGCGGTTGCGAATTTGTTGACGTTGCCGAAAATCTTGCGATCGACCGGGCTAAGCGTTTGTTCGGATGTGACTTTGCCAATGTGCAGCCGAGTTCCGGATCGCAGGCCAATCAAGGCGTGTTTCAAGCACTAATCAAGCCGGGCGATACCATTCTTGGTATGTCGCTGGCGGCCGGCGGTCATTTGACCCATGGCGCCAAACCCAACCAATCGGGCAAATGGTTTAACGCCATTCAGTATGGGGTGCGCCGCCAGGACGCGCTTATCGACTATGACGAGGTAGCGGCCCTGGCCGCCGAGCACCGACCAAAGCTGATTATTGCGGGTGGGTCGGCCGTTCCACGGATCATCGATTTCGCGCGGTTCCGCGCCATCGCCGACGAAGTCGGCGCGCTTCTTATGGTCGATATGGCGCATTTCGCCGGGCTGGTCGCCGGCGGGGTCCATCCCAGTCCGTTTCCCCATGCCCATGTCGTGACCACGACGACTCATAAAACCCTACGCGGCCCGCGCGGCGGCATGATCCTGACCAATGACGATGGCATCGCAAAAAAGGTCAACTCGGCGATATTCCCGGGGATCCAGGGCGGCCCCTTGATGCATGTCGTTGCAGCCAAGGCGGTCGCCTTCAAAGAAGCGCTGCAACCTGATTTTAAGATCTATGCGCGGTCGATCGTCGACAATGCGCAGGCGCTGGCGGCGCGGTTGGTCGAGGGCGGGCTCGACATCGTTACCGGGGGGACCGACACCCATTTGATGCTGGTCGATCTTCGACCAAAGTCGCTAACGGGTCGCGATGCCGAACAAGCGCTCGAGCGCGCTTTCATCACTTGTAACAAGAACGCCATTCCGTTCGATCCGGAGAAACCGATGGTCACGTCCGGCTTGCGCCTCGGCACGCCGGCCGGATCAACCCGCGGATTTGGTGTCGCGGAATTTCGCGAAGTTGGTGCGATGATCGTCGAGGTACTTGATGCGCTCGCGGCAAACCCCGGCGGGGACGCTGCCGTTGAAGCCGATGTCAAAGAACGCGTGCTGACGCTTTGTGCCCGTTTTCCGATTTATCCGAGATAGTATTTGATCGCCGTTCGTTTGGCTGGGGGAATTTGAATGCGCTGCCCGTTTTGTGGAAATGAAGATACCCAGGTCAAGGACTCGCGGCCTGCCGAGGACAATTCAGCAATTCGTCGGCGCCGGTTTTGTCCCGAATGCGGATCGCGGTTCACCACATTCGAGCGCGTTCAACTGCGCGAACTAACCGTCGTCAAAAAGAATGACCAGCGTGTTCCGTTCGACCGCGACAAACTGGCGCGGTCGATCATCACCGCGACACGTAAGCGCCCGGTGGAGCCCGAGCGTGTCGACCGCATGATCAACGGCATCGTTCGCCGCCTGGAAAGCCTGGGCGAATCCGAGATCTCCAGCACCACGATCGGCGAACTCGTCATGGAGGCTTTGGCCAATCTCGACCAGGTCGCCTACGTGCGCTTTGCCTCGGTTTACAAGAACTTCCGCGAGGCCCGCGACTTCGAAGCCTTCATCGGCGAGATGGGCGGGAGCAGCGACAACGACTACTGAACACGACGGCGCCCACATGCGGGCCGCCCTGGCCCTAGCACGTCGCGGGCTTGGGCAGGTGTGGCCGAATCCGGCCGTGGGCTGCGTTCTGGCCCAAGACAACCGCGTTGTGGGACGCGGATGGACCCAACTAGGCGGGCGCCCCCATGCGGAAACCGAAGCAATTCGCCGCGCCGGTGGGACGGTTCACGGCGCGACCGCCTATGTCACTTTTGAGCCCTGCAGCCATCACGGGAAAACGCCGCCCTGCGTCGAGGCACTGATTGCGGCGGGCGTGAAGCGCGTTGTTGTACCCATCGAGGACCCCGATCCGCGCGTCAGCGGAAAGGGGATTGCGGCCCTGCGCGCCGCCGGCATTGATGTCGACATCGGCCTGTATGCCGACGAAGCGCGCACATTGAACCGCGGGTTTCTGAAGAAGGTTTCGGAAAATCTACCGTTCGTGACGCTGAAAACGGCAGTCTCGGCGGACGGCCGGATCGCGACCGCGGGTGGCGACAGCCAATGGATTACGGGTGATCAGGCTCGCGCGGAGGGGCACCGGATGCGGGCCGACCATGACGCCATCGTCGTCGCCTCGGCAACCGCGATCGCGGACGATCCGTCGCTGACGTGCCGAGTACCTGGGATGACCAACCGGTCACCAGTCCGGGTTCTGCTCGATGCACACCTCCGGGTACCACTCGAGGCGAAACTTTATGCGACGGCGCACGACATCCCGCTCTGGGTGTTTTGCTCTGTGGCCGCGGATGACGAGCGCGTCACGCAGCGCAGCCAGACCGGGGCCGATGTGGTAACCGTTGCACCCGATGGCTCGGGGCATGGGGTCAATTTGCGGCAGTCCTTCACCCACCTCGCTGAGCGCGGCATCACCCGGCTCCTCGCTGAGGCTGGCGGCGCGCTCGCCAGTGCCCTCCTGCGTGATGGCCTCATTGATGAATTGGTGGTTTTCCGGGCGCCTGCGCTGATCGGCGGGGACGGTATCCCGATGACAGGGCCGCTCGGCGTGGATACCTTGGATCAGAAAATCGCCCTGCATCGGACCGCTCTCCGGGCGGTCGGCGACGATGTAGTGGAAACTTTTCGTTTGCAGAACTAAGTATCGGCTCATGTTTACCGGCATCATCACCGACATTGGTCGGGTGCGTAAGATCACGAAGGCCGGGGATACCCGCCTTGTTATCGAGACGCACTACGACACCAGCGAAATCGTCATCGGCGCGTCGATCGCCTGCGCCGGGCCGTGCCTGACCGTCGTCGACAAGGACGAAGGATGGTTTGCGGTTGATGCGTCCGCCGAAACGCTGTCGAAGACCACGCTTGGCGGCTGGAAAGAGGGCACGTCGGTCAATCTTGAACGCGCCTTGCGTGTCGGCGATGAAATGGGCGGACACATCGTGACCGGTCACGTCGATGGCCTCGCGCTGTTGGTTAGCGTTGCGCCGGAAGGGGACTCGCAGCGTTTCGTGCTAGAAGTGCCTGAATCGTTCGCCCGTTTTGTTGCGTCCAAGGGGTCGTTAGCCCTGGATGGTGTTTCGCTGACGGTCAACGAGGTCGACGGTAACCGGTTCGGGGTGAACATCATTCCTCACACGCAGACGGCAACGACGTTCGGCGCTCTGGCGCCAGGAGACCATGTCAATTTCGAAGTTGACGTCTTGGCGCGGTATGTCGACCGGCTGCGGGAAACCCTATGAGCATCGCCCAGGATTCGCTGACGACGGCATCGCTCGACAACTATCTGTCGTCGATCGACGAAATCATCGACGACGTCCAAAAGGGCAAGATGATCATCCTCATCGATCAGGAGGATCGTGAAAACGAGGGCGACCTGATCATACCGGCGGAGAAGGCCACGCCGGAGGCGGTCAATTTCATGGCCAAGCATGGGCGCGGTTTGATCTGCCTCGCGCTGACCGAGGCACGCTGCAATGAGCTAGGCCTCGAGTTGATGACGCGCAAGAACCAGTCGCGGCACGAAACCGCTTTCACTGTTTCGATCGAAGCGCGTGAAGGCGTGACTACCGGGATTTCGGCAGCGGACCGCGCGCAAACAATCAAGGTGGCGATCGATCCGGCCATGGGCAAACAAGATATCGGCTCGCCTGGTCATGTCTTCCCGCTGATGGCGCGCGAAGGCGGGGTCTTGGTGCGTACCGGTCATACCGAGGCAGCGGTCGACATTGCCCGTCTCGCCGGGATGAATCCGTCCGGCGTTATTTGCGAAATCATGAATGACGATGGGACGATGGCCCGCCTACCGGATCTGGTGCAATTCGCTCAGTTACACGGTCTCAAGGTCGCGCGCATTGCTGACCTCATAGCGCATCGCCGACGCACTGAGCAGATGGTGCGGTGCACCGTAACCCGTCCGCTCACGTCGATCCACGGCGGCGAATGGACGGTGTCGGTCTACACCAGCAGCGTCGACGGCGCGGAACATATCGCGCTGGTCAAAGGCGAGATCTCCGGATCAGACCCGGTCATGGTACGTGTGCACCCGTTCAACGTGGTCCATGACCTCTTGGGCGAAGTGAGTGCCCGCGGGGGAATCCTCTATTCGGCGATGCGTCTAATTGGCGAAGAGGGGCGCGGTGTTGTCATCATCATTCGCGAAGCGCACCCGACCAGTATGGCCGACAGAATTCGCTTTGAGCTTGGCGAAGACGCGCCAGGGCCGTTGCGGGATTACGGGGTAGGCGCACAAATCCTTCGGGATATCGGCGTGCGCAACATGATCTTGCTCACCAACAAGCCGAGGCCGGTGGTGGGGATTGAGGGCTACGGTCTGTCGATCGTCGAGCGCCGCTCCATTGCCGGGGTGCGGTCGACTTCATGACCGGCGCGCCGTCGATCCTTATCGTCGAGGCACGGTTCTACGAGGACATCGCCGACCAGCTCGCCGCCGGTGCCATTGCCGCCGTGGAAAAGCGCGGTGGTACCTATCGCCGGATTGCCGTGCCCGGCGCGCTCGAAATCCCTCAGGTCGTGCGTTACGCGGTGGTACGATCAGAGTCCGGAAATGGACACTCATTCGACGGGTACGTGGCGCTGGGCTGCGTGATTCGGGGCGAAACAACGCACTACGATCATGTCTGTACGGAAAGCATCAGCGGCCTGCACCGCCTGGCGCTGCGTTACTCGCTCGCTGTCGGCACAGGTATTCTCACCTGCGAAAACCGTGACCAGGCTTGGCGCCGCGCTGCAGTCGATCAAGGCAACAAGGGTGCGGCCGCAGCAAATGCGGCGCTCGATTTGGTCGAGTTGAGGCAGTCGCTCCTCGCTGGCCAGTGACCCAGGTTCCGCAATGACCGCTTCTAAACCTGTCACCGGTGCGCGGTCGGCGGCGCGCCTTGCGGCGGTTCAGGCGCTGTATCAGATGTGGGTCACCGGTGTATCGCCCGAGGCAGTTATTGGCGAGTTCATTGAGCACCGCTTCGGCCGCGAATTCGACGGACTCATCTACGAAGGGGCCGATCGGGCATTCTTCGAAGACATTGTCCGCGGTGTAGCAGCGCGCGAAACCGAGATCGCCGCCGTTGTCCACGAAGCCTTGTCGAAAGATCGCGAGCTGGGACGCCTGGAAAAGATCCTCGCTGCGGCACTGCGGGCAGGGGCTTACGAACTTCTCGCCCGGGTTGACGTTCCGGCGCGCGCAATCATCAGCGAATACGTGGATGTCGCCCACGCGTTCTTCGAGGGTCCGCAGCCTGGCTTTGTCAACGGCGTCCTCGATCAAATCGCCAAACAAATACGGGCCGATGAGATGGCAGCGAAGCGAAGCCAAAAAGGGGCGGCTTAGGAAAATCGTGGCATGGGTAGGCGCGGCGAATTCGACCTAATCGCGCAGCTATTCGCGCCGCTGAGCGATAAACACCAGGGATTGGGACTAACCGATGATGCGGCTCTTTTTGTGCCGCGCGCCGGGCATACCGCCGTGCTGACAACGGACACACTGGTCGCTGGGATACACTTCCTGCCGGGCGATCCGCCCGGAGAGCTTGCGCGCAAAGCATTGCGTGTAAATCTGTCGGATCTCGCCGCGATGGGCGCGACGCCGCGCGGGTACCTTCTCAACCTGGCCATCCAGGACTCCGCCACCGACGACTGGCTTAACGGGTTTGCTGCCGGGCTCGCGGCGGATCAGCACGAATTCGACATAGCGCTGCTCGGTGGCGACACCGTACGCACGCCCGGTCCTGGGGTGATTTCGATTACGGCGATTGGTGAAGTGCGCGTCGGGCGAGCCCTGTTGCGCTCCGGCGCCAGGGTCGGAGACGATATCTATGTATCCGGAACCATCGGCGATGCCGCCGCCGGGCTGCGTCTGCTTACTGCCCCAAATGAGCTGAACCCTAGCCATGCGGCGACCCTGATCGACCGGTACCGGTTGCCGCGGCCGCGGACCACGCTCGGGCCGGCGCTCGTTGGCCTGGCAACCGCCGCGATCGATGTCTCGGACGGGTTGATCGCCGACCTCAATCACATTTGCCAGACGTCCGGGGTCTCCGCCCTCGTGGGTGCCGATCTGGTTCCATTGTCGCCCGCGATAGAGGCGGCGATTGCCGATGGCCTACTGACCAAGCTGGACGCATTCGGCGGCGGCGACGATTACGAGATTCTCTTCTGTGCGCCGCGTGAGGCTCGCGATGTCCTGAACCGGCTTGCCGCGCGCCTCGCGCTGCCGTTGACCGCGATCGGTGAGATCGGGCCTGGTTCCGGCGTCCAGGTCCTTGATCACGCCGGCGCAACGATCAGAATAGATCACCCGGGCCACACGCACTTTTGAGGTCCGAAGCGGGCAGCTGCCGTCCAGCCCTATCCCATATCTTGTTCGCGGCTCCCTGACGGCGTAGCGTGCCGCAATACTAGAAACCGAGTGAACCCATTGAAGAAATTACTGATTCTCGTCGGAGGCATTGTCCTTTTGGTCGTCGTCGCGGCGATTGGCATGTCTCTCGTGAGCGGCGGTGGTGGCGAGGAAGAAGACGTCGCCGAAACCAAGGTCGAAACGCCCCTCGAGCCTGCGACGCCCATCGTTTACCAAATCCGCCCACTGAGCGTGCCGTTGATCCGGGGCGACAAGGTCAGTCGATATCTCATCGTCGTCGGCCGCTACGATCTGTTGGCAAGGCCCGACCAGGCCAGCCTCGCCGAAGAAAACCGGCCCCTGCTGCGCGATGCGATTGTGCGCGACGTGCACGCCCGACCGCTCAAGCTTACCGAAGACGGTTCGGTCGACGCGCACGACCTTGAAGCGCGTTTTCTGGCGTCCGCCAAGAAAGTATTTCCCAGTGGGATCGTCCAAAGCGTCGAAGCCGGCGCAGCGAAGGCCGGTCGGCCCGCGCCCGCCGCGGCCGCGCCACCGCCGCCGAAAAAATCAAGCGGCGGCGGCCACTAGGGGGCGAATTTGTCGACCAATCCGAAAGCTACCGTTGGGCTGCTGGCCCTTTGCCAGGCGTTTTTTGCGTCTTCCAGTTCGATCATGGCGCTGACCACCGGATTGGTCGGCTTTCAGTTCCTGGGAGAAGACACGACGCTGGCGACGGTTCCGGTGTCGGCGATGGTCATTGGCACAGCGCTGGCGACGGTGCCGGCGTCGATGATCATGAAGCGTGTCGGGCGTCGCGCCGGGTTCACGATCGGCGCCGGGATCGGCATGGTCGGGGCTGGCATCGCGGCCCTGTCGGTTTGGCAATTCAGTTTTTGGGGATTTGCTTTCGGCATCTTGCTGATGGGCATGTACAACGGTTTCGCCCACTACTATCGATTCGCAGCGGCCGACGTCGCGTCGGACAAATTTCGCGGGAAGGCGATCTCTCTCGTGCTGCTCGGCGGAGTCGTGGCCGCGTATGTCGGGCCGGAGATTGCCCTGCGTACGGCTGATCTTGTGCCGGGCGCCCAGTTCCTCGGGACCTACCTAGCGGTGATCGTCCTGGTCGCAATCTCAATAGGGTTGATTCAATTTATTCGGATTCCTGCGCCGACCGTCCAGGAGCGGAACGAGACCGGGCGCCCATTGTCCGAGATTGCGCGCCAGCCGAAGTTCGTCGTGGCGGTCCTATCCAGCATGATCGGGTTTGCGGTCATGGTTCTGCTGATGACCGCAACGCCGATCGCCATGATTGAACAGTTTCATCACGCCCTGAGCGATGCCAAGACTGTTATCCAATGGCATGCCCTCGCCATGTTTGCGCCGTCGTTTATTACTGGTGCCCTTATTGCGCGGTTTGGCGTCCTCAACATCATTGCCGTCGGCGTTGTCTTCATGATCGGTGCGGTCGCCTTCGCGGTGACCGGTGTCGCCTTCCTGAATTTCTGGGCGGCGCTTTTCCTCCTGGGTCTCGGTTGGAACTTCATGTTCGTGGGCGGATCGACTTTGCTTACTGAAACCTATGAACCGGCGGAGCGCGCCAAGGCCCAAGGATTCCACGATTTCATGGTCTTTGGCCTTGTGGCGGTCGCGTCACTGTCATCGGGGGCCTTGCTTCAGCTTCTCAGTTGGCGGGCCGTGAGTTTTGGCGCGGTCCCATTCTTGATCGTTGTCACGCTGGCGCTCATCTGGCTGATGTTGCGCCAGCCGGAACCGGCCAAAGCCTAACGCTCAGGCCATCCACCGAAAAAAACCCCAGTTTGTTGCGTTGCCAGAGTAGTTCTGGCATGTTCCGCGCGATTTTCAGCCGGGCCGCGCCACTGCGCGCGGTTCGCGCCCATTATCTGTATCAGCAGGATTAAGAGGGCCGATCCCATGTCAAACTGGTTATGGTTCGCGATCATTTCGGGCGTCTTCGCCATTCTCTATGGCGTTTACGCTAGTCGGTCCGTTCTCGCACGCAGCCCCGGTAACGAGCGGATGCAGGAGATCGCCCGGGCCATTCAGGTCGGCGCAAATGCGTACTTGAACCGCCAATACCGTGCGATCGCACTCGTTGGTGTGGTGATCGCGGTCATCCTCCTGTTCCTGCTTGGGTGGAAAGAGGCCGTCGGCTTCGTGATCGGCGCATTCCTATCAGGCGCGACCGGCTATATCGGGATGAACATCTCGGTGCGGGCCAACGTTCGTACCGCCGAGGCGGCACGCAGCGGCCTCGCCGAGGGTCTTGCAGTTGCGTTCAAAGCGGGCGCCGTCACTGGCATGCTCGTCGTTGGCCTGGCGCTCATCTCCGTCGCTGGCTACTACGGGATCTTGTTGGCAATCGGCGCCGAAGGCCGCGAAATCATCGACCCGCTGGTGGCACTTGGCTTTGGCGGCTCACTGATTTCGATTTTTGCCCGTCTTGGGGGCGGCATTTTCACCAAGGGCGCCGACGTCGGGGCCGATCTCGTAGGCAAGGTCGAAGCGGGTATTCCTGAGGACGATCCGCGTAATCCCGCGGTGATTGCCGATAACGTCGGCGACAACGTGGGCGACTGCGCGGGCATGGCCGCCGACCTTTTTGAGACCTACGCAGTAACGATGGTCGCGACCATGGTGCTGGGCTCGATTCTGTTCTCCGGCAATGCCGACTTCCTGGTTTATCCGCTGGCGATTGGCGGCATCTGCATCTTCGCGTCGATCATCGGCACGTTCTTCGTCCGGCTCGGCGCAAGCCAGAACATCATGGGTGCGCTATACCGCGGACTCATTGTTTCCGGCATTTTGTCCGCGATTGGGTTGTGGGTGGTGACCGAATACGTCTTGGGGTCATCCACCGTGTACACCACTTCGACGGGGACTGAATTTAGCGGCCGCATGCTATTTTATTGCGGCCTGATCGGGCTTGCCGTCACCGGCGGACTGGTGTGGATCACCGAGTACTATACCGGGACCAACTATCGCCCTGTGCGCAGCGTCGCCCAGGCGTCGACCACCGGTCATGGCACCAACGTGATCCAAGGGTTGGCCATTTCGATGGAGGCGACCGCCGTACCTGCATTGATCATTGTCGCAGGCATTATCTCGACCTTTATGTTGGCTGGTATTTTTGGCATCGCTGTCGCGGTCACAACGATGCTCGCGCTGGCCGGTGTCGTCGTTGCTCTCGATGCCTACGGCCCGGTGACCGATAACGCCGGCGGCATCGCCGAGATGGCCGATATGGATGCCGATGTCCGCAAGACGACCGATGCTTTGGACGCCGTCGGCAACACGACCAAGGCCGTAACCAAAGGCTATGCGATTGGTTCGGCCGGGCTTGCGGCGCTGGTCTTGTTCGGCGCTTACACCGAAGATCTGAGGCTGTTCTTCCCGAACGTTCAGGTCGATTTTTCGCTCAGCAATCCGTTTGTCGTGATTGGCCTGTTCATGGGCGGCCTGCTGCCCTACCTGTTCGGCGCCATGAGTATGACGGCCGTTGGCCGTGCCGCCGGGGCCGTCGTCACCGAGGTGCGTCGTCAGTTCAAAGAGATCCCCGGCATTATGGAGGGGACCGGCAAGCCTGATTACGGACGGGCGGTCGACATTCTGACCAAAGCGGCGATCCGGGAAATGATCATCCCGTCGTTGCTGCCGGTTCTTGCGCCAATCGTGCTGTACCTCGTTATTTGGGCGATTGCCGGACAGGGTCCAGCGTTCGCTGCAGTTGGCGCGATGTTGCTCGGCGTAATCGTCACCGGGATTTTTGTCGCCATTTCGATGACCGCGGGTGGCGGCGCCTGGGACAATGCGAAGAAGTTTATCGAAGACGGGAATCACGGCGGCAAGGGCTCGGAAGCGCACAAGGCTGCTGTGACCGGCGATACCGTTGGTGACCCCTACAAGGACACGGCGGGCCCAGCCGTTAACCCGATGATCAAGATCACCAATATCGTCGCGTTGTTGCTGTTGGCGGTGCTGGCCTAAATTTAGTTCGCGCCATTCGATCCGGTGTTGAACCGCCCGACATTGCCGAAGAGCTGTTCTAGAAAACCCAGCTCTCGGCCCTGGGTCGGCGTTTCTCGTGTTACCGGGTCGATCAGGCGTCCGTCTTCGAGAGCGTAGCGTCGGATTTCTTCAACCCGGCCTTCGCCGTCGAAGTTAATGGCGACGACGCTTTGGCCGAGAACCTTAGGCTCGAAGAAAGCAAATACTTCGGTTCGCTTGTTCACGTAGATCCAGGTGTCGTCGTCGAACGTCGCAATGGTTGAGGGCGACCCGAGTTTGGTGGAGACGTTCTCTTTTGTGTCGACTCCGAGTTCGACGGTTCCGAGCGTCTCATCATCGGGCACATAACCTTGGAGGACGAAGGTTGGTGCGCAGGCTGCTAGTGTTAGACACAGAAAGAGCATGGCTCGGTATGCCGGGGCGAAACGCTGCATTGGAAACCGATTCCGTGACATTTCAGCTATGAACTTTGCAATACGAACAGCGCGGACCATGCTACCGCCGCCCAGGGCTGTCAACTTTATGGTCAATTGGTCCTGCACATGAGTGTCCTTCGGAAAATTTGGCGATCCCTCTCCGCCGAGCCGCCCTACGCCGCCCCCGCGAGGGAGGCCTATCTTACGGTCGTCGCCCAAGCGCGGGACACGGCGTTCTACGAATCGCTGGGGGTACCCGACACGGTCGATGGCCGTTTTGAAATGATTGCCTTGCACGCGATCCTGTTGGTCCGCCGGGTAAAGGGTCGCGGGCCGCCAAGCGATCAGTTTGGCCGAGAATTCATGTCCTATTTGTTCGCCGACATGGACCGAAACCTGCGCGAAATGGGGACCGGCGACATGCGAGTCGGCAAACGAATCAAGGAAATGGCGGACGCCTTCTACGGTCGGGCAAAGGCCTATCAGGCAGCCATCGATTCGGCGGGCCCGACGCTTGAGGAGGCACTGGCGCGGAACGTCTATGTCGATGATCCTGTGCGCATTGAGGGGCTTGGGCGCCTTGCGGACATCGTGCGCCGCCAAGTCGTCAATCTCGATGGCCAAGATTTGGCGGAGATTCTGACTGGAAAGGTGCGGTTTGAAGCACCATCTGTCGTCTGACTTGCACGTCCCCAGGAATTGACCCTAGATCGTGCAATCTTTAACGTTCGCGGCCAACCGGGGCCCCTCCTATTCGGGCTGATTAGCCCGCCCAACCATGGGCCGAGAACATGCACGAATTCTCCTATCCCTTTGAAATGGCAGATGTTGGCAGCGGCGGACGAACTTTCGCGTTTGCCGCCGACGACGGACAGCGGCTCGCCTTGGGCGCGCGGCTTGGCCTACAAGATGTCTTGAAACTCGCCGTTTCGGGTGAGGTCAGCGCCCTCGATGACGATCGTACCCTCCTGGTGCGAGGGAAATTCTCGGCCGTGGTCGTCCAAAATTGTGTGGTCACGCTCGACCCGGTGGAAAGCAACCTCGAAGATACCTTTGAGTTGCGCTATATTCCTGCTGCCGACTGGACCGCCGATTTGCAGCGCGAGGTCGAAATATCGCCCGATGAGAGCGACGTGGAGCCTTTTGAGGGTAGTTCGATTGACCTTGGCGCGGTGGTGGCGGAATACCTTGCTTTGGCGCTCGATCCCTATCCTCGCAAAAGCGGTGTTGAATTCACGTTTGATGCCGCCCCGCGGGACGAGCAGGGCCCATTCGCGGGTCTGGCAAAGTTGAGAAACAAGGTTTAAGTACTTGGCAAACGAGAGATAAAGGACCCGTAGGTTTGTAATGGCTGTTCCCAAAAGCAAAGTATCGACCTCGCGGCGTGATATGCGCCGCGCCCACGACGCCCTGGCACCCCAGAATTCGTCGGAATGCCCCAATTGCGGTGAGCTGAAGCGCCCCCACCATGTCTGTGGGGCCTGCGGGCACTACAATGGCAAGGAAGTCACCGAAGGAAGTGACGCGGCATAGGCCGCGCAGGGGTTCAGTTTGACGCAGCCGATCACGATCGCGCTTGATGCCATGGGCGGAGACAAGGCCCCCGGTATTGTTCTTAAGGGCGCGGATATCGCGAGGAAGCGTCACCCCGACGTCAAATTCCTATTGTTCGGTGACGAACGCCGCGTCGGACCGATTCTAAAACGGTTTCCCAAGCTTGCTGGGCGTTGCGAGATTAGGCATGCCCCTCAGGTCATTACTGCCGAAGACAAGCCCTCGCAGGCGCTACGCCGTGGCAAGGAAAGCAGCATGCGGCTGGCAATCAATGCCGTTCGCGACGGCGAATGCGGCGGCGTCGTGTCGGCGGGTAACACAGGCGCGCTCTTGGCGATGTCCAAATTTGTGCTCAAGACTGTCGCTGGCATCGATCGTCCAGCAATGGCCGGGGTTGTGCCGACCACGCGCGGTGAAAGCGTGATCCTCGACCTTGGCGCCAATATCGAATGCACGGCGGACAACTTGGTCCAGTTCGCCATCATGGGTGCGGAGTTCGCCCGCTCCGTGCTCGGGGTTCGGCAGCCGATGGTGGGTCTGCTAAACGTCGGTACCGAGGAACTTAAGGGTCACGAAGACCTCAAACTTGCGGCCCAAATCCTGCGCGAATCGACCAGTTTGCCACTGGCATTCGAGGGGTTTGTCGAGGGCGACGACATCGGACAGGGGACGGTCGATGTTGTTGTGACCGACGGATTTACCGGCAACATCGCGTTAAAAACTGCCGAGGGAACCGCCAAGTTTTATAGCGAGATGTTGCGCACCGCATTTCGCCGCTCGATCCTGTCGCGGGTCGGCTACGTACTGGCGCGTCCGGCGTTGCGGGCGATCCGCAAGAGAGTCGATCCACGGACATACAACGGTGCACTTTTTGTCGGGTTGAACGGCGTTGTCGTAAAGAGCCATGGCGGCACCGACGCGATTGGTTTCGCCAATGCAATCGGCGTGGCAGCCGACCTCATTCGTGGCCGTTTCAACGAGCAAATCGTTCGCGATCTGCAGACCATTTCCAGCCAGGGATCACCGGGCACCGAGGCTGCCGTCTCGTGACCGTCATTCGGTCGGTCATTCACGGGTGCGGCTCGTACCTGCCGCCCCGGCTCGTCACAAACGAGGAACTGGCCAAAACCGTCGATACGACCGACGAGTGGATTCAATCGCGTACCGGCATTCGCCAACGCCATATCGCGGCAGACGGAGAACTCGCCTCCACATTGGCGCTCGCGGCCGCCAAAAAAGCGCTGGCCCAGGCGGGCGTGGCCGCAGAAACCGACCTCGACCTCATTGTCCTTGCCACGACCACCCCCGACGAGACGTTTCCGGCGACGGCCACGACCGTGCAAGCGGCGCTGGGCATGACCGGTGGGGCAGCATTCGATGTCCAAGCCGTGTGTTCGGGGTTCGTCTATGCGCTGACCGTGGCCGACAGTCTGTTGCAGACCGGCCAGGCCCGCACAGCGTTAGTCATTGGGAGCGAAGTGTTTTCCCGGATTCTCGATTGGGACGACCGTGGCACGTGCGTCCTCTTTGGTGACGGCGCCGGCGCTGTGGTGCTGCGGGCCGAGGAGTCTGCGGGTCTAATTTCGGACCGTGGGGTGCTGGCCACCAAACTGCATTCTGACGGTCGGATGCACGATGCGCTGTACGTCGATGGCGGCCCCGGCGCTACCGGTACTGTGGGACACGTCCGGATGCAGGGCCGCGAGGTTTTTCGCCACGCCGTCGTCAATATGGCCCAGGTGGTTGAGGAAGTTATCGCCGCTGCCGGCGTGACATTGGACGACGTCGATTGGCTGGTACCGCACCAAGCCAACAAGAGAATCCTCGACTCAACGGCCAAGAAGCTGGGCATTGATCCTGGCAAAGTCGTCGTGACGGTCGATCTGCATGCCAATACCTCGGCGGCTTCGGTGCCGCTCGCGCTCGACGTTGCCGTCCAAGATGGCCGCATTAAGCGCGGCGATTTGGTCTTGATGGAGGCGATGGGCGGTGGTTTCACCTGGGGAGCCTGCCTCGTCAGATGGTGATTCCGCTGTTTACTGCGGATTCCATGCAACATCAGCGTCGCGTCTTATCCTATTGATATCTCTTTGTTATTGACGGGCTTTTCCCTCGCGAGTACTGTTTGCGCGGCAGTGAGGGAGGGGTCCGCAATGGCAGGGAATACGGTGACCCGTGCGCAGCTTAGTGAAGCTGTGTACCAAGAGGTCGGCCTGTCGAGGAACGAATCTGCGGATCTCGTTGAGTCGGTTCTGCGTGAAATCGGCGAAAGTCTGGTCAAAGGTGAAACCGTTAAGATCTCCTCGTTTGGGAGCTTCTATGTACGGGAAAAAGGTCGCCGGATCGGACGGAATCCCAAGACGGGCGAAGAAGTGCCGATTCTACCTCGGCGTGTTCTGGTTTTCCGCCCATCGCATGTCTTGAAGGACCGCATCAACGCGGAAACCTCGCAAGATCGGGAGTAGGCATGGCGACGACGACGGCAGGGGGCGAGACGGGTAGCCCACGGAATCGAAAATCGCCCGAGGCCTTTCGGACCATCAGCGAGGTGGCCGGCGAGCTTGATGTCCCGCAACATGTTTTGCGGTTCTGGGAGAGCAAGTTCGCCCAAGTCCGGCCGCTGAAACGCGGTGGCGGCCGCCGCTACTATCGGCCGGAAGACGTCGAGTTGCTGCGTCGCATCCGCTCTCTTCTCTACGAGGAGGGCTACACCATTAAGGGTGTGCAGAAGCTCCTCAAAGAAAATGGCAAGCGCGGCGAGATCGCGCGGCCGTCTAAAGCGGCACCCCGTCTCGCTGATCGGCCGAGTCTAGCCCGAACCAAAACCGCCGCCATTGAAGGCGCGATCGAGGAGCTGGACGGGCTCCGCAAACTGCTGCGGGACGCCCGCCGCCGCTAACGTCACGCACGGCGCGTTGCCGACCCAATAATCAATCGCTATATATCGCCCTACGGTCGGAGCGTGGCGCAGTCTGGTTAGCGCACCACGCTGGGGGTGTGGGGGTCGGTGGTTCGAATCCACTCGCTCCGACCAATTTTTCTCCAGAACAAGGACGTCTGCCATGCGCAGCCGGACCATAGTCCTGGGATTGGCGGTACTCCTCGTCGGTTGTTCGGAGGAATACGAGCAGGCTTGCCGGCAAGCCGTCATGGACAACCGCGCTGACTACGCGGTCGATTCCGCGAAATTCGATTACGAGCTCAGCCGCACCCATTATTTTTCGGACGGCACCGCACAATCGGTGTCGGTCTTTTATTTGAAGCTCACCGGCCGGGCCGACGACCCGCGTATTCGCATTACCTGTTATGCCAACACCGATAGCGCGTTCGTTTATGCCGTTGTGAGAGACGATGTGCTCGGGGATCGTGTGGTCGGGGCCGCTGGGGAGACACTTCCCCGCCGTCCAAGCGTGAACTAATTCGCAGGCTCGCTGGGCTCTAACGCTTCGCGCCCGATACCCGCAAGGATTTCGCGTCGGATCAGGCCACTGATCGGGCGGATCATGATCCAATAGGGCCAAAACCGGCGCACGCTCTCGGCACTGAGGCCGTGCACCCGGGTCTCGGTCCTGAGCAGCGTTCCGCTGCCCTGCGGTTCGAGCAAAAAGCCGTAGGCTAGTTTCGCATAGGCCGGATCGGCGAAGGTCGCAAAGGCTTCCGGGTCGATCGGCAGGAGGCCGCCCTTGGCCCGCCAAAATTGCCCGACCATGCCCAGTACCAATTCACGTTCAGGGATTTCACCAAGGCGGAGGAAGTTCGCCATGCCGGCGAGATCGAACAGGCGGATTGGTACCGGGGCTCGCCCGGAAAGGCGCGCCGGCAGCATGCGCAAGGCAACCGCGGCTCGGGTGATCCCGGAACCCTCCACTTGCGCGGTATGAAGCGCCGCCCACACCCGTGCTGGCGACGCGGCGACAAATCGCTGGTGCCGTTCGACGAAACGATATTCCGGCAGATTGCGCTCCAGGAGTTCCCAGGCCATAAGTGTCGTCCCTCAATACTGCTCATAAGCGAAACGCGATCGCGCATTTGCAGCGCGCGATCGACCAAGCGGGAAGGTCTCATGTCGGCATACGTAATTTCGTTTTCCAGCCAACACGGCGATGATCCAAGTTGGCGGGACCAATATTACAAACTCGTCGTCCCGCTGCTCGAAAAACACGGTGGGAAGATCATCGCGGCAGGAGCGCCTGCCGCGCTTGAGCGCGCGCCCATTTGGCAGCGCGGCGCATTGATCGAGTTTCCTGACGAAGCGGCGGCGCGGGCCTTCCATGAAGACCCGGCGTATCACCACGCCAAAGGGTTGCGAATCTTTCATACCGACGGCGAAGTGCATCTTCTGACCGCAGGTTCGTAACAGACGAGGCCGTGTCCAGTGACCGAGAATTGGCAGGACTATCCGCGCGACCTGGTTGGCTATGGGCGCAATCCGCCCGATGCGCAGTGGCCGGGCGGTGCGCGGCTCGCGGTCAATTTCGTGCTGAACTACGAAGAGGGGTCGGAATATTCGATTCTCGACGGTGACGCCCACGCCGAAACCTATATCGGGGAAATCCCGGTTGCGTCGGTCGGCGCGGGCAAACGGGATTTTGTCACCGAGTCGCTCTACGAGTACGGCAGTCGCGTCGGTTTCTGGCGGCTGATGGATTTGTTCGCTGAGCGCCGCCTGCCGATGACGGTCTTCGGTTGCGGCCTTGCGATGCTGCGCCACCCCGATGCGGCCCGCGCCATGGCCGATGCCGGACACGACGTGTGTAGCCATGGATGGCGGTGGATCAGCCATCACCTTCTGAGCGAAGCCGAAGAGCGAGAACACATTCGGCTTGCGATAGACGCCATCACCAAGACAACCGGTACCCGTCCGCTTGGCTGGTATTGCCGCTATTCGCCGTCCGAACATACGCGCCGGTTGGTCGTGGAGGAGGGCGGGTTTTTGTACGACTCCGATTCCTACGCCGATGACCTGCCGTATTGGGTTGCGGAATCGGGGCGTCCCCATTTGGTCATTCCCTATACCTTTACCAATAACGACGCGAAGTTCACCGCGGCGCCGGGCTTCGGGACCGCGAGCGATTTCGAGACCTATCTGAAAGATGCGTTCGATGTCTATTACCGCGAAAGCGCGCGGACGCCGCGGATGATGTCGATCGGCCTGCATGCCCGCTTTGCTGGACACCCCGGACGGCTCGCGGGTCTGATTCGGTTCATGGATCATTTGCAGCGGCACGACGACGTGTGGATTTGCCGGCGCGAAGACATCGCCCACCATTGGATCGCAACGCACCCGGCCGCGTGATATTTGCCGCGGGATAGCTGACCGACGCCTAAGCATAGCCCGCCCGGACCTGAGCCACCGCGCGCCGCCAACCGGCGATGAGGCTGGCGCGTTGGGCATCGTCGATGCGCGGCGCGAAGGTGCGTTCGGCCCGCCAATCCGCCGCGGCCTGATCCAGCGACGCAAACATGCCCGTCTGGAGCCCTGCCAAAATGGCGGCGCCCCATGCGGTCGTCTCGGTCACGGCCGGGCGATCCACATTGCTCCCAAGCAGGTCGGCTAAGAACTGGGCGAACCAGTTATTTGCCGCCATGCCGCCGTCGATACGAAGCGCCGTGGCGCGCTTTCCGGATTCGGCGAGCAGGTCGTGCGTCTGATAGGCCGCCGCCTCAAGAGCCGCGCGGGCGAGGTGGGCGCGACCCGTATCGCGGGTTAGGCCGACCACTGCCCCGCGGGCCTCGGGTTCCCAAAAGGGTGCGCCCAGGCCGGTGAACGCCGGCACGAAGTAGACGCCGCCATTGTCTGAAAGGGATGATGCGAGGGATTCGGTTTCGCCGCTGGTTTGCACGATCCCGAGATTGTCGCGCAGCCAGGCAACGGCAGTCCCCGCGTTGAAGGCGCTTCCCTCGGTCGCATAGGTTACCTGGCCGCCAAGCTGGTAGGCGATGGTGGTCAACAAAGCGCCTCGATTGCTCGGCGCATCAACACCGTCATTGGTGAGCACAAAACATCCGGTTCCGTAGGTTGCTTTTGCGAGCCCTGGTCGGGTGCAGCCCTGGCCAATTAGGGCCGCATGCTGGTCTCCGGCGATGCCGCCGATCGCGAGATCGAACCCGAGAACCGATGCGTCGATGATCCCAAAATCAGCGACGCAATCGCAAACCGTGGGGAGCAGCGCCATTGGCACCCCAAACAGCGAACAAAGATCGGCGCTCCAGCATTGGTTGTGGATGTCGAACAACATGGTGCGCGATGCATTGGTCGCATCCGTGGCGTGGTGGCGTCCACCGGTCAGACGCCACAGCAGATAGGTGTCGATCGTGCCAAAGGCGAGGTCGCCGCGTTCGGCCCGCCTTCGCGCGTCCGGGACATTGTCGAGAAGCCACGCGAGTTTGGTCGCCGAAAAATATGAATCGAGAACGAGGCCGGTCGCGCGCCGGATTGCCGGCCCGTGGCCCGTGTCCGCTAGCGTCTGGCACATCGGCGCGCCGCGGCGATCCTGCCAGACGATGGCCCGGTGGATCGGTTGACCGGTGGCGCGGTCCCAAAGCAGACACGTTTCGCGCTGGTTGGTAATTCCGGCGCCGGCGATCCGGCCCGGCGCGATCCCGCCAATGGCCTCGCGGCAGACCGCGACCGCGGCCGTCCATATTTCTTCCGCGTCATGCTCGACCCAGCCGTCTTGCGGATAGTGCTGGACGAGCGGTCGCTGGGCCGACGACACAATTTTACCGGCGCGGTCGAACACGATGGCGCGCGTGCTGCTGGTGCCCTGATCGATGGCGAGCAGGAGGTCGGGGGCGGTCATTAGTTGGTGACGCCCGCCCAGCTGGTTTGCGTCGACGGCTCACTATGTATTTTCCGAAACAAAGCCAACTCCCGCAGTTTTCCTTGATTCTCGACGTCGTCACTGATGAACCGTCGCTCAGCGGCTCCACGACACCCAAAAAGCCGAAACAAAGCCAACGCCCGCAGTTTCTCTCGGTTTAGCGCGCGCAACCGCTGACCCTTGTGCGACGCCGGTACACGCGCGCTGTTAGTCTGGATCGCCTCCTAGGTGAGTGGTGCCCGGCCGAAAGGCAATGCGGGGACTGAATATTGTGATCGCCGACGCGGCCGCTGGCGTCATGGTGCGCCGGGCGGTTTCGGCGGCCACTTCGGGAACGGCTTGGTGTGCACCTCTGTCACCCGCGTGTAGTTGAGGTAGCCGAGCCGTGCCATGGGTTCGAGCAAACGTTCGTCGACGACGCCGTCGACCAACACCGAATCGTCAATGTGGATACCGACGACTTTGCCGATGACAACGTGATTGGCGGTGGTTGGATCGACGTGCGGTAGCTTGATGGTCTGCACGTGGCGGCATTCTAGGTGGACCGGGCTTTCTTTGACGCGGGGCGGGGCGACAATCGTGCTCGCCACCGGGGTCAAGCCGGCGAGTTCAAATTCGTCGACGTCGGCCGGTGCCGGGATCGAGGTATGCCACACCGCGTCGCGCAGTGCCCAAGTTGCCATGTTGGCGACAAATTCGCCGGTCGCCTCGACGTTGTTGAGGCTGTCTTTGAATGGCCCGCCGGGCTGCCCGGTAGGGGCAAACATCACGTGGGGCGGCTGATAGGCCACAATATTGAACAGGGCAAAAGGAGCCAGATTGCGGCGTCCCGCGGCGTCCAGAGTGGAAATCCACCCGATGGGTCGCGGCACAACCAGGGCGCTCATGGGGTCATGGGGCAGGCCGTGGCCGTCTTCTGGTCGGTAGAACATGGCACCTCCGTGCAACCCCATCCTAGCATTGCGGGGCCCGGCTTACAGAGTTTGGGGGTGGGGCTCCGGGTGCGGTATAACCCACCGGTACAAAGGCAAAAGGATCACTGGGAGAGTATCCATGAAGTACAAGTCAATGATCTTGGGCGGGATTGCCGCGGTCTCACTTTTGGGCGCAGCAACCGTGGCTCAAGCGGCGAGCGATACGTTGCGCGTCGCGCACTACAACAATCCGGCGCAGGGCGGCATGCCCTACGGCACTTTCGGCGCAAATGGGGCCTATCAGCTTTACGCAATTTTCGATGGGCTGACGTTTGTCGATGACGACAAGTCCGTCAAACCGTTGCTCGCGACTGAATGGACGTTGACGAGCCCGACCACATGGGTCGTCAAGCTGCGCCAAGGCGTAACGTTCCACAACGGCGAGGCCTGGAACGCCGATGCCATGATCGCAAACGTAAATGCCATTTTGAGCGATCCAGTCGTTTCGAAACAGCAGGCCAGCCGCCAACTCAACGCCATGGCCAGCGCGAGGAAAATCGACAACTACACCGTCGAAGTGACGACCAAAAAGCCGGACCCGTTGTTCCCGAAGCGTTTGCACATCATGCGCGCGCATGAACCTAAGGCGTGGGCAGACCTCGGTGCCGAGGGCTTTTCCAAGACTCCGGTCGGGGCCGGCAGCTACAAGATCGTCGAATGGAAGGCCGATCGCATCACCATGACGGCGTACGAAAACGCCTGGCGCAAGCCCAAGATGAAGAACGTCGATATCGTTATTATTCATGAGATCGCGACGCGGATTCAGGCGATTAACTCCGGCCAGGTCGACATTGCCTGGGCACTGGACAACAGCGCGATTGCCCTGTTGGACAACGCCGGCAACAAGGTGGTTTTGTCCAAACGGCACGACACGCTCAACATGATCCTGTTGCATCAGAAAAAGGAAAGTCCGGTCTCGGATGTCCGTGTCCGCCAGGCTCTGAATTACGCCTACGACAAAGAGACCTTCGTCAAAGAGGTTATGGGCGGGATCACGCGCACCAACGGTCAGCCTTCTGAGTCCACGGCGACGGGGTTCTTCGAGGACATCAAGCCCTATCCCTACGACCCTGAAAAAGCCAAAAAGCTTTTGGCAGAGGCAGGGTTCCCGAACGGGTTCGACATGAAGGTCGAGTTGGTCACCTCGAGTGGCGAGTTCGGCGACACCTTCCAAGCGATGGCGCAGGACTTCAAGAAGGTTGGCGTCAACGTCGAATTGGTGAACCTGTCGATTCCGATTTTCGTACAAAAGGTCTTGGCACAGAAGCCATGGGAAGGCGACGCTTTCACGATGATGTACGAAGCGCACCCGATGGCGGACTTGTCGCGCGTCATGGCCACGCATTCGTGCGCGTTCTTCGCCAAGCACACGTGCTTCGAAGAAATTATGCCGACGATTCAGGCGATGGATGCCGAGATGGATCCGGTAAAGCGCGAACCGCTCCTGCGTAAGGTTGCTCAGTTCTATCACGACAATGCGGCGGTGGTGTTCAGCCACGAACGTCCGGCGATCGATGGTCTCTCACCGAAGGTGAAGGGATACAAACTCGTCAATCGCGTGCCGAGTTGGTCCGAGATTGAGGTCGCCGACTAGACAACGCGTTACGTCACGCAAAAGGGGCTGCTTACGCA
>JAQBYN010000025.1 GCA_027622715.1 Pseudomonadota bacterium | reverse complement strand
GGCGCCATGCCCATTCGGGGTCGAACCGTCGCGCCGTCGCGATGACCGGCACGCGGTGACGCAAAGACGCGAAGAGAATATTGACCAGCCCGGCGACCCAGGCCCAATCCTGCGGTGACCAGTGGCGGTCGGGCGACCCTTCGTTCATGCCATAATGGACAAAGCGAATGCCTGGGTCATGGCCGATCAACATGCGGTGCGCATGGCGCGCGCCCTTCGGCGGTCCGGTCGTCCCCGATGTGTAGATAATCAACGCGTCGTCCTCGGCGCTGGTATCCACGGGCTGAAAATCCGGTGCGCCGGAGTCCAAGAAGGCGTCGAACGCCAATATCCCGTTTTCCGCGCCGCCGATGCACAAGACGGGACGTAGATCGAGCCCGCGTTTCAACAGGCCCACGGCCTTGGGTAGCTGTTCAGCATCGGTGATGAGCGCGCGCGCACCGGCATTCGCAATGCGGTGCGCCAACGCGTCTTCGGCGAACGCTGTGAATAGCGGCACGGAGACCAGACCGGCCTTGAGGATGGCGATATGGGCAACCGCGGTTTCCGGTCTTTGTCCGAGCAGCACGGCGACCCGGTCGCCGCGCTGCAAACCCTGAGCGCGCAGCCCGTTGGCAAGGCGGTTGCTCCGCTCGCGGAGCCATCCATAGGTGATCGTGTGATCGGTCCCGGCAAGATCCTCCCAGACCATCGCTATCGCGTCCGGGTGCGTCGCGGCGATCCGGTCGCAAATGTCGACGCCAATATTGTAGCGCGATGGAATTTGCCACTGATGTGCAGCGCGTATTTCGTGATAACGATCGTGCGTCATGCCAAGATGCTAGCACCGCTGGGGAGGGCCGTAATGACGCATCCCGATATTGCGCCGCTGGAAACAACGTTTCTCACACATTTCGTGATCGAGGCGATGCCTGGTCTGGAAATTGGCAAGACGCCCGGCGGCTGGCGCCGCGTTGACCGCATTCTGAGTGGTCGGTTCGATGGGCCGCGGTTCAGCGGTGAGATCATCACCGGTACCGATCCCGTATTAGTCATGCGCGACGATTCGGCCCGTCTCGACGTCCGCATGGTGCTGCGAACCGTTGACGATGCATTGGTACAGATGACTTACGACGGCATCGTGGCCGGTCCGCGCGATGTGATGAAGCGGATTGGCCGACGTGAAGAGGTTGATTCCCGAGAATACTACTTGCGCACCGCCGTCACGTTTGAAACCGGCGACACCCGCTACGAATGGCTAAACACGGCGTTGGCCGTGGCAACCGGGCGCCTCTTGGTGTTTCCAAACGGTGCCTTTGGCGACCACTACAACCTTTACCTCGTGCAATAGGGAGAAACCGCGATGGACGATCGTCAGGCGCCGCTGCAGACCGACTATCTGATGACCCTCGATATGGAAGCCATGGTTGGTCTGGAGATCGGCAAAACGCCGCGGGGCTATCGACGGATCGATCGTATTGAACGCGGCACGTTCAGCGGTCCGAAGTTGAGCGGAAAGGTGGTGACCGCCACCGACCACCTGCTGGTGCTACGCGACAATTCGGCGCGACCCGATGTGCGCTTGGTGCTCGAAACCACCGACGGGGTGCTAGTCCAGATCATGTACCAAGGCATCGTCTGGGGCCCAAAGGAAGTGCTGAAGAAACTCGGGCGGCGCGAGGAAGTATCGGGGGATCAGTATTACATGCGCAGTGCCGCGTTCTTCGAGACCGCCATGGACAACGACTATGCGTGGCTTAACAACGTTATCGCGGTGGGGCGCGGCGCGGTCCGTATCCTGGATGGTGGCGCCTTCGGCGTACGCTACGACCTGTTTCAAGTTCTCTGAGGGCTGCCGGAGATTCCCTAGGTTTCCTCGGTATCAGACTGCTTATCGTCTTATCATTTGACTCGCCTAAAGCTTACAGCCCAGAGTCCCGAGACGGGTCGCCGTGGGCGAGGTGTGCGCACGCGGACGAGCCAGAGTCGATAACCACTTGGGAGGGTGGAATGCTCAGGAAAAACATAAGAAACGTCCTCGCCGCAACCGGCATGGGACTGATCGGGTTTGGCGCGGCCTCCGTCGCCCAGGCCGAAGATCTTTTGTATCTTTCGTACAACGTACCGAACAGTTTGAACGTCGACGGTCCGGGCGGCACGTTTCCGCCCTCGTATGGCGGCATGTCGAATGTGCTCGAGCCACTCATTTATTTTGAACTCGGCGAGTCAAATGCCGAAGGCCTGTCCGCGCTCAATACGAAAAAATTTGAAGGCCGCTTGGCCGAGTCATGGGACTTCGACGTCGCGAGTCTGACATGGACGCTAAATCTTCGGCGGGGCGTTAAAGGCTGCAACGGCGCGACCTTTGATGCAGACGATGTGCTGTACACAATGGCCCGGGCAAAGTCGATTAGCGGCACGGCGCCCATCGGTTACTTTCTAGCCAATGTCGGATCGGTCGACAAATTCGAACCGTCGCTTTTTGCCGCGCGAGCCGCCGCCAAGACAGCGAAAGACGAAGGCAAGCCGGCGCCAAGCCCGGATGCCCGCGAATTGGGCGATGAGGTAACCAAAGTCGACCAGTACACCGTGAAGATCAGGCAGGCACAGGCGAATGGTTTGTTTTTGCCGGTTTTCGCGATTTTCGCGCTCCTCATTTACGACAAGGAGACGATGAAGGCGAACGCAACTGAAGACGATCCCTGGAGCCACAACTACACCAATACCGTTAACGGTCCCGGGTTCGGTCCGTGGTGCGTCGGGGAATGGAAGAAAGAAGATTCGATCATTCTAGAAGCGAACAAGGACTACTACCGCGGCGCGCCCTACTATGATCGCGTCATCTGGAAGAAGATTCCTGAAAGCTCCACGCGCCTAACCGTTTTGCGGACGGGTCAAGCTGACTTTGTCGATTCGCTGTCTCCGCGAGAGTTCAGCAGCCTGAAAGACGTTGACGGGATCAATGTTGGCGGTGGCTTTCTCAACTCGACCGTCATGATGTCGCTCAACTGGAGCCAGCCTCCTTTTGACAATGTCAAAGTTCGTAAGGCGATCGCGTACGCCATTCCCTACGATCAGCTCATCGAGAAAGTCTATTTCGGAAGCGCTCGGAAATGGGAGGGCCTCGTGCCGCCGGAATATCCTGGCTACTTCAAGCCGTCGGTCTCCTATAACTACGACCCGGAAAAGGCGAAACAACTGCTTGCCGAGGCCGGTTTTCCGGGCGGCGCAGGCCTTGAGAAGTTTGCCGATGAGTTCAAATTGGCGTTCGTTGCGGAACGCGAGTCCATCGTTGGGCCAGTCGCGACGATCATCCAAAGCTCGCTCAAAGCCGTTGGTTTTCCGGTTCTGCTCGATCCGCTGCCGCTGCAGCAATATTCGGATCGGCAGTTCGTTAAGAAGGACCTTGGTATGGCGCTGAACGATACCAGTCGTCCGATCGGGATCGATGCATCTTACGCGGTGATGTTGCAGTACGTTACGGTTGCCAAGGGTGGCATCAATAACTGGGGCAACTACAGCAACGCTCGTGTCGACGAACTTATCTTCAAGGTCAAGGCCGAGGCCGATCAGGTCAAACGCAATGCGATGTTGAAGGAAATCCAAGAGACAATCATGGACGAGCTCGCGCTCGTTCCGGTCCTGGAGTACGAGCATCAATACGCTTGGCGCGAAGGGGTCTCGGGTGTGGGCGTCCACGCCGAAGCCCAGCCGCGTTTCTACGACCTGCGCAAATAGGTCGACGTAACTTGAGGGGCGCAAGGCTGTGATGGCGTTGCGCCCCTTTTCTATGTCTGAGATATGCACGATCTACTGATCAAAGGGGCCCGCGTCGTTGACGGCACGGGTGCGCCCGCCGCGGTTGCCGACGTCGCCGTCAAGGACGGTCTTATTGTTGAGACCGGGCGCGTCACTGGGGGCGCGAATCAAACCATCGACGCCGACGGGTTGCTGCTAACCCCCGGCTGGGTCGATATCCACACCCACTACGACGGCCAAGTCACGTGGGATCCGCTGCTGACGCCGTCCATTTGGCACGGCGTCACAACGGTGGTCATGGGCAATTGCGGCGTTGGATTCGCGCCAGCTGCCCCAGACCGGCACGACTGGCTCCTTGGATTGATGGAGGGCGTCGAAGACATCCCCGGCAGCGCCCTTGCGGCTGGGATTAAATGGGAGTGGGAGACCTTCCCGGAATATCTCGATGCGCTCGACAGAATGCCGCGCGCCCTCGATGTCGCGGCCCAGATTGGTCACGGCGCGATCCGTGCCTACGTCATGGGCGAGCGCGCGCACGACGAGCTTGCCACGCCCCAAGACATAGGCGCTGAATCCCGCGTCGTGCGCGAGGCGATGGCCGCGGGGGCCGCCGGTCTCAGCACGTCGCGTTCGCTGCTGCATCTCGACACTAGCGGCGACCTGGTGCCCGGCACGTTCGCCGGCGAAGACGAACTCCAGGCCCTCGCGGGCGAACTGGCGGCAGCGGGACACGGCGTTTTTGAGATGACCATCCGCGGTATGAGCGGCTTCGATGCCGCCGGCCCGCCCAGCGAGATCCAGTGGATGCACCGGATCTCCAAGAGTACGGGTTGTCCCATTACCTTTCTGTTGGGACAGGCGCACGATTACCCCGATGTCTGGCGCAACGTTCTCGACGCGTGCGACGTTGCCGCCGCCGACGGCGCGCGGATTTATCCGCAGGTGTTCGGCCGGCCGACCAACTATCTCTTCACGCTGGCCGGCATTCACCCCTTCTTCCGCTATCCGGCATTTGTCGAAATTGCTTCGAAACCGCACGCCGAGATGGTCGCCAAAATGCGCGATCCGTCTTTTAAGGCGCGGCTCCTCGCCCAGACCGACCCCAACGACGACGCGTTCAACAACATCCTGAAGACCGCATGGGCGGGCAGTTACGATCTTGGTGACCCGTTGGACTATGAGCCCGATCCTGCGAACAGCATCGCGGCGCAAGCCAAGGCGGCGAACCGTGACCCCGCTGAGCTCGGCTACGACAGACTCCTCGCCAACGATGGTCGCGCCGTCTTGTATTTCACGGCGTTCAACTACGCCCACGGCGATTTTGAGACCGTGCGCGAGATGCTGGTTCATCCACATACCGTTCTGGGCGGGAGCGATGCTGGCGCGCATGTGACCTATATTTGCGATGCCAGTGTGCCGACATTCATGCTGACCCACTGGGCCCGGGATCGGGCGCGCGGGGCGAAGCTTCCGTTAGAATGGCTGGTGCGCAAGCAGACCCTTGATAACGCGGCACTCTACGGTTTTCACGACCGGGGCGCGATCAAGCCCGGCCTGCGGGCTGATCTCAATCTTATTGATTTTGACCAGCTGCGCTTGGAGACGCCCTATTTTGTCAACGACTTGCCGGCTGATGCGACGCGCCTCATGCAAAAGGCGCGCGGTTACGAAGCCACCATCGTCGGCGGACAAGTCGTGCAACGGAACGGCGAGGAGACGGGCGCGCGCCCTGGTCGCTTGGTTCGCTCGACCTCAGATGGTCCGCGCTACACACCCCGGGAGCGAACGGTGCGATGAAGGCAATCGTTATCGACGGGCACGGCGGTGCCGACAAACTCAGCTACCAAGAAATTCCGGCGCCGGAAGTTGGCCCTGGCGACGTCCTGATCAAAATCGATACCGTTGGAATCAACCGCTTCGACACGCTGGTGCGCAACGGGAACGTGCCCAACGCGTCGGTCACCTTTCCCCATGTGCTGGGCGTCGAAGGTGCGGGCACGGTCGCCGAGGTCGGTGCCGGCGTGATCGGGTTCAGCGTGGGTGACCGCGTCGTGCCGGTGCTGACGGTCTCGCAAGGGCGGTGCAACGAGCCCGTCTGCTATTGCATGCAAGGTCACGACAACATTTGCGCCAAGTTCGACAAGCTGGGTCATACCCGCTGGGGCACTTACGCCGAATATGTGCGGGTCAATCAGTTCAGCTTGCTGCCATTGCCGGACGAGGTCTCGTTTCTCGATGCGGCGACATCGCTCGTCGCCTACGCGACGGCCTGGGAAATGGCGCGCAAAGTGAACCTGCGCCCAGAAGACACGGTCTTGATCAACGCGGTCGGCGGCGCGGTCGGCAGCGCGGCGGTGCAAATCGCGCATATGACCGGGTGCCGGATCGTTGCCAGCGCCGGGTCGGATGACAAACTGCGTCGCGCTCAACAGGACGGTGCTGATGTCGGCGTCAACTACCGGACCCAGAATTTGACTAAAGAAGCGCGCGCAGCGACCGGCGGACGGGGCGTCGATGTCGTGCTGGAGACCGTCGGCGGCGACATCTTGCGCCAAAGTCTAGATGCGCTGGCCTATAACGGCCGCTTGTCGAGCGCCGGGTCGATCGAACCGACAGAGACATTGGTCGATATCCGGCGTTTGCTGGTGCGCAGTCAGATCGTCATGACAGGCACTCATTTCACGCCCAAGGAATCGATCAAACAGGTTTTGCGTTTCCTGGCGCGGGGCGACCTGCGGCCCGTATTAGCGGCGAGATTCCCGCTCAGTGATGCGCGCAAAGCCCACGAATTACTCGAGAGCCGGGACTTCTACGGCAACATCGTCCTGGAGGTCTAGCGGCGTCTATTTCGTCGCGCCGAAAATCGCCCAGCGGCCCTGATAGTACTTCGTTCCGGCACGCAGACTTGGGGCGCTCTCCATAAACACCCGCTCCTTGGAAAATCCCGCATCGACCGCGACGCCGATGTTGTCGAGCGTGTCGAGTTTGGTTTTGAAGGGCTCGCCGTTGTAGTGGGTCTCCCAATCGAGCACCGACTGGTTGAACGGATCACTCTCGGTGGACCATTCGGTTTCGGTGTGCACCATCATCCCGCCCGGCCGCAACAAGCGGAAGCATTCGCGCATGATATTTTTGTATCCGGCCAGCGACGTTTCGTGACCGAGCAGATGCGACACAATAAGATCGACGCTCTCCGCTGCAAACGACGTGTGTTCGGCGTCTTGTTGGGAAAAGTGGATCGCAACACCGAGTTCTTCCGCGCGTGCGTGGCCGTAGCGCAAAATGCCGGTGCCGACGTCGATGGCGTGGATTTTGGCTTTAGGGAACAGGCGCGCGAAGGGCAGGGTGTTGCCGCCGATCGAACACCCCATGTCCAGAATATCTTTTGGGACAAAACCCGGATGGGCCTTTTTCAGCCAAGCGCAGACCGAGGCCCCCATGTCGTCGCTCTGTGGTCCCAGACCGCCGCGGCCATACAGGAACAGGCCGCGGTCGAAAATCGCGCCGGCCGATACGTCGTCGCCGCCGAGATCGGCCGTGTAGTTGCCCGGCATGCAATGGATGTCGACAGCCGTCAGATAGCGCGGCGGTTTGATCGCGGGGTCGAGGCGCAGTGTTCCCCCTGCTTTGCGCGGCGGCCTTTTGCCGCGGGCCGTTAGGTCTTCGCGCTGACGATCAACCGTTTCGCCCACGCTATCGAACAGGATCTCCTGGTCGGTTCGTTTGAGCGAGCTCCACATTTGGTAGTAAGGCTGCTGCAGCAAGGCCCGTCTGGTTTCGGTACGGTTGGGCGCGCGCTGATGCTGCCGCTGGAAGGCGGGCGCGATTCGCCCATCGAACAGGCACCGGGTGCCCGGAAAAACCTCGCGCGTGAGGTGTCCGGACAACTCCATGGCAAACATTTCGCGCGCCTCTTCGTCGTGGTTCTCCTGCACCAGAAGATTGTGGCGGTGCTGGCGTTCCATGTGGGACCTCCTGTTTTCGAAACGAGCTACATGTCTAGTTCGGTCAACTGATAGTACTGATTAAGCTTGTCGTAGCGCAGTTGGACCGGCAAGAAATCGGGCCCGTGGGTCCAAATCTCGAACCGCGGAATATCGCCGCGGTTCAGCGCAATCCGGTGGCACTTGAAGGTGCCGGCGGGCACCGTCACGTCTTCCTCGCCAAGATATTCAAGGTAGAGCGTCGCCGGCGTCGGGGTCACCGTCGTCGAATTGCCGAGCATCGGGCCCGATCCGCCGTTGCCGAGTGGCGAACTCGCCATGCGGGGATAGATCAATTGCTTCTCTTTCTTGCGCGACATATCGAATGTGGCGTTCGTCCACGCGTCGCAGGAGACGGCATGGCTGACGAAAAGCGGTGTGCGCCCGTCCATCGGCCAGCGTTGGCTGATCCGGCCAGCGTCGATCGAGTAGGATTCGCACTCGGTGTAGGTGTCGGTAAACCGAAACCAGCCGGTGCCTTGAAACCTGTCGCCGATGGTTAGGCGAACGAAGCAATCCAAGGGCAACCAGTTCTCATCCACGCTGAACGTGACATCGCGCAGAAGGTCGTCGTCGTCCATCTCGGTGAGGGCCCGCATGGTCCGATGGCCGTCCGAATGTACGGTATGGGTAAACCACTCCCGGCCCATCACGCCTACATCGTCGGTGATGTAGTCGATCCGTCCCCTGATTGTCCGGTGTTTCATCGCGACCTCCCGTGAAATCTTTTCCCAAGACGTACCTTGGAGCCGGGTCAGGAAACTGTCAAAATCCGCCCGTCGCCTTCGGCGGCCGCACCACGGCGAGGCCATGAACTGCCTCAATCCTGGTCGTGTGCTCATAAACTACTGCCACCGCGCCTCTTGGAGGGGACATGACCAAAAGTACATCTCAACAGGTGCGCGAAAAACTCGATCACCCGATCATCGACGCTGACGCGCACATGCTTGAGGTCGAGCCGGTGTTGATGGATTACATCAAGGATGTCGGCGGCGCGACGATGGTCAAGCGCTACCTCGATATGCTTAAGGACGGGAAGTTCTGGGGCTGGTATCACGCCACGCCGGAAGAGCGCACCCGCAAGCGAATCAAACGTGCACCGTTCTGGATGTTCCCTGCCGGTAACACGCGCGACCGGGCCACGGCCATGTTCCCCGGTCTTCTGCACTCGCGCTTGGACGAGTTCGGCATCGATTTCTCGTTTGTCTATCCGACGCTGGCAATTCTCTTTGTTGGGCTTGATGACGAAGAAATGCGGCGCGGCGTGGTCCGGGCGATCAACACGATGAACGCCGACTTGTTCGACGAATATTCGGACCGGCTGGCGCCGGCGGCTGTGATCCCGATGCATACGCCGCAAGAGGCGCTTGAAGAATTGGACTACGCCATCGGCCAACGCGGTCTCAAGGCGGCGATGGTTGAGGGCGCCGTGCGTCGGCCCATCCAGGGTGCCATTGGCGGTGACCGCGACCTGGCGTCGGCGGTTGCGTCTTATTGGATCGATCCGCTCGCGCTCGACAGTCCCTACGATTACGACCCGGTCTGGCAAAAATGCATGGACTTGAAGGTCGCGCCGACAATGCATACCAGCACGATGGGCTGGGTCGATCGGACCTCAATCTCCAACGTGACATTCAACCACATCGGTCATTTCGCGGCCGGTAGCCAGGCGTTCTGCAAAGCACTGGTGCTGGGCGGCGTAACCCGGCGTTTCCCCGACCTCAAATTCGGGTTCCTCGAATGCGGTGTCGGCTGGGCGGCCAGCCTGTACAACGATCTCATCGAACACTGGGAAAAGCGCAACGTGCCTGAACTTAAACGGCATCTCGATCCAGCGCGGATCGACAGAGAGTTGTTAGTCGAACTCGCCACCCAATACGGCGGCCCCAAAGTTCAAACCAAACTCGACGAGCTAAAGGTCAGCGATGGGGTGTTCTACGAATGGCCGCCCGAGCGCGAGGCCGATCTCGACGATTTCGCCCGCTGCGGGATCACCAACGAGAAAGACATTTACGATCTGTTCGTGCCGAACTTCTATTTCGGGTGCGAATCGGACGATCGCATCATGGCCTGGGCGTTCAACGAAAAACTCAACCAATTCGGCGCCAAGTTCAAAGCGCTGATCGGCTCGGACATCGGCCATTTCGACGTCACCGATGCACGCAAGGTCATTGCCAAGGCCTACAGTCTGGTCGACGAGGGGTCGCTGACGACGGACGACTTTCGCGATCTAACCTTCGTTCATCCGGCCGAAATGCACGCCGGGATGAACCCCGACATTTTCAAAGGCACCGTGGTCGAGGATACCGTCGCGGCGCTTATGAAGGAGAAGGCCGCAGCCTAGACGAGCAGGGCGTAGAAGGAACTGGAAACGGGCGAGCCTACGGCTAAACCGCCTATTTCACATATTTGTTAGAGACTCTTGAGTAAGTAGGTTGGAGCTTTTCAATGGGTTCGACGCCCTGCGCCGTCCATTGGTCGTACGATTTCAAGGCTCGCTCGAACAGCCAGTATGGCCCGTCTGAGTCTCCGGCGCTCGGCACAACCACTCGGCTTTGTTGAGCGATCATCTGCTCTACATTCAACCACCTGATGACACTACCCGCCATGTCGCTGCCGGCAACAACTGAGGTGTTGCCAGCCTCGAAAAGCACGCAAACACTAACGAGCGGCGGAATCAAATCGTCGTATCGAACCGAATGCGCATGGAAAACGCCTAGGGGGGTCACTTGCAAAGAACTGCCCGCCTCTTCGCGAACCTCGCGAATCGCAGCGGCCATTCACCGCTCCATTAACAACTTCTATGGCCGGCGACCTATCCGGATGCTCCAACATCAGAAAACGGCGCTTCCGGTCGACAATGAATGCACAGACGGCTAGCGGGAAAAGAGCGAAATCCCTTCCCCTTGAGTCCCGCGCTGTTGGCTCGTCCGTCACAGAGTCCGTCACCATCCGCTCAGTGGACAACGCGAGGGGGTGTCAAAGTCATACTGGCGTCCCCCGCCCGGGGCTTCGGATTGGGCGCGGGAGTTTGCGGTTTGGTCTGCCGCGATCTAGGCGACCGCCGCAGACAACGGCGCCTTGGCCCCGGCGACGTGCGGCGTCCGGGCGAAGATGCGGCGGACCATCGGGGCAAATGTTTCCAGCGGTTCGGCCTTGAAGGCGGGATCGAAAGCCTTTTGGTCCCACCGCTCGACGAAACGGCGCGCGCTATCGTAGTGCGGGCTGTCCTTGTATTGGTCCCGCGCGTTGCGGTCCTTGCCGATGTGATGAAGGTAGTAGTAGGCCTGAAAGACGGTGTGGTGCTGCAGCACCCAGTAATTCTCTTCGGAAACAAAGGGCTGTAACAGTTCGGCGATAAACCGACCGTGATTCATCGGCGCAACATAATGCCCCAGGTCATGGAGCAACGCGCAAACGATGGTCTCCTCGTCGGCGCCGTCCTGAAGCGCCAGTGTGGCGGTCTGGAGGCCATGCTCGAAGATATCGACCGGCAACGGGCCGCAGTCCTTGTCCTTCAACGACGTGAACATCTCAAGGACTCGGTCCGCCGTGCGGGTGTTTTCTTCTTCGAGGTAGGGCTGCAGGACGTCGTGGTCTGCCTTGGTGGACTCGGCGAGATGCCGAAAGCCGACTTTCTCCATGGTCATCTCCTGGCCCAGTTTTACTGGGCGGCCTGCATCACGTCATCGACGGCGCGATGCTTGTTAATCTTCATCGTCACGTGGTCGCCCGACGTTATCTTCTCATGTCGCGGCGGATTGTCGGCGCTGGTGCACGTCGGGATGCATTCAATCGACGCATCATAGTTCGGTTGGTGGAAAAACAGCAGCGATGTCTTGCTAATATGCGCCTTGTCGCGCGGCGGGTTCGCGACCCGGTGTAGCGTCGAGACCCATTGATCGTTGGTCCACTCGGACATCAGGTCGCCGAGATTGATCGCAAAGGTGTCGGGAATCCAGGGCACCCCCGCCCAATTCCCATCGCGGGTCTGGACCTCGAGCCCGCCCACGTCGGTATCGGTCTGAACGATGGTCAAGCTGCCATAATCTGTGTGGGCGCCGGCGCGGCTTTGGCCCGCCGCCGGGGCGGTCTCATCTTGGCCGGGATAATGGATGACGCTGAAATTGGTGATGTGGCGGTCGATCTTGTCGGCGAACCAGTCTTCTTCTAGGTCCAATGCGACCGCGAATATCCGCATCAGGTCGCCCGCTAACCGGTCCATTTCCGCGTAGTAGCGTTCCCAAATAGCTTGCATCCCTTGTGGGCTGTCCGGCCAAAAATTTGGTGCGAAGTAACGCGCGCCCGCCGAGCCAAAATGATAGCTGTCAAAGGCGTGGTCGAACGGCCCAATCGAGAATGATTCCTTGAGGTCAGGAGGCTGGGCCTCGTCCAGGCTGTAGGACAGGCTCTCAGCGCCCAACGGGGTGTAGCCCCGATAGCGATCCGGCGGCATTTTGAACCGCATCTTTTCCCAAAACGGCAGGGCGAAGTAGGCCGCGCTGATCCGGTGCATCTCGGCGATCAACGCCTGGTCGACGCCGTGGCCCTGTACAATGATGAACCCAATGTTGCGACACGCCGCATCAACTTGCACGGCCACGCCTTTTTTTTCGCGCCCATCGAGGAACGGCGCAATGTTGATCAGCGGAACGCTCGACATCGGCTTCTATGCCTCCACTGCCGCAAGCGTACGCTGGGCGGATTCGTAAAGCGGTAAGTCGACCATGAGGCCATCAACCTTGATTGCGGCGCCGTTTGCCTCCTCGAAGGCGGCAACTACTTTGCGCGCGCGCTCGGTCTCTTTCTCGGTCGGTGCGAAGCCGGTGTGAATGCCGGCAATCTGTTTGGGATGGATGGCGATCTTACCGCGGTAGCCGAGCGCTTTGATCGCGCGGGTCTCGGCGATAAGACCTTCGTCATCAGCGATGTTCAGCCATACGCCGTCGAGCGCGATGATTTTGTGGCGCGCGCAGGCCGCGGCAATGCGGCTGCGCGGATAGAGCAGGGGGTCCCATTCCATGGTGCCGCCGGTCTCGGACGTGAAATCGGCCGACCCGAACCCGACCGCGCGCAATCGCGGCGACGCGCCGGCAATCTCATAGGCATTGTCGAGGCCCTCGGTGGTCTCGATGACCGCGATCAGGTCGAGACTGGGATGGTGCGCCAGCAGGCCGTCGACCCATTGAACCTCGGCTGCGGTCGCCACCATAGGGATCAAGATGCCGTCGGGAATCGCTGTCGCATCGATGAGCGCCCCCAGATCGCGCAGCCCAGCCGGGGTTTTGGGTGAATTGATCCGCACGAAGCGGCGGGCCGCCGCGCTGTAAGGCTGCGGCAGATAGGTCATGACCGTTGCGCGGGCCTCGTCCTTGTTCTCGGGCGGGACAGCGTCCTCAAGGTCAATGGCGATGAGATCGGCGCCGCTTGACGCGGCCTTCTCGAACCGCTCGGGCCGATTGCCCGGGACAAACAACGTGCTGCGAAAAAGACTGGCCGAATGAACGATGACGCCCTCCCTAAAAGATCGTTTTCGCACCCAGGATGGTCTGGCGACGCAGGGCGGTCAACGGTCTGTACAAGGGTTGCGCCGGGCCCGTGCGAGCGAAACAATCGCGCCATACCTACGGAGGACAGCTGTGCTCGTGATTTCCCAGCAGGCCTGGGGCCTGAACACCCTTGAGGATGAGACACAGGCGCTGATACGCGCCTCGAAACGGCGGCTGGACGACGTTACGCCCCCCCTGGTGCTGTTGCCGTTGGCCGATGGGGCGGGCGAGACGCCAGATGAGCAGTCTTTCGAGAAGGGCCTGGGCGGATTGGCGCGGGGCCAGGGGGTTTATCTTGCCGCTGCAGGGCAGGTCGTGGCCGACCCCAGCGGCCGGGCGCAAACCATTGCTTACCTATTCGACCCAGGTGGGAAACGCCTGCTGCGCACGCCGAAAATCTCGCCGGATCTGGTTGATCGGTACGACGACGCGGCGGTCGACTTTAACGTTCCCGCATCCTTTTCGGTGGCCCTCACGCCGCATGGTCAACTCGGCTTTCTGCTTGGCGAAGATATTCTGTTCCCGCATTTGGTCCGGGCGCTCACCCTCAATGGCTGTGAGCTGTTGCTCAATCCAACGCGCGAACTGACCGATGAGCGGTTTGAGATGCGCCAGATCGTGCGCCGCGCGCGGCCCTACGAGAACCGCATATATTTGGCGTGCGCGTCACCGCGTTCGGCGACTCTCGAAGGCGCGACCATTGCGTTGCCATCGGCTTCGGCGCTCAACGATTGGATCGGTAACACCGTCCGCGCTCAAGGGGATGAGAGTTTCATCCTATGCAACCCTGATATTGACCGGCTGCGCCGCTTGCGTCAGGCGCCCGGTCCTAATTTCCCTGCAATCTTACGGACCCAGCTCTATGCGCCGGGCTACCGCACGAACAAGAACAATGTCGCGGAATCGCCGGCCAGCCGCTTGGCTTGGAGAGAAGAGGGGCAGCGCCGCGTCGCTGCGGTCGCCACTGCGCCCGGCAAAGAGGAGCGCCTCAACTACGGTGTGATTCTCGGTCAGCACGTGGTGCGTATCCTTCGTGACATTGAACTCGCGGCGAAAACGAAAATGCGCAATGTCGAGGAGGCGATCGAACTCGTGCAGTTTCGCGTCGAGCGGACCAAACCCGGAATCGTTGTCTTCCCGGAATTCTTCATCACCGGCGCGCAGGTCAATCGTTCACCCGAGCTGTGGGCGCAAATCGGCGTCCGCTTTCCGGGGCCGGAGATCGACCGGCTGTGTCAGTTTGCGCAAGACATGAAATGCTACGTCGCCGGTGGCTGCTTCGAAGCCGACGACGACTGGCCTGGGCGGTTTTTCAACACGGCGTTCATTATCGATGACTCCGGCACCGTGATTCACCGCTACCGGAAGATCCAGTGCGCGGACGTTCTAGGCACGCTGCCCGACACCACACCGGGCAGTATCTACACGCGCTATGTCGACAAATACGGCTACGACCATTTGTTTCCGGTCGTGCACACGCCGCTCGGGTGTCTCGGGACAATTGTCTGCTTCGATATGAACTTTCCCGAAACCGCGCGCGCCTTGGTCAAGCGTGGCGCCGAAGTGATCTTGCATCCGACGTCCGAGCCGCACGGTGGGGGGCGTGCCGCGTGGGAAATGGGGCGGCGCACCCGGGCGTTCGAAAACACGGCGTATGTCGTTTCGGCAGCCATGGGCGGCGAGTACCTCAACCACAGCGACACCGTGCCCAATCTCTACTCGCGCGGTCACGCCAAGATCGTGAACTTCGACGGTAGCGTTCAGGTTGTCGCCGACGGCCCTGGCCGCGTCGCGCTCGAAGGCCGGGTCGACCTGCGCGCGCTGCGCAAGGCCCGTGCCAACCCGTTTATCAACCTCGCCGCCTGGGACGAACCCGCCGTCTATGGCCATATCTACGAGACACGACAGGGCATGCCCAACGATCTATGGGCCGACGACGTTGCCGATTTCCCTTACCGGGGTATGAAACCAACCCTTGAGGTCGTCCGCCGATATACCAAAGAAGGGGTTTTCGTCGCGCCCGAAGCAGCCTAGCGCTGCGCTGCAGGAAGACTCCTGGGCGCCCCAGGGATATCGACGTCGTTCCAATTTGGGTTAACCGTGAACTCACGCGCCCCGCACCGCGAGCAAACAAGGCGCCCGGCAACCCTGGGAATCGGAAAGTCGTCGCCCAGCTTTTTAACCAGCGGCGCAACCGCCATCGTGCCATGGTGATCGCATCGGATGCACCAGACAAACAGGCTCCTGCCTTCCTCGACGAGCCAAGACAGCGGGACCAAGGGCTGCTCCTAAATTGCACGCGTTGTGACTCGTCTATAGAACCGACGGGCTCGGGTCTGCATACGCCTTGCGATCTTTTTGATGGCGGACGCCGTTGACGGGTTCTGGCGCTAATGAATTTCGCACGTGGTGGCCCGACAGGCGTATCGTCCTGACAACCGCATTCATCCCCCAACCATAGGTTTCCGACCCCGTGCTATTTCTCCTGGCAGGTCTCAGCGCCATCGGCTGGATCGGTGGCGTCATGTACACGCCGGCCATCCCGCAACTCGTACGCGACTTGAGCACCGACCCGTCCTCGGCGCAGTTCACGCTCACTGTGTTTCTCGCCGTCTTCGCGGTTTCCCAACTTATCTACGGGCCGCTGTCGGATCGCTATGGCCGCCGCTGGGTGTTGATTGGCAGCTTGCTGATCTACGCCCTGGGATCGATCGCCGTCGCCGTCTCACCGACCATCGAGTGGATGACACTTGCCCGCGTGCCGCAGGCGTTTGGCGCCGTCGGCGGGGCGATTCTCGCGCGCGCCATTGCGCGGGATCTTTGGGATTTTCCCTACGTGCGCCGGCCGATGGCGCTGATCGCGGCCGGCGGCACGTTGGCGCCGTTGCTGTCTTTAGTCGCCGGCGGATTCGTCGCGAACGCGCTCGGCTGGCAAGGCATTTTCTGGGTGTCGGCCGCCATCGCGTTCATTTTCCTGGGCCTGGCAATTGTGTTTCTGCCGGAAACCCACAGGGTGCGCGACCGCGCGGCGTATGGCGGCATGAGAATGATGACGAATTATGGTCGTTTGTTGCGGTCGCCGTTGTTCATGAGCTACGCCCTCTCGCAAGCGCTCCTGGCGGGGGGCATTTTTGGATTCATGACCGGTGGTCCATTTGTCGTTATTGAGACTCTCGGCGTCAGCAGCGGACTCTACGGGATACTGACGGCTCTGCTGCCCGGTGGGTTCATGGTGGGCACTCTTATCTCGAGCCAAATTTCTCACCGCGTTTCGATTCATCCGATGGTTGTTGCCGGGTGTTCGCTCGCTGCGCTTGCCGCGTGCACGTCGTTTGCGATTGTCCTCTTGGGTCACTTAAGCGTGGTGGCGCTGTACCCGTTGATGATGATTTACACCGTGGGCATCGGCATCAACACACCCAATGCCATGGCCGGCGCCCTCGAGGTGGATCCGAAAATCGCCGGTACCGGGGCGGCCCTGCTTGGCGCCCTCTCATTCAGCTCGATGGCCTTGTCGAGCCTTCTCGTCGGCAGCGTCGAGCACGGCAGCGGACTAGGTCTGACCGGCATACTTGCGGCGCTTTCGGTCCCCGGGCTCGGGTTCGGGGTATTGACCGTGGTGCTGTCGCGGCGCGTCCGAGACTAGCCGAGCAGGTCTGGCGTGGGCAGGCATAGACATGCAACCCGCACTCGCCAAGCCTGTTGAGGCCGAAAGCTAGCCTTTCACGGTTGGGTCGTCGGCGACACGGAGAATCGTCTTGCCGAAATTCTGCCCGCTCATCAGCCGCGAAAAGACCGCCGGCGCGGTTTCGATCCCGTCGTGTAGTTCTTCTTTGTAGTGAAGTTTGCCGGCCTGAAACCACGGGATCGCCTCGCGCAGGAAATCCGCTCGCCGGTCTTCAAAGTCATAGACGACAAGCCCCTTGATCTGCGCGCGCCTGCTGACAACGGGACCGAGATTGGGACCCGGCGGCGCATCTTTCAGGTTGTACTGAGCGATCAGCCCGCAAATGAGAACGCGCCCATACATCGCAAGGTGATTCTTGACCACCGTGTTGAGGATGTCGCCGCCAGCGTTGTCGAAATAGACGCTTACGCCGTCCGGGCAGAGGCGCGCTAGTTCGGCCGACCAGTCGCTCGTTTTGTAGTTCAAGCATGCGTCGAATCCCGCCACGTCGCGGGCCCACGCACATTTCTCGTCGCTTCCGGCCAAACCGATGGCACGCGCGCCACTTAATTTGGCGATTTGCCCGGCCATCGATCCGACCGCGCCGGAGGCGGCGGTGACCAAGAGCGTTTCACCGGGTAGAATCGGATCGAGCACGCACAGGCCAGACCAAGCGGTGAGGCCAGGCATGCCGAGAATGCCAAGCGCCGTGGAGAGCGGCGCAACCGTCGGATCGATGGGGATGACGTCCGAGCCGTCGACCACCGCGTATTGCTGCATGCCCGATTCAATACAGACGATGTCGCCAGCCGCGACCCCGTCGACACGAGACTCGATCACCTGGCTCACCGTGCGCCCCAACATGAGATCGCCGGGTTGCGGCTGACGGTCGAAATGGCGCCCGCTCAACCGCGATCGAACATACGGATCGACCACCAGGTAAATCGTCTTGGCCAACAACTCGCCCGGACCAGGCCGCACGACGGCGCCCGCCACGATCTCAAGATCGTTAACCTTGGGGATGCCGTCCGGGATACGCCGGACCCGGACCTGCAGGTTTGGTTCGTTGATCATCGCCGAGCCTCACTCATGGCGTCGCGGCGCCGGTGGCGATTTCAACATCCGCGGCATGGCCGCGCCAGCTTTGGGCCTCGACAAAAACGCGGCGGATCTCGGGATGCGCCGCCTTGATGCGGCGTTCAATCGCGCTGATCGCGGTTTCGACCTCTTCCGAAGAGAGGCCGTCGTCGAAGTCCAAGCTCAGGTTGAGCAAGATATCTCGTGGCCCCATATGCATGGTCAATAGTTCGTTGATTGCGAGAATGCCTGCTGTATCGCCCACGATCTTTCTAATGCCGTTCTGGGTCGCACTACTTGCGGCCTCGCCGATCAGCAACCCCTTGCTCTCAAACGCTAGCATCGCCGCGATCGACGCCAAGATGACGCCGATGACGATGGAGGCGATGGCGTCGAGCTCCGGCATGTCGAGTGCGTGCGACAGGGCAATACCGCCGGCCGCCACCATCAGGCCCAGCATGGCCGCCGAGTCTTCGAACAGAATCGTGAAGACGGTGGGGTCCTTGCTGCGCCGGACCTCGCTGAAAAAAGAATGGTCGCCCTTCATTTTCATAAACTCGCGGTAGGCCACCATCCAGGCCGCGCCTTCAAAAATCGCGGCAAACCCGAGAACGAGGTAATTGATCAGCGGATCGCGCATCTCGTGAACGCCGCCCGTCAGATGACTGATCCCCTCGTAGATCGAAACGCCGGCGCCGACCGCGAAGATCATGACCGCAACGACGAAGGTCCAAAAGTACAGCTCCATCCCGTAGCCGAAGGGATGCGCGTCGTCGGCGGGCTGCGCGGCCCGCCGAATGCCGTAAAGGATGAGCACCTGATTGCCGCTATCGACGAGCGAGTGAATCGCCTCGCTCAGCATCGCGGAACTCCCGGTGAGTCCTGCCGCGCCGAACTTGGTTACGGCGATCAGCATGTTGCCGGCGAGCGCTGCATAGATAACCTTCTTGGATCCGCCCGGGGAGGCCATCGCTGCTATGCCGTTTCGTTCGGGGTGAGGGCTTCGGGTGGTGCCGACATCGCCGCATGTTTGATGTGAATATCGCGCTGCGGATAGGGAAACTCGATGCCGTTTGCGTGGAATTTGTCCCATATCCTTAGTAAGAGATCGCTGCGTACATTCCCCGTGCCGTTCATCGGGTCATTAATCCAATAGCGCACTTGCAGATCGACCGAGCTGTCGCCGAAACCGCGGAGCAAGCAGTTCGGTTTGGGGTCATCAAGAATACGGTCGGCTTCAGCCGCCGCTTCGAGGCAAAGCGCCATCGCCATGCGGACATCTGAGTAATATCCTCACGCATCGTCTGAACCGATGCCAAGACGCGGGTCCGCACCGAGATCACGCGGTCCCGCGTCGTGTAGAGCCGAACCGAGACCATATCCTCTGGATCGGCGCCCGGGTTCAAGTTCACGCCGCGTAGAATGCCCAGAATGCCGTCGCCCACTACGGCGGTGCGTGGCCGCGGATCTTCCTCAAGGAGTGCCTGAACCGTGAATTGATCGAGGCCGCTTTCTTTGCGGAGCCACCGATCGGATTGGGCGATTCCGCGCTGGAGGTGAACCCACAAGGGGCCGTCGCCTGCCTTCCAGCGACGCACGTCGTCCCAACCTAAAAGCCTAGCCCCGCCCTTGCCGTCGAGGAGGGCGGCATAGGCCAGGCCATCGCCATCGGTCATCGGGTCAGTCGCCAGACGGTTTGTGTTTCAACGACAGCGAATTCATGCAGTAACGCAACCCAGTCGGTTGCGGCCCGTCGTCGAAGACATGGCCGAGGTGAGAGCCGCATCGGCTGCAGGTCACTTCGGTGCGGACCATGCCGTGGCTCACGTCACGTACGGCATCGACGCTGTCCTCGGCGACCGGTGCATAAAAGCTCGGCCAACCGCTGCCGGACTCAAATTTGGTCTTCGCATCGAAGAGTACGTTGTCGCAAGCGCGGCACAGAAAGGTTCCCGGTTCCTTGGAGTCGTTATATTCGCCGGTAAACGCGCGTTCGGTGCCCTTGTTGCGCAGCACGTGAAACTCTTCGGCGGTCAGCTGTTGCCGCCACTCGTCGTCGGATTTTTTGATTTTTTCCATGGATTAGCCTCCTACCGGCCGAGTCTGGCAGGGCAGGGGCCGGCGGTCTAGCGCGGTTCTTAGTTGGTGCTCGACGCTGACGAGTTGCCGTCGCCCGACGCCACCGCGACGGCCACGCCGATCACGACGACCAAACCGACGGCGGCGGCAACGGCGCCAAGCGAGAGCGCGCCACCAGTGGCGCCGACGGATTGCCCGGATGCGGCACCGGCCGTTTGCCGAGACACGCCGAGGCCGGTTTTTGACGCCTGAGACTGCGCTTCAGCAAGTATTGGTGTGGATATGAGCCCGAGCGCGAGCGCCGAAGCGCCTAAATTCCGTGCAAGCGTTCTGAGCATTTATCGATTCCCTGGGCGGCCGGATTGGCGGTGTGCCAACTCTATCCTAACAGGGTTAAGAGACGGTAAAGGCCCTGGGTCAGGGGTAGGCGCGGCGTTGCCCGAAATTCTTAACCGGCGTATGAAAAGGACCATGCGTGTAGTCGCCATATCATTACTCCTTGTCGGCCTTCTTGCCGCGTGTGACGGGCCCGATCCGGACTCGGCGCGCCTCTATTCCAACCAGATCAACGAGAAAATCGCGCAGCAGTGTGGGCCGGGCTACGAGGCTTTCGTACGCCGTGTGCCCGCGCCGACCAGCGAAACGCGCGCCATCGATGCCCCGCTCAAGAGTATCGATCTATTCCCGCCAATTTTCTTCGCGCCGCTCGACCAGCTGGCATTCGAATCATTTACCAGAGGGTATCCGGATGACGTTCGCGACCGTCTACTCGATCTAAAAGGTACCCTCATTAGGGCCGGCGCGGCGCTGAAAAGCGACTTCGCGCGGCCGAAGTGGCAAGGCTATTGCGATCGCATGCAGGAAATGTCGCGAACGCTGCGCAACCTGGGATAGCGCCTGCGACGCCGGTTCACGATCTCACGGTTACTGAACCGCGACGTAAAAGTCCGGACATTTGCTTCGCCGGCGAATGTCCCTATCGCCGGAATGCCGCGCTTATATACTATGCGCATCTTACACTGTGCCCATCTTAGCGATGGCCTTCGGGGAGGAAGGAACGATGAAGATTGATCTACGCAAGGCATTGGTGCCGTTTGCTGCGGCGTCGATGATTATGGCCGGTGGCGCGAACGCCGCCGAACTCACGGTCGGGACGGCCAGCATGCCGCGATCGATCGCTAATCCGCTGGGCGATGCGTCGCATTCGGGCCGCTGGCTTTTCCAGCTTGCCTTCGATCCCGTCACCTATGGTGCCGATAGCGGTACGTTGCCGGGTCTCGCCGTGTCTTGGAAGAATACGGCGCCAACGACTTGGGAACTCAAGGTTCGCCAAGGTGTTATGTTTCATGACGGGAAGATGCTGGACCCATCCGACATCGCTGACCTCATCAATTGGCTTAACACCGATGAGGGCAAGGCGAAGGGCATCAACACGATCCGTAACATGTCCAACCTCGTGTCGGCGCGCGTGATTGACGCTGAGACGCTGGAAGTTTCGACCAAAACCCCCGACCCCATGGTGCCGCCGCTGCTTGGTGGTCTCTACGTCCTGAACATGAAGCTGTTCAAAGATATCGGCTATGAGGGGGTCACCACGAACCCGGTCGGCACCGGCGCATACAAATCGGTGAAGTGGGAAAAAGACGTCGTGGAGGTTGCGCCGCATACGTCGGGATGGCGGGTCGGTAAGATCGATAAACTGACCGTCCGCTCGTTGCCCGAGGTCGCGGCACGTCTATCGGCCTTCGAGTCCCAGCAGATCGGTCTCGCGCTCGAAGTTTCGCCCGAGGTCCGCGGCAGGATCGAAGCCGCGGGCGGCAAAATGGTCGTCAGCTCGACACCGCAGAATATCAATTTGATGTTCTTCCAAAACCGCCCAGGGACCCCGCTCCACGATGTGCGGGTGCGTCAGGCGCTGAACTACGCCGTCAACAAACAAGCTTTTGTCGACAGCATTCTCGGCGGTCTGTCGGTGCCTGCGGGGCAGCCGGCGGCGCGGGCGGTCAATGGCTACAATCCGGACGTCGGGGCGTATCCGTACGACCCGGACAAAGCCCGGCAATTGCTCGCCGAAGCCGGTTACGGCAATGGCCTAAAGCTTGAAGCCGAAGCTGTGGTCAATGTCGCCGAACGGCGCGAAATCTACTCTCAGGTGGCGCTGGATGCGGCCAAAGTAGGCGTCGAGATCACGCTCAACGAAATGACGTTGCCGGATCTGATCGGAAAGGTTCGCGACTCGACCAAAATGCCGGCCCTGTTCGGGTTCAACTACGGATCCGAACCGACCATTGATGTGATGCGCTCGATCAACGCGCTGCATTCGTGCAATACCGGCACGAAGTGGACCTGCTTCCCAGAAATAGAGCCGACAATTAAGGCGGCCAACGAGGAGTTTGACGAAGTCAAACGCCGGAACATGTTGAAAGAGATCAACAAGCACTATCACGACCAAGCGTCTGCAATCTTCCTGTACGAGGAAGTCCAGATCGATGCCGTGAGCAACAAGGTCAAAGGGTACGCGCCGACAAACCGGGTCATTAACTGGCACGACCTAACGATCGACGGCTAGCTCAAAACGCTAAGTACAAGAGGGCTCGCGACTCCGGCGCGGGCCCTCTTTCGTTTTGGCAAGACCACAACGCGGCATCCTGCCAACGGGATGCGGCGGTAGAGGAGCGACCCATGCAGTTTACCCATACCCATTTCATGCCCTACACGGGCGTAAAAGAGGCCGCCAAAGACTGGCCGGTGCCAAACAACCAGTTCGACGCCGAATTGGCCCAGACGCTATGGGAAGGCTATATCGAAGACAAAATCTATGCCGAGGAATGCGGCTTCGATTGGATGGGGTCCAACGAACACCATTTCAGCCCCTACGGCATGATGCCCAATCCGAATTTGGTGGGCGCCATTCTCGCGGACCGCACCAAGACCGCGCGGATCGTTCAGACTGGAAACCTGGTGCCGATCACTAATCCCATTCGTATCGCTGAAGAATACGCGATGCTCGACGTGGCGAGCCGGGGGCGTCTGGTGGCCGGTTTTATGCGCGGCATCCCCCATGAATACGTCGCCTACAACGTCGCTGCCGACGAATCCTATGATCGGATGGAAGAGGCCGTCGAACTGATCTTGAAGTGCTGGACCGAACCCGAACCGTTTGGTTGGGAGGGCGAGTATTATCAATACCGCGCCGTGTCGATTTGGCCGCGACCAATCCAGCAACCACATCCGCCAATCGTGATGTCGGTTTCGACCGACAGGTCGGCACGGATTGCCGCCAAGTTCAAAGCGATCGCCGGTATCCTCGCGCTCACCTCGTTTGACGATGCGCGCAAGACGATGGACCGCTATCGCCAATACGCGCGTGACGCCGGTTGGGAGCCGACCGCGGAACACTTCACGACCGGCGCCAATTGCTGCATCGCGCCGACCTACGAAGAGGCAAAAAGCCACCTGGAACCGTCGATCGAGTATTTCTTTGGCACCCTGGGTGGCGGTATCCGGACGGCCCAGCAAATCGTCATTCAAAAAACGCGATATTTCGGCTCAGCTCAAGAGTTGGAAGAACGCCGCAAAACCTTCGTCAACATGCGCCAAGGTGGACTGAGTTTCGACGACAAGGTCGAAGCCGGGTTGATGATCTGCGGTACACCGGAAATGGCGATCGAACAGATCAAGCGTTTCCACAAGGAACTCGGGATCGTCCATATGGGCTTGCACTGCAACATCGGCAACATGCCCCGTGAAGTCGGCCGCCGCACAATGGAATACCTTCGCGACATCGTGTTCCCCGCCGTCCGCCACCTCGGCGTCGAAGAAGCGACGACAGTGGCGCAGTAGCGCGAACTATTCAGAACTTGGCGGCCGAAGACCGGTCCCGACATTGTCAAAGAAGCGTTGAACGCCTAAGCACTGTCCGAGACATCCGGTTCTATTGCTCCAAGGCATGATGGCAACTCCCGAAACGCCCACCCCGGGGCCTGCGACAACGCGCGAGCGCCCCATGACACTCGGCGATGTCGGCCTCTATGCCGCGTTGGTGCTGCTGTGGGGCGGCTCCTTCTTGGCGATCGAGTTCCAGCTGGGGGTTGTGTCACCCGAGGTATCGGTGCTTTGGCGCTACATGATTGCGGCCGTCGCGATGGTCGGCATTTGTCTTGCCGCACGCCGCCGAATGCGCGGGTTCTCGCTGCACGACCATCTCTATTTTGTTGCCTTGGGGCTGTGCTTTTTCTCGCTCAACTATGTTCTGATCTATCGCGGCCAGACCGAGCTCACCAGCGGTCTGGCCGCGATCACTTTCACTATGGCGTTGTTCTTCACGACCGTGAACGCCCGCCTGTTCTTGTCCGCGCAGCTCAATCCGAAAATTGTTCTGGGCGGGCTGATCGGGATCGGCGGTCTTGTCGTTCTGTTCGGTGATTCGTTGTTCGAAACCGGATACGACGTGTCGACCTTGGTCGGTGTCGCCTACATCTTGGCGGCGGCCTACGTGGTCTCATTGGCAACCGTCGTAACCGCGAAGCTCAATCTGCGGCGGGTTCCGGCGCTTCAGGCCAATGGCTGGGGGATGATCTACGGGCTGCTCTTCAACATCTTGTTCGTCCTCGTCCTCGGGCGCGAATTGACGTTCGTCTGGGAGTGGCCTTACGTCATTTCGCTCCTCTACTTGTCCCTTGCCGCCGGCGTGATCGCGTTCATCATCTATTTTGTCGTGGTCACACGCCTCGGCCCGGCGCGCTCATCGTATTTCACCCTCATGTCGCCGATGGTCGCGATTGTCATTTCGGTGTTGATCGAAGGGGTCCCGGTGACGATAGCGCTAGGTGCCGGGGTCCTGGCCGTCTTGGCCGGCAACTTTATCGCCATGCGGGCACGCGCCTAGCGCGCCTAGCGGGCGTTGCCCCGGCGCCGCGATTCCGCCCTCACGGGCTAGTAGTTCTTAGTGCGCGGTAGTTCGGCGTTGTAGGGGACAAGGTCGACCGGCAATGACGGGTTGTGGAGCGCGGCGTAATCGACCGGAATGATGTCGTCCTTGATGATGTTGGCCAACTTGCCGCCGTCGGTTCGAATAAAGAACATGAACCCGCTGTGTGATCCATAGGGCCCGTGAAACAGGTTTTCGCGCCACCAGCAATACGCGCCGGGGCGTAGAATGCCGACATCGTTGATGACGTATTCACCGGAAAGCAGGTACATCTCCTGGACCGTCGGATGCGACCATTGTTTTTCCATGTAACGGAACGGCAACGCGGCATAGAGGATCGATATCTCCCCGGTATAGGGATCTTGGCGCAGCGGCTGTACGCCGGTCCCGGCCAAATAGCGGGTGTAGGGATTCTCGGTCCATCCCTCGAGGCCTTTGCCGGCGCAATCAATGTGCTCCACTAGAAGTTTGGGATCCAAGCGGTCCGTCGCCGCCGCGCCCTCCTTCGTATGGGGTTCGCCGGAGAACATGGTGAGGACGACCGCGCCTCGCGCGGATGACGCCGACGATCGTGTGTATCCCGCCGGCAGGTTCGCGTAGCAGTAAGGCGTGTAGGTTCGTCCGTTGATCGCCAATTCTCCGTCCAAGACCAGAAACTCTTCGTGAACGTCGAGGTGGTGTGCGGCATCCCGGCGCCAACCGGCGGGGTAACGTACGATCATCGTTGCGGCGCCGGATGCCGCATCGAACGACAGTGTTTTTGCCGCAACATCCGAACGGCCGCTCCCATAAAGACCGGTCGACCACGGAAGTTCCTGCGCCTGAACAAAGACAGTATGTGGACGGGTCATCGGCGCCTCCAGTGCGTCGCGGGTAAAGGTCGGCTCTCGCGATGGTCCTATGCGTTCCTCGCCGCGGCAATCCGGCGGCCCTTGTCGCCCGCAATGCGGCGCGCTCTAATGTCGGGATGGGCCACACCTTTCCAAGCGATACCCACCCGCTCGTCACCACAGACTGGCTGGCCGCGCATCGCGGCGATCCTGATGTTCGGATTGTCGATGGCAGCTTTTCCTCGGTAGAAGGCGCGCCCGATGTCGCCGCAGTGTTTGCCGAACACCATATTCCCGGGGCCGTCCTCTTTGACATTCGCGAGGTTCGCGACAAAGCCGACCCGGTGCCGTTGATGTTGCCTAAGGCGCAATATTTTGCCGCGGCGGTCGCGGCGCTCGGGATTGCTAACCGGCACCGCGTTGTTGTCTACGATTCGGGTGACATGCTGAATGCCGGGCGGGTGTGGTGGATGTTCCGATCCTTCGGCCATCACGCTGTGGCGGTGCTCGATGGTGGATTGCCGAAATGGCTTGCCGAAGGATTGCCGCTGGAATCCGGCGCAGCGAATCCGGTTTCCGAAACCTTTGAGGCTGCCCTCGATCCGGCACAGCTGCGCACGTTGGCGGACATGCGCCGCGCGGTTGCGGCGGGCAGCGAGCAAATCTTAGACGTCCGAGAAAATGAGCGTTTCGCAGGGGTTGTTGCTGAAAAGCGACCCGGTTTGCGTGCCGGGCACATGCCGGGCGCGAAAAACCTCCCGTACCAGCGCTTCAAGACGGCCGACAACACGCTGCCCGACCCGGCAACGCTGCGCACGCTCTTCGCGCAAGCCGGGGTCGATCCCCAACAACCCGTGGTGACAACCTGCGGCGGCGGTGTCGCGGCTGGCCTCGTCGCGCTCGGCCTCGAACGGATCGGCCACACCAATTGGGCGCTTTACGATGGCTCGTGGAGCGAATGGGCGAAACAGGCCGACACCCCGGTCGAAACTGGGGACGCTTGACCCCGGCTACTGATGAATCACCGCGTTCATGCCGTTGAACGCACGGTGGGCGAAGGCGAAGGTCACGTCGTAGGGAACGTCGACACCGCCGCGCTGCACGACAACGTTACCGACATCCCGGCTCTGCGCGATCGTCCGTTTGTCGTGGATGGAATTCTGTCCGGGCGTCCAGCGGATTTCCAGGTCGCCGACACGAACGACACCGGCTGAGCGGACCTGGGCGAGGGGCCATGCCTCCTTCCCGACAATAACGACGCGGTCCAACGGCCGAATGCCGTCCGGCAAACCGTAGCCGCTCACCGCGCGCGGCGTCTCGTTCTCAAAGCCGACATACGGCGACGCTCCATAAGGCCGGATGCGGGCGTCGTTGGGGACTAAGAGCTTTCCCTGGGGCGCCCGCTCCCGGAACGCCGCGACCGACTCGAGGCGGGCGGGCAGGGGATTCAAGCGAGCGCCCGTGAGATTGCCGACGATCGCCTCGCCGAGGAATTGCTGCCACCAGCTCTGCGTCTCGATGTCATACATCACCATGTCAAAATAGCGAATGCGTCCGGTGTTGCCGAATTTGAGGACGCGTCCGTCGAGCCGCCGATCGAATACCACGCCGGAATTGCACAAGGGGCAGTACGACACCAGAACCGGCACGCCGCCGACAACGTCGTTGACGATCTCGTGCCACAGCAAGATGCGCAGCGGATAGGCGCGCGCGTCGCCGTTGATGACAATACCGATCACCGGCTCCTGCGGGCCGATGTCCGCCTCGGCAACCGCAACGAATTTTGGCTCGTGAATGGGTGGAATATCGTCGCGTCGCGGCCCGTCGGTGACGATTTCATCGAAATCTATGGACATCTTCGAAAAGTCAGTCTGCGGAAATTCGGCACGGAAGGCGGCGTCTTGCGCGCGGCTGTCCGCCGGCGCGATTCCAATAAGCGCGGCGAGCAGTACGCCGACCACCCAGGTCTTGACCTGCATACGACGTGTGACGGCCTGGGCCATTTGGGAACCATTCTCTTGTACCGTGGATGCGCCAGTCTCTCTGCCCGCCTTTGCAGCGGCAACGCACGACGCGTCACGTTTGGGTGACGGGTCGCCGGTTCGAAGTGTGGGCGTCGGTCCCGACGACAGTGTCGTCAAAGCGGTTGCCGGCTTAGAATGAACAGTGGCACGGCGTCGCAGTGCTGCTGTTCTCCAAGGTCTGAGGCAACGATGAGCCGACCACCGGCCCGCAGCCGACAATTGTTCGACATCTCCTTTTTCGTGTTCGTCGCCCTTGCGATCGGTGGTGGCGCGGCGGTCCTTTTCCTAAAGGGGCAAGGCGTTTTCTTTGCCACGCTGGAAAAAGACCTCGGCCTATTCTTGCGCATTGCCCCGCAGGTTGCCGGCGGGATGCTGGTCGGGGGGTTCATTTCGGTCTTGATTCCGAACGATGTGGTCGCGCGTTGGCTCGGCCGCGAAAGCGGTTTTCGCGGGATATTGATTGCCTCAATCGCCGGCATCGTAACGCCTGGCGGCCCGATCATTTCTTTTCCGGTCGTTCTCGCACTGGCGACGGCCGGTGCCGATATCGGCGCGCTCCTCGCCTACCTGACCGCTTGGTCTACATTGGGTCTGACCCGCATCATCGTCTGGGAGATTCCGTTCATGGGGGTCGACTTTACGTTGGTGCGGTTTGTTGCCTCGATCCCGTTGCCCTTTATCGCGGGCTACCTGGTGCGGCGGTTGCCGCCGGTAAAGTTTCGCGATCTCGTTTCGCCAATGGATGACACGCCGTGATCGTATCGTTGTCCATCATTTGGGGTTTGGTGGTCGTGCTGGCGCTGTTGACGTTTCATCGCCGCCCCGGACTCATGGGCCAGGCCCTAAGGTCGGCGCGCGCCCAGGGGTTTGTTGTCATCCCCCGCATGCCGATTGCCCTTATCGGGGCCGGATTTCTCGCCGAGTTGCTGCCCCAAGAGCAAATGTCGGGCTGGATCGGGGCTGAATCAGGATTCAGTGGCGTTTTGATCGCGGTCGGGCTAGGCGCGCTCGTGCCATCGGGCCCGATTATTTCGTTTCCGATTGCCATCGCCTTGATGCATCTGGGCGCCGGCGTGCCGCAGCTCGTCGCGTTCTTGACGGCATGGTCGCTTTTCGCGCTGAACCGCATGTTGATATGGGAGGCGCCGCTGATGGGTTGGTCGTTCGTGTCGCGCCGGATCGTGGTGTCGATTCCCGGCCCCTTTGTCACCACGCTCATTGCGACGGTGATCGGATCGTACGTCCAAATAGTCGCCGGCTAGTCGTTGGCGCGCGGCAAGGCATCCAGGTACGCGACCACCTCGTCGGTCGAGAGGACGTCGCCTAAGAAGCGGTCGATATCGAACAAGGTCACTTCATGCGACAAGGCGATGCGATCGAACACCGCCTCGCGCGGCACGATGGTGCGGTAATTCAGGGAAAAAGATTCGCTGGCCGTGGCGCGGACGCAGTTGCAGGTGGCGCCGCCGGTAATGATCAATGTGTCGATCTGCCGGTCGGTGAGATAGGCCTGCAATGGGGTACCAAAGAACGAGCTGGGCTTCTTCTTGACGAAATGAATGTCGCCGGGTTGCGGCGCGATATCGGCCACGATTTCGGCGCCGTGGGTGCCCTCGAAATAGGCGTTCTCGCCGCGCGCGACGCCGATCTTGCGGTCGAACATGCCCGCATCTGAGCCGTCCTGCGCCAAGACAAACTGGGTGTAGAAGACCGGCACGCCTTGGGCGCGGCAGGTTTCGGCGAGCCGCTTAATGTGTTTGACCGCTTCCCAGCCGACGTCGCCACAACTCAGGGGGTAGTCGTCGTGGTTGCCCGGTTTGCCGACCATATAGTTCTGCGCATCGATGATGATCAACGCAGGCCGACGACCGAAACCAGCCCGCTGGGCCCAGCTTCCTTTGTCGATGATCGCCCGGTCGGCTACCGAGAGGTTTTCCCGCCAATCGCTCATCGCACCGCCCTCACGCGATGCCCTGTTCTTCGCGCCCGCGAACGAGCTGCGAAGCGGAGACCGCGACAATCAAAGCACCGCCGTTGAATATGTTCTGCACGAATGTATCGACGCCAAGGAAGTTCAAGCCGGTGATTCCAGTGACCAAAAAGAACACCGCAATGACCGAGCCGATCGGATTGAAGCGCCCCGGAAAAATCGCCGTCGCACCCAAGAAGGCAGCGGCAAAGGCCGGCAACAAGAACGTCAGGCCTGACAAGGGATCAGCGCCACCCGTGGTGCCACCGTTTATGATGCCGGCAAAGGAGGCCAGCATAGCCGAGGCGACAAGCGAACCCGCGCGCACCCGTGTGACGCTGATGCCACTGAGCCGTGCAACCTCCCGCCCGCGGCCCACGAACAAAAGTCGTCGGCCTATCGAGGTGTATTCAAAGACGTACCAGATGATCGCCGCCAGGATGATCGCGTAGTAAAACGCCAGCGGGATTTGCAGGAACCGTTTGACGATCACCCATTCGATAAGGGTGTTCGAGACGCCGGTAAGGGTTTGCGACCCGGACACCCACAAGATCAGACCCTGGATGATTGAAGCGGTACCGAGGGTGACAATCAGAGAATGAATTCTAAAGAACAGGATGAAGAAGGCGTTGATAAGGCCAATCGCGAGGCCCATGCCCATGCACAGCAAGAAGGCGCCCCACAAGGGCCAACCCAGCTTGGCGTTTAAGATGGCCAGCAGCATTGCCGAGAAGGTCAAGACCGCGGCTACAGATAGATCGAAGTCGCCCGCGGTCAGCGGAATAATCAACGCCAACGTCAGGATCAACAAGACGGCCTGAGATCCAAAAATGATCGACGAGAATGTCGACCAGGTGAGGAACGAGTCCGGCGCAACCTGAGAAAAGAAAAGAATCAACAACACCCAGGCAATTACCAGCGCATAGCGCTCTAACTCGCGGCCCCATTTGCGGGGGCTCTTTTTCGGTGCGGCACCCGTTGCGTCGTCGGTCATGCTTGTACTCCGGTAGAGTCAGGAGCCGCCTGACGGCTTCCCGACAAACTCAGGCTTAGTAGCGTCTGCTCCGCGATGCGATCCTTAGTGACATCGCTGCCGCGCAGTTCTTGGACGATCTTCCCGCGCGCGAAAATAAAGACACGGTCGCAGATTTGCGACAATTGTTCGTAATCGGTACTCGCACAAATAACGGCAGCGCCTTGCTCGGCGGCCTGCGCGATAGCGCCGAACACTTGTTGCCGGGCGCCCACATCGACGCCCTGGGTTGGCTCGTCAAGCAGTAGAAGCGGTGGGTTGGTCTGGAGCCACTTTGCCAACAGCACCTTCTGCTGGTTTCCGCCGCTGAGCGACGCCAGCTTCATCAGGGGCGCATTCGGCCTCACGTCGTATTCGGTGCCCAATTTGGCCGCGCGCTCGCGCATCGCGCCACGGTTCAGCCCGTATGGAGCCTTCATCTGCGGCAGAACCGTTAGCGTCATATTGTCGGTGACGGTCAATTCGCCGACGCCTGCAGCGCCCAAGCGGTCCGCTGGCAGAAACGCAATCCCGCGGTCGATTGCGTCGCCCGGTGTCGTTTTGCTGAGGTCAATGGTTTCGCCGTCAAGGACGAGGGTGCCGGCCTCGGCGGTCTTGGCGCCGAACAACATGTAGGGAATTTCGTCAAAGCCCGATCCAATAAGGCCGGTCAGGCCAATCACTTCGCTCTTGTGAATGTCGAGCGACAGGTTTTCCAGCGACCCGCCGGTCAGGCCACGAATAGTGATGTCGGCCGTCTTGGTGCCGAAGTCCTGGGGGATAGCTTGGAACGGTTCGACCCGGCTGCCGATGATCATCGCGATGAACCCGTCCTTATCGGCCTCCGCGGTGACGAGGGTGCCGGCAACGCGGCCGTCCCTCAAGACCGTTGCGCGGTCGGTAATTTCCATCACCTCGTCGACGTCGTGCGAGACGAAAACCACGCTGGCCCCCTCGCGGACGATGCCGCGCACCAAGGCAAAAAGTTGATCAACGCCCTCTTTGGGCAAGAACGGCGTTGGTTCGTCGAGAAACAAGATGCCGGGAGTGCCGTGCTCTGTCTGCTCGGCGCGAATGTCTTCAAAGGCCCGAACAATCGCGAGCAGCGCGCGTTCGACCTGCGGCAAGTCGGCGACCCGCGATGACGGGTCAATATTCAAATTGAATCGCGCAAAGGTCTCGAGTGCCTTGCGGCGCAAGTCCCCCCAGTTGATATAGCCCATTTGTTTGGTCGCGAGATCGCCGACGACGAGGTTCTCAAGCACATTGAGACTCGGGACCAGACCCAAGTGCTGATGCACAAACGCCAGTCCGTGGCGACGGAATTGACCGGGCGCCAAAGGCAGCCCGACATCCCTTCCGTAAATCTTTAACTCACCACCCGAATCGGGGTGGTGAAACCCTGAAAGAATCTTGATCAGTGTCGACTTGCCGGATCCGTTCTGGCCCAGCAAACCGTGGACCTCGCCCGGCAGCACGCTAAACGTCACGTCGTCGAGCGCGCGCTCGCCGCCGAAGGTCTTGGAAAGATGCGCCGCTGACAGAGCGGGGGCGCCGGAAACCGGCGCCCCCATTCCGTCGCGATCTTCGGGGTTAATTAAAGGCCCCAAAGCTTGCGGAAGCCGGCGACATGCACGTCACCGTAGCCACGGTCGAGCTCGGCCGGTTTCCCAGCGTCGTCCGCGTTGGCTTTGTCGAAGATGTAGAAGGGAACGTTCAATTCCTTCGGCTCGGCCAATCCGCACAAGGTGCGCATATGCGAGTCGAGGATCGCGCGTCCGATCCAACCAAGGCTCTCACCAACATCCATCGTGACCTGACCCGCTTGGATCATGTCGAGCACGAAAGGTGTGCCGTTGAATGTTGCGATCTTGACCGAATTGGTCTTACCCGCAATCCGTACGCCAGGGACCACGAAACCAGACATCGAGTCGTAGATCGGGATCAGGTAGTTGACGCTGGGGTTGGCTAGAAGCGCCGACTGAACGCTCGGCTGGATCTTGGTTGCCCACTCCGGCACCGGCGCATTGATGTAGGCGATTTCCTTACAATCCGGGCAATTCGCTTTGAGGGTGTCGCGGATACCCTTCACGAACGGACCGGTCGGGAGGATTTCGTCAGACCCAATGATCACGACATTGGCTTTTCCACCGGAGTCGACGATCGTCCAGTTGGCGATCACTTGGCCCACTTTGTAGAACGACAGTGGAACGGAACCGTCGAGGCTGGCATGCGGGGTCTGAGTCAGGTCGTAGAAGTGAGAGGTTTTGACTTTGATCCCTGCATTCTTGGCAGCTTGAATCTGCGGCACAATCACGCCTGGGTCGATGCCACCGAGGAGATCGATCAGGTCGAACTTCTCGTTGATCGCGAAGTTCATGCCCTGTACCCACTGAGTCGGCTGGGCTTGGTTTTCCCACTCAACGACTTCGACGCCGACTTCTTTGGCGGCCTCGATAATCGCGAGTGCGATATTCTTGGTGAACGGATTCGCACTCGAGACCGGCATGGTCAAGATGCGTTTACCGGCGGCGCAGGATTTTGCGTCAAATGCCGGACCAGGGGCCGAGAACACCGGCAACGCGCGGTGGGTCTCGACCATTTTCTTGGCGGCGTCCATGCCCTGCGCGGCGGCAGGTGTCATGGCGCCCAAAGTGACGGTCGCAATAGCGGCAACCGTACCGAGTATTAGTTTCCCTTTCACGGGGTTCCTCCCTTGAAGATGGTCAATGCTGGTCGGCCTCGGCCTATGTAGAAGGCCGGCCCGAGCCCAGCGGGCCGTACACTAGCTAATGTCCGGACTTACAGAAAGCGTAATACGTGCTAGGCAGGGCCTCGGGACTAGTCTAAGGGTGCCGGAATGGCAGAATTGGCCCAATTAGCCGAAGTCGCCGAGGCGGTGGCCCCACCCGCGATCGCGCAAATTTACGGCGTGATTCGCCGCGAAATGGGCGTGCCGTTCGTCGCGCTTTTCTACCGCAATCTGGCCGGAATCGATGGTGCCCTAGAGTGGATGTGGGGGGCTGTCGCGCCTCTGGTGGCCTCGGGGCGTCTTGAATCAGCTGCAGCGCGGATGGCGCGTACCGACGGTATCTTGCCGCTGCATCTGCGACCACCGGGCCAAACCGAACGGGCCGCGATTATCGATGTCATCGCGGCGTACAATCGGGCCAACCCCTTCAATGTTACGTGTGCGTTAATTCTGGGCTGTATTTTGGCTGGTGAAACCGGCCGGGCCGGTGTGGCGGCGCCCGCGATTGGGAATGCAAACGAGCGGCTCCCGCCGGCACCTGATCGCGTGCCGCCGATGGTCGCACCGGAAAGATTTCCACCGGATCTGCGCGCGGCGGTTAGTGGGCTCGCGACGGACGACACCGCCGGCGACGGGATCGTCCCAAGCCTCTACCGGCATCTCGCCAATTGGCCGGAATTTCTGAGTGCCGCCGCCACGGCGCTGGCACCGCGATTTGCCGATGGTTCGATCCTTTCGGTCGCCCGTCAGATCGCAGCGGTGGGGCACGGGGAAGCGCGCGATCTGATCGCTGACCTCGATATTGCGCCGATGCCGGCGCGGCTGATCGAGCACCGCGCGGCCGTATTGGCGTCGGTGGAAAAATTCTCGCATCGCATTCCCGAAATGATCGTCGTCGGTCGGTTGCTTGCCGCCGCCGTTGAGGAGGAAGAACCAACATGACCGCCACCGCCCGTGACGCACTCGACGCTTGTTTGAATCACATTCACCGCCACGACGACGCGGTCAATGCCTTCGTCACAGTGACCGAAGATGCGGCGCGCGAACAAGCGCACGTCGCCGATCACGCGATGTCAGAGGGGCGTTGGCTTGGTTTGTTGCACGGCATGCCAGTCGCGGTGAAGGACAACATCGCGACGGCAGGGACCCGCACTACCAGCGGCTCGTTGCTCTACAAAGATCACGTACCCAATCATGATGCCGAGGTGATGCGGCGCCTGCGGGCAGCCGGCGCGGTCATGGTGGGCAAGGCGACCATGCACGAACTGGCGTTCGGCGTGCGCTCGGACAATCCGATCATTGGCGCGTGTCACAACCCGTGGGACCTTGATCGCATTCCAGGTGGGTCCAGCGGTGGCTCGGGCGCGGCTTTGGCGGCTGACATGTGTGTCGGCGCGCTCGGATCGGACACCGGTGGCTCGGTCCGTTTGCCCGGCGCGATCAACGGCGTAACGGCGTTGCGCCCAACCCATGGTCGCATATCCAATCATGGGGTGACGCCGGTCAGTGTCCGCTTCGACACTGTGGGGCCGATGGCGCGGCGGGTCGAAGACGTCGCCCGCATTTTCGCCGTCTTGGCGGGCTTCGATCCCAAGGACCCCTTGTCTATCGACCGCCCGCTCGAAAATTTTCTACCAACCCTGGGCGACGGCGTTGCTGGTTTACGGATCGGCCTGCCGGAAAATTTCTATTTTGACGACTTGCATCCCGATGTAGCCGCCGCAGTCATGGGCGCGGCCGAAACATTCAAGAGCCTTGGCGCGACGCTGCACAAAGTCAGGATTGCGGGTGCGGAGACGGCGCACCGCTGGGCCGCCACGATGATCTATTCTGACCTGTGCGCTCATTTCGCCGAGGTAATCGACAAACAACCCGAAATGATTTCGCCGGCCGTGCTCGAACGCATGAAGACGGGCCTCGTCCACACCGGCACCGATTACGCCCGCGCGATGCGCGGCCAGGAAATCTGGAAACGCACGTTGGAGGCGGTCTTCTCTGAGGTCGACATGATCCTGACGCCAACCATGCCGGGCGAACCTGCGCCAATTCTCGATTCGCGCAAACTTCTTGATGCCACACATGACGCGACCAAGTTCACCTATGGCGCTGGGTTGTCGGGCACCCCGGCAATCTCATTGCCGTGCGGGCTCACCGCCAACAATCTGCCCATTGGGGTGATGCTCGAAGGTCCGTGGTGGAGCGAACCCGCGTTGTTGCGCGCGGGCGCCGCGTATCAGCGTGAAACAGATTGGCACCTACGCAAGGCGCCAATCCTCTCTCGCGAGATTTGACCTAGGCCTCGAACTCTTCGTGGTGTTCCAGCCACCAGTTCGCAATGTCGAGCCGCTTGGCGAACCAAACGTCGCCCTTGTTCAAGGCGTATTCGATAAATTCCTTCAGCCCCGAAATGCGGGCCGCTTGTCCAATCATCCGGGGATGTAGGCCGATGGACATCATGCGTGGCCGTTCGGCACCTTCTTCCCAGTAGGTATCGAATGCGCGCCTGAGGTAGTCGGCGAAATCGGTGGGCGAGGCATAGCCTTGCGCCAATACAAACCGCGCGTCGTTATAGGTAAAGCTGTAGGGCACGATCAGGTGGCGTTTTCCTTTGACCTCTTGGAAGTAGGGGAGGTCATCGTTGTAGGCGTCGGCGTCGTAAACGAAGCCACCTTCTTCGACCAGCAACTCGCGCGTATGCACCGATGGTCCGTAGCGGCAATACCAGCCCTGCGGGCGCTGACCGACGGTCCGCTTGAACGACTCGATCGCCCACTGAATGTGCTGCTTTTCTTCTTCGCGGGACAATGTCCACACTTCTTCCCAGCGCCAACCGTGGCTGCACGGTTCGTGTTCAGATTCCTTCAGCCACGCCGCGACTTCAGGGTTGCGCTCCAACGCCGTCGCGGCGGCAAAGAACGTTATCGGAATTTTGTAGCCGTCGACCAAACGCTGGACCCGCCAAACGCCGGCGCGTGAGCCATATTCGTATACCGACTCGGCGGCGAGATCGCGGTATTGCGGATCCATCATGTAGGGGATTTCAGTCAGGCCGTCGTTCTTCTTGTCGCCGGCGGGATGGGTGTATTCCGACCCCTCCTCATAATTGAGGACGATGTTGACGGCGACGCGGGCGTTGTTCGGCCAGCGCACCTTGGGCACATCGCGGCCATAGCCAACGTAGTTTCGTTTGGGGCCGGGAACGTCCTGATCGACGAACGGGTTACTTACCATCGGATAGGATCCTTTGTGTTGCGCCTTACGGGTTCAGCACCATGCGTCCGAAGAACTTGCGGCTCTCCATCAGCTTGTGGGCTTCGGGCGCGTCTTTCAGGGCGAAGCGTTTGTGAATAACTGGCTTCAATTTCTTTTCGGCGGTGAGTTGCAGGACGTGACTGGCCATTGCTCTTGTTGAGCGGCCACAGCCGTGCATCGAGATATGTTTGCGGAAAAACTCGATCATGTCGAAGTCGACCTGCTCGCCGCCATGCGCGCCGACCGTAACGATGCGGCCACCCGGGGCGAGGGCATCGATGGTTTGTTTCAGCGTTTCGCCGCCAACCATTTCCAGCGCAATATCGACACCCAGACCGCCAGTCATTTTGCGAGCCTGTGCCCCGATTTTTTGGGTGCGGTAGTTGATGCCGACATCGGCGCCGAGTTTCTTGGCGCGCGCCAGTTTTTGCGCGGAGCTCGATGTCGTCAGCACACGGGCGCCGGCCAGTTTGGCGATCTGAATGCCGGCTGAGCCGACGCCACTACTGGCTGCGTTGATCAGAACGTTTTCGCCGGCCTGCAGTTTGCCGACCTCGATCAGCGCTTCCCACGCGGTCGCAAACGGCACGTAGGCTGAGACGGCTTGGTCGTAATCGAGCTTGTCCGGTAGCGCCACCAAATGATGTGCGCCCACCTTCACGTACTCGGCATAAGTGCCCCACTGGGTGGCGCCGAGAATGCCAAAGCTGAGACAGATATTTTCTTTGCCCGAGATGCAGTTCTGGCAAACACCACAACTCAGAATGAAGTGGGGCGCGACGCGATCGCCCTTTTTCCATTGGCGCACCCCGTCGCCGACCTTGGCGACCTCACCCGCGGCATCGACCCCCAGTATGTGGGGAAAGTTCCCCGCCATCCCGGAAATGCCGTTGCGAATGTCGATGTCGACATGGTTGACGCCTGCGGCGTAGACCCGAATCAGAACTTCGCCCGGGCCCGGCTCCGGGGTGCGGATCGTCTCGTACTTCATGGCCTGCGGGCCGCCGTTCTTGTGTAGAACGATCGCCTTCATTGCACTCTCCCTGCCGCTCGTTTCTTGTTGTGCCGCATTTGACGGGGGCTTTCCGGCCGGGTCAAGCGGGCCATTGATTCGTATCATGGGCGCGCCTGCAAATGGACCTACATTAAGGACATGGCCGATCTAGATATGGGCGTTGCCACACCAACCGGGACGCTGCCTACCTTTCGTACTCGGAACCTGACCAAGGTGTACCGCACCGGCGACGTGGAAGTTCACGCCCTGCGGGGCGTCGATCTCGACATCGGCGAGTCGGAAATCGTCGCGCTTCTAGGCCCGTCGGGCAGCGGTAAGTCGTCTCTGTTGAACATCATCGGTGGCCTCGATACGCCAAGCGATGGCGAGGTGTTTTTTCGCGACCTCAACCTAACGACACTCAGTGCGGCAGGCCTCACGCGTTATCGGCGCGACAATGTTGGTTTTGTCTTTCAGTTCTACAATCTGATTCCCAGCTTGACGGCCCGCGAGAATGTCGAACTCGTCACCGAATTGGCGAAAAATCCGATGCGCCCGGAAGAAGCGTTGGACCTAGTGGACTTGTCGAATCGTCTCGATCATTTCCCTGCTCAGCTTTCAGGCGGTGAACAACAGCGCGTTGCGATTGCCCGCGCCGTCGCAAAACGGCCCAAAGTACTGCTCTGCGACGAACCGACCGGTGCGCTGGACTCCGAGACCGGCGTCTTGGTGTTGGAAGTGATTGAGCGGGTCAACCGCGAATTGGGAACAACCTGCGCGCTGATCACGCATAACGCGTCCATTGCCGCGATGGGTGACCGGATCGTCCGGTTCTTTGACGGCCAGATCGCCTCCGATGTGCGCAACGCGTCCCGTCGCCCGCCGCGCGAGATCGAGTGGTAGGCCGCGATGCTTGATCGCAAAATGCTGCGAGACTTGCGCCGGTTGTGGAGCCAGGTGTTGGCCATTGCGTTAGTCATGGCGTCGGGCATCGCGGTTTTCGTCATGGCGCTGACCACGATGCGCAATCTCGAGGAGACGCGCGATGCGTATTACGAGCGCTATCGGTTCCCCGATGTCTTCGCGCACGTCAAACGCGCCCCAGAATCTCTTGTGGCGCGCCTCGCGGCGATCCCGGGGGTCAACGCCGTCGCACCCCGCGTCGTTGTTGACGTGAATTTGGATGTCCCGGGCATGTCCGAACCGGCAAGCGCCCGCCTGGTCTCCCTCCCCAGGCGCGGCGCGCCACTCCTCAACGATCTGTTTTTGCAGGTCGGCCGTCTTCCTGCGCCGCGCGCACCGGATGAGATGGTCGCGGCCGCCGCCTTTGCCGAGGCGCACGCGCTACAAACCGGGGATGCGATCGGCGCGATCATCAACGGGCGCAAAAGAACCCTGACGATGGTCGGGATCGCGCAGTCGCCGGAATTTCTCTACACCATTCCGCCCGGCACGCTGATGCCGGATAACCGCCATTTCGGAATTCTGTGGCTCGGCCACGATGCGTTGGCGTCGGCCTACGACCTGAGCGGCGCCTTTAATGATGTCAGCTTGTCGGTTCAGCGCGGGGTTCCGGTCGACGATGTGATCGCCGCTGTCGATCGCCTGCTCGCGCCCTATGGCGGGATCGGCGCCTATGCGCGCAAGTATCAGACATCGGATTTTTTCCTATCCGGCGAGATCGACGAGCTCAAGCTCATGGCGCGCAGCATCCCTGCTATTTTTCTCGCGGTCGCGGCCTTCTTGCTGAACATTGTGGTGTCCCGGCTGATTGCCACGGAGCGCGAGCAAGTTGGCCTGCTGAAAGCGGTTGGCTACGGCAGCACCGCCGTCGGGCTGCACTACCTGAAGCTCGTCTTTGTTGTCGTTTTGGTGGCAACGGTGGTTGGATCGGCAGTCGGCACTTATCTCGCTGGCGTGATGACCAATATTTATGGCGAGTTTTTCGATTTTCCGTTGTTGCTCAAGCAGGTTCATGGCGCGGTGCTGTCGCTCGCGATCACGGTCGGCGTCGTTGCCGGCTTGGTCGGTGGCGTGACTGCGGTTTGGCGCGCCGTCCAGTTGCCGCCCGCCGAGGCAATGCGCTCGCCGGCGCCGACCGCCTACTATAAAGGGTGGTTCGATTTCTTGGGCATCGCGCGGCTGCTGCGCGCGCCCGGACGCATGGTGATCCGCCATCTGACACGGTGGCCGTTCCGAAGTGCGTTGACCTCGCTCGGCATCGCGATGGCGGTTGCGCTTCTGGTTTCGGCGTTGCATTGGCTGGATTCGATTGAAATGCTGATCGAGGTTCAGTTTGAACGGCAGGCGCGCCAAGACATCACCCTCACTTTTGTCGAGCCGCTGTCGGCGTCGGCCATGACGGATGTCGCGGCGCTTCCGGGTGTCCTCGCCGTCGAGCCCTATCGCGCCGTCCCGACCATGCTGCGTGCTGGTCATCGCAGCCGCCGTGAGGCGATTATCGGGCTCCGGGCGGTCAACGATCTCAGCCGCGTTCTCGATACAAATTTACGACCGATCGTCCTGCCCAAGCAGGGGCTCGTCCTGTCGTCGACATTGGCCGAAGCGTTGGCCGTCTCCGCTGGTGACATCGTGTCGGTCGAAGTGTTGGAGGCGCGTCGCACCCGCGCCGACGTGCGGGTGGCCGAGGTTATTGAATCTTACGTCGGCGCGCCGGCCTACATGGAAATAGCGACCCTCAACGCGTTGTTGAGGGAGGGACCGCAGATCAGTGGCGCAAACCTGATCGTCGATGGATTCAAGATCGACGCCCTCTATGATCGAATCAAGACCACGCCGATGATCGCCGGCACGGCCCTTCTGAGCGAAGCGGTGCGCCCTTTGCGCGAGACGCTCGCCGAGACCATCACAATTATGGTCACCTTCTACGTTGGCTTTGCATCGGTCATTGCCTTCGGCGTGGTTTACAACAGCGCGCGTATCAGCCTGTCGGAGCGCGCGCGAGTTGGCTGCGATGCGGGTGTTGGGTTTCTCGCGCGCTGAGGTTTCGCGGGTTCTGCTGGGCGAAAGCGCGGTGCTGACGCTGGTCGCGTTGCCGGTTGGTTGCGCCATCGGCTATCTCTTATCCTGGGCTCTGACGTTGGCGATCAGCAACGAGCTGTTTCGCATGCCGCTGGTGGTCGATCGTTCTACCTATGGCGTGTCCATTCTGTTTGTTGTCGCGGCATCCGCGATCTCGGGCCTAATCGTGCGCCGTCGCATTGATCGACTTGACCTTATTGCTGTCCTGAAAACGAGGGAATGACCATGAAGATTCGCTCCATTGTGACCGCCGTTGTGGCGGGCGGCCTTGCGGCGGGGGTCATCGGGTTTCTCATGTGGCCCGAAGCGGTGCCGGTCGATACGGCAAAAGTTGCGCGCGGCGATCTAGCCGTCACAGTTTCAGGTGAAGGCGTGACTCGCGTGCGCGACATGTATGTCGTGTCGGCGCCGATCGCCGGTCGGGTGCTTCGGATTGAAGGTCATGTCGGCGATTCGGTCATTGCAGGGGAGACGATTTTGGCTCGGATCGAGCCGAGCGACCCGGTGTTTCTCGACGCCCGGTCGCGCAGTCAGGCCGAGTCGGCGGTGCGCGCCGCCGACGCCAATAAACGACTGGCCGAGGCGGCGGTCACGCGCGCCCAGGCCGAACTTGAATTTACCCGTTCCGAGCTCGATCGCGCCGAAGCCTTGGCGGCGCGCGATACGATTTCGCCGCGCGCGTTGGAGCGCGCGCAGATCGATATGCGTACCCGGCAGGCGGTTCTCGCCGAAGCGGCGGCAGCCCTGCGCGTCCGCACTTTCGAACTCGAGAACGCCAGGGCAATGCTGATGCTACCGGACGGCAAGGGGCCGGGTGCCAACGGCGAATGCTGCATCGTTTTGCGGGCGCCCGTCAGCGGCAACGTGCTGCAAATCATGCGCGAAAGCGAAGGGGTGGTTCCAGTCGGGACGCCGCTGATCGAAATCGGCAATCCAACCGACCTCGAAATCGTCGTTGACCTGTTGTCCCAGGATGCCGTGCGAGTACGCGAAGGCGCGCCTGCCGCGATTGAAGAGTGGGGCGGGGAGCCCGCGCTCAACGCGCTAGTCCGCCGCATCGAACCGTTCGCGTTCACCAAAATATCGGCGCTCGGCATCGAGGAACAGCGGGTCAATATTATCCTCGACCTTGCCGATCCACCCGACATGTGGCGCCCGCTCGGTCACGGCTACCGGGTGGAGGCCCGCATCGAACTCTGGCGCGACAGCGCGGCACTCACGGTGCCTGTTAGCGCGCTGTTCAGAACGGACAGCGCCTGGTCGGTATTCGTGGTCGAGAACGGCGTGGCGCGCAAACGTGCGGTGGAGATCGGCCGGCGCAACGCGGTGGCGGCGCAAGTCATTTCCGGGATCGAAGAGGGCGAGACGGTGGTGGTGCATCCCGGTGACCGGGTGGACGACGGTGTCACCGTCGTCGACCGCGCCACATTGATCGACTAGCGCGGCTTGAGTCCGCGTTTCTCGAAAACCTCGCGGGCGGCGGCGAGCCCCGTGGTTGCCGCCGGGAATCCGGCATAGGCCGCCATTTGCAGAATAACCTCAATCACCTCGGCCGGTGTCGCGCCAACGGTCAGCGCACCGTCAATGTGCGTTTTCAGATGCGGTTTGAACGATGCCAGCGCGGTCAGCGCCGCCACTGTACAAAGTTGGCGCGTCTTCAGGTCCAGCCCGGGCCGTTGATACAGATCTCCGTAGACGACCTCCGTCATATAGCGCCCGATGTCGGGATCGAGATCGTCGAACGCCTTCAGCGCAGCTTCGGCCGTCTTGGTGCCAACGATTTCCTCAAGCTTGCGAAACCCGGCTTCGTATTTGGCGTCCTTGTTCACCTGCGTTAGTCCAAATAATTCCACGGCCGCTTGACGCGGTCGGCGTCTTGCCACGCCTTGATTTTGTCCCATCCGGCCAGCGTCACGCCGATCGCATCGAGACCCTTGAGGAGGGCGTCCTTGCGCGCGGCGTCGATGGCGAAGGCGTGGGTCGTTCCGTCCGGTGCGGTGACGGTCTGCGCGTCCAAATCAACCGTCAGCTCGCGGTGTCCAGCGTCGACCTGGGCGGCGATGCCAACGACCGCGTCTTCGGGCAGCACCACCGGCAACACCATGTTCTTGAAACAGTTGTTGAAAAAGATCTCGCCGAACGACGGCGCGATAACGCACCGGATGCCATAGCCCTTCAACGCCCACACCGCATGTTCGCGCGACGAGCCACAGCCGAAATTGTCCCGGGCCAGCAGAATCTTGGCGGCCTGGTATTCGGGCGCACTAAGAATGAATTCGGGTTTGGGCGTTTTCTCATCTTTCTCAAAGCGCCAATCCCCGAACAAGAATCCGCCGAAGCCATCTTTGCCGGTTTCGTTGATCCGGGTGAGGAAACGGCTCGGCAGAATCGCATCGGTATCGATGTTGGCGCGCAGCAGCGGCACCGCGGTGCCGCGCAGGGTGGTGAATTTTTCGGTCATGCTCATCTCGTCATTTTGCGAATGTCGGTGATCTTGCCGGTCACCGCGGCAGCGGCGACCATGACGGGGCTGGCTAAATGGGTGCGCACCCCGACGCCCTGGCGGTTTTCGAAATTGCGGTTGGTCGATGAGATCGCCCGCGCGCCCGGCTTGAACTTGTCGCCGCCCAGCGAGACGCACATCGAGCAACCAGGCTCGCGCCATTCAAAACCCGCCTCTTGGAATATCTTGTCGAGGCCTTCGGCCTCGGCGTCCCGTTTGACAAGGCCCGAGCCCGGCACACACCACGCCTGAACCCCTGCCGCGACTTTGCGGCCCTTCAACACCCGCGCCGCCGCCCGTAGATCGGACAGTCGGGCGTTGGTGCACGAGCCGATGAAGGCGACGTCAATCGGGGTGTCTTCGATGGGCTGGCCCGGGGTCAATCCGGTGTAGGCCAGCGCGCGTTCCAGATAAGCCTTCTTTTCGGCACTACCCGCGCCAGCCGGGTCAGGCACGGTGCCGTCGACCCCAATCACATCCTGCGGGCTGGTGCCCCAGGTGATCATCGGCCCGATTTTGGTCGCGTCGATTGTTTCTTCGCGGTCGAATGTCGCGCCGGCGTCGGTGGGCAGTGTACGCCAATAGGCGACCGCTTGATCCCACACCGCGTCTTTCGGCGCGAAGGGCCGCCCGTGCAGATAGTTGAACGTCGTATCGTCGGCGGCGATCATGCCGTAGCGCGCCGCCATCTCGATCGAC
>JAQBYN010000060.1 GCA_027622715.1 Pseudomonadota bacterium | reverse complement strand
ACCGCAATGGCGACGGAGGACACAATGCACTAACATTCAAACCGGACTACCTAATGGGGGCCGATCAGTTTCTTTCAGGGTGTCGATGAACTGCGCCAGCGAGTCGAATTGTGCCTCCCAGAATTGGCGATACTGATCCATCCACTCGGCGGCCTGGTGCAGGCGCGCAGGCTCAAGTTTACACCGGCGCCACTGCGCTTCCTTGATCCGCTGGATCAGCTTTGCGTGTTCCAGCACCTTGAGGTGACGCGAGATCGCCGGGGCCGAGATCGCGAATGGCGCGGCCAGTTCGCCCACGGTCGCCGGTCCTTGCGCCAGCCGCGCCAAGATGGCGCGCCGTGTTGGATCGGAGAGCGCCGCGAAGGTGGCGCTGAGGGGGTCGGCTTGGCTCACCACTTAACGAGATCATTAATTAACATAACTGCTAAATAAGGTGTCGATGTGGCCACGTCAAGAGGCGGGTCACTAAATTGTCATCTGATAACTTAATAAAGGGCGGCGCATGATCGTTCGTCACCTTCAGCGCAAAGGACCGGAACCATGACCACCCTGCGACTCGGCATCGCCGCCCTGCTTGCCGCGGCAATCTTCACCACGCTGCCTGCCGCCGCTGGCCCCGAGAAGGTTGCGTTTCCGGTCGGTTACCAAACCGACTTCGTTATCTTCGAACGGATCGATCGCGACGACCGCAAAATCGTTCGGTTCATGTACGTCAATCGAGATGCACTTCAGGCCGCCAAGGCTGGCCAACCAGGCGCGACACAAGGGACGGTCCTCGTCATGGAGGATCACAAAGTGCGTCTCAACGGCGAGGAACCGGTGCGCGATGCGAATGGGCGCCTCGTCCCGACAGACGAACTCGGCATCGTGTTCGTGATGGAAAAGCAGGCCGGTTGGGGTAGCGAGTACGGCGAGGCGCTGCGCAACGGCGAGTGGGAATACGCGATGTTCCGCGCAAACGGGGAACGGATCGACCGGCCGACGACGGGCTGTCTGGAATGCCACAAGGGCCAAGAAGCTGTCGACTACACGTTCACTTATTCGGGGTTTCTTTTCTCGCGCTAGCTTTCTTTCGCGCCGCGGCATGGCGCCGGTCGAGTTGTTCGACCCCGAGCGACTGCGGCGCGTCGGGGCCGTGAAGCGCTTTGAGTTCGATGGCAGCGCCTTCCACGAACGTCCGCACGTAAAGCCCAATCACGTCCGATAAATCGTCGGGCATCGGCATGCGATAGACAAATTTCCGAATGCCTAGGAACACGATGGCGGCGTGCAGCATCATGGCGATCTCGCGTTCGCCGCGCACCATCGGGCGTTCGTCGAACGGCGGTAGGTCGGCCAGGTGGCGCAACTCGCCGGCGATTGGTTGAAGGATAGTGTCGGTTAACGGCGCGCTGTAGCGGCGCGGCCGGTTTCCGGTCTCCTGCAGCGCCGCGCGAAGATACAGACGCATGCCGGTTTCCGTCACCCGCCCTTGGTAGGCGGTGTAGAACTGCGTCAGTCGCTCAGCGAGCGATAGACGTCTGTCGACCAACAAATCCGACCAGGCGGGATCCCATCCGCCGCTCATGCGCTCGGCGAACACGCGATCGATCAACACACTCTTTGACGGGAAGTACCGATAGAGCAGCGCCTGCGTCACGCCCAATTGATCGGCGAAAGCGCGGGTCGTGGCTTCAAAACCGTGCTCGCCAAAAAATGTTGCCGCCGCGTCCAACAATTCTGCCTCGCGCGCGGCATGCGGCTTGCGTCGACGAATCGGCTTTGCGGGCGGGACGCCAAGGTCGGCGCGTCTCGATGTGCTGCGCGGTGGCATGACCAAAGGATACCACGCCCACGCCCACTGGCGGGCGCGAAGCGGCCGACGCTACTCCGCGGCGTGGACCGGGGCGGGCCGGCGGAGGCCGAACACCACCACTTCGTTGCCGATATCGGGATTGGGCGGCACCAGGCGCGACAGGCCGAGCGAGGCTAGCGCCATCGCCGCGCCGGCGAGAAACACCGCCGCCGGCGAGACCAGCCACAGCACCCCGAACGCCGCTGGCAGCACCACGGCGGCGATGTGGTTGATCGTAAAGCTGACGCCTGCCGTCGGCGCGATATCGGCGGGGTCGGCGATCTTTTGGAAGTAGGTTTTCATCGCAATCGCCATGGCAAAAAACACGTGATCGACGATGTGCAGACCGATGGCGATGGCCGGGTTGCGCACGAAGGCGTAGGCCACGAACACGGCAATGAGGCCGATATACTCCACCGTCAGCGCTTTGCGTTCGCCCCAAATAACGATGAGCCGACCGATGCGCGGCGCCAACACCATGCTCAGCGCGCTGTTGGCCAGAAAGATCAGGGCGATGGTGCCGGCGTCAAAGCCGAAGCGGTCGACCAGCATGAAGGCCGCGAACACGACAAAGATCTGGCGGCGCGCGCCCGACATAAAAACCAGCACGTAATAAAGCCAGTAGCGTTTGCGCAGGACGAGATGCTTGTTCTGTTCGACCTTGGCCGGAAAGACCGGGAACAGTATCCAGGCCGTCACGGCCAGCAATACGGTAATGCCGCCACCCACGAGATAGACCCATTTGAAGTCGAGCCCCGCCATTTCGATCCCGACATAGATCAACGCGTAGGCGACGATCCCAGCGAACGAACCCACCGAGATGATCCGACCGAACCACAGCGCAGCGTTTTTCTTATCGAACCATTGCAGCGACAGCGATTGCGCGGTGGTCTCGTAGTAGTGAAAGCCGAGCGACATGACGACGGTGGTGATGTAAAGCCCGACGATCGTCGGGAAGAAACCGGTGACCGCCGTGCCGATGCCTAGAAACAGCAACGAGACATAGGCGAGCTTTTGCTCGCGCACGAACAACAGCAGAAAAACGACGGCGAAGGCGAGGAAGCCCGGAATTTCGCGCAAGGACTGAAGGATGCCGATCTCGACGCCGCCGAACTGCGCGCGCTCGACCGCGAAGTTGTTTAGTAGGCCCTGCCACGTCGCGAAGGAAATCGGCACGCCCGCGCCCAGGATGAGCAGCAGGATTTCAGGCCGGCGCAGGGTGACGCGAAGGCGGGCGAACATCGGCTAGTCCCTTGAGGTGCGGTCCCTCAGTCGAAGAGGGTCCCGGCAGCGTATCGCGTGGACCGTTCCGCTACCACATCGACGTTTTGGCGCGGGCGGGCCAGGCCTTGTCGTAGTCGGCGCCGCCGACGCGCCCGTCGCTGGTTTGGCCAAGCATGGTGCCGGCGCTGGGCAGGGTCTTGGGGTCGACGTGTTTTTTTGCGTTCCATAGATCGGCACGCAGAACGGCGCGGGCGCATTGAAAGTAAGCGGTATCAACGGTGACGACCACGACGCAGCGCGGTTGTTTGCCCTCGATCGCAAACGACGCGAGCAAATCGGGGTCGACTGAGATTGCTGCACGACCCTGGATCCGCATGGTGTTGCCCGAACCGGGAATGAGAAACAACAGCGCGACGCGCGAGTCGTGCACGATGTTGCGCAGGCTGTCGATGCGGTTGTTGCCGCGGCGGTCGGGCAGCATCACGGTTTTCTCGTCCGCCACACGCACAACGCTACCGGCGTCGCCGCGCGGCGAACAATCGAGCCCGCCGGGACCGTTGGTCGCGAGTGCCACAAACGGCGAGGCCTCGATCATCGCTTGATAGGCGGGCACGATGCGATCGGTCTCTTTGACCAGCGAGGCGTCGCCCGGTCGGTCGTATAGGGCCTCGAGGTCGGCAAGGGTGGCGATGGTCGACATGGCGCCGCTCCGTCTGCGAGATTTGGGGGACACTCTAGAAGCGGCGGGCGCGCGGCGACAAGCGCGGGCCTTTGAGAGTGTCAGGCTGCCTCGTCCTCCCGGGGAGCAATCAGAGACTCCGCCGGAATCCCGAGTCCCCGATGCAGCCGCCAAACCATCTTGAGGGTGAGCGGCCGTTTACGGTTGAGCACCTCGTAGACGCGATTGCGACTTCCGATAAACGGCACAAGGTCTTTGGGCGCGAGGCCGGCTTGTTCCATGTGATATTTGATCGCTTCGATGGCATCCGGCAAGTCCATCGGATAGTGCTTCGCTTCCCATGCTTCGACCAACGTAACGAGCACATCGAGCCGGTCGCCCTCGGGCGTGCCGCGCACTGCGGTCATCACTCGTTCGATTTCCTTGAGCGTGCGCTGGTAGTCGCGTTTGGTCTTGATCGGTGCGACGTTCATGGGCCTCTCCTCACACGGTTTGGGCGTCGATGCGGTCGTACTGGCGGTGGGTGCCGATGAACCGTATGTAGACGACGCGGTACGAATAGTTGATCCAAACAACGAGCCGATACTTGTTGCCGGCGATATTGAAAACGACGCGCCCGTCTTTGAGAACGCTTGCGGTATGTAGATCCCGTTTCAGCGCCGCGGGCGTCCCCCAATCGGCCCGGCGAACCTGCCGGTACCAAGCCATGACGGGGTCGACCGCGTCGGCGTATGCGGGGTCGTTCTCCAGAAATGTTTTCAACGTGCTGAGGGCGATGACCCGCATGTACCATGATAACATAGTCCCAAATTGGGACCAAGCGTCTTTCGCGCGGCGTTCGGAGGGCTTGCTAAGGTAGGGTGCAGGCTCTCTTGCCCAATGGAGGACGCACCCATGGCGCTCATTGCCCCGGTTTCCCGCACCACTATTTTTACCCGCGACGCTGAACGGGCCCTCGGCTTTTACCGCGATCTCTTAGGATTGACGGTGTGGATCGACAACGACATTCCCAATCCCGGCGCGTCGGACATCCTGGGCCAGCATTGCGACTCGATGCGCATTATCATCCTGCGCGCGGCCGATACGGCGATTGGCAATATCGGGTTGGCCGAGGTGCACGGCGCCAACCCGCCGCTGGAGAACCCGCCGCCAGCCACCAAGGTGCGGTTCGGCGAGCCCTGCTTGGTGATCCGGACCGATCATTTGAAAGCGCTGTTGCCGAAACTGGAGGCTGCCGGGGTGCACATCATCAGCCCGCCGACCAAGCTGGTGCTCCCGGTACCAGATGAGGTGTGGGAGATGTTCCTACGCGATCCCGACGGGACCATGATCAACTTGTCGCACCACGGGGCGTGGTAGGGCCTTTGCCTAAACCCCTTGGGTGATGACGTTGACCACGGCCTGGCGGCCTTCGTTGAGCACCACGTCGCGGGCCTTGGCGAGTTCGGCTTCGAGCTTGGTTGGATCGTCGACCCTGACGCCATAACCGCCGGATGCCGTTACCACCAGTTCGAGATCGGGCGAAGGGTCGAGCAAGGTGAGCGGGACTTGGTTGCTTTTGGCGGCATAGCCGTCGGGGTACATGAACTTGGTCGCGCGGCTCACCGCACCCCACATCTGATTATTGAAAATAACGGTGAGCACCGGCAGGCCGAGCGCGCGGCTGACGAAATGCGCCGAGGTCGGGTTGCCGAACATATAGGCGCCGTCGCCGACGGCCGCGATCACCAGTTTGTCGGGTGCGCCGAGTTTGAGTCCCAGCGCAGCGCCCATGCCCCAGCCCAAACCGCCGACAGGGCTATTGGAAAAAAAGCTGGCGGGGTCGCGCAGCGTCAGGTGTTCTTGTTGCAGCGGCGATTCATTCACCAAGATTACGTTGTCGCCTTTGATGCGATCGATGCAGTGGGTCGCCCAGGCGGGGCTCATCGGGGCCGCGTCCTTGACGGCGTCCAGGGCGGTCGTGTTTTGGGCGCGCCGTTCGGCATGGGCGGTGGCTAACGCATCGCGTCGCGCGGCGATGTCGGCGGCGCGGCCCCCCGGCCGGTCGGCCATCGCGGCACCCAGCGCGCGCAGGCCCGCTGCCGGTGCCGAATTGATGACGACGTCGGCGGCGAACGAGCGCATCGGGTAATCGCCATAGAGCGGATCGAAGCCGAGTTGGACCACTTTGGCGCCCCCCGCAGGGCCTTCGATCGCTGGAATCCACGGGACGTCGCTATCGACGACGAGGATCGCGTCGGCGCCAGCCAGCGCCGGTCCGGGGGCGAAGCCGGCGTGCAGCGGATGATCCGTTGCGAAGCATAAATAACGCGGCCAATGCGTCACCACCGGGATGGCGAACGCTTCGGCCAGGGCTGTCAATTCGGCGACCGCGCCCGGGTAGCGGCCGACGGTCGATGTGACAATCAGCGGGGCTTTCGCGCCCGCCAGGATATCGGCGGCCGCGGCGATGGCGTCGGGGTCCGGACCGGGCGCGCTGGCCGGGGTCGTGGCGCGCGGCATCGTTCCAGCGGCCGCCGGCGCGGCCAGCACCTCACGCGGTAGCGTCATATAGATCGGGCCGCGCGGTTCGCTCATGGCGAGGGACATCGCGCGGTCAACGGCGGCGGCTGCCTGATCGGGACGGCGCAACTCGTAATCCCATTTGACATATTCGCGCACCATGCCGCCCTGGTCGTAGGCTTCTTGCGCCCATTGAATGATGCGGTTGCGCGCCCCGAACGCGCCGGCCTCGGCAATCGGCGTGCGGCCCGCGAATAACAAAATGGGCACGTTCTGGCGCGACGCATTCATCAAGCCGCACACCGCGTTGGCGGTGCCGACGGTGGTGTGCACCATCACCGCCTGCGGCCGGCCGGTGGCGAGGAAATAGCCGTGCGCCATGCCCATCGCGGTGTTCTCGTGTGGAATGGCGATCGGCGTGGGCGCGGGCCGGCCCAAGGCGGCGGCTTTGGCGAAGGCTTCGATCACCGGCGCGAAGTCGGTGCCGGCGTTGCCAAAGAAATAGTCGATGCCGTGGTCGGCGAGAGCCGCCACAAATACCTCGCCGACGCTGGCCACTGAATCGTTCATACCGTTCCTCCCCGAGAGCCCGCGAGTATCGGGAGCGGCGGGGCGGCATGCAATGGCGGGCGGTTGTCAAACCGGTCTGCGGCCACTAGGTACAGGGCATCCATGAGCGTCTTGCCCACTTCAAAGCCCGCGACGACCGATAGCGCCGAACAACCGCTGTTTTTGGTCTATGGCGGGCGCGTCGAAGATCCGTCGGGCGAGCGGTTCGTCGATCTGCCCTCGCTCGACATTCGCGGTATTTTCGACAGTGACGCCGCCGCCTACGACGCCTGGCGCGGCGCCAGCCAACAGCATGTCGACGACGCCTTCATCAAGTATGTGATCCAGCGCCTGCGCTAAAGGCTCGGATAGCCGCCTGCGCTGCGCGCTCGTTGCCGCGTTAGGGCCAGAACCGCATCGATCGCCGGGGTGGCGATACCGACGAGGCGACCCATTTCTGCGATGACACCCGTCAGCGCATCGATCTCCATCGGGCGGCCGCGTTCTAGGTCTTGCAGCATGGAGGTTTTGTGCGGGCCGACGGACTGCGCCATGGCGATGCGGGCATCGACATCCATCGGAAAGGTCACCCCGAATTCTTCGCCGATGGCCTGCGCCTCGACCATCATCGCGCGTAGCACCGGCACCGTGCGCGGCGAGGTTGCCAAGACATCGAGGGTGGCGTGGGTCAGGGCGCTGACCGGATTGAACGACAAATTGCCCCACAACTTGGACCAGATGGCGCCTCGGATATCGGTGCTGACCGGTGCCTTGAACCCGGCCTGCTCGAGCAGGCGGCTGAGCGTCGCCGTTCGAGTGGTGGCGCCGCCGGTTGGCTCGCCGAGGTCGAAATGATCGCCATGAGTGTGGCGCACCAGGCCGGGCGCAACGACTTCGGCGGCAATCCGGACCACCGCGCCGATCGCGCGTTGCGGCCCGATCATGTTCCATTGCCGCCCACCCGGATCGACGGCGTCGAGCCGGTGGCCATCCCATGGGCCGCCATGCGCGTAGAAATACCAGAACGGCATCCCGTTCATCGCGGTGACCACGGCGGTATCGTCGCCCAACAACGCGCTGATGCCAGGCACCGCACCCGGCACGGCGGGCGCTTTGAGCGTGACGATGACAAAGTCTTGGGGACCGAAGCTGGCGGGATCGTCGCTGGCCGCGACCCGTGCTGAGATGGTTTTGCCGCCGGTCTCGACCGTCAGGCCACGTTCTTTGATCGCAGCCAAGGTCGGGCCGCGGGCCACGACGCTGACATCCGCGGTGCCGTTGCGCGCCAACGCGGCAGCGAGATGACCCCCGATTGCGCCGGCACCATAAATGCAAATCCGTGTCATCGCGTCCCCGTCATAGACACTTTTATCACGGATGGCGGAGGAGGCGGACGTTAGGCGTAGACGGAGATCGGCTCGATCAAGCTGAAGAAGGAATCGACGCGGGCGG
>JAQBYN010000059.1 GCA_027622715.1 Pseudomonadota bacterium | reverse complement strand
TCCTGATGGAAGCCGGTTGGGCAACCATTCCCGGCACGACCGAGCCCAATCGCGCTGTCGCAGACGCTTGCGTCGATCAGCTCTCGGCCCAGTTCTAGGTTTTTCTCCGCGGTTTGTACGTATGCCTGCGTCCTTGGGTATGCTCGCCACACTCAAGGCGCCCGTGCTAGGCCATGTTCTCGTCGCGATCCGATACCATCGAAGCTGGCGATGATCGCCTCGCCTTGGTTTGCTGGCATGACAATTCCGGAGAATCCGGTGGCAACGTCGCGCGGCTTTGCTATCCTGCGGGCTGAGGGCGAGCCGCGCCCGAACCGCGCAAGGAGTGCGAAACGTGCGTCAGGAACCGACGAAGACACCTGAGCAAAATGACAACGTTTCGTTGCCACCCGACGAAATTGCGGGGCCGTCTGCTTGGTACGGGCGAGACTACCTAACGTCCGACGAGTGGATTTTTCGATTCACCGCCGATGACCTCGCCGAGATCGAGGCTGCCGTACAGGCAAGCCAGTCGCTCCCCATCAAGGAAATCGGGCAGGCACAATTTCCGCTCCCAAGACTAGGCCCGCGGCTGAAGGAAGTGTTGGCCGAATTGCTCGACGGTCGGGGCTTTGTACTGATGCGTGGGCTGCCGGTCGATCCGTCAAATGTCGACCATGTCGCGCGAGCCTATTGGGGGATCGGGGCGCATCTTGGTAGCGCCCGATCACAGAACGCGCGCGGCGATCTTCTTGGTCACGTTATCGATCTGTCGCGATCGATCGACGATCCGACCGCGCGGATTTATCAGACGACCGCGCGGCAAAACTACCACGCCGACTCATGCGACCTCGTCGGGCTTCTTTGTTTGCAAAAAGCAATGTCCGGCGGGGCAAGCAGTATTCTCAGTTCGGTGACGATCTATAACGAAATGAACAAGCGACGACCTGATCTCGCGCGAGAGCTGTTCTTTCCTTTCTACATTGATCGGCGCGGCGAGGTGCCGGCCGGCAAACAACCCTGGTACCGGTTGCCGGTCTTCAGTTGGTTTCAAGGATTGCTCACGGTTCAATTTACCCGGCCCTACACCGATTCGGCGCAGCGGCTACCGGGCGTGCCGCCACTGACTGACCTACAAATTGCCGCACTCGATCTGTTTCAGGAGCTCGCCGAAGATCCAGACATCCATCTCAATATGGATTTCGAACCGGGCGACATACAGTTCCTGCACAACTACCAGGTCCTTCACGACCGAACGGCGTTCGAAGATTGGCCCGATCAACCCGCGCGCAAACGGCATCTATTGCGGCTATGGCTATGCACGCAAACGGCGCGCGAGCTGCCGCCGGCCTATCTCGACCGGCAGGAGAGCATCACGGTCGGCGATCGCGGTGGGATCATCGTGTCGGGGACCCAGCAAAACGTCACCCTCGAACCAGGCTAGCCCGCGGCGCCGCGGCTCAAACGTCTTGCGCAGCCAGGAATCGGGCGCCCCGGTCCGCTTTTGAGCCCCGCGCAAAAGCCTACTCGTGGGCGGGCATTTGGGGCGGTGTCTGGGCGCGTTCCCAGTCGACCATGTAGTCGCGAACCCGCGGCACGGCGTCTAGTTGCTTGGTCAACTGGATCTGAAAGACCATCAGTCCGCTGTACCGAAACCCAAGCTCGCACGACGTTAGATAGAGATCCCACATGCGGCAGAATCTTTCGTCGTACAGCGCGGCAATACGATCCCGGTTTTGGTTAAAGCGCGCCCGCCAGTGGCTCAGGGTCTCGGCATAATGCAGGCGCAGGACTTCAATATCGGTGGCGAACAATCCAGATTTCTCGACAGCCGCCATCACCTCCGAAAGGGCAGGGATGTCGGTGCCGGGGAAGATGTATTTTCGGATGAAGGGATTGACCGGCGCGGGCTCGTCGAACCGGCCGACGGAATGGAGGAGACAAACGCCATCGTCATTCAGCAGGTGTTTGATCTTGTCGAAGAATTCACGGTAATGCCGCTTACCGACATGCTCGAACATGCCGACGGAGACGATCCGGTCGAATGTTCTTGTCTCCTCGCGGTAATCGCGCAGATGAAAGTGGACCCGGTCTGACAGGCTGGCCGTAGCGGCGCGCTCGGAGCTCCGCGCCTGTTGTTCGGTGCTAAGGGTCAGCCCCTCGACGGTGCATCCTGCGGCCTGCGCCAAGTAAAGCGCCATGCCGCCCCAGCCCGATCCAATATCGAGAACGCTTAGTCCCGGCACGTCCAGTAAAAGCTTAGCGGCGATATGCCGTTTCTTCTTGAATTGGGCGTCCTCCAGCGTGTCATCCGGCGTTTCGAAATAAGCGCACGAATATTGGCGGTCGTCATCGAGGAATAAGTCGTAGAGCTCGTTGCCAAGATCGTAGTGATGGGCGACGTTTTGCCGGGCCCGGTGTAGCGGATTGTATTGCTGCAAGCGGCGGCCCTGGCGGCCGATGGTGCGGGCAATGCGGGCAATGCGGGCAATCGGGTGGCGTTCGAGGTGCTGGTAGTTGCGCAGAAGAATCTCAAGCAGATCGCCGATCGAACCCTCCTCAATCGAAACCTTGCCGTCCATAAGAGCCTCGGCCAGGAAAATCGGCGGACTGATCAAGAGCCGGAATTCGCGGAGGTCGGGCGCAATACGCACGGTACACCGCGGGGTGTCACCGTCGCCCAACTGGCGCCGCCGCCCTCGACCGTCAACGAGGGTTAACGTCCCTTGCCGGACGATTTGACGGAGGAATCGTTCTAGCAGCACTTGTTTTGGCCCAATTAAATCACCCCAAGTTTCATCCGGCTCGCGGACGGGATTCAATCGAAGTATGTGTTAGACCATCCTTGATAGGAGATTGAACAGTCCCGCTGCCCGGCACGCCATAGATCTGCGACGGATTGTCCTGCGATCTTACGCGGTAGGCGCGACAATTTCCTAGAAACGCCGGCGAGAAGGTTTCGATGATGGATATTGATGCTTATTGGGATGCCCTGTTGCGCGCTATTGTGCGGCTCTGACCCGTTCGCGACGACCGGAGAACGACCATGGAGTCTCTTAAAACCGCCGCCGCAACGGGATTGGATGAATGTCGGCAAGATCGCGATTCGACATTTGCTGACGGCAAGTCCTGCGACCCCTGCATCGACCATCTGAACCGCGCGCTACGCGCCGGCGGCTAGAGGGCGGAGACAGCACCGTGCAACGATTTTCGGCGTTTGCGCTTCTCGCCAAAAGTCTTGGCGGGCATCAAGGTTGGTCCCGTCAGTGGCGATTGGCGACGCCCAAGGACGCCTATGACGTCGTCATTGTCGGCGGCGGCGGGCATGGATTGGCGACCGCCTACTACTTGGCGCGCAATCACGGCATCACGAATGTGGCTGTGCTCGAAAAGGGCTGGCTCGGCGGCGGCAATGTTGCCCGTAACACGACAATCGTGCGGTCAAACTATCTGTGGGACGAAAGCGCGGCGCTCTACGAACACTCGCTGAAGCTCTGGGAGGATTTGTCCCAGGACCTCAACTACAATGTCATGCTAAGCCAGCGCGGCGTCCTCAACTTGGCCCACTCTCTCCAGGAAGTGCGCGACAGCCGGCGCCGCGTTTACGCCAACCAGCTCAATGGTGTCGATGCCGAATGGCTCGACCGCGGCGGCGTGAAGGTCTTCTGTCCACTCATTAACACCGACGAATCGCTCCGCTACCCCGTCTTAGGTGCGACGCTTCAGCGCCGCGCCGGCACCGCGCGGCACGATGCGGTCGCCTGGGGTTTTGCCCGCGCGGCCGACTCACGTGGTGTCGATATCGTCGAGAATTGCGAGGTCACCGGTTTCGATATCCAGGGTGGCCGCGTGACCGGCGTGCAGACGACACGCGGCGCGATCAGGGCTCCTAAAGTTGCGATCGTTGTTGCCGGCCACGGGTCGGTCATGGCCGAACGCGCCGGGTTCCGCCTCCCGTTGGAAAGCCATCCCCTGCAAGCCCTGGTTTCCGAACCGATTAAGCCGGTGCTCGACTGCGTGGTTATGTCGAACGCCGTGCACGTTTACGTCAGCCAGTCCGACAAAGGTGAACTGGTGATCGGCGCCGGGATCGATTCCTATAACTCATACGCGCAGCGCGGCAGTCTGCCAGTCGTCACTAGCCAATTGGGCGCCCTGATCGCGCTGTTCCCGATGTTCTCGCGCCTCAAGATGATGCGGAACTGGGGCGGTATCGTCGATGTCAGCCCCGATGCATCGCCGATCGTCGGCAAGACGCCCATTGACGGTCTCTATTTCAACGGCGGCTGGGGGACAGGTGGTTTCAAAGCCACGCCGGGTTCAGGCCATATCTTCGCGCACACCATTGCCCATGAAGATCCCCATCCGCTCGCCGCGCCCTTCAACTTGGACCGCTTCTCAACCGGCGCGCTGGTTGATGAACATGGCGCGGCAGCCGTCGCTCATTAGGCGGATCAAATGCTCCTGATCGATTGCCCCCATTGCGGTCCCCGCGATGAAACTGAATTTCACGCAGGCGGCGAGGCCCACATTGCCCGCCCCGAAAAGGCCGCCGAGCTAACCGATGCGCAATGGGCGGACTATCTCTTCATGCGCAGCAACACCAAGGGCTGGTTTGCCGAACGCTGGGTGCACGCCGCCGGATGCCGCCGCTGGTTCAACGTCGAACGCCACACCGTCACCCACGAAATACGCCGCACTTATCCTATGGCCGGCGCTCCGACCGAGCCCGAGGAGGGGCCATGACGGCAACCCGCCCCGCCAACCTGCGCGCACCGCCCGTGCGAGCGCGCGGCGGCGACTGGGTTGATGACACCCGACCCATCGCGGTTTCCTTCGACGGTCGCGCTTATACCGGTTTGGCTGGTGACACGTTGGCGTCGGCGCTTTTGGCCAACGGCGTGCGCGTCGTTGGGCGCAGCCTCAAATACCACCGCCCGCGCGGCATTTTGTCGGCCGGTTTCGAAGAACCGAACGCGCTGGTCCAACTCGGCAAGGGCGCCCACAGCGAACCGAACGCGCTGGCAACGCGGGTCGAAATCTACGACGGCATGACGGCCACCAGCGTCAATCGTTGGCCCTCACTGTCGCACGATGTGTTTGCCGCCTTCGGCCTCTTGGCGCGGTTTATGCCCGCGGGCTTTTATTACAAGACGTTTCTCGGATCGCGCGTTCTATGGGATCGGCTCTATGAACCGTTCCTACGGCGGATGGCCGGATTTGGCCGGGCCCCGGTCGGAGCGGATCCGGAAAACTACGATCAGCGACACCTTCAGTGCGATGTTCTCGTCGTTGGCGGGGGCGTTGCTGGGTTGGCGTCCGCGCGGGCTGCCTGCGCCAGCGGCGCGCGCGTCGTCCTCATTGAGGACAACCCGGAACTTGCCGCAGGCCTAGCTGCCTCGCCTGCCAAAGAATGGATCGACGTAGCAATTGGCGTGGTCAAACAGGACGCAACCGTCCTCACCCGCACCACGGTGTTCGGCGCCTATGACGCTGGCTACTTTGCGGCGCTTCAGCGCGCTTCGGATCACCTACCGCAAGAAGCCCGCGCTGGCGTGCGTCAACGTCTATGGCTCATCCGGGCGAAGCAGGTTGTGTTGGCGACCGGCGCGATCGAACGCCCGCTGGTGTTCCCTAACAACGATCGGCCCGGCGTCTATCTCGCGGGCGCGGCGCGCGCCTATTTGGACCGCTTCGGCGTTCTCGTCGGTCGTAACGTTGTGGCGTTCACCAACAATGACGAGACCTATGCGACCGTGATCGCCCTGAAGAAGGCTGGCGCGGCCATCGCCGCCATTGTCGACGTTCGCGCGAACCTTACCGGCGGCGCGGTGGCATTGGCGAAGCATGAGGGCATCCGCGTTCTGGAAGGGTACGTCGTTGTCGATGTCCGTGGCCGTAGCGCCGTTCGCGGCGTCACGATCGCGGCACTGGACGGTGGGCGCCGTGAAAAGATCGCTTGCGATGCGCTTCTTATGTCGGGCGGCTGGTCGCCGGCGGTTCACCTATTCTCTCAGCAGGGCGGCAAGCTCATCTACGACCCCGGCATGGCGGCATTCGTCCCGGATCGCCGACCCGCAGATCCCTGGTGCGCCGGGGCATTGTGCGGCGAGACCGGTGTCGACGCGGCAATCACCGGCGGATGGCGGGCCGGTTCTAGTGCAGCAACCGCGCTCGGGAAACCCGCGCCGCGCGGCCTTACCGCCGAACTACCAGATGAACCCAAGGGCGACGCTCCGTTGGCGTTCTGGCGGGTCCCGGTAGCGCCATCGGCCGAGCGCAAATGCTTTATCGATTTTCAGAACGACTCAACACTGGCCGACGTGTCCCTTGCCGTGCGCGAGGGCTTCACACATCCCGAACACGTCAAACGCTACACCCTGACAGGATTTGGCACCGACCAAGGCAAGACCGGAAACATCAACGCGCTCGGCAATATCGCAGAGCGTACCGGTGGAGACTTGGCGCGTTTGGCGCCCACCACCTTCCGCCCACCATTCTTGCCCGTCACGTTCGGCGCCCTGGCAGGGCGCGAAAAGGGCGCGTTGCTTGACCCGGTTCGGGTTACCGCGCTCCACGACTGGCACGTCGCCGCTGGCGCGGCTTTCGAGAACGTCGGTCAATGGAAGCGACCTTGGTACTATCCCAAAGACGGCGAGACACTCGATCAAGCCGTGACGCGCGAGTGTCTCGCCGTGCGCAACAATGTCGGCATTCTCGATGCGTCAACGCTCGGCAAAATTGAGATTGTCGGTGCCGACGCCGCCGCGTTTCTCAATCGTGTCTACACCAACGCTTGGTCAAAGCTGGGTGTCGGTCGGAGCCGCTATGGGCTGATGTGCCGCGAAGACGGCATGCTGTTCGATGACGGCACCACAACCCGGCTTGCGCCAGATCGCTTTCTGATGACCACCACGACCGGGAACGCCGCTGCCGTGCTCGATTGGTTGGAGGAGTGGCTGCAAACCGAGTGGCCGGATCTAAAGGTCTACTGCACCTCGGTCACCGACCACTGGTCGACTATCGCGCTAGCCGGCCCGCGTGCGCGGGAGGTTCTGCAATGCCTGGCGCCCGGCACAGCCTTGGACGCCGAAAACTTCCCGTTCATGTCCTACCAGGAGGTGGTCGTCGCGGGGGTCGCGGCGCGGGTGTTCCGAATCAGCTTCACCGGCGAACTATCGTTCGAGATCAACGTGCCTTGGCACGACGCGCGGCACGTGTGGGAGGCGGCCATCACAGCCGGCGCCGCCTTCGGTATCACCCCCTATGGCACCGAAGCGATGCACGTTCTCCGCGCGGAAAAGGGCTACCCAATCATTGGTCAGGATACCGACGGGACCGTCACGCCCCTCGATCTCGGGATGGCCTGGGCGGTTTCGACCAAGAAGGACTTTCTCGGCAAACGCTCGCTTGCACGGCCGGATACCGCACGGCCAGACCGCAAACAGTTCGTCGGATTATTGACCAGCGATCCGTCGCGCGTGATTCCAGAAGGTGCGCAAATTGTGAGCGAATCGAACATCGCCGATGTTCGCCTGCCACAATCCTCTCCGGTGCCGATGGAGGGCCACGTCACCTCGAGTTATTTCAGCGCGGTGCTCGGACGATCAATCGCGTTGGCGCTGGTGCGCGACGGGTTTAGGCGCACCGGCGAGACGGTCTATGCAGTCGCCGACGGCCATGCGATCGCCGCCCGAATCGGCCCGACAGTGTTTTACGATCCCGACGGAACTAGACGCGATGGATAGGGTCGTTCAGGGTCAGGGTCCCTTGGGCGACGACCCGCCAATGTTCGCCGATTTGGCTGCGCACGGACTGACTGTGTCCGTCGTGCCGCCGCTCGGCCAAATCAACCTTCGCGGCCTTGATCATGAAATCGCCCAAGCGGTAGCGGCAGCGTGCAACGGCCTTGACGTAACCGGGCCGACCAACCGTTGCGTCGCAGCCGGTGCATCCTGGTCGCTATGCCTGGGGCCTGACGAGTGGCTGCTGGTTGTCCCCAAGCACGACACCAACGACACGGCGCGTGATCTCGCGGCCGGGTTGGCCGGCAAACACGCGTCGATCGTCGATGTTTCGTCGAATCGCATCGCGCTGGATGTTGGCGGTCCAAAGGCGGTGTCCCTGTTTTCGTCGCTCACCAGCCTCGACATAAGCGACCTTGGGCCCGACCGCTGTGTCCAGACCATGCTGGCCAAGGCGCAGGTCATCATCCACCCGCTCGCCGCGCCCACAACCTACCGCGTTTTTCTCCGCCCTTCGTACGCACGCCATCTCGCCGACGTCATCGTCGATGCGACGCGCTTTCTATAACCCTGGACGCGAACCGGGATCCTTGGCGCATGC
>JAQBYN010000058.1 GCA_027622715.1 Pseudomonadota bacterium | reverse complement strand
CGAAATTGGCACCGTTGGATTGTGGGTCGCCGCGCTGTTGACGCTCTATACGGGCTATGACTACCTCCGCGCCGGATTGCATTCTGTTCTTAGCGCTGACGATACGGACGCGGCCACCAACATGGCCGACCTTCCGGCGGCCGAGTCCGCAACCAAGTCGCCGGCCAAAGCGCCGGCCAAACCGTCCGCCAAATCGCTTACCAAGCCGCCGGTAAAATCAGCCGGCAGGATTGGCTGATCGCATTGGCTGTTCCACCAGGCATGCCCGCGCCATGAAGTGGTTTGGTGTTGTCGGTTGGAAAGGCAGCGGCAAAACCACGCTGGTGGTGAAACTGCTGCCCGAACTCAATCGGCGGGGACTGATCGTCTCCACGCTGAAACATGCGCATCACAGCTTCGACATTGATGAGCCGGGCCGCGATTCCTACGAACACCGCGCCGCCGGGGCCACCGAAGTGATGGTTAGTTCCGCACATCGCTGGGCGTTAATGCACGAAAACCAGGACGGGTCAGAGGCTGCCCTCGACGAACTCGTGGCAAAAATGAAACCCGTCGATCTGCTCCTCATTGAAGGTTTCAAACGGGAAGCTTTCGACAAGCTCGAAGTTCATCGAAAGGTTGTCGGCAAACCGCTCCTCGCACCCGACGATCCCAACATTATCGCCGTTGCCGCCGACCACCCGATGCTCGATTTTGACCGGCCGCAGCTCGACATCAACGACGTTGTTGGTATCGCTGACTTCATCATCGACTGGTGCGGCCTGTTGCAGCTATCGCAGTCGCACCCGCAATCGACGCCTGGGCGGGCCTAAGCGTGGCGCAGCTAAGCAACGACTGTTTCGCCACCGGCACGGCATTGATGACAACCGCCGAAGCGCTGGCCTTGATCGCTGCACGTACCGGGCCGATTGCCGGGACCGAGACGCTCGCCCTGCGCCAAATCCAGAACCGAATCCTGGCCGAAGATGTCGTCGCGGATCGCGATGTGCCGGCCCACGATAACGCCGCGGTAGATGGCTACGCCTTCGCGTTTGCGGACCTCGCGCACGATGCGGATGCAACCACCCTCCCCGTTTCTGGTCGCGCAGCCGCCGGCCACCCCCTCGCGGCACCGATGAAACAAGGAACGGCGGTGCGGGTTTTTACCGGGGCCATCCTGCCACGCGGTTGTGACACCGTGGCGATGCAGGAAGATTGCCAAAGGATCTCCGCCGAAGACCGTGGCGCTACGGGGAACCAACAGAGCGACGTTTCGGTCACGATTACACGCGGGCTCAAGTTGGGTGCCAATTGCCGCCATGCGGGGGAGGACGTCCGCCTGGGGTCCATAATTCTCAACTGCGGTCATCGCATGCGCGCGCAGGATATCGGGCTGGCGGCGTCGATCGGCCGGGCCGCGCTGCTGGTTCGGCGTCGGCTACGGGCGGCCTTGTTCTCGACGGGCGACGAGATTTATGAGCCGGGAACTGCGGCCAGTGAGGGTGGTATTTACGACGCCAACCGCTACGTCCTGCTCGCGCTGCTCGAAGGACTTGGCTGCGAGGTCGACGATCTCGGCATTTTGCCGGACAAACGGCCCCTAATTCGCAACGCGCTCGAACGCGCTGCCGCCAATGCCGATGTCGTGGTTAGTTCTGGCGGGGTTTCTGTGGGCGAAGAAGACCACATTAAGCCGGCCGTCGAGGAACTGGGGCACCTCCACTTCTGGCGCCTCGCAATCAAACCGGGCCGCCCGCTGGCACTGGGTCAAATCGGAACGACGCCCTTCATCGGCCTGCCCGGCAATCCGGTCGCGGCGATGGTCACCTTTGTGCGCTTTGCGCGCCCGTTGATCCTGCGGCTCGGAGGCGCCACCGATCTTGACCCGACGCTTTTTCAAGTACGTGCCGATTTTGACCATCACAAGAAACCCAACCGCCGCGAATGGATACGGGCGCGCCTCGTCGCGGATGCCGACGGCATGCTTTCGGTCAAGAAATTTGAGCGCCAGGGTGCCGGCATTTTAACGTCACTGGTTGCCTCCGACGGGCTGGTGGAATTGCCCGAGGATATGACCGATCTCACCGCCGGTGCGATGGTCGACTTCCTGCCATTTAGCGAGGTAACGCCATGAAGTTTCCTCGGCCCAAAGGCTCGCTTGCAGTCCCAAAGAGTCGCTTGCGGTCTAAAGAGAGTCGCGCGATGAAAGCCCTCGTTTCATGAAAATTCTCTATTTCGCATGGCTCAAAACGCGAACCGGCATCGGCGAAGAAACGGTTGCGCTGCCGGCGGCCGTGCGAACCGTCGACGACCTGATCGGTTGGCTGAAAACCCGCGGGGCGGGCTATGCAGAAGCGTTTCCCGACCCCAGCGTGGTTCGCGTCGCGGTCAATCAAGAATATGCGAAGGGACACGCTCCGGTCGGTCCGGAAGATGAGGTTGCATTCTTTCCCCCGGTTACCGGTGGCTAGGGCATTTAGTGATTCGCTTGCCCCGTCCGAGCCAACCCAATCTGGAAATTCTCTAGGTGTAGAGTCTCATGAGTTTATTGACATCCAAGCCTGATCGGCTGATGGGTTGCGATGTCGGGGCTGAGAAATAGAGGTCTCGCTGCGCCTACGCCTCTACAGACGCTCGGCCTGATCGCCGATGGAGATATCCGGAGGCGGCCTGGCGCTGCTCACCGCCGAGGCGGAAAAGGTGGCCAGCGAGCGCGATTGAGAGTGAGAACATCGTGGCCGGGCCGGCCAGTTCGGACACGCTGAAGTCGCTCTACTACAAGGCGTTCACCGCGCTGGCCGACGATGCGGACACCAACTGGCTGCTCGCCAATGCGCCGGATGTGTATCTCTACGGCGCCATGCTGGAGGCGATGCCGTATCTCAGGAACGACGCGCGCCTGCCGGTATGGGCCGAGCTCTACGCCGGCGCGGTAGACGGGCTCAACTCGGTCGAAAAGGGCGACCGGTTTAGCGGCGACGCGCTGCAGATGCGGACGCTGACGGGGAATCCGGAGGAGGGGAAATCGGTTATGCTCACATTCGCAATAACTTCATCGCGTAATTAGTCCTATCTATCCCCCTCAAGCACGCGCAACAGAAGATTGATTAGTGTAGAATTTGAGCAACACAGATTGGTCCTACGCTGGCCTTGCTCTTTCAAGCTTTCTCCAAGCCGCCTCTATTGCGATGGACATGGGCCGTCACACTCATGCTGTATGGCTGGGGATTCGGCGGAGATTACCCGGCATTTCGACGTTACTGGGAGCAAGAATTAATGCTCCCGTCCTATCTGCCGCCTGATCCGTATCCGTGGCATTGGGTAACGGTGGCAGTCTTGGCGCTTTTTGCAGCTACGTTCGCGATACGCGATGTTTCGCAACGTCAAACGGCGCCGCGGATTCTATCCTCTGGCTTGCGTGTTAATAAAGTGAAACATGGATTGGAGAAAGGCGACGGCACGGTTGATTATTCTTACGGCCAAGAACAGTTCCACGTTGAGATTGACGTAGTAAACGATCCGGTTAGCCTCGAGATAAGAGGAAAGGGTGCAGGTGTTTTCAAATACTACGTTCACGTTGAGACCTCAGAAGATAATTTGGATGCCCCATCAGTTTTGACCGCCTCTACGTTTGCACAAACCCGCACAACATTAGACTACCGCGATTGGAGATATGGCTAGAGATGAATTCCCAGGCCGTGAAGAGGCGAGCGAAGATGGTGCCTTGAACCGCTCTACCACGAACTGTTTCAAAGCAAGTTCGTGGGCGGCCTGTAAGGCCAAGCTGAAAGAGATTTCGGCTCAGAGATCGATGATTAAAGCTCGCGCCGGATCTCGTTGGGTATCAGAATTGCTGTATCGCGGCCAATCGAACGCTGAATGGCCGCTCAATACCACTCTAGAGCGACAGCCCGGATCGATGGATTATCACGCATTGGCCCACCACCTTGCGATCGTCAGGGTAAAGCCTCACATCGAGACTCTTACTGGCAAAGAATGGGCCGTTCCCGATCCTACCGAATTCGAAGATTATTTGGAGAAACAACGGGTCTTTCACAGGTTTGACCCGAGGACCTACGCCTACATGGCGTACCTTCGACACCTTGGCTTCCCGTCTCCGCTCTTGGATTGGTCGCGGTCCCCATTCATTGCGGCATTCTTTGCATTTCGAGAAGCGCCAGAGATACCGCCCGACTTCTGCTCTTTGTATGGCTACCTAGAGGCCGCTGGCGGCGGAAAAGGCACAGCCTCAGACAAGCCGCACATTCGCTCAATGGGACCCGACGTGAGGACGCATCGGCGACACTTTCTGCAACAGTGTGAATACACGTTCTGTCTTATTAAGGAGCGCGACGTCGGCTATTTGAACCGCCCCGGGATTGCCGGAGGCCATTTGGTTTAAGTTATGCGGCGATGGGTACGTCGTCCATCACGGCGTAGTAGCGTTCTTCGGCTTCGGCGGGCGGGATGTTGCCGATGGGCTCCAACAGTCGCCGATTGTTGAACCAGTCCACCCATTCGAGCGTGGCGTATTCGACAGCCTCAATGGATCGCCACGGTCCTCGCCGATGGATCAGCTCGGCCTTGTAAAGACCGTTGATCGTCTCGGCCAGGGCGTTGTCATAGCTGTCGCCAACGCTTCCGACCGAGGGCTCTATCCCTGCTTCGGCGAGGCGTTCGGTGTACTTGATCGAGATATATTGGCTTCCGCGGTCGCTATGGTGGACGAGGCCGCCACGATGGGCCGGCCGCCGCTCGTGGATCGCTTGCTCCAGGGCATCCAGCACGAAGCTGGCGTGGGCTGTGCGGCTGACCCGCCAGCCAACAATATAGCGGGCGTAGACGTCGATCACGAAGGCGACATAGACGAACCCAGCCCACGTCGCGACATAGGTAAAGTCGGACACCCAGAGCATGTTCGGCGCCGGCGCATGGAACTGCCGGTTGACGTGATCCAGTGGGCAAGGCGCTGCCTTGTCGCTGACCGTGGTACGCACCGGCTTGCCCCGGATTACTCCCCGCAGGCCCAGATCGCACATCAGCCGCTCCACCGTGCAGCGAGCAATGTTGAAGCTTTCACGTCTCATCTGCCGCCATACCTTGCGCACGCCGTAGACCCCAAAGTTCTCGGCAAAGACACGCATGATCTCGGGCTTCAATGCCTGATCACGACTGGCCCGTGCCGACAGCCGCGCTGGATCCCGGCGTTGGGCGACGCGTTCGTGGTAAGTGGATGGGGCGATCGGCAGAACCCTGCAGATCGGCTCGACCCCATATGTATCCCGATGCTCGTCAATAAACGCGGTCATCGCTTGAACGGGCGGTCGAGCTCCGCCTGGGCAAAATATGCTGACGCCTTGCGCAGTATCTCGTTGGCCTGCCGCAGCTCACGGTTCTCACGCTCCAAAGCCTTCAGCTTCTCAGCCACATCCGTCGGCACGCCGGCCCGCTTGCCGTTGTCGACCTCGGCCCTCTTGACCCACTCATGCAGGGTCTGTGCTACGCAGCCGATCTTCTCCGATATCGAAACGATGGCCGCCCAGCGCGATGGATGCTCGCCCTCGTGATCCAGCACCATCCGTACCGATCGCGCCCGCACCTCAGGTGAAAACTTGTTCGTAGTCTTGCTCATGATAGCCCCTTCTTCTCAGAAGTTGGGGCCTCCGGCAATCCCGGGGCGGTTCAGATTGACGTAACGCCGGCATTCGCTCTGACGCTGGGCAGGCTTCGCTTATTTGGCTCTGACGTCTTCGATCGAACCGCGGTAGTCCCATCGGATAAGCACCTGCCGTTGTAATGATTGACGACGATCGTCGCCCGGCTTCCTAACGGGCGAACTCAAGCTCCGGCCAATCTGCCGCAAACGCGGCGTCGGTCTGGTCAACGGGCAGTCCCACCGAAGACCACAGCCTGGCGGCCTCCTGCCCGCCCACCACTCGGCACTGCTGAGGCCAATGACCCCGTATCTGCCGGGCTCTTGACGAAGTTTCGGGTCATTTTCTTGGAACTCGTGCATGTATAACCAGAGGCGCTGGAGCAGTCGGCCCTTCTGCGGGTCTCCTTCGTCGCACTGCGCTTTCTTCGCATGCACGACCAAATAGTTGTTAAGAAGTATGAGGTCGCCGGGTTGGAGCACGACTTCCGCAGTCAGGTCGCGCCTTGTCGTCAGCGACGCGAAGTAATCCAGCGCGTCGCACTGCAGTGAAGTCGGCGCGACACCGGCAACTTCCGCACCCGTGTCGATATACCGCCGGTGGAACCGCGAAAGTACCTTTCCGTTCGAAGATGCAAATACCGGGATTGGCGCGCTGACGCGCCCCCCGCCCGGATAGCGGCGCATCCACACGAAACCGTCATAGAGAGCCTCGAGGAGATCGGGGCGCGATTTAAGCATCTCATTGTGGATGCTTGTCGCGCTTGCAAGACACGTCTCCCCACCATGCTTCGCTTTGCGAATACACAACAGACCAGCGGTATCGGTCGGATCGACGTGGAACTCGAGCTCCTGATCCGACGCATATCCAAACGACTTAGCGGTCGTCTCGCCGCGGAACTTGCGGTCGTAGACCGGCATGAGCAGGTCGCCGGTGTTGGTTTGGGTTACGGCGACCCCTAGGTGCGTGCCGAGTCCCCAATACATACCGGCGCAGCCATCGTCGGAGTGGTTGTCGATGGGGAACCCCCTAATCAATGCCAGACCAATGCTGAGCATGCTCTGCTTCGCGGTTGCGATTACGCTTTGCCAACTCGGCAAGGGAAAGGACTCCGGATTAGCCTGATGAAGCAGGCCTCCCTGGCGCCGCCAACGTACCAAGGCCGCTTCCAGCTCACGCCTGTGCACATCCTCGAGTTGAATAATCCAGTCGTCGGTGCCCAGCAGCGAATCACGAGTCCATGCGCTGGCGTCCGTGATGATCTTGGAATGGTGACGCATCGAATCGCCTCGTAGGAGCCGCCATCGGTCGTTTGATCGACGCGATGCTCTTGTCTATCGCTGAAGTCGTAAACGCTTACCTTTTCAAGTATGACGCGTTGGCTAGTGCCACTGATTCCATGAATACGCTTCTTTCGCCCGCAGAAGTCGGGAACTCCATAACGATCTCACCGCCCGAGCCTCGATCTTTCTAATTCTATGTTCGGACATTTCGAAGTTCACGTCTTTCTTGCAGAGGCACGCTACCGAGAAGACCGTCGAAGTATGGACGCTGATGGACAAGAACGCACCTCATCGAAACACGATCGAGAAAATCCGGTACTTTGTACGTACAACTTAGACAACCTGCCACTCACCGTTGTATGATTTCGAGTAGATCAAGAGGTATGCCATGACGACTCCGATCATCAGACAGCACATCGATCATCCCAGCGCCTGGAAGGGCTCCGATTTCAGGTCCAAGTCGGACTTCGCGGAGGAACTTTCCGCCAACCAGTTGAACGCGTTCGTGAACGCGTTGCACAAGGCTAAAAAGGCCGGTCTTACGTTGGAGACGATGACCCGCGAGGGCTTCGATCTCAGCATGATCGCCGACGATGTTGAGCGCTGGTTCGCTGCTATTGTGGATGGGCGTCAGTTCATCATGCTGCGTGGCTTCCCGATGGAGGAGTATCCGATTGAGGATATCAGCATGATGTATTACGGCCTGGGCACGTATTTCGGCGGCGCTGTGTCGCAGAGCGTGATGGGCGACCGCCTCGGCGAGGTGATGGACCACTCGGACGAGGATCCGAAGGAGCGCGCTTATCGCCACAACTACTATTGCGTTCTGCATACCGACTTGAACGACCTCCTTGGCATGTTGAGCGTGCGCAAAGCCACGACGGGCGGGGAAAGCCAGTACGCCAGTATCAGCGCCATTCACAACGAAATCCTGACGCGGCGGCCGGAGCTGCTTGAGCCGCTGTATGAAGGCTTCAACTACCATCGGCGCGGTGAAGAGGCGCCGGGAGACCTGCCATACACGCCACACAAGGTGCCGGTCTTCTCGACGCGGGAAGGATATCTTTCGTGCCGCTGGGTTGAAGGCTATATGGAAGCGGCGGCTAAAGAGATGGGCACCGAAGTGCCGCCGATATTGCTCGAAGCTCTCAAGTTCCTGGACGAAGTGGCGCGGGAGGTGAAGCTCGAGTTCGTTCAAGAGCCGGGCGAAATCGTTTTCGCCAACAACCTGACTATGCTGCACGGCCGGTCGTCGTTCCAGAACAGCGGCAACCCGGCCGAGAAGCGGCTGCTGCTGCGGCTTTGGCTCGACGTGCAAGGCGCGCGCAAGCGACCTCGGGTGCCTGAACTGCTGATCCACCAAGGGGATAATATCGGCAAGCAGGAAGGCCGTCGCCCGACCTATGACGGCGAAGCCTGGGACCACGAGCGTTTCAACAAACCGGAGCCGGTGCGTCAAAACAGAGAGCTGGTTTCATAATCTGCCCGATCAGCTTGGAAGCTTGGGCTATCCCCAGTGAATGCCGTTGGGATATTCGGTAAGATAGGATAAGCGGATGAGCTATGACCGA
>JAQBYN010000024.1 GCA_027622715.1 Pseudomonadota bacterium | reverse complement strand
CGTGTAACGATCAATCGGAAAACCGGGTTGTGGCTCCTTCAACATCTCAAGATGTTCGAGGCACAGGCGAAGAACGTGGTTCTTCTTTGTTCGCCCTTTTTCGATAATTACCGCCCAGTCCTCAGTGGTCGCCTCTGCGAGCGACCGAAAAGTGGCTTGGGCTGGCAAGGCTGTGCCCTCGTCAAGAAGGTCATATGCTGTCGGGCGTGACGTGTCGGCACTCATGGCAAACCTCCAATGTGGCGCGGGTTAGCCTAGCGCGCGTTGTCGCACGATAACAACGGGGTCTGAGGAGACGTCTAGATAACAGCGTAAAATCAGCGATTGGACCAAGAGATGAAAGAACCCACGGACGTTGAACCGGTAAGCGCTCAAGCCACACGCTGGCTCGAACAGTTCGCGCAAGCCCTTGCCGAGAGAAATAGTGCTGCCACCGCGACACTCTTCCATCCTGAATGTCATTGGACTGAAGTCGATGTCGTCCATGGCGTTCCCCGATTGACCTAATTCAATCCCTGGTCTGTTAGAATAACCTATGAAGAACGCCGGAAGTGGACCGTTGTGACGCTACTGTTGGAACCGGGCGCCTATGTCAGACATCCCGACCGACCCGACTGGGGCATCGGCCAAGTTCAGTCGGCGGTGGGCATGCGGGTGACCGTCAATTTTCAACATGCCGGCAAACAGCTGATCAATATCGAGGTGATTACCCTGACGGTGCTGGACGAGGACGATTTGGCATGACGGCCGAAACCAAAGCCGCACCGCATCCCGGTAAAGGCCGGCGCAAGGGCCGGCGGACCGAGCGCGGGCGTCAGCCAAGCGCGCAGTCGCTGCGCGATGTGGCGGCGGTGCTTGCGGGCGAGACGCCTAACCGGCATTTGTTGTTGGAGTATCTGCACCGCATCCAAGACCGGCATCACGGCATTTCGGCGCAGCATATCGCGGCGCTGGCGCATCACATGCGCCTGTCGATGGCGGAGATTTATGAGGTCGCGAGTTTTTATGCGCATTTCGACGTGCACCGCGAGGACGAAGAGGCGCCGCCGCCGCTGACCGTGCGCATTTGCGACAGCTTGTCGTGCGCGATGGCCGGGGCCGAGCAGCTATTCGCCGATGTGGCGGGCGCGGCTGGGGCCGGGGTTCGTGTCGTGCGCGCACCGTGTATGGGCCGTTGCGATACCGCACCGGTTGCCGAGGTCGGCCGCAACCACATCGGCGGCGCATTGGCGTTGGCGGTGCGGGCAGCGATTGATAGTGGCGATACCGCTGCCCGGGCACCGGTCCGGACAGCAGCCGTCGATTCCGCCTATGCCGAATTCGACGCGTGTGCTGGGGGGCAGCGGCGCGCCGCGCAGGTCATGGACACGGTGGGCGCGGCCGGGTTGCGCGGCTTTGGCGGCGCGGGGTTTCCCGCCGCGCGCAAATGGCAGTTCGTGTTGGCCGAGCCCAAACCGCGGGTGCTGGCGGTCAACGCCGACGAGGGCGAACCCGGTACCTTCAAAGACCGGCACTATTTGGAGACCGAACCGCGCCGCGTTCTCGAGGGCGCGCTGATTGCTGCTTGGGCGATCGAGGCCGAGGACATCTATTTTTACTTACGCGATGAATACCCGCACGTGCACGAGACGCTGCGCAAAGAGATTGCCGCGTTGGAAGCGTCGGGCCGGGCGCTGCCGCGAATTACATTGCGGCGCGGCGCCGGCGCTTATATTTGCGGCGAAGAGTCGGCGATGCTGGAAAGCATGGAGGGCAATCGGCCCCTGCCCCGGCACCGCCCGCCGTTCCCGGCGCAGGTTGGTCTGTTCGGCCGCCCGACGCTGGCCCACAACGTCGAGACGCTGTACTGGATCCCGCACATTTTGGCGAACGGCGCGGATTGGTTCGCCGACCAGGGCACGAACGGGTGCAAGGGTCCGCGTAGCTATTCGGTGTCGGGTCGGGTGCGCGAGCCCGGGGTCAGACTCGCGCCCGCCGGTATCACGGTGCGCGATCTGATCGACCAGTATTGTGGCGGGATGCAGGACGGGCATGCCTTTGCCGCCTATCTGCCGGGCGGCGCGTCGGGCGGCATCCTGCCCGCCAGCCTCGGCGACGTGCCGCTGGATTTCGGCACGCTGGAACCCCACGGCGCGTTCATTGGGTCCGCCGCGGTGATCATCTTATCCGACCAGGACGACGTACGCGGCGCGGCGTTGAACCTGATGCGCTTTTTTGCCGACGAAAGTTGCGGCCAGTGCACCCCGTGCCGGGTCGGCACCGAGAAAGCCGTAACCCTGATGCAAGATGGGCCGTGGGATGCCGCGTTGCTGCGTGACCTTGGGCAGACCATGCGCGATGCCTCGATCTGCGGGTTAGGCCAAGCAGCACCCAACGTGTTCGACACGTTGATGCGGTATTTCCCGGAGGCCGTGCGATGAGCATTACTTTTACGCTGGACGGCCGCGACGTCGAGGCCGCCGACGGTGAAACCATTTGGCAGGTCGCGGCGCGCGAAGGCGTGGCGATCCCACACCTGTGTTATTCGCCGGCGCCGGGCTACCGCGCCGACGGCAATTGCCGCGCCTGTATGGTCGAGATTGACGGCGAGCGCACGCTGGCGGCGGCGTGCATCCGCAAACCGACCGACGGCATGACGGTGCACAGCGCGAGCGCGCGTGCCGCAACGGCGCGGCGCGGCGTGATGGAACTGCTGGTCGCCGACCAACCGCCGCGCGATCAGGCCTACGATAAAGATAGCCTGTTTTGGCGCATGGCCGACGCTTGCGGCACCACAACCAGCCGTTATCCGGCAGGATTGCGGCCCAATCCCGATCCATCGCACCCAGCGATGACGGTGCGCCTGGATGCCTGCATCCATTGCGGGCTGTGTGTGCGGGCCTGCCGCGAGGTCCAGGTCAACGACGTTATCGCCATGGCCCACCGCGGGTCGCACAGCCAAATTGTTTTCGACGTGGGTGACCCAATGGGCGCCAGCACCTGCGTGGGCTGCGGCGAATGCGTCCAGGCCTGCCCGACCGGCGCCCTGGCGCCGGCGAAAGACGCGCTACTTGAGACCATCGACCGACAGGTCGACAGCGTGTGCCCCTATTGCGGTGTCGGCTGCCAGTTGACCTATCACGTCAAGGACGATGCGCTGGTCTACGTTTCGGGGCGCGACGGTCCGGCCAACCAAGGGCGGCTATGCGTTAAGGGCCGCTTTGGGTTCGACTATGTCAGCCACCCGCAGCGGCTCAAGACGCCGCTTATTCGTAAAGATGGCGTGGCAAAATCGCTCCACCCTGATGTCGATCCGTCCAACCCGTTGAGCCACTTCCGCGAGGCGACGTGGGAAGAAGCGCTGGCGGTTGCCGCCAAAGGCTTGCGCGATATTCGCGACACCAAGGGCGGTGCAGGCCTTGCCGGGTTCGGCAGCGCCAAGGGTTCCAACGAAGAAGCCTATTTGTTTCAGAAAATGGTGCGCGCCGGGTTCGGCACCAACAACGTCGATCACTGCACGCGGCTATGCCACGCCTCGTCGGTGGCGGCACTGATGGAGACGATCGGTTCCGGCGCGGTGACGGCACCGTTCGCCGAGGTGAAGAACACCGAGGTGATCGTCGTGATCGGCTCCAACACCTCGGTCAATCATCCTGTCGCGGCGACGTTCTTCAAGAACGCGGTCAAGAACGGCACCAAACTGATCGTGCTCGATCCGCGCGGCGAAGCGCTCGGGCGGCACGCGACACATATGGTGCAATTCAAGCCCGGTACCGACGTCGCCCTGCTCAACGCGATCATGCATGTGATCGTTGACGAGGATTTGGTCGATCATAATTACATCGCGGGCTACACCGACGGCTTTGCCGCGATGCGCCAGCATCTGAAAGCGTTTTCGCCGGAAGCGATGGCCGACGTCTGCGGCGTACCACCCGACACGTTACGCGAGATCGCCCGCATCTATGGGCGGGCGCGCTCGGCGATGATTTTTTGGGGCATGGGGATCAGCCAGCATATTCACGGCACCGACAACGCGCGTTGTCTCATTTCGCTGGCGCTGATGTGCGGCCAGATCGGGCGACCGGGTACCGGGCTGCATCCGTTGCGCGGCCAGAACAATGTGCAAGGCGCATCCGACGTCGGCCTGATCCCGATGTTCTACCCCGACTACACGCACGTCGAGGACGACACGGTGCGTGCGCGTTTCGAGTCGTTGTGGGACGCCAAACTCGACCCCAAGATAGGGCTGACGGTGGTGGAAATCACCGACGCGATCCATGACGGGGTGATCGAGGGCATGTACATCATGGGCGAAAACCCGGCGATGTCGGACCCGAACCTGAACCACACCCGCGCGGCCCTGGCCAAGCTGCAGCATTTGGTGGTGCAGGATATCTTCCTAACTGAGACCGCGTGCTATGCCGACGTCATCTTGCCCGCCTCGGCGTTTCCGGAGAAGGACGGCACGTTTACCAACACCGACCGCCGGGTGCAGTTGGGCCGCCACGCGCTACCCCTGCCCGGTGATGCGCGACAGGATTTGTGGATCATCCAAGAGGTGGCGCGGCGGTTGGGGCTTGACTGGGACTACCCGCATCCGCGCGACGTGTTTGCGGAAATGCGCGCCTGCATGCCTTCAATCAAAGGGATCACCTGGGAACGCTTGGAGCGCGAGAGCGCGGTGACGTATCCGTGCGACGACGAGCAACACGCCGGGCACGAAGTCATATTCGGCGACGGGTTTCCGACGCCGACCAAGCGCGGGCGGTTCGTCCCGGCGGCAATCATTCCGCCCGACGAGCCGACTGATCCCGACTATCCGTTCGTGCTGAGTACGGGGCGGCTGCTGGAACATTGGCATACCGGGGCGATGACCCGGCGCGCCGACGTACTGGACGACCTGGAGCCCGAGGCGCATGCCCATCTCGCGCCCAACGACATTGAGGCCTTGGGCCTTGAGGGCGGGCAGCGGGTGCGGCTGGCCACCCGGCGCGGCGCCATCGAATTGGCGGTGCGGATCGATTCCGGGGTGCCCGAAGGCATGGTGTTCATGCCCTTTTGCTACGCCGAGGCTGCAGCCAACCTGTTGACCAATCCCGCGCTTGACCCGTTCGGGAAAATCCCGGAGTTCAAGTTTTGCGCGGCAAATGTTGAGCCGATCCTGGCCGACTGACCTCAGCTAGGGCCCCGCGAATTGGGATTTCCCCGGATTTGTGCCCCCCCACAGCCTCTAATACGCCTCAAAGTGTGACGGCGCGCACAGCGCGGGTTGCCCCAAAGCGCCTAGTTTTGACCCGTTAAGCGCCACTAATTTGGGCCGGGGAGGGTCACGATGGGCGATCAATTGACGTTCGCAACTGCCGACCAACTGATCGATGTTCATGGCGGCGAGGCTGCTTCGGTGGCGCGCAACGCCATTGGTCGGTTCGAGCGGCGGGGTGATACAGCCGGCCAACGTATTTGGCAGGATGTCCTGGCCGCGGTCGAGGAACTGTTTCAGGAAAACGAGCGCCGCGTCGGCATGCGCCGGTTCTAAGAAGAACCTCCAGCTACTGCGGCTTTCGTTCGACCTTTCTCTAGCTCGCCGGTTTGCGCATCATCTTTTCGAGCGCGCTCATTTCGGCCGCGACACTGCGCGCGGCCTTGCCCTCCATGACCCGGTAGCGGCGCACCACCTCCCGACCAAAGTCAGTAACCTGCGCGCCACCGCCGCCTCGTCCGCCGGTCGCGGTTTCGACCAGCGCGTGACGAAAACATTGGTTCATGGTCTCCACTAAATCCCAAGCGCGCCGATAGGACATACCCATGTCGCGGGCCGCAGCCGAGATCGAGCCGGTGCGCGCGATTGTGTCGATGAGCGCTGCCTTGCCCGGCCCCATTGCGGTTGCCGACCCGAGCAGCACCCGCAGCTGCGGCGCTGCCGCATGAGACCGCTTACTCACGCGTCGGCCCCTGCAACAAGCGTTCGGCCTGGGCCAAGTCTTCGAGCGTGTTGGCGTTGAAGAACGGATCGACGTCGACGCCGGAAAACTCAACGGTCACGATGGGATACTGATCGGTCCACCGGTCGATCTTTCGTTCGCCTTGTTCGAGCGCGTGCCGCAGGTCGGCGCGCAGATTAACCGGCCACACGCCGAAAACCGGATGGGTGCGACCGCGCGACGCCGCGCACGCCAAGAGTGCCCCGGCCTGGCGACGGGCCTCGAGCATGGTATCCACAAGATCGTCTGGGAAGAACGGGGCGTCGGTCGGGAACGAGACCACGGTTTCATGGTCGGTCGCGTTTTGCGCCGCCCACTCCATCGCGGTCAAGATGCCCGCCAGCGGGCCCGCGAACCCGTCGATCACGTCGGGTACCACCGGAATGCCATAAGCGCCAAATCGCGCGGGATCGCCGTTGGCGTTGAGAATGAGCGAATCAACTTGCGGGCGGGCACGCGCGATGGCGCGCGCCAACAGCGTTTCGCCGCCCAGTCGTTGCAAACATTTATCGCCGCCGCCCATGCGCCGCGCCTGCCCGCCAGCCAGCAAAACGCCGACTACGTGACGATGCGCCTTCACCGACCGCCCTTGCGCCGGTCGGATTCGGGCTCTTCTTCGGCGCCCGTAGGCGCGTCGTAGATCATGCGTTCATGCCCGGCCAGCACGACGAAGCGACGACCGCGAGCGCGGCCGACCAAGGTTAAGTTCGCTTGGCGCGCCAAATCCACGCCCCAGGCCGTAAAGCCCGACCGTGAGACCAGAATCGGAATGCGCATATTGACGCACTTGATGACCATTTCTGAAGTCAGCCGACCGGTCGTGTAGAAAATCTTGTCTTCCGGCGTGACGCTATTGAGAAACATGTAGCCCATGATCTTGTCGACCGCGTTGTGGCGCCCGACATCTTCGAGATAGAGCAACGGGGTTTGTTCGCGCGCCAAGACGCAGCCGTGGATCGCACCCGCCTCTAAATACAGGCTGGGTTGGGTGTTGATTTTCTTGAGCAGCATCGCGAGCCATGCGGTGCGCAGAACGGCGTCGGGCGCCAGCGTCACATCTTCGAAGGTTTCCATCAGATCGCCGAACGCCGTGCCCTGGGCGCAGCCGGAGGTCAGGGTCTTCTTCTTTAGCTTGGCTTCGTAGTCGGTCGGGCGCTGGGTGCGCACGACGACAAGCTCTAGTTCCTCGTCGTAGTCGATTGCGTCGATCCGGTCGTCGGCCCGCAGCATGTTCTGGTTCAACAAATAGCCGACCGCGAGCCACTTCGGATGGTCGCCGATCGTCATCATGGTGACGATTTCCTGGCCGTTGAGATAGACCGTCAAGGGACGCTCAACGGTGACCGCGGTTTCAACCTCGGCTCCGGTTTCGTCACGCCCCGTCACCCGCCGGGTAAGCCGGGGGTCGTGCGGGTTAGGGCCTACCTCAAATTCGCGCATCGCGTCACATCTTCGCGGGGCGCGCAGAAAACCACACGCCCGCCCTTGAGAGGGTTATATACTGCCATATATAACGCTCAACGCCGCAACGGAAAGCAATCCATGATCGACCCCTTCGGCCGCGAAATTACCTACCTGCGTGTGTCAGTGACGGACCGGTGCGATTTTCGTTGCGTGTATTGCATGTCTGAGCACATGACGTTCCTGCCCAAGCGCGACGTGCTGTCGCTGGAGGAACTTGACCGGCTGTGTTCGGCGTTCGTACGCAAGGGCGTCAATAAGTTGCGACTGACCGGTGGCGAGCCATTGGTGCGCAAAGACATCATGACGTTGTTTCAAAGCTTGGGTCGGCATTTGGCCACTGGTGCGCTCGAAGATTTGACGCTAACGACCAACGGTAGCCAGCTCGACCGCTACGCCGATGCGCTGTATGCCGCGGGCGTGCGGCGGGTCAACATATCGCTTGATTCGCTCGACCCCGACGTATTCAAGCGCATTACCCGCTGGGGTGACTTCGACCAAGTGATGCGCGGGATCGCCGCAGCCAAACGCGCGGGCCTAGCGATTAAGATCAACACGGTGGCGCTCAACAAGATCAACGACGGCGAGTTCGACCGGCTTATCGCCTGGTGCGGCGATCAAGGGTTCGACCTGACGTTTATCGAGACGATGCCGATGGGTGACATAGACGGTGACCGCTCGGCGGACTATTTGCCGCTTTCGGTGGCGCGCGCCGACCTCAACAAACGGTGGCACCTCGACGATATTGACTACCAGACCGGCGGGCCGGCGCGGTACGTACGGGTAAAAGAAACAGATGGCCGGATTGGCTTCATCACGCCGCTGACCCACAACTTTTGCGAATCGTGCAACCGCGTGCGGCTGACCTGCACGGGGACGTTGTATATGTGCTTGGGTCAGGGCGATTCGGCGGACCTGCGCACCGCGCTGCGGGCCGGCGACAGTGACGACGCGCTGGACGCCGCCATCGATGAAGCGATCACGCGCAAGCCCAAGGGACATGACTTTTTCATCGACCGACGCCACACCGCGCCCGCAGTCGAGCGGCATATGAGCGTCACCGGCGGCTGATCTAACGGATCAAGACTTGATGCGAAAAGGTGTCGCCGTCGGACACCGTGATCTGCTCGAACCCCATCATTTTGGCCATATCGAAGAACGTGAAGAAATCGGTCACGCCCATTTCTTGAAAAAATTGGGTGGTGCGCACCTGCGCGGTGAGTTGGGCCAGTAGTGCGCGGGCTCGGTAGACGGTGCCGACGGCCGACTCGTTGAGCCCCACGATGATGAGCTTTTGCGCACCGTCACCCTTGGCGAAGATCGCGAATTGCGGCGGATACGGCGCGCGCAATTGCTGAGCGGTCATGCCCGTCACAAAGCCGATGCGGGACTGACGCGACGCCTGCGGCAGCGTTACCGCGCGCGCAACGTAGGTCTCCTGGCTCTTCGGTTCGGGATAGTAGTAGCCCTCGTGGCGGTCGTTTCCTTCCTGGGCGGTTGCGATACCTGGGACCAGAGTAAGAAAGAACAGACAGACTGCGGCAGTCCGCAAATAATGACGCATCGATGAAAATCTCCAACCGGGCCGACATGATGCGCGAGACACACCCGGGTCGCAACGCTGTTGCCCTGGCTGGCACCGCCCTGCCCTTGCGCTATACTCAGTCTCCCGCCGCTTTCAGCCGGACGCCCCGCCCCATGCCGGAACTCAGGACCCTAAGCTTCGTCGCGAGCCGCTCGAAAGAGGCGCAAAACGGTCTTGCGCGCTTGAAGCGGCGCTACAAGCACGTACCGCCGAGCAAGGGCGACGTCATCGTGGCGTTGGGCGGCGATGGGTTCGTGCTCGAAACCCTCCATCGCTACATGGAGCGCGACGTGCCGATTTTCGGCATGAACAAGGGGACCGTTGGCTTCCTGATGAACGAGTACCGGGAAGACAAACTGCGGGAGAGAGTCGCTCTAGCCGAGGAAGTTTCACTACGTCCGCTTGAAATGATTGCGATGCGCAAGGGTCGGCGGAAGAGAGCGCTCGCCATCAACGAAGTCTCGCTGCTGCGCGAAACCCGGCAAGCAGCAAAACTACGCATTTCGGTGGACGGCATCGTGCGCATTCCCGAGCTGATCTGCGATGGCATCCTATTGGCCACCCCGGCGGGCAGCACTGCCTACAATTTGTCGGCGCATGGGCCAATCATTCCAATCGGTGCCGATGTTATGGCGCTGACACCGATCAGTGCGTTTCGACCGCGGCGTTGGCGCGGCGCGCTATTGCCGCAGCGCGCCGTTGTTCGTTTTGAGGTTTTAGAACCGGAGAAGCGCCCGGTGAGTGCGGTCGCGGATCACACCGAAGTGCGCGACGTTTCGTGGGTTGAAGTTCGCGAGGACCGCGCGCGCCGCATGCGTATGCTGTTCGACCCTGAGCACAACCTCGAAGAACGCATTCTGAACGAACAATTTATTCCGTGAGCGACCCGGCGCCGCCCGCTGACCGGCCGCTGGACCTGCTGCCGGTCGATATCTCGGCGTATACCGGAAACACGGCGATACCCTATGTCACGACATTGGATAGCGGGATCGCGGGGCCGCATCTGCTGATCAACGCGCTGACCCACGGCAACGAGGTTTGCGGCGCCCACGCGCTTGATTACCTATTCCGCAACGGCGTGACGCCGACGCGGGGCCGACTAAGCCTTAGTTTTGCAAACGTCACGGCCTATGAGTCGTTCGACGCGGCCAATCCAGGGGCGTCGCGTTTTGTGGACGAAGACTTCAATCGTTTGTGGTCGTCCAGTGTGTTGGACGGCGCGGCACGGTCAAGCGAGTTGGCGCGGGCCAAGGAATTACGCGCGTTGATCGATACCGTCGACCATCTGCTCGACCTGCATTCCATGCAGACGCCGAGCCCGCCGTTAGCGTTGGCCGGGACGACGCGCAAGTGTCTTGCCCTGTGTCAGGCTATGGGTGTGCCGCAGCATATCGTCATCGATGCCGGCCATACCGAAGGTGTACGGCTGCGCGATTACGGATATTTCGCCGACGAGGACCAGCACCATACGTCGGTCCTCGTGGAATGCGGGCAGCATTGGATGGCCGCCAGCCGCGATGTGGCGATCGAGTCTGCGTTGCGTTTTCTTGGCGCGTTCGATGCCGTCGATCGGGACTGGCTAGCATCCCGGCTGGGGCCGGCACCGGACGGACAACGCGCCGTTGAGGTGACCGATGCGGTGACGGTCGGCAGCGCCGATTTCCAATTTCTCGATGCGTACCAGGGCCTCGAAATGATTGCCCAGGCTGGGACAGCGATTGCGCGCGACGGCGCCCGGACCATCGTCACGCCCTATGACAGCTGCGTGTTGATCATGCCGACACGGCGGATCAAGCGCGGGCAGACGGCCGTTCGATTCGGCCGCTACGTCAACCGATGAACACTGCCGTCCCGCGCGGATTGATCGTCGCGCTTGCCATCGGCGCGGTCGGGGGCGCGGTTTTCTATTTCTTGTCGCTGCCGTTGGCTTGGATGCTGGGCTCCATGATCGCGGTGATGGTTGCCGCCTTGGCCGGCGCGCCCGTCCGCGTACCCAACCGTTTTCGTGCGGTCTTTGCCACCGTCATTGGCGTCCTGCTGGGCAGCGCATTCACGCCGGAACTCGTCCAGCAGGCAGGACGGTTCGGCGCCACGCTGCTGATCCAAATCAGTTTTATGGCGGTCGCCATGACCATCGCCTATTGGATTTACCGAAAGGTCGGCGGCTACGACCGGACCACCGCGTATTTCTCTTCGACCCCCGGCGGGTTAACGGAAATGACCATGATCAGCGAGGCGATGGGCGGCGATGGCCGCATCGTGCCGCTCAATCATGGAGTGCGGATTGTTCTGGTCGTGACCTTGATCTCGTTCTATTTCCGTTATGTCGAGAATCTGGCCGTACCGACCACGCCGCAGAGCGGCGCCCACATCGCCTCGACGCCGCTGGAGATCGCGCTCCTTGTCGCCTGCGCGGTGATTGGCTACGGCGTGAGCAGCAGATTGCGCCTTCCCGCCGCGCCGCTGATCGGACCGATGATACTTTCCGCATCGCTTCACGCCACCGGCATCACCAACGCCACGGTACCGGTTTGGCTAGTGTCGATCGCGCTGGTCGTCGTCGGGACCAGTGTCGGGTGCCGGTTCACAGACCGCATGAGCGCCAGATCGATGGCGCGCACGATCGCGATCGCGGTGCTTACCGCGGTGTCGATGATCGCTTTGGCAGTCATGACTGCGATGATATTCGCGCGGCTGACCGGGCTCGACGGATTTATCCTGTTTCTGTCGATTGCCCCAGGTGGCCTGGCCGAGATGAGCTTGATCGCCTTTGCGCTCTCGGCCGATACCGCGTTCGTCACGGTCATGCATTTTTTGCGGGTTTTGGTCGTGATGCTGTCAGGCGCCGCGGTCTACCGGCTCATTTTTGGGCGCCCAAAAGTGACAGACTAGGGCGCAAATTTCCTCGGCAAACCGCGGGAAAATAGGGATTGGTCGCGCCCGAGCCAATTGCCTATTGTAGGCACCTGCGGAGGAAACTAGGCCGGGTTCACCGGCCAATCAGAAAGGTCTTATTTCATGGGTCAATTCGGTGTGGGCCAAGCGGTCCGTCGCAAAGAAGACAACCGGCTGCTGACGGGTGGCGGACGCTATCTCGACGATTTGACGTTCGACGGGCAGGCCTTTGCCCATTTCGTCCGCTCACCGCATGCCCATGCCAAGATCAACGGCATTGATTCGGCGGCGGCCAAGGCCGCGCCGGGAGTTCTGGGCATTTTCACGGCGGCCGACCTGAAGGCTGACAAAATCGGCGGCATCCCGTGCCTTGCCGTTCTAACCTCACGCGATGGTTCGAAGATGGCGCAACCACCACACGATTTGTTGGCCCTTGACCGCGTGCGAACCGTCGGTGACGCGGTCGCCGTCGTGGTCGCCGAGACCGCCAAGCAGGCCAAAGACGCCGCCGATCTTGTTGAGGTCGACTATGACATCCTGCCCTCAGTGACCGATACGGCGGGCGCGCTGACGAGCAAGGCGCTGGTCTGGGATGACGCGCCCGGCAACCGAGTCTTCGATTGGGAGAAGGGCGACCGCGCGGCGGTCGATGCGGCCTTTGCCAGTGCAGCGCATATCACCAAGATCGACCTCACCAACAACCGCGTGGTCGTGGCCTCGATGGAGCCGCGCGGCGCGCTGGGCCAATACGACACCAAGACCAAACGCTATACGCTGCACACGCCCTGCCAGCACGTTCACATGATGCGCGATATTGTCTCCGGCGCGTTAGGCGCAGAGGCCGACCAAGTGCGGGTGATATCGCCCGATGTCGGTGGCGGGTTCGGCATGAAAGTGTTCGTCTATCCTGAACAGTGCCTGATGCCGTGGGTCGCTAAGAAAGTCGGTCGTCCCGTCAAATGGACCAGCGAGCGCACCGAAGCATTCGTTTCCGACACGCAGGGACGCGATCATGTCACCCATGCCGAACTGGCGATGGACAAAGACGGCAAGTTCCTCGCGATAAAGGTCGAGAATATTTCGGCCATGGGTGCGTATTTGTCGAACTTCGCGCCGATGGTGGCGACGATGGCGGGCACCGGCTTGCTGACCGGGCTGTACGACATTCCGGCGGCCTATGTGAACGTGATCGGTGTGTTCACCAATACGGTGTCGATCGATGCCTATCGCGGCGCCGGTCGGCCTGAGGCATCGCACATCATCGAACGATTGGTCGATAGCGCAGGGTACGATATGGGCATCGACCCGGCCGAGATCCGCCGGCGCAACCTAATCCCCTCGAGCAAGCTGCCGTTCGCGGCGCCGCTGGGGCCGAACTACGATTCGGGTGAGTTCGCGGCCAATATGGACGCCGCGATGAAGATGGCCGATTGGAACGGCTTCGAATCGCGCCGCGCCGGATCGGCAAAGGCCGGCAAGCTGCGCGGCATCGGCATGGCGTGCTATGTCGAGGCCGCAGCGGGTGGGCCCAACGAAAACGTCGAACTGATCTTCGAGGACGACGGCAGCGTCACGGTGCTGATCGGCACGCTGACCAACGGCCAGGGCCACGCGACATCGTATTCGCAGGTGTTGGAGGAAATGCTGGGCCTGCCATTCGACAAAATCACGGTTGTGCAAGGCGATACCGACCGAGTGAAAACCGGTGGCGGCACAGGCGGGTCTAAGTCGATGATGCTGGGCGCCGCAGCGCTCAAGAATGCCTCCGAGCAGATCATCGAAAAGGGCAAGAAGATTGCCGCGCATATGCTGGAAGCCGCCGAGTCCGACATTGAGTTCGGTGACGGTGTGTTCTCCATTGTCGGGACCGACCGACGGTTGACCATTGGCGAGGTTGCAACGGCAGCCAAGGACCAGGCCAATCTGCCCGACGGCGTCGACGCCGGGCTCGACACCCGCGCCGGTTCGGACGTCAATTCCGGCACCTACCCCAACGGGTGCCACATCTGCGAATTGGAGGTCGACCGCGACACCGGCAACGTGACGATCTTGAACTATGTAGTCATCGACGACTTCGGCAAGGTCATCAACCCGCTGCTCGTCGCGGGCCAAGTTCACGGCGGCATTGTCCAGGGCGTCGGCCAAGTGCTGCTCGAGCATTGCATCTACGATGCCGACTCGGGCCAGCTGGTGACGGGGTCATACATGGATTACGCGATGCCGCGCGCCGACAACTTCCCGTCGTTCAAGATCGGGTTCAACGAGGTGCTGTGCAAAACCAACCCGATGGGCATCAAGGGGGCCGGTGAAGCCGGGACCGTTGGTGCACTGGGCTGCGTGACCAACGCGCTGGTGGATGCGCTCAAGGATTTGGGCATCCGACATGTCGAAATGCCGGCCACGCCGGAACGCCTGTGGCGCTTGATGGACGGCGCCAAAGCCGCCTAACGCGACTACTTTGCGACGGATGTGGCCGCCCCATGGCGGCCACATCGTTGTCAACGATAGAGGAATACGACGATGGGCGAATTCGGGATCGGTCAGTCGGTCAAACGCAAAGAAGACGACACGCTGTTGATCGGCAAAGGCCACTATATCGACGACATCAACGTTGCCGGCCAAGCCCACGCGTATGTCCTGCGTTCACCTCACGCCAACGCCAAGGTCTTGTCGATTGAGACCGGTAGCGCCCTGGCGATGCCGGGCGTCCTCGCTATTTACACCGGCGCCGACGTTGAAGACGTGGGCCCCCTGCCCTGCGCCGTCGATGCCATGTTCGAGTTCAAACGGCGCAACGGATCGAAACGGTTCTTTCCGACCCATCATGTCCTGGTGCGGACGCATGTGCGCCATGTCGGCGACCCCGTTGCATTCGTCATCGCCGAGACCCGCACCCAGGCCAAAGACGCCGCCGAAGCCGTTCTTGTCGACTACGAGGTTTTGCCGAGCGTGACCGATACGGCCGCGGCGCTGGCGCCGGGCGCGCCGGTCATCTATGCGGACGAGACCGACGGCAACGACGCCTTTTTGTTCACCATGGGCGATGCGGCGGCGAGCGAGGCCGCATTTACGGCGGCGCATAAGACGGTACGTTTCAAACACGTCAACCAGCGCATCATCGCCGCATCGATGGAACCGCGCGGCTGCATCGGCGAGTACGATGCGGCGAGCGGCCGCTATACGCTGCACACCAATACCCAAAGCGTGTACCGCAATCGGGCGATTTGCGCGCAGATGTTGGGCGTCGAGGAAAACCGCATTCATGTGACCTGCCCCGAAGTCGGCGGCTCGTTCGGGATGAAGGGCATGCCCTATCCGGAGCAACCGTTGGTGATGCTCGCCGCACAACGCTTGGGTCGCGCGGTGAAATGGTATTCGGACCGCAGCGAGGCGTTCCTGAGCGATACCCAGGGGCGCGACCTGGTGGTCGACGCAGAACTGGCGCTGGATAGCGACGGGCATTTCTTGGCGGTACGGGTGCATTCGGTGGGCTCGATGGGGGCCTATGCGTCCAATTTTGGACCGATGATTTTGTCGGCCGGCAGCGTGCGCATGCTGCCCGGGGTCTACCGCGTGCCACTGGTTTATGCCGAGGTCGAGGTCAGCATTACCAACAAAGTCTTTACCGACGCTTATCGCGGCGCGGGCCGCCCAGAAGCGAGCTATGTCATCGAGCGGCTGGTCGATCTGGCGGCGCACGCGATGAAGCTGAGCCCGGTCGAAATCCGGCGCCGCAACCTGATCGCGGCCGCGCAGATGCCCTATAGCGGGCCAACCGGGATGACCTACGATTCGGGTGACTTTGTCAAAAACCTGGACGACTGTCTGAAGGCCGCCGACTGGGATGGCATCGAGGTGCGGCGGGCCGAAGCGGCCAAACGCGGCAGGCTGCGGGGCATCGGCATGTCGGTCTATATCGAAGCGACCGCGGGCGGCGTCCCCGAAACCGCGCGGATCGAGGTGAACGCCGACGGATCGGTCATGGCCTATTCGGGATCGCTAACCCAGGGACAGGCCCACGCCACGACCTTCGCGCAAATCGTCGCCGACAAACTGGGGACGGACTATGACCGCATCACGGTTCACCAGGGCGATTCCGATATTTTGGCGCAAGGCGGCGGCGCTGGTGGATCGCGCTCGGGCTACAGCGGGGGCGGCGCGGTGCTGGCCGGCGTCGAGAAAGTGATCGACAAGGCGCGCAAGATTGCGTCGCACATGCTGGAAGCGGCTGAGGCCGATATCGAATTCGACGGTGGCACCTTCACCATCGCCGGCACCGACCGCACGCTTAGCCTGGGCGACGTGGCCAAGGCAGCGGACGATCCGGCCAACCTGCCCGACGGCATGGCCCCGGGGCTCAAAGAAGATGCGACCTACAAATCCGAGGCGTCGAGCTTTCCGAACGGGTGTCACATTGTCGAGGTCGAGGTCGATCCCGATACAGGTGATATTGTGATTGAGAACTACACGGTGGTCGACGACTTCGGCCACGTGCTCAACCCGATGATCGTGCACGGCCAAATTCACGGCGGCATCGTCCAAGGCATCGGCCAGGCGCTATACGAGGATGCGATCTATGACGCCGAATCGGGGCAACTTCTCACCGGCTCGTTCATGGATTACTGCATGCCGCGCGCGCTGAACCTGCCGTCGATCAAGATCGATATGAACGTCGTGCCGTGCACCACCAACTCGTTGGGCCTGAAAGGCGCCGGCGAGGCCGGCACCACCGGCGCGACGGGGGCCGTCATCAACGCCGTCTTGGATGCGCTGGCCCCCACCGGGGTCACACACATCGAAATGCCGGCGACCCCACAGCGGGTGTGGCGCGCGATTCACGACGCTAAAGCTGCGTAGAATTTCGACGTCCCTCGGCTGACGCAGCGCGGCGACCACGCTATCCTCCCTGATCAAGAAAAACGGTCCGCGTGAATGTGACCGGCAAAGGGAGCGCTGCGATGTCGGAGTACGGGTTCGGTAAGAGCGTACGGCGGGTCGAGGACGACCGGCTGTTGGTTGGCCAAGGCCGCTTTCACGACGACCTCGAATTCGAGGGACAAGCCTATGCCGTCGTTGTCCGCTCGCCCCACGCCCATGCCCGGTTGGGTGCGATCGATGTGGCCGCCGCCCAGGCTGCCCCGGGGGTGATCGGGGTGTTCATCGGGACGGATGCCGAAAAAGCTGGGATCGGGCATCTGCCGAGCCCGACTGTCGGCGTCCTGCAACTCAAGCGGGCCGATGGGTCGCCCGCTTATGTCCCACCGCGGCCGGTGCTGGCGACGGCGGCGGTCAAACACGTCGGCGATCCAGTGGTGCTGGTCGTCGCGGAGAGCCTGCAGCAAGCGCATGACGCCGCGGATCTCGTGAACATCGATTACGACATACTGCCCTCGTTGACCGATACCGCGGTCGCGGCAAACCCGGGCGTAACGCAAATCTGGGCCGACGCGCCACAAAACACCTGCTTCGAATGGGCCATGGGCGATGCCGCGGCGACCGACGCCGCCTTCGCCAATGCCGACCATGTGACGACAATCGACGTGATCAACAACCGCGTCATTTGCGCCTCGATGGAGCCGCGCGGCGCGACTGGTGCATACGATGCGGCTAGCGGCACCTACACCTTGCACACCAACTGCCAGAACGTGTTCCAGCTGGGCCAAGTCGCCGCTGGGATTATGGGAACCGACGAAAAACACATGCACGTGCTGACCGATGATGTTGGCGGCGGGTTCGGCATGAAGGGCTATATCTACGCCGAGCAAATTTTGGTGCTATGGGCGGCGAAGGCGTTGGCCCGACCAGTGAAGTGGTATGGCGACCGCAGCGAATCATTCGTCAGCGACGCGCACGGGCGCGATCATGTGACCCACGCTGAATTGGCGATGACCAAGGACGGCGACTTCTTAGGTTTGCGGGTCAAGACGGTGGCGAGCCTTGGTGCCTACGCCAATCAAGTTGGTCCGTTGGTGCCGACACTGCTGTACAGCCGGATGTTGCCCGGGCTTTATAGAATCCCTGCGGCGTTAGCGCAGGTCACGGGCGTTTTCACCAACACTGTGGTTACCGACGCCTATCGCGGCGCGGGGCGGCCCGAAGCCGCATACGTGATTGAGCGGCTGGTCGATAAGGCGGCGCGCGAATTGAAGGTGTCGGCCGAGGACTTGCGCAACCGCAATTACATCCGGCCCGAGGACATGCCCTACACCACGGCGATGGGCTTGAGTTACGATTCGGGCGACTTCGCGCGCAACCTGCGCAATGCACTGAGCGATGCGGGGCAGAGCGAAGTCGCGGCGCGCCGGGCGGCGGCCGCACCGCGCGGCAAGTTGTTGGGGTTTGGCGTCGCCACCTACATCGAGGCAACGGGCGCCGATCCGACCGAGACCGCGAAGATCACGTTTAAAGACGACGGGCGGGTCTTGCTCGACATGGGCACGCTGGGCACCGGCCAAGGCCATCCCACGACATTTGCCCAGTTCGTCAACGAGGCCTTGGGCATTGAATTCGACAAGATCGATTTTCGCCAGGGCGACAATCGCGCGTTGCCGCAGGGCGGCGGGACCGCGGGATCGCGATCCCTGGTGATCGGCGGCAACGCAGTCCTGACGACGGCAGACAAGGTTTTGCAGAAGGCGCGCAAGGTGGCGGCGCATATGCTGGAGGCCGCTGAATCCGATCTTGAGTTCGAGGACGGCACGTTCACGATTGCGGGCACCGATAGGACGATCTCGATTATGGACGTCGCCAAAGCGGCCAAGGACAAAGCCAACCTGCCCGATGGCGTGACGGCGGGCTTGGATGAGACCGGCGACTTTACCTACCCGGTGCCGACCTTTCCCAACGGGGCGCATATCTGCGAGGTCGAGATAGACGATGAGACCGGACAGGTTGCGATCACCCGTTACACCGTGGTCGACGATTTCGGCAAGGTCATCAACCCGATGCTGGTCGCGGGTCAAGTTCACGGCGGCATCGCGCAAGGGATGGGGCAGGCGCTGTTCGAGCATGCGGTTTATGACGACGAAAGCGGCCAGCTGCTGTCGGGATCGTTCATGGATTACTGCATGCCGCGCGCCGACGATCTGCCCTTCATCGATTTTCGCTACAACGAGATCCTGTGCCAGACCAATCCGCTCGGCGCCAAGGGCGCCGGGGAGGCTGGCACGCTGGGCGCCCTGCCGGCCGTGGTGAACGCGATTCTCGATGCCCTTGCCCCGCTCGGCGTCGAGCATATCGACATGCCGGCCACGCCCGAGCGGGTGTGGCGCACGATGGCGGCAGCCAGGGCGGCATAGGCCGACGGAAACCGGCGCGGCGGCCCGTGGGTAGAGGTTAGAGAGGCACTTCCCGCATTTACGCTTACGGAGACAGGATGGCGACCGAGCAGGCCTATGTCGCGGCGACCCGGTTTGGCTACGGGCCCCGTCCCGGCGACCTGGAGACGATCGGGCGCGACCCCGTGGGTTGGTTGCGGGCTCAGGTCGGCGACTTGACCGTGCCGAGTGAATTGGGTGACCTCGACGGGTCGGCACCGCTGCTGGCCGAGACGATCCGCCAACAGTCCAGCGCCCAAGGGTTCGGCGCATATCTCAAAGATGTAGCCCGACCCATTCTGACTCACGAGGTCGGGCGCCGCACGGTTGCGGCGGTCGCCAGCGATGTGCCGTTTCGCGAACGCATGGTGCATTTCTGGAGCAACCATTTCACCGTGTCGGCCAAGCGGCCGCAAATCGTGGCCGCTGTCGGCGCCTTTGAGCGCGAGGCGATCCGGCCGAATATCTTTGGCACGTTCGCCGACCTGCTGGTCGCTGTGTCGCAGCACCCGGTCATGTTGATGTACCTGGACAACCAATTTTCATTTGGCCCGAACAGCGCGGCTGGCCAACAGCGGGACGTCGGCCTGAACGAGAATCTCGCGCGAGAGATTCTCGAGCTGCACACACTGGGCGTCGGCAGCGGCTACACCCAGGACGACGTGATCGCGCTGGCCGAACTGATTACCGGGTGGGGCGTGAGCCGGCCACAAAACAACCAGGATGGCACCCCGGGGAAGTTCCTGTTTCGATCGGTTGGCCACGAACCAGGCGGCAAGACTCTGCTGGGCAAGACCTATCGCCGTGGCGGCGTGCGCGAAGGTGAAGACGCGTTGCGCGACCTCGCCACCCACCCTGCCACTGCGCGCTTCGTCGCGACAAAACTCGCGCGGCACTTCCTCGCCGACGAACCCACCGCGGGCACGATCGCGCGATTGGCGCGCGTGTACAACGACACCGGCGGCGATCTCCGCGCGCTGTCGCTGGCGCTGATCGACTCGCCAGAACCGTGGAACGACCCCTTGTCCAAGTTCAAGACGCCCAACGATCTGATCATTTCAAGTCTGCGGGCGCTGAATATCTCCACACTGCCCGACAAAGCGGTGGTCGGCGCTCTTGGGCTATTGAACCAGTTTCCATTCACTGCGCCCTCGCCGGCCGGTTGGTCCGACCGCACCGCCGACTGGTTGGGCCCTGAAGCCTTGATGACCCGCATCGAATGGCTGCGCGCCGTCAGCAACCGCGCACCGATGCCCAATCCAGTTGACTGGGCCGAGGCGATCATCGGGCCGGTCCTTTCCGACGATACCAGGATCACAGTTGCCCAGGCGCAAAGCCGCACCGAAGCGGTGGCGCTGGTTTTCGCTAGCCCCGAGTTTCAGAGGAAATAGCCATGCTGACCCGGCGACAAACACTGCAACGGATGACGGCGGCCGCTGCGCTGACGCTATCGCCGGCCGGTTTGCGCATCGCATTCGGCGCCGTGCCGACCGACAGGCGTCTGGTCATTGTGCTGCTGCGCGGCGGCATGGACGGCCTGGCGGCGGTCGCACCGTACGGCGAGGCGCGCTACCGGCGTCAACGCGGCGACCTTGCACTGCCCGGCCCCGGCGAAACAGGCGGGGTCATCGACCTCGACGGTCAATTCGGCCTCCATCCCGCCCTGGCGCCGCTTCATGCGCTGTATGGCCGCGGTGAGTTGGCGGTGGCCCACGCGGTTGGCATCCCCTACCGCGACCGCTCCCACTTCGATGCCCAGAACGTTCTGGAGAACGGTACCGCCCTGCCGCATAGCACCGCCGACGGTTGGATGAATCGCGCGATTGCGGCGATGACCAATGGCGACGTCCCGATCGGCTTGGCGGTCGGCGCGAATGTGCCGCTGATCATGCGCGGCGACGCGCGTTACACCACCTACGCGCCGCAGGTACTGCCGGTTGCCGGTGCGGATTTTCTTGCCCGGCTGGAAACCATGTACCGGCAGGACCCGGTGTTGGCAAAGACCCTGGCAGAAGCCATGCAGTCCAAGGCGATGAAGGCCGACGTGCTGGGCGATTCGGCCAACATGGGCCGGGGCCAGGGCGGCGGCGCTTATTTCAGGGAAGCGTTCGGCGCGGCCGGAAAACTACTGGCCGACCGCAATGGGCCGCGGGTCGCCGCGCTCGACACTGACGGCTGGGACACCCACGCTTTTCAGGGCGGGTCTGCCGGCGCGCTGGCCGTCCAGCTCGGCAACCTCGCCGGTGGCCTGATCCAGTTGCAAGACGGTCTGGGCGCGGCATGGCGCGATTCAGTCATCGTTGTTGTGACCGAGTTTGGCCGCACCGCGGCGATCAACGGGACTAAGGGCACCGACCACGGTACCGGCAGCGTCGCATTGCTGCTTGGCGGTGCCGTCAACGGCGGGCGCATCGCGACACCGTGGCCGGGCATCGACACCCGGCACCTGTTCGAAGGACGCGACCTGGCCCCGGCCACTGATATTCGTGCGGTCCTGAAAGGCGTCCTGCGTGATCATCTGGGCATCGCCGAAGGCATTTTGGAGGATCGCGTTTTTCCAGGTAGCCGCGCGGCCAGCGGGATGCCCGATCTGATACGCGCCTGACCTAGACGGGCCGCGAACTTGGCCCGATACTCCCAGCCCCATTGGGAGGACCACCATGAAGCTATACGGATCACTTGCCTCGCCATTTGTGGCACGTTGCTGGCTCACCGTTGCGGCCAAAGGCGGCGGCGCCGATCTTGCGATGTACGACGGCGGCATCAAGAGCGACAGGTACCTGGCGCTTAACCCGATGGGCAAAATGCCGCTGCTGGTCGACGGCGATGTATCGATGCCGGAATCCGGGGTGATTTGCGAATACCTTGACGAAACGCTGCCAGGACCGGCGCTGATGCCAACGGATGTAGCAGGGCAAGCGCGCGTCCGCCTGCTGTGCCGGATCGCCGACCTATATGTGTTTCCGCCCGCTCTTTCGTTGTTGCGGTTGCCCAAGGACGGCGACGCCGAAACCATCGAGACCGCCAGGATCAATACCATCGCGGGCCTCAATCACATCGAGCATTTCTTGGCCGATACCGGGTTCGCTTATGGCGCGTCGCTGACGTTGGCCGATACGACGTTACACGGCGCGGTGGGGTTGGCCGTCTTGGTGATGGGCATCCACGGGATGTCGGGTCGATTTGAGGGACGGCCCAAACTCGCCAAGTGGTGGACAGCGGTCAACGAGAACGCGACGCTAAAACCGGCGTTGGACGAGATCGAGGTCAGTGTCCGCGAGTTCCGCGAGCGACGGGCGGCTGAAGCCGCAACTAAAAAAGCGGCAGCCGGTTAGGATTGCGGGCCCCCCGAGTGGGCATGCAATGAAACTGTACGGCGCGCTTTCCTCACCTTTCGTCGCGCGGTGCTGGCTGGCGGTTACGGCAAAGGGCGGCAGCGTGGATCTGGTGGAATACCCTGATGGGATCACGAGCGCTGGTTACCGCGCGCTCAATCCGATGAGCAAAATACCGGTGCTGGTCGACGGCGACGTTGTGATTCCTGAATCGGCGGTGATTTGCGAATACCTCGACGCGGTGTTGCCCGGGCCGCCTCTCCTACCCGGTGCCGCGGCAGCGCGTGCCCGCGTGCGGTTGCTGTGCCGGATCGCGGACCTCTATTTGTTTCCAAGCGCCATCGATCTTCTTGTTGCGCCGGTTGGCGGCGATGCCGCGGTTATCGAGCCGGCCATGGCATCGACCGTTGCCGCGCTCGGCCATCTTGAGCATTTTCTCGACGACATCGGCTTTGCCTACGGCACGTCGATCACCCTGGCCGACTGCACGTTGCATGGTGGGGTTGCGCTGGCCCTCATGGTGCTTGGCAACCACGGCATGAAGAACCGTTTTGATGGGCGTCCCAAACTGGCAGCGTGGTGGGGCGCCATTCGGCAAGACCCGGTGCTGAAACCGGCGCTGGAGCGAATCAAAGAGGTCGTGGTGGCCTACGAGCGTCAGCGCGGTTTCGCGGCACCCGGCGCGCAGGCGGACTCGCGTTGAGCGTGGCCGGACGCAGTGTCGGAATCGTTGTCGCCGCGCTAGCCATCCTGGCCCAGCCAACGTCGGCACAGAACAGCCAGGGATCGGCGATCGTCGAAGCGCGGGCGTTCAGCGCCGTACGCGCCGGGGACGTGCGGGTCGACTACCGCGAAAACACCGAGACGAACAGTCGGCTCGCCGCCGAGATCGAACGTGCGCTGACGGCGCGTGGCTTTGTGCTGCGCGACCGACCGTCGCTGCTGCTTGATCTTCGCACGTCAGTGCGGCGCGGCGACCCGGGCGGGTTTCGCTTACGCTTTTACGGCGAGGGCGGCAGTCGCGTCGGTCTGAACGATTTCAAGGTGGGGATCGACCTGCCCGATCCGGACAATGAGCGGCGGGTGGTGCGCTATGAGGTCTATATGGATCTCATCGATCGCGAAGCGCGGCAGATTGTTTGGACCGGCAAAGCGACCATCGTGGTGGAAGGCGCCGAACGCTTCCAAGTGACGTCGGACCTGGCGAAGCGGTTGACCGACCTGATCGGCCAAACAACACCTTAGAACGGTTCGAGACCCCGGTAGGGTGCGCGACCATACGGTTCGAGCGCCGGCGGCAGATCGGGCCGGTGTGCCGGGTCGAACGTGAATTCGTACTTTTCTTCGGTCCAGTAGTTGACCAGCGGGCCACCCTTGGATCGTCCGAGCATGAACATCCCGGCGCGGGTACCGAAGGGGCCGTGATGAATATCGGGCGGCCGCCAGAAATAGCCGCCGGCGCGCATCACGCCACGCTCCAAATAGAGATCGCCGGAGAGGATAAACATCTCCTCGACCACCGGATGGTATTCGCGCGGCCCCATGAAACCATCCACGACGCCACCGGGTTGGCGCGCGTTGAGCCACGTCCGGTCGCCGGTGTCGGGATCGATACGCTGGGTCTTGCTGAGCAGACCGGTCGGCACTTTCGGATCGTGGGTGACCGGTTTCCATTCTTGCAAATTGGTATCGATATGCTCGACCAGGCCGCCGTCGTGGCGGAAGGTCTCGCTACCGGTGCCCTTCTTGGGCTCACCTTCGAAGAAGGTGAGGACGACGGCGCCATTGCGGGTTGTCGCGCTGCGCCGCTCGTGACCGGCGGGCAGGTAGGCGTAGCCGTAGGTGCGGTAGTCGGCCTCGTTGATCGTGAGGTCGCCGTCGAGGACAAACATTTCCTCGTCGGCGCACAAATATTCCGGGGTGGCGCGCGACCAACCCGGCGGGTAGCGCACCATCACGGTGGCGGCGCCGGTCTGGTCGTCAACGCTGAGGACTTTGGTTTCGACATCGTCGCGCGCGCCGCCGTAAAGCCCGCGCGCCCACGGCAACGCCTGGACTTGGATAAATTCGATGTGGGGTCGTGCCATAGGTTTCCGCCTTCGTTCACGACGTAGGGCGCCAAAGGACGACTAGGCTGGCCCTCGGGCCGCACTAATTGGGGTCAGACCCGTTAGCTGCCCAGCGATGCACGCTTGGCCGGTTCAACACCGGGCGGCAGGGGAACGTTTTGGAGCGCCCACAAATCCCGCGGCGGGTCCATCTGGCCGGCAAACCAGCAGGCGACTTTACGCCCCGGACCGATGGTCGTGAGCGGCGGCTTTTCGGTTCTGCAGCGTTCTTGCACAATTGGGCAGCGCGGATGGAACCGGCAGCCGTTCGGGCGCGCGATCGGCGACGGCGGATCGCCGGTCAAAACAATTCGTTTGCGGTCGCCGCCGGGCTCGGGCACGGGCGTGGCGGACAACAGCGCCACGGTATAGGGATGCTGCGGATGACCGACGACCTCGTCTGACGGGCCCTCTTCCACCGGTTCGCCCAAATACATCACGATGATGCGGTCGGAGATCTGATGCACCAGTGCAAGATCATGGGCAATGATGAACAGCGCGATGTGAAGACGATCCTGCAGGTCGCGCAACAAATTGATGATCTGCGCCTGAATCGAGACGTCCAATGACGAAACCGGCTCGTCCGCGATCAGCGCGCTGGGTTGCAAAGCGAGCGAGCGCGCGACCGCGATGCGCTGGCGCTGACCGCCAGAAAACTGCGACGGCACCCGGTTCGCAGCATCGGGCGGTAGCCCAACCTGTTCCAATAGTTCCGCGACGCGGTCGTTGATTTGCTGACGCGTGCCGTATTTGTGCGCCTTCAACGGTTCTGAGATGACGCGACGAATGCTCCAGCGCGGGTCGAGGCTGGAGTACGGATCTTGGAAGACCATCTGGAGACGGCGACGGACCGGCATCAACTCCCGCTCGTTCAGATGCGTGATGTCCTGGCCGTCGAAAATGATGCGGCCGCCTTCCGGTTCGTGCGCCCGCATTAGGGTCAACGCGACCGTCGACTTGCCCGACCCCGATTCGCCGACGAGCCCGACCGTTTCGCGTGGCCTGACGCCGAGGCTAATTTCGTCGACAGCATGAAGCTTGCGGCCACCGGGGGCGCGAAAGGTGACCTTGAGATTCTCGGCCTCGAGCAGATACTCGCTGTTGCCCTGGCGGCCGGCCGCATCCTGTGGATTGGTCATTGGGGCTGCTCCGTTGCGGACCGGGGATTCCAGCAAGCCAGCAAGCGCCCGTCGGTGTATTCGAGCGCTGGCCGATCATCGCATTTGGATTCGGCAAACCGACAACGCGGCGCGAACGGACACCCGCGCACGATGTCTTCGGCCGTGGGCGGAATACCAGGGATCGGCACCAGCTTGGGCCGACGGATATCAAATTTGGGCACCGCGGATAGCAAGCCGACCGTGTAGGGATGGCGCGGGCTGGTAAGCACCTCTTCGATGGTGCCGGTCTCAACGATGCGCCCGGCATACATAACCATGATGCGATCGCAAATCTCTGCGGCAACGCCCATGTCATGGGTGATTAGAATCATCGTCGCGACAGACAGCCGTTCGCGGAAGAGATCGAGGATCTGTGCTTGGATTGTCGCGTCGAGCGCCGTGGTCGCCTCATCAGCGATGATCACTTCGGGATGATTGATGAGCGCCAGAGCGATCATCACGCGCTGCCGCAGGCCACCCGACAACTCGTGCGGAAACGCCTGGAGGCGTTCGCGGGGCGCCGGAATGCCGACATCGTCAAGCGCGTGGTAGGCGATCTCAAGCGCTTCACGTTTTGAGACATTTTGATGGCGCATGGCCGACTCGGTGAGCTGCGATCCAACAGAACGCACCGGGTTGAGTCCTGTCATCGGATCTTGGAACACCATGCCGATGTCGTTGCCGCGCACCCGTCGGAGTTCGTTGACGGGAAGATCGTCGATCCGTCGATCGCGAAGATTAATTGACCCTTCGATGATCTTGCCCGGGGCGGGCACGATGCCGAGAAGGCTCAACGCCGTCATGCTCTTGCCCGAGCCTGACTCGCCGACTAGCCCTAGGGTCTCACCCTGACGCAAATCGAACGACACGCCGTTCACGGCGCGAAAATTCGTCGGCTGCCCGGGACGCGGAAATTCAACAACCAAATCCTTGACGGACAGAATCGTGTCACCGGAAAGGGCTGTACGCGCGGCGTCCGCCGCGCTTTCGCTAACGATACTCATACTTCGACCGCCCGTGCGCGTTTGCGCGATAGTTCGGCGAACCCGTCGCCAATGAGATTCAATGAGATCACTGACGTCACGATGGCGCCGGCCGGCACAAACATCATCCACGGCGCGTTGACGAGATATTGCCGGCTATCGGAAAGCATGTTGCCCCACGACGGCGCATTGAGCGGTGCGCCGAGACCGAGGAAAGACAACGCGCTTTCAATAATGAGCAAGACAGCAAAGAAAAATGCGGCCATCACGAGAATGGTCGGGCGCAGCCCCGGCAGCACGTGAAAGATCAGGATCGACCACTTGGACACCCCGAATAGGCGCGCTGCTAGCACGTATTCACGCGTCAAGAGGCCGCGCGATTCGGCATAAATCACGCGCGCGACAGCGGTCCACGCGATGAAGCCCATGGTGAGCGAGATCGGCCAAAATCCGCGGCCAACGACGGCCACCACGACCAACGCCAGAACCAGAAAGGGCATTGCAACCATCGACGCAATACCGAGCAAGACGAGGGTCCGAATGATGCCGGTATACCAGGCGCCAATCAGGCCAACGAAGGTGCCAATAACCGCCACGCAAACGACCGCTACGCCAGATATCCCGAGGGACCAAGGCAAACCGCCCAACACCCGGAACAATAGGTCGCGGCCCAATTGGTCAGTACCGAGAAGGTGATAAATGCCGTCGCGCCCGGTGAATCCCGGCCCCTTGAGGCGGCTGGTGAGGTTGCCGTCGAGGTTCGAAGAGTCGAGCAGGAACCATTGCGACAGCAACGCCAAGATGACCAATGCAAAGATCAAAATCCCGAGGTCGAGCTGGAACGAGCCGGTGCCGAGCTTGTTGAATCTGAAAGCCGGCGCCGGTTTATCCGTTGCGGTAGCCGTCGTCATGCCCGTTGCCTCCTAAGCCTTGGATCAATGAAGAGGAAGACAATGTCCGTCATGGTAATCGCGAAGTAGACGAAAATGGCGATCATGAACACCGCCGCTTGAACCACCGGGAAGTCGAGAGTCTGAACCGAGGTCACGAGAAGACGACCAATTCCAGGCCAGGCGAAAATCACCTCGGTGATGATCGATCCGCCGACCAGGAACGAGACCTGCGCCCCGATGAGCGCTGTAGCACCCAGCATCGCGTTCTTGAGCGCGTGCCGCCACAGCAGCGTGTTAAAGCCCGCGCCATTTGCGCGCGCCGTGCGAATGTAATCTTCGCGCATCGCCTCTGCGACGTTGGCGGAAATCACCCGGACGACCTGTGGGGCTTGGAATGCCGCCAGCGTTATCGCCGGCATGATCCAACTTAATATTCCTTGGTTCCCAATCGATGGTAGCCATCGAAGTTCGACCGCAAATAACTGGATCAACAACAGACCGATGATATAGCCGGGTATCCCCTGCGCGATGAAGACCGCGGTGGCCGCGAGTTTTCGACCGGTTCGATCCGGTCGACTGCCGAGCCACGCGCCCAGCGGGATGGACACGATAAGATTTGCAGTAAAGGCGATGATGACCAGGGTAAAGCTGGTGGGCAGCCGTTCGAACACGAGACCAAGCGCGTCTTGCGCGTTTGCCAGCGAACTACCGAAATCGAGCTGGACCATTTTGTATAAGAAAACGCCGTACTGAACGATCAGCGGTTTGTCGAGCCCGTATTGTTTGCGGATCAGTTCAAGCTGTTCTTGATCGCCGGTTTCACCGGCGAGGACCGCGGCGGGGTCGCCGGTCAGTCGGAGGAGAAAGAAGAGCAGCGTGCTGATGAACATCAGCAGGAAGAGCAGTTCGAGCACACGCTTGGTCAGCGTCTGAATGGTCTGCTGTGTAACCGGAATGGTCTCCGCGTCGCCAGACGACCGCCCTTTCGGGATGGCTGGCACGACCGGCTTTTGTTCGTTCGCAATATCAGTCACGAAACGCCCCTCGGATGGATTGATGCGGGGACAGGAGGCACCCCGACATTACTTGGTGTCGTGAAACTGCCGCATCGCGCGGCTGGGTCATTTTCAAACCCTAGTCCCTCCCGTTGCGGGTGCCTTTTTGGCACCTCGCCTGCGCCCTGATCGTGGCCACTTATACAGCATTTTTCGCTGTTTTTCTGCCTCGACGCCTTGGTTTATAGGCCCGCCTTGGGGCCGTCAAGCAAACTAACCGCCCGCCTCACCGACCCATAGCGGCGTTGGTTTGAAGGCATATAGGGCGCCAAACCGGTTAAGATGGATCGCGTTCGATCAACTCGATCAACTCGCCCATCGCGCCAGCCGTGGTGGCCGCGCGCCGCCCGAAATAAGGCGCCTCAGGCTGGCGGATCGGCTTGCTCAGCATCGGCATCGACAGCCCGTCGAGGCTATCGACCAAGACCGACATCATCGCGTTGGCCGGTGGCAGGTACCCTGGGTTGCGCGAACGCTCGGTCGCCTGCGGCGGATAGCCGTCAATCTCAACCAAACTGCGCCCACGCATGGTCGCCACGGTCAGGCGTAAGTCCAGGCTGCGCTGGGGAACCCCGAACGCGTCGTCGATGATGGTGAGCTTGGTGTCGGCGATGGCGCCCGGCGCTATTCCCCAGTGGGTGTCGAACCAGGCTTGGACCTTCTCAGGCCCGTCGGTCGCCAGGACGGCGATGAACATCCGATCGACAAAGGAATTTGCCTCGGGCAGATCAAATTCCGGCAGGTCTTCCTTAAACATCGTGAGGTAAAACACTTCGTCAGCCAATCCGCGGACCTGCATCGCGCGAATCTGCGGGATCATTTCCAGGTCGGCGGCGGGTCCGATGATTTCGAACGGCGAGTCTTTGAGGCGTTCCTGAAGCGCATCGACGTCCTGGCAGGCCATTTCAGAGGCGGCCCAACCGAATGTGGTCAAGTGCCGGTACCCGTCGGGCTTGGGATTGGTCACAACGCGCAGGAAGCTTTGTTTGCCGCTTTCAGGTTCGAGGACGGAGAACGCCGCGCCGGCATTCTTGGGCGCACCCCAAGACGCAGCGACGGCGGCATCCAGCGTGCCGCGGTGAACGACACGGAAGCCGAGCCAATCGACGTAGACCTTTTCAACCGCCGCAACATCGGGTGCCGCGATGGTCGATGCTGCCCACGGTCCGATTGCCGGTGCCGATGTGTCGTTAGCCATAAGGTCTCCTCCCAGATTAACGCCGCGAGTCTATGAAGGGCCCAGAGGCAGGTCAAACACACGATTGACCAATGTGCGGCGGTTCGGTTAGGTACGCGCGAGTCGGGAGACGCTATGACATCGCTACATGACGAACTCGGTGGCTTCTTGCGCACATACGAAGCCGCTTGGCGGGGTGGCAACTATGACGCGGTGCGGGCGTTGTGGGATAGCGATGAACCCGAACCGATTTATGTCGCCGAGGAATCAGCGCCGCTGATTGGTTGGGCTGCTATCGACGCCTATTTCGCCGGCAATCGAAAGGTCCTAGCGAATGTCGCGATTCGCACCTGGGACCATCAGGTCCGCGCGGTGGGCGAGGATGTCGCGATTCTATTTTACCAGATGCACTGGAACGCGAAAATCGTGGACGGCAGCTTGATGGGCGGCGATGTCCGGGTCAGCGGGCTGGTGCGCCGCACCGCAGCGGGTTGGCGGTTCTTCCATTACGTCGAGGCGCCCCTGGCGGCTATGGTGCAAATGCGCGGCACGCTGCGCGCCAACTGCGACGACGATTTTGCCCAAGCAAATGCGTAATCCCCAAAAACAAATGCATAACCCCAAAGACGAGGCAGCGTTATGAAGTACGACTACGTCCCTTTACCCGAGCGGAAGCCCCTGCGTTGGCCCAACGGTGCGCGCGTGGCGTTGATCCTGACGATCAACCTTGAGCATTGGGACATGGTCAAGGACAGCAGCGAGCCCTACTACGCTGGCGGCCCGCCGATCTTGCCCGACCCGATGCCGGGCAATGTCGTGGACTGGCCGAATTATTCATGGCGCGAGTACGGACAGCGGATTGGCGTTTGGCGCATTTACGACGTGTTCGAGGAACTGGGCGCGCGCGCGAGCTGCACCATCAACGCGAAGACCGCGCTGGAACGGCCACAGATGGTCCAGCACGCGGTTGACCGCGGCTGGGAAATCGTCGCGCACAATTACGAGCAGGGTGAGCTGTTGTGGAAACACGCCCATGACGAAGCCAAAGAGCGCGAGGTCATCCAAAAAACCTTGGACGTGTATGAAAAGGTTGTCGGCAAGAAAGCCAAGGGTTGGCTGTCTTCGAGTCTGCGCGGCACGATGCGCACGCCTGACCTAATCGCCGAACAAGGATTGATCTTTTACTGCGATCTTATGAACGACGATCAGCCCTATTTGATCCAGACCGACTCGGGCCCGATCGTCTCGACGCCCTATACCAACGAAGTGAATGACTTCACGCATTTTCACCGGCGCGGCTTTACCACCGACGAAGTCTTGGATTTGTACAAAGAGCAGCTTGATGTGTTGTGGCTTGAGGGCGCCAAGACCGGGCGCATGATGAATGTCGGCCTGCATCCGCATGTGAGCGGTCTTGCCTATCGAATCCGCGCGCTGCGTGACTTCATCGCCTATGCCCAGAAAAAGCCGGACGTGTGGATCACGACGCGAGAAGAAATCGCGACGTGGTATCTGGACAACCACGCGTCGCATATCGGGTAACCGGTTGACCGATCATCCGATCATGTTCACCCCGGCGATGGTGCAGGCCTTGATGACAGGCCTGAAGACCCAAACCCGGCGCCGCGCCATCGGCAAAACCGGAAAGCCGACGATGTGGACCCGCGCCGTCGCCGGCGACCGGTTATGGGTGCGCGAGTCCCACCGGATCGACGGGACCAACGTCACCTATCGCAGCGTCGGCGAATCCGGGCCCGGCCGCTGGCGCCCCGGGCTCCACATGCCACGCTGGGCATCGCGGATGACCCTGTTGGTCAATGCTGTGCGGCACGAAACCGCGCAACAGATCAGCGAAGCCGATGCCCGTGCCGAGGGTATGGCGATTCGCGGCCCCGGAGGCGCCCGCGACTTGTTCCGCGACCAATGGACGGAGATGCACGGGGCAACCGCGTGGGCGGACGACCTCGCGGTGATCGTTCTCGCGTTCACGGTGGTCAATACGAACGTTGACGCCCTGCCGGCCTAACCCTTATCCCCCTGCTCCAGCGAGCCGGCGAGGGCTTCGAGCCGCGCGACAAACGCATCGAAGTCTTGGGCGCCGACGACGTCGCGGCAGCGTTCATGTAAATCGCGCTTGATCGCCCAACCATCGCGCATGAAGCGCCGCCCCTTCGCGGTGTAGCGCACGATCTTGGCGCGCGCGTCACTTGGATCCGCCGCTCGCAGGACATAGCCGCGATCCTCTAGGTCGCTCACGATTTGGCCGATCGCCTGTTTTGTCAGGCCGGCCCGGGCGGCAATGTCGGTGATCCGCGTGCCACCAACATCAAGATGGGGCAACAACGTGGTGTGGCTCTCGCTGAGGTCGTCGTACCCGAGGGCCCGGTAGCCCGCCATCATCAGCGCGACGAAAGCGTGCGAGGCGCGCCACAAAGGGACGCCGATGTGATCGACCGCCCCGGCGCGCAAGTACTCGATCTCGCGCTGCGCCTTGGTTTTTTCACTTTCCGCCATGTCAAATAGTAAACCTTATTGACTAATCTAGTAAAGTAAGTTTACTTTATTTTCACGCTGGCTGAAGGAGAACCTGATGTCTCAAATAATCCATTCGCGCCGTGTCTCCATCGCCGACTCGCCCCCGGGTCCCGAGGACCCGCCGACGCTTTCGCTGGCGGCGCTAACCCCCCAAGCGGGTAGCGCCGACATCGCGGTGATCCGTCAGATCGCCCCACCAGGGATCGACGGGCCACTGCACAGCCACGATCGCGACGAAGTCCTGATCATGCTAGAGGGCGCGCTTCAGGTCGAGGCAAATGGCGGCACAATCGAGCTCCTCGCCAGCGACGCTGCACTGCTGCCGGCCAAGACCACGCATCAACTAAGGAACGCCGGTGCCGCTGACGCCCAGTGGATGATCGTAAGCCGCGCCGGCCTCCGTTTCTTTCTGCCGGACGGCGCCGAAGTGCCGGCACCACCATGGGCGCAATAGCGATGACCACCACCGTCATTCTGGACTGCGACAACGCGTGCGGGCTGCCGGGCCGTGACGTTGATGACGCGCTGACATTGGCGTACCTGCTAGGCCGTGAAGATATCGAGGTTGCGGGCGTCACCTGCGTGTTCGGCAATACCGATGTGGTACGCGTGACGCAGCAGACCGAAAATCTTTTGCGCAGCGCCGGCCGGCCCGACATTCGTTTGATCCCTGGCGCCGCACGGCCCGGCGACAATGACACCCCGGCCGCGGCCTTTCTCGCGCAAACCGCAGCGGCCCACCCCGGCGAGCTAATCGTGCTGGCGACCGGACCGCTGACCAACATTGCAGCAGCGGCCGCGTACGACCCGGCATTCTTCGCCAACGTGCGGGCGATTCATTGTATGGGCGGCTATTTCGGTGCCCAGCAAATTGGCCTGCGGCCCGCCGGCGAACTTAATCTATCGGCAGACGCGGCGGCGGCCCACGCGGTCTTGAATGGCGGCGCGCAGGTCCGATTGTTCGTCACCGAGGTTTGCCGTCAGTTGCCGTTTCGGCTGCGCGATCTTTCCCTGTTGCGCGGTATCGACACCCGGTTGGTTCGCCACATTTGCAGCTGGCTTGCGCTCTACGGCATCAGCCGCGGCGTCTGCCGAATCTTCTTGTGGGACCTGCTGCCGGCGCTCTACGTCACCCACCCCGATGCGTTCGCCAGCGCCGTTACCGGCGCGACGGCAGATATCGATGCGCTCCGGCACGGCCGGGTTATTCTGCGCGGCAACCGCGAAACGGTTCGGGCACCGCAAACGCTCAGCGATGCGGCGGCGTTGCGCCGCGACATCGCTGCGGCCTGGCGGGCCGCTTTGCCGTCGAGGCGGCCACGGCTGCACAAACATCGACTAGGTCACGCGCCCGCCGCCTAACGGGCCGGCCCGCTGCAATACGTCGGCCGCGCCACCGATGCCGACCCGCCACCGAATTCCCTAAGATACGACGGCTTTGCCATGGTGACTGCAGCGCCATGCCTTCTGGTGTAGACTGGTCTGCACACAGCAAGGGAGAAACACGATGTATGTTTCCGCGTTACTTGCGAACAAAGGCGCTGATGTCGTCACGGCACGACCGGACACAACGATTGGCAACGCAGTCAATCTCCTTGCAGAAAAAAAGATCGGCGTGCTTGTCATTTCAGGCGACGGGACCTCGATCGATGGCATCTTGTCGGAACGCGACATCGTTCGTGGTCTCGCTGACCAGGGGTCGCGCATCAGCTCGATCCCCGCATCCGAACTGATGAGTCGTTCGGTGGTGACGTGTGCGCCGACCGACACGATCTCCTCGTTGATGGTGCTGATGACCGAACGGCGTATCCGCCACCTGCCGGTGATCGAGTCAGGCGCGCTGATCGGCATCGTCAGCATTGGTGATATCGTCAAACATCGGATCGCGGAGATCGAGTCCGAGGCCGAAGCGCTGCGCCAATACGTCGCGCAAGCCTGACGATTCAGATGCGGCGACAATATGTGCGCGGACGGTGGGGGCAACTTCATCTCCACATTGCGGAACCAGAAGGTCCGGCGACCCAAAGACCGCTGATCTGTTTTCATCTCAGTCCGGGAAGCGGCCGGATGTACCGGCCTTTCCTGGCGGAAATGGGTAAGGACCGGCTCGCGATCGCGGTGGATACGCCGGGCTATGGCGGGTCGGACGCGCCGCCGGCACCAACCGATCTCGATGCCTATGCCGAGACCCTCACTGCCGTCCTCGATGAACTCGCGTTGGACGAGATCGACCTATTCGGCGCGCACACCGGTTCGCGCCTTGCTGTCGAGATTGCGCACCTCCGGCCTCGGCAAGTGCAGCGCCTGATCCTGTTCGGCGCGGCGATCTACACCGAGGAAGAACGCGCCAAGCAAAAGGTCACGTTTGCCCAGCCCAAGCCGGTCGAGGCGGACGGCGGCCATCTTGCCAAGCGGTGGACGGGATGGGCGGCATGGCGGTGGCCTGGCGTGACCGACGACATGATCGGGCGCTATGCCGCGGACTCGGTGCAAGATTTTGAACGTCATTGGTGGGCGCACCAGGCCGTGTTCGAACACGACATGGCGGCGCGGCTCGCGCATCTTGAACAAGAAGTCCTCGTGCTTTGCACGAAGGATGATATTGAGGAACCGACCCGGCGGGCCCGCGACGTCATCCGGCATGGCCGCTACGACGAACGGTTGGACTGGGGCCACTGGTTCCTTGAGGTCGACCCACGCGGTGCAGCTGCACTGGCCCGAGAATTTTACGACACTTGAGCGTGTCGCCCATTTGCGAAAAAAGGATCGGCCGAACTAGGGATGATCTAGCTGGCGATGTGCCCCTTCTTGAGGTCTGTGCGTAGGGCTTCGAGAACCGTGCCGGTGACGTCCGCGCCCGAGAGCTCGGTGTTTTCCAGGTTCGCGTCGTCCATTCTTGCAAAACGGAGCTTGGTAAACTCAAGCTTGGCGCCAGACAATTTGGCGTGGTCCAAAATCGACTCTGACAGATCGGCGCCACGCATCTGGGCACCACGCAGGTTGGCGCGGCTCAGATCGGCGCCATTGAAATTGGTACGCTCCGCAATGACATGCGACATATCGGCCCGGACGAATTTACCCCCGCTGAAGCTGCCCTCGGACAGGGTCGCTCGTTCCAAGTTGGACTTGGTAAAATTCGCGGGCTGAGTGTGGCCGGTCCGCTTGCCGTCCGCCGTCTTGATCTCGATGGCGTCGGCCGCCGCCGAGTTAAGTTTCGCGCCGCGAAGGTCTGCCTCTGCCATATTTGCGCCCATGAGTTCCGAATGGCGCAAGTCGGCCGTCGAGAGATTGGCACCGCGCATATCCGCCAGCACAAAAACGCCATGCGATAGCTTCGCACCGACAAAATTGCACTCGCGCAAGTCTGCACCGCTGAGATAGATGCCGCTGAGATCAGCGCCAGCAAAGTTCATCCCCGACAAAACGGCCCGCTTGCCTTCGGCGCCGAACGAATCGACCCACAAGGAGTGGTCGCGCAAAACAAGCTGGACGTCTCTTGGCAGGTCGCTGGTGCCGGGACTTACGTGCGCTTCTTGAAGATCTACGGCGGTGAGATCAACACCTGCAAGAACGGCCCCGCGAAAGTTGGCGCCTTGGACCCGCGCGCGCGCCAAGTTTGCACCCTCGAGATTGGCGCCGCTGAGATTAGCGTGGCGCAGTTGGGCAAGTTCAAGATTGGCATGCGACAAGTCGGCCCCATGCATGTCGACGTTGGCTTCACGTGAATTCTTGACCGCCGTGTTCATCGCCGAACCTTCGAGCGAGCGAAGTTGCCGATCACTGGCGACGATGACGCCGGGACGCATATCGGCCTCGTGGAAATTCGTGTCGCGAAGGCTGGCGCCCTCAAAATTTGCGCCGCGTAGATCCGCGCGCTCAAAATTCGCGCCCGAGGCGTCTGCTTTGACAAACCGCGCGCCAAAAAGATCGGCGTAGCTGAAGTTCGTGCCGACCAACGTACAGCGGCTAAAATCGCTTCCGGCCAGCACGGCGCCCTGGAGGTTGAGATTCATCAGCCTCAGGCCGCCAAGATTGACGTGCTTGAGTTCCGCGCGTGCGCCCCCTTTGACTCCACGGGCAAAGCGCTCGTGGCGTTTCAGAACCTCGACGAAATCAGCCGATGTCAGCAAAAACCGGGTCCTCCAACTCTATGGTGCAGTTTCTCCGCCAGATCATGTCCAATTTTGAGACATGACCCGTTTCGGAAACAAACACCTGTGCCGGAACCACACATAAAGCGGCCCCGGTGCCTCCCCTGGGTAAAACAGCTCAAATATTGTGCCAAGCTGGATACGGTCGTTCGGTCGCGGGGCCCAAAGCCGCATTCGAGCGGTATTGTAATGCCCGCCGCGCCAAGTATTGTGACCTTCCGCCGCAACAAGGGCCAGCGCAAAGCCATGATGGCCGAGAAAAAACTTAGCCGCATTCTCTATGTCGAAGACGAACCCGATATTCGAGAAGTGGCCCGATTTGCCCTCGAGTATTCCGGCGAGTTTGAGGTGAAAATTTGCGAATCCGGCGCTGAAGCCCTGACCATCATCGGAGACTTCAGACCCGAAATCGTGCTCCTCGACGTGATGATGCCTGGTATGGACGGGCTCACGACGATGGAGGAGATGCGCAAGCGACCAGAAACCGCGACCGTTCCGATCGTGTTCATGACGGCGAAAGTACAGTCGGCAGAGGTTTCGCGATATCTCGCGCTGGGCGCGGCAAGCGTTATACCCAAGCCCTTTGACCCCCGTACTCTCGGCACAACGGTCCGCGAGATTTGGGAAAAACACGCTGCCTAGCCCAACCTCGACCCTCGAAGAAGCCCTCGCCGAAATGCGGCGCGATTTCGCCGCCTCGCTCCCCGAGCGACGCCACGCTCTGGCGTTAGCTTGGCGCACACTCATCGACGGCGACTGGAATGCGGAAGACTTGGAAGTCGCTTACAGGCTCGTCCACAGTCTGGCCGGCGCCAGCGAAACCTTTGGTTTTTCTGCGTTGGGTGGCGCCGCACGCGCACTCAACGATTATCTTCACGCGATCAGCGGGGATGCCGGCTCTGTGGAGGCGCAACGCGCGCGACCGGAGGCGGAGACCCTTTACGCCGCACTTATTGCGGCATTGGCCGACGCTTAACCGGCGCTTTGGGCCCGATCGACATCGATCCCTAGGTCGCGAATTTTTCGATACAGGGTTGAGCGCCCGATGCCGAGGCGCCTTGCGACTTCTGACATTTGCCCGTTGTAGCGATCCAGCGCAATGCGAATGGCGTCGTCCTCGATGTCGCGCAGCGACCGCATCGAACCCTGTTGGTCCACCGCTGTAATCGCCATGGCGGCGGCGGCGCCAACCGATACCCCTGCGCCCGCACCATAGCCGGAAATGGCGAAGGGCCGGCCGACGCCACCCTGCTGAGCGGCCTGGGCCAAGCGCCCGGCGATTTGACCAAAGTCATCAAGGCGCAGGTGTTCGGCGTCGGCTAAGACCACCGCGCGGAACACCGCATTCTCGAGTTGCCGCACGTTCCCCGGCCATGGGTAGGAAATCAATAGATCCATCACGGAATCATCGACACCGGCAACGACTTTTCCCTCGGACGCGGCGAAGCGTTGGACGAAGGCGCGCACCAGCGCCGGGATGTCCTCGCGGCGTTCGCGCAACGGCGGCACCCGAATTGGAAATACGTTGAGGCGGTAGTAGAGGTCTTCGCGAAACCGCTCGGTTTCAACGAGCTGAAGGAGGTCGCGGTTGGTCGCCGAGATCAGGCGAACATTGACGTTAACGGGTCGCTTGCTGCCGACCGGGTCAATTTCGCCGTCTTGAAGGGCGCGCAGAAGTTTGACTTGGATATCCGGCGGCAGCTCACCGACCTCGTCGAGGAAAAGCGTCCCGCCGTTGGCTTCTTGGAACTTGCCGATGTGTTTTTGTTGCGCCCCCGTAAACGATCCACGCTCGTGGCCAAACAAGATGCTTTCGACGAGGTTTTCCGGGATCGCACTGCAGTTGACCGTTACAAATGGTTTGCCGGCACGCTCGCTGCTGCCTTGTACGGCGCGGGCAATCATTTCCTTGCCGACACCACTCTCGCCCTCAAGCAACACCGCGATGTTCGATGCGGCGGCGCGTTTGGCCAAGTCGACAACATTGCGCATTGGCGGCGCCACGGCGACCAAGTCATCAAACGTCATCTCGCCGTTGACCTTGCGCGTGATGCGCGAAAGCTCGCCGGAAAGAGTTGATATCTTCAGCGCGTTTTCGATCGAGATTTGAATGCGTTCCGGGCTTACCGGCTTGACCAAGAAGTCCGTCGCACCGTGGCGCATGGCTTGAACCACGGTTCCCACGCCACCGCTCATCGTCAAGACGATGATCTGAAGGTCGGGATGGATCGGTTCGACGCGCTGAAGCACACCAAATCCATCTAGTTTTGGGAGAACGAGATCGAGAAGGACGAGATCGACGCCGCTGCGGTCTTGGCGGATTAGAAGATCGACCGCCGCATCGCCATCCGCAGCCGTGAGCGTTTCGTAACCAAGGTTGGCAACGATGGTCTCAAGATAGCGAAGCTGCGCCGGGTCATCCTCGACGACGAGTATTTTTTGTGCCATTTCGGAACGGTTTTGTTCGATTACGATCCCCGGTGGGAGTGTAGTCGAATGGATCGCGCGAGTCTCAATACTAATACGCGAATTATGTGCAGGCCCTACAATCTACAGGCGGGTCTTTGGTCCGCTACGCGCCGATGAAATTCAGCACCTCGCGGGCGTATAGCTCCGGCGCCCGGAAAGGCAGTTGCCCGCCGACGCCTGGTACAAGCTTGAATTGCGCGCCGGGGACGATGGCAGCGGCTTCCTTGTCAATCTGGGCGAGACTGTCGCCTTCAGCGTTGATGACGTAGAGCGGGCAGCGAATCTTTTTGAGCGCCGCCGCCGCGTCGTATGCGAACACTGCCTGAAAGGCCCAGTGGAAGCGCGGATAGATCGACAAGTGCTGGGCGATGGCGGCGTGGATCGTCTCAAGGTCGGTATCCTCGCCCCAGTTCTTGCGGCGCGTCGCCCACATGTCCTTGAGAAAGTCGCCCGCCGCGTCGATCGTCGGCTCACCAATTCGTGCCGTGAAGGCCGCGACTTGCTCCGGCTTGATCATCGGCACACCCGAAAAAACGGCGTGCGTTGTTCGCTCAGCCAAATGCTCGGTAATAAGTTCCAGGGCAATGGAGGTGCCGGTATGAACGGTCGCGAAAGCAAAACGGCCGCCGGGCGCAAAGTGTTCGATCGCGGGCAACATCCGGCGCGCGTATTCGGCAATGCCGATCGGTCCCGGTGGCGGATCGGACAGCCCATAGCCCGGAGTATCGAAGGCGATGGCGCGGCAACGGGCACCAAACAGTGGCAGCGTTCTCTCGAACTCCCACGACGACACGGGCGATTCGTGGAGGCAAAAGATCGTCGGGCCGGACTCGCCGGCCATTCGGTAGTGGATCTGCCCGTCCGGTGTATCGACGTAGCCCCTATGCATCTTCCCTCCCCCGATGATGGGCCCACTATGACAAAGGGGACCGCGGGTTCCTAGCGTTCAGTCCCCGGCGTCGAGCGAATAGCCTGCCCCGCGGACGGTCCGAATTAGATCGGATTCGGCGGGCCCGTTGAGTTGCTTGCGCAGCCGCCGAACGTGCACGTCGATCGTTCGCGCCTCGAGATAGATATCGCGTCCCCACGCAAGATCCAGCAGCTGCTCGCGCGAGAAGACCCGGCCTGGTCGCTTGAGCAGTACACGAAGCAGACGGAACTCGGTTGGGCCGAGATGAACGGCGCGGCCGTTGCGCGATACTTTGTGGGCTGCCAAATCCATCGTCAGGTCGCGGTAGACGAGCGTCTCGTCGGGCGCACTGGACGTCGAGCGGCGCAACACCGCGCGTACCCGCGCCAGCAACTCGGCCGGCGAAAACGGTTTGACGACATAGTCGTCTGCGCCGCTCGCTAATCCCTTTAGGCGGTCCGCCTCCTCGCCGCGGGCGGTCAACATGATCACCGGGACATTCTTGGACTCGGGGTCCTCCCGCAGCTGCCGACACACCTCGATCCCCGAGAGCTTAGGCAACATCCAATCTAGAATGATCAGATCGGGAATCGCGTCGCGCACCCCGCCGAGCGCTTCGGCGCCGTCCCCCGCGACACTGACCCGGTAACCCGCCTTCTCAAGGTTGTAGCGCAAGACCTCGACTAACGACGGCTCGTCTTCGACAACAAGGACATGCGGTTTCATTGGTTACCCGAGGTGCCCGCTGCGGCTGCACTGCTTGCGGGCTTGACCATCGTGGAGCTCGACCGGTCCCGCTTGGGGCGCGCACCATCGGGGTCCTCGCCGCGGACCAAAAAATGAACGTTCTCGGCGATGTTGGTGGTGTGATCGCCAATCCGTTCGATGTTCTTGGCGATGAAGAGAAGATGGGTGCATGGGGTGATGTTACGCGGGTCTTCCATCATGTAGGTCAGAAGCTCGCGAAACATACTGGTATGAAGCTGATCGACCTCCTGATCGGCCAAGCGAACATCCTCGGCCGCCAGGGCATCGCGCGCAACATAGGCGTCTAATACTGCCTTGATCATCCCTTGAACGAGGGTTCCCATGCGGGAGATGGCCAGCGTGGCGGGCATCGCCGGCGACTGCACAAGGACGACGGTGCGCTTGGCGACGTTCTTGGCGTAGTCCCCGATCCGTTCGAGCTCGTTCGAGATTTTTAGCGCGGCGATGGCGACGCGTAGATCTCCGGCCATGGGTTGGCGAAGCGCCAAGAGACGGATGATCCGCTCGTTAACGTCGCTCTCTAGTTCGTCGATCCGGGCGTCGCCGTCCACCACCTGGTTCGCCAGTTCAGCATCACGCCGTACCAGGGCGCGAATCGCCGACGCCAGCTGGGTCTCGGCCAAACCGCCCATTTCGACGATCAATTGGTCGATGCGTTCAAGCTCTTCGCCGAAAGATTTGACGATGTGTTCGTCGCTCATGACGTCCTCTGCCGTTAGCCGAACCGACCGGTGATGTAGCCTTGGGTCTTTTGTTCGGCAGGGTTGGTGAAAACCTGTTCCGTATCCCCGTATTCGATCATATCCCCGAGGTGGAAAAAGGCGGTTCGCTGCGATACCCGCGCCGCCTGCTGCATCGAATGGGTCACGATGATGATCGTGAAGTTTTTTCGCAGTTCGTCGATCAGTTCTTCAATGCGCGCGGTCGCGATCGGATCCAGGGACGAGCACGGCTCATCCATCAAGATGACTTCGGGCTGCACAGCAATAGCCCGGGCGATACAGAGCCGCTGTTGCTGGCCGCCGGAAAGGCCGGTTCCCGAATCCAACAGACGATCTTTGACTTCTTCCCACAATCCGGCCCGTTTCAAACTCGCCTCGACGACCCGATCGGTGTCCGTGCGATTTGAGACCAAGCCATGGATACGGGGACCGTAGGCAATATTGTCGTAAATCGATTTTGGAAACGGGTTCGGCTTTTGGAAAACCATCCCGACTCGCGCCCGCAGCTGAACGACATCGACCTTCGGATCGTAAATGTCCTCGTCGTCAAGGACTATCGATCCGGTAACGCGGCAGATATCGATCGTGTCGTTCATTCGATTAAGACACCGGAGAAATGTTGACTTGCCGCACCCTGAGGGCCCGATGAATGCCGTGACTTGATTGGCTTGGATGTCGATCGATATCTCGTTGATCGCGCGTTTCTCGCCGTAATAGACCGAAACCCGATCCGCGCGAATTTTGCTCGCCACCGGCGCCACCCCTGCCTCGGTCGGGAGATCATTGCTGGAGATTGCACTCATGTTCGCTGCCTCATGTAAAGCCATGGCTACCACCGCCGCTCAAACCGTCGTCGCAGGACAACGGCCAAAATATTCATCGTGATGAGAAACGCGAGAAGCACCATGATCGCAGCCGATGTGCGCTCGACGAAACCCCGCTCGGGCGCATCGGCCCACAGGTAGACTTGAACCGGGAGGACGGTCGCCGCGTCGGTGAACGAGCCCGGCACGTCAACGATAAAGGCAACCATGCCGATCATCAGCAGCGGCGCCGTTTCACCCAGCGCTTGCGCCATGCCTATGATCGTACCGGTCAATATTCCTGGCATGGCCAGCGGCAAGACATGATGGGACACTGTTTGAACCGGCGATGCGCCCATGCCGAGCGCGGCCTCGCGGATTGATGGCGGCACCGCCTTCAAAGCCGCGCGCGCTGCGATGATGATGGTCGGCATCGTCATTAGGGCGAGAACCATGCCGCCGACAAGCGGCGCCGAACGCGGCAACCCAAAGAAATTCAAGAAAACCGCGAGCCCGAGCAAGCCAAAGACGATCGACGGTACCGCCGCGAGGTTGTTGATATTGATCTCGATGAAATCGGTGAACCGGTTCTTGGGCGCGAATTCTTCCAGATAGACCGCCGCCATCACGGCAATGGGGAAGGACAGTGCCAAGGTAACGAGCAATGTGAGCAAAGACCCGACGAGGGCACCGAGAACACCGGCCTGTTCCGGCTCCCGGCTGTCGGCACTGGCGAAGAAATCGAAATTGAACTTCTTCTCCACCAACCCTTTGGCGGCGAGTTGATCGATCCAAGTGATCTGCAGATCGCTGACTTTTCGTTCGTCTTCCGGCACGTCGCGCGGAATTTGGCCTTTCGTGAAGCTGTCGAGATCTGCCGACGCTTTCACCCACACCGCGCGTTTCGTCCCGATCAACGAGGGATCGCGCAACACCATGTTGAGTAGGCGTATGTCGGCCCCGGAACTGATCAGACCGGCAAGTGCCCGGCGGTCGCGCCGACCGCTGACGTCGGGAAAATGCGCGACCAACGCGTCGCGGACGAGGACCGCGTAGTTCGCCTGCCGGAAATCGGACTCGAGGCGCGTTCCCTGCGGATCAATGGCGTCCGCCCGAAATTCAATATCCAGCTGAACGTAAGTTTGCACGAACGCCGAGTAGCCGGTGCCGACGATTGTTACTAAAAGAACGGCAAGCACCGCCAGTGCCGAGAAAATCGCCGCCAACCCATAGCACTTGAACCGGCGTTCGGCACGATGGCGTTTGCCGAGTCGGGCAACCGCCGTGCTGTCGGTCAAGGCGCGCCCGGCGAGTATGTCAGTCATATTTTTCCCGGTACCTTCGGACCACGCGCAGGGCGATGACGTTCAAGCCCAGGGTCATGATGAAAAGCACCAAACCCAACGCAAATGCGGCGAGGGTCTTGGCACTATCGAATTCTTGATCGCCCGTCAGCAAGGTTACGATTTGGACCGTGACGGTGGTGACCGCTTCAAATGGGTTGGCGGTAAGGTTGGCCGACAGGCCCGCCGCCATCACAACGATCATGGTTTCGCCAATCGCGCGACTGACCGCCAGCAGAACGCTGCCGACGATCCCCGGCAGCGCCGCCGGCAATACGACCTGAATCACCGTCTCGGATTTCGTCGCCCCCATCGCCAACGATCCATCGCGCAGGCTTTGCGGCACGGCATTGATCACGTCGTCGGACAACGACGAAATGAAGGGGATAATCATGACCCCCATGACGAGGCCTGCGGCAAGGGCGCTTTCTGACGCGACGTCGAGACCGACGCCTTCACCGAAGCCTCGCAATGCCGGCGCGACCGTTAGCGCCGCAAAGAATCCGTAGACCACGGTCGGGATTCCGGCCAGCACCTCAAGAACCGGTTTGATCACCGAGCGGAAGCCCGGACTCGCATACTCGGCCATGTAGATCGCTGAAAAGAGTCCGATGGGTACCGCCACCAGCATGGCGATTAGTGTGATCATCAAGGTGCCGGCGAAGATCGGCACCGCGCCAAAAGTGCCGGTCTGGCCAACTTGGTCGTCGCGAAGCGCGGTTTGCGGGCTCCACTGAATCCCGAATAGGAATTCGAAGAGCGAAACTTGGGAGAAAAAGCGGACAGATTCGAACAGGAGAGAGAGAACAATGCCAACCGTCGTCAGGATCGCGATGGTCGACGCGACAATGAGCACAATGCGGAGCGCGCGTTCAACCGCGTGCCGGGCGCGAAACGTCGGGTTGATGTGCCGCCATCCGATCATCAGACCGCCAGCAGCAGAAGCCCCAGAGAGAACCGGCATGCCGATCAGGCCGGCGGTTCGCAGCGACGAGAAATAGTCTGCTACGCCCCGCAGCTCGGGCGAAAGCGTGGTGCTGGTAATGCCGCCGAGCGCATGATTTTTGATATCGGCGATGAGAAGGGAGAGGCGCGCCGGGTCCAGGCCTAGGGCCGCCGCGGGAAGACGTGCCGAGAGCAGCAGATGAATGATCTGGGGCTCGAGAACAAGCCAAACCACCACGACGATGAGGGCGGGAAGACCGACCCAAAGTGCGACGTAGGCGCCGTAATAGACCGGCAAAGAGTGAAGCCGGCCGTCGCCCCTACCGGCTGCCGCGCGCAGCGCCTTGGTCCGACCGAGATAGTAAGCCAGCGCCGATAGGCCCAGCAGGACGATAAAGAGCAGCGATGGACTCATGGAAAGCGATCAGACCGCACGATTTGGCGTGAAGTTGCGGAAAAAGTGTGGTGACCGGCCCAAGGCCGGCCACCACAGAGAGGGACTACATGCTCAACGGCGCGAGCGACTGGGCCTGACCGGCAACGGCCTTACGCTCTTCGTCCGGCAACGGGATCAATCCCTTATCGACGAGATAGCCATCGGGACCCCAAGCCTTTTCGCTCGTGAACTCTTTCACGAACTCCTGGAGGCCTGGAATGACCCCGACATGTTGCTTCTTGACGTAGAAGAACAGCGACCGCGAGACGGGATATTGGCCCGAGGCGATGTTCTCAAACGTCGGCTTGTTGCCCTCAACAACCGCGCCTTTGATCTTGTCGGCGTTTCGGTCGAGGAAGCTGAAGCCGAAGATGCCCATCGCGTTTGGGTTGGCGACGAGTTTCTGGACGATCAAATTGTCGTTCTCGCCAGCGTCGATGTAGGCGCCGTCCTCGCGGACCGCCTTGGACGCGGTACTGAACATATTCGCGTCCGTCTTTTTCAGATCGCCCATGACCTGGGCTGCGCCGTGCTCCATGACCAGCTCGACGAACGCATCACGGGTGCCGGATGTCGGCGGCGGACCCAATACTTCGATCTTGACGTCGGGCAGCGACGGATCGATCTGGTTCCATGTCGTATACGGATTTGGTACGAGCTTGCCGTCCTTCCAGATATCTTTCGCCAGCGCCAAGAAGATCGACTGGCGACTGATCGTCACGCTCGGACCGCTTTTCGCATTGGCGAGTACGATCCCGTCAAACCCGACTTTGACTTCGGTGATGGTGATGCCTTTGTCCGCACAGTTCTTTGCTTCCGAGGCCTTGATCCGCCGAGACGCGTTGGTGACGTCCGGATGGCCTTCGCCGACGCCGGCGCAGAACAACTTCATGCCACCACCGGTTCCCGTGCTTTCGACGACCGGGGTCTTGAATGTCGTGGTTTTGCCGAACTGCTCGGCGACGGCTGCCGAAAACGGAAAGACGGTGGAGGAGCCGACGATCCGAATTTGGTCGCGCGCCTCCGCGGCACCGGCGATGACCATGCCGGCCGCCAGCGCGATAACGAGAGATCTTCCGATCATGAGATAAACCTTCAGTTTGTGTGTCCAAGCCACGGCCATTGTTTGCGCGGCGAGGCGGACACTAAGTCCAGC
>JAQBYN010000023.1 GCA_027622715.1 Pseudomonadota bacterium | reverse complement strand
AGAACCGAGAGCGTCTAGAAAACTCGGGGCTATTCATTCTTCCAGATCATTCGATCCGAAGCGGTGAAAATGCTGGTGCCGGTTGTGGTCATCATGTTGTTCGTCGGCCTCGCGGATTTTTGGTACCAGAAATACGAACATAAAAAGGGACTCAAGATGTCCAAGCAGGACATCAAAGACGAAAACAAAAACACCGACGGTGATCCGCAAGTCAAAGCCCGCATCCGCGCGCTACGCGCCGAGCGCGCGCGTCAGCGCATGATGGCAGCCGTACCAACTGCCGATGTGATTATCACCAACCCGACTCATTTCGCCGTGGCTCTGCAATACGAGGCCGCGTCCATGGCGGCGCCGAAATTGGTCGCTAAGGGCGTGGACGCAGTGGCCTTGCGCATTCGTCAGGCCGGCGAGGACCATGACATTCCCATAGTCGAGAACCCGCCGCTCGCGCGGGCGATCTACGCCACCGTGGAAATCGGCCAGGAAGTTCAGGCCGACCACTACAAAGCTGTCGCCGAAGTCATCGGTTATGTGATGAAGGTAAAAGGCGATGCGATCCGCCGCAAGTTCACCGAGGAGCCGCCAGCTATGCATGCGGAGGGGTAGCGCACCGTTCGCCTTAACGGTTGGCCGAGCCCACAACGGCGCAGATCCGCTAGTGCACCTCTGCATCAGTGCATAGGTGGGGCGCGAACGCATAGCGCGATCGAACAAAACTAGAACAACACTGGAATCTCCCGTAAGAAACAGGGGGTTCGTCCCGTGCGTTTTTGTGTGAACAAACGCCGTACGGTGCGGCCGCGGATCGGCGTTCAGGTCCCATCGGGACCTTGTCCACCATCTTGATTGCCGGTCGATGAGACAAAGTACCGGTGTGCTCAACGCTGCCGGCCCAGCGTTGCTCTAGGGACGCGCGCGCATGTTTCCGTCTTCGGCTGCAGCGCGATTCGAATTCACTCATTTTCCCGAACGCTGGCCGCCCGGCCGTGAGGTTGTTTGCCGGGTACCTTGACGTTTGGGTCGGTCCTGCTATCGAATCAAACGGGGCGCTCTGCAGAGGGGCGAGGGGGATATGCATGAGCAACGGCATGACACTTCATCAGTTGCGAATCCTGTGGGCCGTGGCACACGCAAAATCTTTGACCCAGGCGAGCAAACAATTAGGTCTCGCGCAGCCAACGGTCTCTCAACAGATCGCGAAGCTTGAAGAAAGCCTCGGTACGCCACTTTTCGATCGCATTGGCAACCGACTGACGTTGACCGGCGGCGGTGAATTTCTACTCCGGAAAGCCGAAACGATTCTTGCTCAGGCGGACGAAGCGGAAACCGGTCTGCGGGCCCTCAGTGATGGAAGCCGCGGACCGATCGTTCTCGGGGCGCTCAACTCCATTGCCCAGGCGGTTCTCCCGCGCACGCTTGCTCGCATGAGCGAAAAGTTTCCGCATGTCGAAATTGACGTGCACGAACTGCCGCCGGGGGAGGCCCTCGATATGCTCTACGGTCGGCAAATCAACGTCGCCGTGCTATCCGTCAATTCGCTGTCTGGCGATAGCGTCGCCTACCCGTCAGTCGATGTGTGCAAGGATCCCTATGTCCTGGCGACGCCGGTTGGGCTGGACCTGTCAAATGTTGGAGACGTCGAAAGCGATCTCGACAGCCGCGCGCAGGGGATACTCAATCGCTGCGTTCAGTTTCGGTTCGGATCTGCTCACCAAGCGCGGGTCGCCCAGTGGTATCGCGATGTGCTTCCGCGCCACCAAGTGGTTGCACAGGTGGGAACCTACGAAGTCGCCTTGGCGTTGGTCGAGGCAGGTCTGGGGGTAGCGCTGGTGCCGGCGCTAACGGTTCACGCCCGCTTAAATGTATCGCTCTATCGGGTCAAACGACCGGAGCGGCATACAGTAGCGCTGGTTCCCCAGCAATATCGACGGGTCGAGCCCTACGCGACATTTCTGCGTCTGCTTGCCGAAGAAGGCGCCGCGATTGAATTGCCCGCGATTGAGGCGACACCGCCATTTCTCGCTCGAGAGGCCGGGTCGGATGCTAGTGAGCCAGCAAAGGTGGTCTAGGGCTGTCCAATCGGTCATTCGGAAATCCAATAAAGACCATTGGGCTATTGTTGCGATAGGCCCGTTCAATCCCTTCGATAGATATCTTCGGCCCAGCGCTGCGATGATGATCCGTCGTCAACTTTGACCAAGGAGAACGTTATGTTGTGGAATGCACCTAAAGTTCGTGAAATCAGTGTGGGCATGGAAATCAATCTCTACGTCTGCGCCGAAATCTAAATCGTAGGCTCGCCCCCGCACCGCCTAGACGAGAGCAACATGCTACGCGTGCTTGTGCTCGGCGCGGCGGCCGGGGGCGGCTTTCCGCAGTGGAACTGTAACTGCGAAGGGTGCCGTCGCGCACGGAGTGACGACACCAAGGCGATCCCGGCGCTTCAAGCGTCGATCGCATTCAGCGGAGACGGCGACAACTGGTTTCTGGTCAACGCGTCGCCGGACCTCCGACAACAAATCAATGACAATCCCGCGCTGCACCCTAACGGTGGTCGGCGTTCCAGTCCGATCGCCGGTGTCTTGCTGACGAATGGCGATGTCGATGCGGTGGCCGGATTGTTGAATTTGCGCGAAGGCACGCCCTTCACAATTCACGCCCATCCCAGGGTCTTGCGCGTGCTCGATGAGAACAAGATTTTCGACGTCGTGCGTCGTGACCTGGTGCCGCGTCTACCGATTACCCTGGACAAGGCCTTTCCGCTCCAACTTGCCAATGGGACGCCCTCCGGATTGGAAGTTAGGGCTTTTCCTGTGCCGGGAAAGGTGGCGCTCTACCTCGAAGACGAAAAGGCAGGCAGTTCTTTCGGTACCACCGAGGGCGATACGATCGGGCTTGAAGTGACGGAGCTCGCGAGCGGCGCCTCCTTCTTCTTTGTCGGAAATTGCGCCGCTGTGGTCCCGGCTGTGTCGGAGCGCCTGCGCAGCGCGCCGCTCGTGTTCTTCGACGGTACGCTTTGGGCCGACGATGAAATGCGGGTCGCTGACCTCGGGACCAAGACCGGTCAGCGAATGGGTCACCTGAGTATGTCGGGCCCGGAAGGCACCATTGCGGCGCTTGCTTCTCTAGGCATTCGCCGAAAAGTATTTCTGCATATTAACAACTCGAACCCGGCGCTAATTGCCGGTTCGGCGGAACGGGCCGAGCTCGAACGGGCGGGTTGGGAAATTCCCCTCGACGGAACGGAGATCGTGGCGTGAACGTCGTCAATCGAATCAACACACTTGAAACCCCCGAGGCGCTTGAAGCGGCGCTGCTGGCCATTGGCAAAGAGCGCTACCATAACAACCATCCGTTCCATCATCTGATGCGCGATGGAAAGCTCACGAAGGGGCAGATCCAAGCGTGGGCGTTGAACCGTTATTACTATCAGAGCCGGATTCCCATGAAGGACTCCGCGCTAATGTCCCGGGTGTCCGACCCCGACCTGCGCCGCGAGTGGGCTCAGCGCGTGATCGACCATGACGGTACGCGCGAAGGGCAGGGTGGTATTGCCCGCTGGCTCGACATGTGTGCGGACCTTGGCTTGGACCGCGAGGAAGTGGTCAGCGAACGAACGATCTTGGCCGCAACCAAGTTCGCGGTCGATACCTACGTTCGTTTCGTTCGCGAATCGTCGTTGCTGGAGGCGATCGCGTCTTCGTTGACCGAGTTGTTCGCGCCCTCGATCATCGGTGAACGCGTGAGCTCGATGCTGGCGCAATATCCCTTCATCACCAAGAAAACCATGTCCTATTTCGATGCCCGTTTGACCCAGGCGCCGCGCGATTCGCAATTCGCGTTGAGCTACGTCAAGGAAAACGCCACCACGCCCGAGGCGCGACGCAGGGTGTGTGACGCCTTGATTCTCAAGACTGATATTCTGTGGGCCCAGTTGGACGCGCTTCACTTCGCCTATGTTGAACCAGGTTATGTGCCGCCGGGCGCGTTCGTGCCGCGGGCCTAGCTATGGCCGAACGCTACATCGTTGGAGAAGAGTCGCGGCCCTGTCTGCCGCGCCACGTCAAATTGCGGCACGACAAGACCCGCGACGCCTGGATACTGCTGGCCCCCGAGCGGGTTCTCGTGCCGGATGAAACAGCAATAGAAATTGTCCGCTCGTGTGACGGCGTGAAGACCATCGCGGTCATCGTCGACGATTTGGCCGAGCGGTATGCCGCGGACCGCGAGGTCATCGGCACGGATGTAAAGGCCATGCTGCAAGATCTCGCGGACAAGGGTTTCCTTATCAACGGCGCCGACTGAGAGGCCAAGGGTGGACGACATCGTACAATTGGAAAACGTGGCAGAGGCGCAAGCGCGGATGCTGCCGCCCATCGCGATCTTGGCGGAATTGACCCACCGATGCCCGCTGCAATGCCCTTACTGCTCCAACCCGCTGGAACTCGAACGGGCTAACGCGGAGCTCCCGACCGCTGACTGGATCCGGGCGATGAACGAGGCGGTGGATATTGGCGTCCTTCAGATTCATTTTTCCGGCGGCGAGCCAACCGCCCGTAAGGATTTGGAAGAACTTGTCCGGCACGCTGCCGGAATCGGTCTCTACACAAACCTCATCACATCAGGTGTCCTGCTCGATGAAGACAAGCTCCAACGCCTGTTCGATGCCGGTCTCGACCACGTGCAACTCAGTATCCAGGATGCCGACGCGGCCAACGCCGACCGCATCGGCAACATCAAAGACGGTCATCGCCGAAAATTATCCGTGGCCCGCGCCATCCGAAAGGTCGGTCTGCCGCTCACGATGAATGCGGTGGTTCACCGTCAGAATTTGCACAACTTGGCAGGTCTGATCGACCTTGCGGTTGAGCTGGAGGCCGCCCGTCTCGAGGTGGCCCACGTCCAATACTACGGATGGGCGTTGAAGAACCGCGCGTCTCTGATGCCGACGCTTGAGCAATTGCAGGACGCGACCGCAACCGTTGAGGCCGCCCGCGAACGCCTCAAAGGGGTGCTGACCATCGATTACGTCGTGCCAGATTACTATGCCCGCCGGCCGAAGAAGTGCATGGACGGATGGGGCCGGCGGTTCTTCAACATCAGCCCGGCCGGGAAGGTTCTTCCCTGTCATGCCGCGGAGAGCATCACCGGGTTGCAATTCGAATCGATCCGCGACTATTCGCTTGCCTGGATCTGGGAAAACTCGCCCGCCCTGAATCTTTATCGAGGCACGGACTGGATGCCACCGCTGTGCAAAACCTGCGATCAACGCGAGATCGACTTAGGGGGGTGCCGCTGTCAGGCGTTCGCCCTGACTGGCAACGCCGCCGAGACTGATCCGGCGTGCCAAAAATCGCCCGTGCACGACATCATTTTCGACATCGCGGTGACCGATTCCGCGACCGGTGCGCCGGACTACATCTACCGCCGCCTTGGTGGCGCCTAGGTCCCCAGCCCGATTAGGGGCAATTGGGGGCGCGTCCCTCGGTGGTCCTTACGTCGCCCGCCCATCATCCACTGAAAAAACCGACCTGAACCCGCCATAGCCTGGAGGGTCGAACGGCATTATGCCAACGAGAACAAAAAGAAAACATTGACGATGAGAACAAAGCATGTACATTGCTCCAACTCGTGCCGGACGGCGCATCTGGACGGGACTAGGAATGCCGAAGGCGCTGTGAAATAAGAAGGAGTGCTCGATGTCAGATGTTGCATTGCGGGTCGTGGGAAAGGACTCGATGGATAGGAAAAAGGCGCTGGACGCGGCTCTGAGCCAGATCGAGCGGGCTTTCGGCAAAGGCTCGGTCATGAAGCTCGGGACCGACCAGGTGATTGAGGTCGAAGGGATCTCGACCGGCTCGATCGGTCTCGATATCGCGCTCGGTATCGGCGGTTTGCCGAAGGGCCGGATCGTCGAGATTTTCGGCCCGGAAAGCTCAGGAAAGACAACGCTTGCCCTCCACACCGCCGCTGAGGCCCAGCGTTTGGGCGGGATCGCGGCATTTGTGGATGCCGAGCATGCGTTGGACCCATCCTATGCCCGCAAATTGGGCGTCGATGTTGAAGAATTGCTGATTTCACAGCCCGACACTGGCGAACAGGCGCTTGAAATCGCCGACACGTTGGTTCGCTCGGGTGCCGTTGATGTGCTGGTTATCGATTCGGTTGCGGCCCTTGTGCCGCGGGCGGAACTTGAAGGCGAAATGGGCGATACCCACGTCGGTCTTCAAGCACGCTTGATGAGCCAGGCCCTCCGCAAACTGACGGCATCGATCGCGCGCTCGAATTGCATGGTCATCTTCATCAACCAAATCCGGATGAAGATCGGCGTCATGTTCGGCAACCCCGAAACCACGTCGGGCGGTAACGCGCTGAAGTTCTATGCCTCGGTCCGCCTTGATATTCGCCGGATCGGCGCGATCAAGGACAAGGATGAGGTCGTTGGCTCACAGACCCGGGTCAAAGTGGTGAAGAACAAAGTGGCCTCACCGTTCAAAGTCGTCGAATTCGACATCATGTACGGCGAAGGCATTTCGAAATCCGGCGAGCTGGTCGATCTCGGAGTCAAGGCCGGTGTCGTGGACAAATCCGGCTCGTGGTTCTCCTATCAAGACCAGCGCATTGGTCAGGGGCGCGAGAACGCCAAGCAATTCCTGCGCGCCAACAAAGAGATTGCAGCCACGATTGAAGCGGCGATCCGCAGCAATGCTGGCATGGTTGTCGGCGATGAAATCGATCCGGACACGGGCGAAGTTACTGACGCCGCCGATACGGCGCTGGAAGCCTAACCCTCCAAGACGTCTAAGACCTTTCTCCCACTGGACGCGCGGGCCGCAACGCCCGCGCGTTTCTTTTTGCCCGGACGTTACGGCATGTACGCTTCATGGGCTGGACTTCGCGCCGTACCTGGGGCTAAAAGCGACCGTCTCGGCGTGATAGAATAACGATAATCCAAAGGCTTAAGGCCGCCGCCGGCGGTCGGGAACGGACAACGGCATGAGCGGCGTCAACGACATTCGAACAGCCTTTCTTGATTATTTCGCGCGTCACGGCCATTCGGTTGTCTCGTCGAGCGCCCTCGTGCCGCACAACGACCCCACCTTGCTGTTCACCAACGCGGGCATGGTCCAATTCAAGAACGTCTTCACCGGGGCTGAATCGCGGCCCTACTCGCGCGCGGTTTCCAGCCAAAAATGCGTGCGCGCCGGGGGTAAGCATAACGACCTCGACAACGTCGGCTATACCGCGCGCCACCACACGTTCTTCGAAATGTTGGGCAATTTTTCGTTCGGCGATTACTTCAAGGACCAAGCCATTGAGCTCGCCTGGAATTTAATCACCAAGGAATACGGTCTCGACGCCAAGCGGCTTCTAGTGACCGTCTACCACGAAGATGACGATGCAGCGGTCCTTTGGAAGAAGGTCGCAGGCCTGTCTGATGACCGGATCATACGAATTCCGACCGATGCTAACTATTGGCGTATGGGGGACACTGGCCCGTGCGGACCGTGCTCTGAGATTTTCTTCGATCACGGCGAAGGTATTCCCGGAGGTCCGCCCGGCAGTCCGGACGAAGACGGTGACCGGTTTATCGAGATTTGGAACCTGGTCTTCATGCAGTTCGAAGAAATGCCAAACGGCGACAAGGTCGCGTTGCCAAAACCGTCGATCGATACTGGGATGGGGTTGGAGCGGCTCGCTGCGGTGCTTCAGGGCCACCACGATAACTATGACATCGATCTGATGCGCAACCTGATTGTGGCTTCCGCCGAGGTCAGCGGCGCCGATGCCGACGGTCCGCATGCGGTGTCGCACCGGGTCGTCGCCGATCACCTGCGCTCAGTCAGTTTCTTGATGGCCGATGGGGTGATGCCGTCCAACGAAGGTCGCGGCTATGTGCTGCGGCGAATCATGCGGCGCGCCATGCGCCATGCCCATTTGATGGGGGTGGCTGATCCTTTGATGTGGCGTCTTGTGCCGGCCCTGATCCGCGAAATGGGGCAGCATTATCCTGAACTCATTCGTGCCCAGGCCTTGATCACGGAAACGTTGAAGCTCGAAGAAAGCCGATTCCGCACCACCCTGGAACGCGGCCTGCGACTATTGGACGAAGAGGTGCAGGGCATTGCCGAGGGCGTACCGTTGCCTGGCGATGTCGCTTTTCGGCTCTACGACACCTACGGCTTCCCGCTGGACCTTACTCAGGACGCTTTGCGGGCGCAGGGTCGCGGCGTCGACGTCGACGGCTTCAACGTCGCAATGGAAAAGCAGCGCGCCGATGCCCGCGCGGCGTGGGCAGGGTCGGGCGAGCAAGCGACCGACAAAGTATGGTTCGAGATTCGGGAGCGCAGCGGTGCCACCGAGTTTCTCGGCTATGGCACCGAGGTTGCAGAAGGGCAGGTCGCGGCATTGGTCGTCGAAGCAGCGGAGATTGATGCCGCGCACGAGGGCAATGACATTGCGATCGTGATGAATCAGACGCCGTTCTACGGCGAGTCCGGCGGACAGGTCGGCGATACCGGGATTTTCTTCGGGGCCAACGGTGTGGAAATTGCCATCAGCAATACCCGCAAGATGCTTGGCGCCTTGCACGTTCATATCGGCACGGTCGTGCGGGGCGCCGTGAAAAATGGCGACGTATTGGAAATGCGGGTCAACGCGGATCGCCGCGGCGCGCTGCGTGCCAATCACTCGGCGACTCATTTGCTCCATGCTGCCTTGCGCAAAGTTTTGGGCGAGCATGTTACCCAGAAGGGGTCGATGGTTGCGCCGGACCGCCTACGCTTTGACATCAGTCACCCCAAAGCGCTGTCGGATGAGGAGGTCACCAGCGTCGAACAGCTGGTGAACGGGGAAGTACGCGGGAACACGTCGGTCGAGACTGTTTTGGCCAGCCCCGAAGAGGCGGTCGAGCATGGCGCCTTGGCTTTGTTCGGCGAGAAATACGGTGACGAGGTTCGTGTCGTGGCGATGGGTGGGTCGCGCGACGACGGCCATCGCTACTCAGTCGAACTGTGTGGTGGCACGCACGCAACACGGACCGGCGACATTGGGTTCTTCAAGATCGTTTCAGAAGGCGCCGTCGCCGCCGGCGTGCGGCGTATCGAGGCGGTCACAGGCAGCGGTGCGCTGGCCTACGTCCAGGAACAAGACCACGCGATTCGAGAGGCGGCGGCGCTCATCAAGGCGTCCCCGGCCGAACTGGGCAACCGGCTTGCGGGCCTGCTCGAAGATCGCAAACGGCTTGAGCGCGAGCTTTCTGAAACCCGACGGGCGATGGCATCCGGTGGCTCCCAAGGCGCCGCCGAGGTGCGCGACGTTAACGGGATCAAGTTCGCGGCACGGTCTCTAGAAGGGGTGCCGGCAAAAGAGCTCCGGGGTATGGCGGACGATGCGAAAAAAACATTGGGATCGGGTGTCGTCGCCATCGCCACGGTCGCAGACGGCAAAGCCGCGTTAGTCGTGGGCGTGACGGCCGATCTCCTGGACCGCTTTAGCGCGGTCGATCTCGTGCAGGTTGGTGCCGCGGCGCTCGGCGGCAAAGGCGGCGGCGGCCGCCCTGATATGGCGCAAGCCGGTGGGCCCGATGGCGCACGGCTGGACGATGCGCTGGCAGCCATTGAGCGGGCGCTAGGCGGCGCGGCGTGACGGCGCCGCGATGACCGACCGCACCGGTAAAACGTTCAAGCAAAACCTCTACCGGATACTCGAATCGGGTCACGCCGATGATTTGATCAGCCGCGCCTTCGACTGGACCATGATGGCGTTCATCTTGGTGAACGTAACGGCCGTTACCCTCGGGACCGTGGCTGAACTCCATACGAAATGGGGTGGCGCGTTCTGGCTGATTGAGATCGTCACGGTGCTTTTTTTCACCGCCGAATTCTTTGGGCGACTTTGGGTTGCCGACCACCACTTGCCCTTACGCCGCTACGGCCCCGTAGGTGCGCGTCTTCGCTACCTCATCAACCCCTTCGCGTTGATTGACATCTTCGCCATCGTGCCGTTTTACGTGACGCTTCTGTTCTCCGGTACCGATCTGCGTATCTTATTGGTCTTCCGATTGATGCGGTTGCTCAAGCTCGCGCGTTACTCGCCGGCATTGGCATCATTGGGCCGCGTCTTGCGCGAAGAACGCCGCGCCCTTGGCGCCGCGATTTTCGTGATGATGGTCCTGCTGATGATCGCCTCGACGGCGATGTATCATGCCGAACGCCTCGTACAGCCTGAGCTGTTCGGGAGTATCCCTGATGCCATGTGGTGGGCCATCGCGACCCTCACCACCGTCGGCTACGGCGACGTTATCCCGGCGACGCCCTTGGGACGGATGATCGGCGGTGTCGTCATGGTGATCGGGATTGGCATGTTCGCGATCCCAATCGGTATTATCGCGTCAGGGTTTTCAAGCGAAATTCATCGACGCGAATTTGTCGTCAGTTGGGGCATGGTCGCGCGCGTTCCCTTGTTCGCGCAACTCGATCCGCAAAACGTATCGCGGATCACCAGCCTCTTGCGTTCGCGTCTCATTCCCTCAGGCACGGTGATCGCCCGAAAAGGGGAGGAGGCCCATGATATGTTTTTCATCACGTCGGGCGAGGTCGAGCTACAGGTGACGCCCGATCCTGTGATTCTCGCGGAGGGTGATTTCTTCGGCGAGGTCGCCTTGCTAAAGCGCACAACGCGGACGGCAACCGTCCGCGCACTGACTCAGGTCAGTCTCCTCGTCCTTAACGCCGATGACTTCCACATGTTGATGGAAGAAGACCCCGAGTTGAACGACCAAGTGACCCGCATCGCCGAAGAGCGTTTTGCGTGGCAGGTCGAACACGAGCACGACGAACTGGGCGAAGCTGAAGAGAAACGCCGTCGCCGCTAACCCATTTTCTTTTGCAAACCGGCGTCCAGTTGGTCAAGGAAGCCGGTCGTGGTCAGCCACTTCTGCTGCGGCCCAACAAGGATGGCGAGATCTTTGGTCATATGCCCATTTTCAACCGCACCAACGCACACGCGCTCTAGCGTCTCGGCAAACTTATTGAGTTGGTCGTTGCCATCCAGTTTGGCCCGGTGCATCAGGCCGCGGGTCCACGCGAAGATCGATGCAATTGGGTTGGTCGACGTCTCTTCACCTTTTTGGTGCATCCGGTAGTGACGCGTGACCGTGCCATGCGCGGCCTCGGCTTCGACGGTCCCACCGTCGGGCGTCATCAGCACCGATGTCATCAAGCCGAGTGAGCCAAATCCCTGAGCCACCGTGTCGGACTGAACATCGCCGTCGTAGTTCTTGCAGGCCCACACAAATTTGCCGCTCCATTTCAGGGCGGACGCGACCATGTCGTCGATCAGACGGTGTTCGTAGGTTATCCCGGCGGACGCAAATTTGTCCTTGAACTCGGCCTGAAAAACTTCTTCGAACAGATCTTTGAAGCGCCCGTCATAGGCCTTCAGGATCGTGTTCTTAGTGGACAAATAGACCGGCCATTTGCGCGCCAACCCATAGTTCAAGGACGCGCGGGCGAAACCCCGGATTGACTCGTCGAGGTTGTACATGGCCATCGCGATGCCGCTACCGGGAAACTGGAAGACTTCGCGCTCGATTGGCGCGCTGCCGTCCTCCGGTTCGAATCGAATGGTCAGTTTGCCCTTGCCCGGAACGACAAAGTCGGTGGCACGGTACTGATCGCCAAAGGCGTGGCGGCCGATCACAATCGGGTCGGTCCAGCCGGGCACTAGGCGCGGGACATTCTTGCAAATAATTGGTTCGCGAAACACGGTGCCGCCAAGAATGTTGCGGATCGTGCCATTGGGCGAGCGCCACATCTTCTTGAGTCCGAATTCCTCGACCCGCGCCTCGTCCGGCGTGATGGTCGCGCATTTTACGCCGACGCCGTACTTCTTGATGGCTTCGGCGGCGTCGACCGTGATCTGGTCGTCCGTCTCGTCGCGCGATTCCATGCCCAAGTCAAAATATTTAAGGTCGATATCGAGGTAGGGCAGGATCAATTTGCCTTTGATGAAATGCCAAATGATCCGCGTCATCTCGTCGCCGTCGAGTTCGACGACCGGGTTATCGACCTTAATCTTCGCCATCGGGCGGTACTCCGTCAATAATGGGCAGGAATTGGGGTGTTACGGCGAGGGCCGAGGCTGCGCACAATACCATCGGCGCGCGCCGGTTCAAGCCCACTTTAGGCAGGATGTCCGCGCTCAAAGGCGATCGAAGGAGGGTCGCAGCTGGGGTTCGGGCATCGCATCGATCGTCGGCAGAAGCTGGTCGACATCGGCCACGGTCGTGAACAAATCGCGCGCCAACGGGGACGCGAATCCCGTCTCGCAAACGTGATCCACGAGTCGCAGCAGAGGCTGCCAAAATCCGGCAACATCGATGATGACGATGGGCTTATCGTGGAGACTGAGTTGCCGCCACGTGATGATCTCGAAGGTTTCCTCCAGCGTGCCCAAGCCGCCGGGCAGAACCGCGAAGGCGTCGGCAAGCCGGAACATCATTTCTTTGCGGACGTGCATGTTGTCGACGATATGCAGTTTGGTGACGCCGTGGTGGCCGACTTCTTCTTCCTCCAGATGGCGAGGAATAACGCCGATGACCTCGCCGCCGCCGGCCATGACGGCGTCGGCGAGCAGACCCATGAGGCCGACCCGGCCGCCCCCGAACACGAGCGTAACGCCTCGCTCAGCCAGGATGCCGCCAAGACGCACCGCGGCGTCGCGATAGGCTTGATCGACGTGGATGCTTGATGCGCAATAAACGCAAATGGAACTGACTTTCGCCATGATACTGAGGAAGCTCCTAGTCGCTTTGATATTGGTCGGTGCGGCGACGCCCGCCGTTTCCGGCAGTGCCGATATCGTTTCGGTGGATGTAAGACGGACTGGGCCGGGACTATACCGGTTCGATGTAACGCTGCGCCATCCCGACACAGGGTGGGCGCACTATGCCGACAAATGGGAGGTCTTGGCGCCCGATGGGCGCGTCTTGGCAACCCGGACGCTTCTTCACCCGCACGTCGAGGAGCAGCCCTTTACCCGATCCCTCGGCGGCGTCAATATTCCGCCTACAGTTGGTCGGGTGACGATTCGCGGCCATGATAATGTCGATGGCTACGGAAAAGTGACCAAAACGGTCGAAATCCTGCCTTTGACGGAATAATGCCGGGCGCTGCCTGTTTACTCGATTGCCACTTAAACCCACGAGACGGGGAGATCTCTTAGATGCAATTACGTTTTGGAAAATATATGGCGGCGGCCCTATTGGCTGCTGGCGTGTTGGCCGGTTCCGCTCAAGCGCAGGAACGCATGGTCGAAGGCGAGATGGTCGGCGAGGCGGTCAAATACCGTGTGAACATCATGCGCGCCATGGGCGCGCATATGGGCGCCATGGGCGCCATCCTACAGAGCAAGGTTGAGAACAAGGGCGACCTCGCGGCGCACGGCGCAGCCCTGGCTGGCTTAGCCGGCATGTGGGACGACCTATTTCCAAAGGGCTCCGATGCGGGATCTAAGCTAAAGCCGGAGTTCTTCAACGACGGCGCGATGACGGCTGGGATTATCAAGGCGCTCCAGGACGCTAGCTTGAAAGTGGCTTCAGCCTCGGCATCCGGCGATATGGCCGGCGTCGGGCAGAACATTGGCGCGATGGGTGCCCAGTGCGGCGCATGCCACAAAGCGTATCGTCTGCCGCAGTCCTAAGCGCGGCGCGATCGTTGATCGGAATACTAGGGGCCGCGGCGACGCGGCCCCTGTTTCTGTTGCTGACCATCGTCAGTTTTGCGTTCGGCGTAGCAGAAGCAGGTTCCCAGGACGCCGACCGTGGCGCATACGTTGCCAAAGCCGCGGGCTGCATCTCCTGCCATACCGACTTCAAGGGTGAGGGGCCTCCTTACGCGGGCGGTCGTCCTCTGAAAACGCCGTTCGGCGTATTCTATTCGCCCAACATCACCCCCGACCCCGAAACCGGCATTGGCGCCTGGAGCGATGCCGATTTCGTACGCGCTCTGCGCGACGGGGTCAGCCCGCAAGGGAAGCACTATTTTCCGGTGTTCCCCTACACGTCGTACACGCGGCTCACCGATCGCGACATCCTCGATCTCAAGGCCTTTTTGTTCTCGCTTGAGCCGGTTCGCCTCGACGTGCCGGCGCACGATGTGCCGTTTCCGTTCAATGTTCGTTTCGCCCAGTTCTTCTGGAAGCAGCTCTTCTTCACATCGGGAACCGAGGCGCTGGACCCAGTCCAAACCGACGAATGGAATAGGGGTCGCTATTTGGTCCGGGCAGCGGCGCATTGCGGCGAATGCCACACTCCCAGGAATTTCGTTGGTGGCAGCCGGGAAAGCATGTTCCTAGCGGGCACGACCGATGGTCCGGAAGGCGAGCGCGCACCAAATATTACGCCTGATGGCGGAACCGGCGTTGGCACATGGAGTACCGACGACCTGGTGAACCTCATGAAGACCGCCTTCAAACCCGACTTCGATAATGTTCAAGGCTCCATGGAAGAGGCCATCGAGCACGGTCTGAAAGACCTGACGGATGCGGACCTCAAGGCGATCGCCGTATATCTCAAGGCGATACCCGCGATCGTCAATAACGTCCCTCGGCGCTAATTCGCGGGTCTAGTAGGGCCCTTCGCGCAGAGCCCCAGGTATAGTAGGCTTTGAAAGCCAAACCCCGCTGTGGGAGAACGGCGCGTGCTGAAGTTTCTCGTCCCAACTGTCATTATCGCGGTTGCCATAGCCGCGGCTCTGGTTTTCTTGCCCGAGCCCCAACTTGCGGATCGTGGCGCCCCACCTCCCGTCGAAACCGCGCGACCTGAGGGCGACCGAGCAACCGGGGCCGCGCCCAGGGGGCCGTCGCCGCGAACCAACGCGGACGCCCGTCCGGCGCGGACCACCGAGCAGCCGGCCGCCCAGCCAGAAACCGCGCCCCCGCCCGCGTCTGTCCTGCAGGCGCCCAAAATTGTCCCGACATTTGACGTTGTGCGGGTCACCCGAGATGGTAACGCCGTGATTGCCGGCCGTGCCGAGCCAGGGGCAACCGTAACCGTATTGGAGCAAGGCTTGCCGCTCGGCACCGTCACGGCCGACCCCCAAGGCGCTTGGGTGCTAATTCCGCAACGCCAATTGGATTCGGGTGCCCGCGAACTTTCGATTGTGGCGCGGCGTGACGGTGAAGATGCCATCGACTCGGATCAAGTCGTCGTGCTGGCGGTACCGGAACGGGACGCCGGCGGCGTGACACCCGGACAGCCGCTCGCCGTGCTAACGCCACGAGCCAGCGGGGGCGGCAGTCGCGTCTTGCAAGGACCCGATTCGGCGCCGTCCAGCACGGAATCTCCAGGCAGCGTGAGCATCGATGTGGTCGACTATGACGAAAACGGGAATGTCATCATTTCTGGGCGTGGCCAGCCGGATACCGAAGTGCGCGCTTACGCCGATGGACGCTTGGTCGGGGTGTCGAAAAGCGATCCCGCCGGGAACTGGGTACTACGGCCTGAAGATTCGCTCCGACCCGGCGATTACGAACTACGTATCGATCAAGTTCAGCCCGGCGGCCGTGTCGTCGCGCGCGCATCGACGCCGTTTACGCGGGTCGAGCCCGCGCGCATTGTTGTCCGAGAGGGCCAGGTGATTGTGCAGCCTGGGAACTCGCTGTGGCGCATTGCCCGTGTCGCTTACGGCAGCGGGCCGCGGTTCACGGTGATTTACGCAGCCAACCAAGAACAAATTCGCGACCCGGACCTGATTTTTCCGGGTCAGGTATTCGCAGTCCCCCAGACAAACTAGGGGCAAAAACCGCTGGTCTCCGCGCGGTGCGGTCCCTAAATATCAAAAGAGCTCGCCGTTCTGGCCGGGCAGAAATCCGAACGTGTGAGCATGGCTAAGACGACATTCGATACTGATTCAGTGGGCACCCGAAAGGGCGGGCAACTGCGCGCGCTCGCTGATCTTCTGCCGTACCTGTGGCCGGCAGGTCGGCTCGACCTGAAGATTCGAGTGATTGGCGCGGTGTTGTTCATCGTTGCGTCAAAAATCGCTGTGGTCTTCGTTCCGATCCTCCTGGGCCGCGCCGTCGACAGTCTCGGGGCATTATCCAACACCAGCCCGATTGTCGTGGGTGCCGTCGGCGTGCCAGTCGGCATCATTGTCATGTACGGCATTGCCCGGATCGCCTCGCAGGCGTTGGGCCAATTGCGTGACGCAATCTTTGCCCGCGTTAGTCAAAACGCCATCCGCACCGTCGCGCTCAGGACATTTCGCCATCTTCATGCGTTGAGCTTGCGGTTCCACCTCGAGCGCCAAACCGGTGGGTTGTCGCGCGTCATCGAACGCGGCACCAAGGCGATCGATTTCATTCTTAGTTTTTCGCTGTTCAATATTGTGCCAACGCTTCTGGAAATCGGCTTGGTGACGGCAATTCTGCTGGGTCGCTATTCTTGGACGATTGCGCTTTTCACTTTTTCAACCGTCGCGATCTACATCGCCTACACGATGACGGTGACCGAGTGGCGTCTCAAATACCGCCGCGAGATGAACCGCAGCGACAACGAGGCGATGACCAAGGCCATCGACAGCCTGCTCAACTTCGAGACGGTAAAATACTTCGGCAACGAGGCCTGGGAAGCCGACCGCTTTAATTCCGCAATGCGGAATTACGAAGAGGCTGCGGTCAAAAACACGTCCTCACTTGCCATTCTCAACGTCGGGCAGGCCGTCGTGATGGGGATTGGCGCCACCGGCGCCCTCTTGATCGCAGCCCAGGCCGTGGTGAGGGGCAGCATGTCGGCCGGCGACTTCGTCGCCGTCAGCGCCTTCATGACCCAGCTATTCATGCCGCTTAACTTCCTGGGGTTTGTCTACCGCCAGATCAAACAGTCGCTGGTCGATATGGAAAAAATGTTTGAGCTGCTCGACGTCGAATCTGAAGTGAAGGATGCCCCCGGCGTTAAACCACTTAAAGGCGGCGAGGGGCGTATCACGTTCGACGCGGTAAACTTCAGCTACGATAGCCGTCGGCCTATTCTTCGCGACTTCTCATTGGAAGTCGCTGCGGGGACGACTGTTGCCGTGGTCGGCGCTAGCGGCGCCGGGAAGTCCACGCTATCGCGCCTCATGTACCGGTTCTACGACGTCGATTCCGGGTCAATCCGCATCGACGGCGAAAACATTGCCGACGTTACTCAAGGCAGCTTGCGCGCCGCGATTGGCGTCGTGCCGCAAGATACTGTGCTTTTCAACGATACGATCCGTTACAACATTCGCTACGGGCGGCCCGACGCGACCGACGACGAGATCGTCGCCGCCGCAAAGCTTGCGAGCATTCATGACTTTATTATGAGCACGCCCGACGGTTACGAGACTGTGGTCGGTGAGCGTGGGCTCAAGATTTCGGGCGGGGAAAAGCAGCGCGTTGCAATCGCCCGGACCATCCTAAAGCGCCCAAGAATACTGCTGTTCGACGAAGCGACGTCGGCGCTCGATTCGCGTACGGAAAAGGATATCCAACAGTCCTTGCGTGAAGTCTCGCGCAATCGCACGACGATGACGATCGCCCATCGTCTGTCGACCATCATTCACGCTGATGAAATTGTGGTCCTCGACAAAGGGACGATCGCGGAACGCGGCCGGCACGAAGAGTTGCTAACGCGGGGCGGGCTCTACGCCACGATGTGGCGCCGCCAGCAGGAGGCGGCCGAGCACCTAAAAGCGCTCGAAGAAGCCGCCGACACCGGCGCAGTGTCGCCAATCAAACGCGTGTCGGAAACCGTTCCCGGCGAGTAGCGGGCTATTCGGCTGGTGCACCCGGTGCGCTTGGCGTGCCCCGTCTGCCGAACATCCCGCCGGTCATTTTCATGACGTGGTTGGTCTTCACGCCCAGCGCTAACAAACTCGGCGTGATGACCAGGGTCAGCACCGTGGCGAACGCTAATCCTGATGCAACGGTTGTCGCCAACAGCACCCACCACTGAGTGGAAGGCGCCCCGACGCTGACCTCGCGGGTGATGAAGTTGATGCCCACGCCAGTCACCATGGGCATAAGGCCAATGATGGTCGTGATCGCTGTGAGGAGAACCGGCCGCATACGCTGCGCGCCAGTGCGCAAAATTGCCTCATAGGGGTCCATGCCTCGTCGCAGCAATATCTGATAGGTGTCGATTAGGATGATGTTGTTGTTCACGACAATGCCGGCAAGGGTGATGATCCCAACCCCCGTCATGACAATGCTGAAGGGCAGGCCGGTTAGAAGCAGTCCAAGAATGACCCCGATCGTCGATAGGATCACCGCGCTGAGGATGAGGAACGCGTGATAAAAACTGTTGAACTGCGTCACCAAAATGATCGCCATGATGAACAGTGCGACCAAGAACGCTTTGCTCAAGAAATCAGCCGCTGCTGCCTGCTCCTCGTCTTGGCCTTTGAACGAGATCAGGACGTTTGGCGGTATATCAACGTTTTCGAGCGCGAGCTTTATTTCTTTGACGATGTCGTCGGGTAAGACGCCGGGCAGCACTTCGGACTCGATGCGCAATACCCGGGTTCCGGCAACTCGTTCCAGCGAGCCGGTCTTCTGCTGGGCTTCGCGCGACACGAAGTTGCTGACGGGCACCAATCCGTTCGCCGTCAGGATGCGCAATTCGTCGAGCATCGCCAGCGTCCGGCTGCTTTCCGGAAAGCGCACGATGATGTCGACCTCCTCGTCGGCGTCGTCTGGCCGGTAGTCGCCGACCTTGATCCCGTTGGTCACAAGTTTGACGACATTACCCACCGACACCACATCGGCGCCGAACCGGCCGGCCTGGTTCCGATCAACCGAAAGCCGCCACTCGATCCCGGGGATCGGGCGGCTGTCCTCATAGTCGATCAGTCCTGGAATATCTTGGATCGCGGCGTTGATCCGCTCGACCGCGACGTCGAGGGCCTCGGGGTCTGGCGAGGCGAGCTCGAGCCTAAGGGCTTTACCGGTCGGCGGGCCTTCCTCTGGCTCGCGGGCTTCGACCCGCACGCCAGGAATATTAGCGGTGTCTTCGCGGATCTGCGTTAGGATTTCGGCGGCGGGCCGGCGCTGGTCCCAATCGAAAAATTCGACATACATGGTCCCGATCACGTCTGCCGCGTCATTCGTGCCTTGATCGCTTGCCCCGGTGCGCGTGTACACGGTGCGAATACCATCGATGAGCAGAACACGGTCTTCCACCCTGCGAACGAGTGAGTCGCGTTCCACAACGGACATGTTGCCGCGCGCGTGAACTAAGACACGTGCGTTGTCGGGGTCGACATTGGGGAAGAAGATCACGCCCGTCCCATGAGCCGCGTAAAGCCACGCCGCACCAACCAACATTGCGACCGAGCCAACCGCCGTAATGAGCGGCATTGGCGCTGGCTTAACGAATAATTTGAGGACCTTGACGTAGAGCCCGATGAATCCCCCGATTTGGTTAATGTCGCCGCTCTCCATCGCATTGAATCGCGCCACGGTCTTGGGCGTCAAAGAATTCGCCTTGCCGAAATACGACCCCAGCGTCGGCACGAAGATCAGCGCCATGATCAGCGATGCAGTGAGCGTTGCGATTAGCGTGATGGGTAGGAAACCCATGAACTCGCCAACGATACCGGGCCAAAAGAGCAGCGGGGCGAACGCTGCGAGCGTCGTCGCGGTCGAGGCGATAATGGGCCACGCCATGCGTTTTGATGCGTCGCCATAAGCCTCAACCCGGTTCGCGCCTTCGGCCATTCGTCGGTCGGCGAACTCGGTCACGACGATGGCGCCATCGACCAACATACCGACGGCAAGAATAAGGCTGAACATCACCACCATGTTCATGGTCAAGCCCAACATTGTGATAATCAGAATACCCAAAAGGAACGATCCAGGGATTGCAACGCCAACCAGCAGCCCGCTGCGCAGGCCGAGCGCGCCCACGACAACGATCATCACAAGAAGAACGGCGCTGAGAATATTGTTCTGGAGTTCCGACAGGATGGTCTGGGTGAATTTCATCTTGTCTTGGCTGAAGGTCACCTGGACATTCTCGGGCCATCCAGCCGTGTACAAACCGATTACCTGTCGAACGGCGATATTGTTTTCGATGATGTTGGTGCCCGATCGTTTAGTGATCTCGAGCGCCACGGCTGGCTGTCCATTGAGCCGCGCGAAACTCGTTCGGTCCTTGAAGGTGCGGCGGATGGTTGTGACATCCCCGAGGCTGACAACGCCGTTGCCGTCCGCACTCACTTTCAGGGGAAGGTCGAGAACGTCGCGCGCGGTCTCGAATAGGCCGGGAACTTTAACGGTAAAGCGGCCTTGCCCGGAATCGAGGGCGCCAGCGGCGACCAATTGATTGTTCAGGTTGATCGCGCGGATGAGTTCTTCGTTAGAAATGTTATAGCTCTCGAGCTTGATCGGTTCGACGATTACCTCAAGAACCTCCTCGCGGTCGCCCACGATTTTGGCCTCTAGAACAGTCGGAATCGTTTCGATCGCGTCCTTTAGCTGCTCGGCCATTTTGAAGAGCGTGCGCTCTGGCACGCCGCCCGACAGGGTCGCAACCAAGACCGGGAAACCACTAGTGCTAATTTCGTTGACGGTCGGCTCATCCGTGTCGTCTGGCAGCTCTACCTTCGCGATGTCGACCTTCTCGCGGACGTCGTCAAGCGCGCCGTCGGCATCAAATCCCGCTTCGAATTCTAACAAGATTGACGCGTGCCCCTCCGATGCGGTCGCGGTCATTTTCTTGATGCCTTCGATGACCTTGAGTTCTTTCTCCATCGGCCGGACGAGCAACCGCTCTGCATCGTTCGGGGAAATCCCGGAATGACTGATCGAGACGTAAATGAACGGAATATTGACGTCGGGTTCGGCTTCCTTGGGAATGTCGATATAGGCGGCGAGGCCAGCTACGAGAATGACCGCGAGACCAAGCAGGACCACCCGCGACCGTTGTAATGCGGCGTCAATGATGGCGTTCACGAGGCGGCCTCCTCGGCGCGTTTGGTGCGGACTAGGTCGCCGTCTCGGACGAATTCTTGGCCGACGCTAATCACATCGACACGATCGGGCAGGCCGCTAAGCCAGACCCCGTCGCCAGTGTCGTCAATGATTTCGACCGCATAGAATTTGACTCGATTCCCCGCGTCGACGCCCCGAACGCCGAGTTGCCCCTCGTCGTCCAACGTCAATATTGCCGAACTGACATGGTGGGCCATGCTTTGATCGACTTCGATCTTGATTTCCGCGGTCAGTCCGTCGCGCAGCGTGCCGCTCCTGTTGGCGACCTCCATTTCTACGCGGAAGGTCCGGGTTTTGGGATCGGCGGTCGTCGCGATAAACCGCAGGCGCCCCTCGACTAGATCGCCGGATGCGAGCGTCGCGACGCCGGCATCGCCAACCTTCAAGAAGGCGACATCGACTTCGGATATTTGTCCGACAACCAGGAATGGATCTTGGTCAACGACGCGGGCAACAATCATGTTGCGCTGGACAAAGTCGCCGATCTCGACGTGGCGCAGTTCGAGAACGCCGTCGAACGGTGCCCTAATCTTGGTGTTATCGATATCAAGCTCGATTTGGGCCTGATAGGCGAGCGCTTTGTCCAACAGCGCCGCGGCTTCGGCTAATTTGTTCTGGGCGCGGTAGCCACGCTCGCTCAATCGCTGGGACGCGTCATATTCGATCTGGCGTTGCCGAACCGTTGTGATGGCCTCGGCCAGTTTTGCTTCGCGATCCTCCATCGACAGTTCGACAATGACGTCGCCCCCGCGAACCTTTGCCCCTTTGCGCGCGTTGATGGTCACGACGCGGGCGCCGGTCTCGGCCCGAATGTCGACCCAACGCGACGCTTCGGTACGGCCGCGAAGTTCAATACGCCGCATCCGCGATTCTGCGACCAAGGTGCGGACCTCGACAAGAACATCGAGCTTTTCTGCTTTCGCGGATTCGGCCGCGGCATTTGTCGGCAACGACGCGAGCTCGGTGCCATCCTCTGCACTCGACCAGGTGTCGCTCCAGATCCAGATTGCGATGGCTGCTGCGATCAGGACCGCAATACCAATTGATTTCTTCATTCGGCTGCCACCCCTGCGGGGCGCTCCTCTTTGTCGTCAATTTCGGCAGACTTGCGCGACGACCCGGCAAGAAACGCCGCGCCCTCGACGAGGTGCCGGTTGTCCTCGATGTATTGCAACGCCGCGGTCAAAATGGCCTTACCGTAACCACGAACAAATTCACCACATGATTCCTCGCCGGTCGGGACGGGCGGGCCGTCGCCGCGGGTCAGATCGGAGAGCAAGGCGCCATATATTTGTAGCCGGTGCTCGATCACCTTCTCGATATGCGCCGGCGGCAGGAGATGCGCGTAAAGCATGAGGACCAAGAAGTCAGACCGGATCCGGTCCGCGCCCGGTACAATCTCAAGTTCTTTGATTAACTCGAAGCGCCCACTTTGGGTGAGCCCGTAGACTTTCTTGTCCGGCCGTTTCTCCTGGCTGCGCGCTTCGCAGGTCACCAATCCTTCTTCCTGAAGGCGGGCCAGGGCGGGGTAAATGGCGCCAAAACTCGCTTCGTGGATGTGGCTAAATGGCCCCTCCAAGAGCTTTTTGATCTCGTAGCCTGACGCGTCCCCCATCGACAGGATGGCTAAACATAGTGTTTTGACGTGCAAGGCGGCCTCGCTGTGTTGCAGCACAATATGACGAAGTGATATATAATCAATAGTAACGCTCGCCGGTGATTTCAAGCAAAAACGAGGGGTCGGCCGTTCGGCCGCGCAATATCATGGGGTCGCCCAACTACGCCGCCCGTTTAGTCAAAGTTTCCAAGGCCTACGGCCCGACGCGGGCCCTGGACCAACTTAACCTCACGCTGGATCGTGGCGAGATCCTCGCTCTGCTCGGACCGAACGGCGCGGGCAAAACCACCGCCGTCAGCGTCCTCACTGGGACCCGCCGCGCCGATTCAGGGTCGGTCGAACTGCTGGGCGGTAGCCCTCGAAACCTCGCCATTCGGCGCCGAATTGGCCTTACCCCCCAGGAAAGCGGGTTTCCCAACGCCTTGCGTGTCGGCGAGATATTGCGCTTGGTCCGCGCCCATTACCCGGCACCGCTCGCCGACCCGGTGCTATTCGACCGGTTTCCGCTTCAACCCCTATTACGCCGTCAGGCCGGCGGGTTGAGTGGCGGTCAAAAACGGATGCTCGCCGTCGCGCTAGCCTTTGCCGGTGCCCCAGAGCTCGTGTTTCTCGACGAACCGACCACCGGGCTCGATGTCGATGCCCGCCGCGCGTTGTGGCGTGCGATTGGCGCCTACCGCGACGACGGTGGGACCATTGTCCTGACCACCCATTACCTCGAAGAAGCCGAAGCGCTGGCGACGCGCGTCGTTGTCATTCACGGCGGTCGCGCCGTTGCCGCCGGCAGTGTCGATGAAATCCGAGGGCGCGTCGGCCAATCGCGGGTCCGCTTTGACGGGGAGGCACCAGACAATCTGCCGAGCGCGACGCGTATCGAGCGCAGCGACGGTCGCGTGACGATCTACACCCAAGACGCCGATGCGCTTGTCCGAGCAATGGTCCAACGCGGCGTCGCCTTCGCCAATCTCGAGGTCCAACCAGCCAGCCTTGAAGAGGCCTTCGTCGAGATCACCGGCGGAGGCACCCAATGAGGTTGGTCTACGAACATTTTGTAGCGACGCTGACTGGTCTGATCCGCACTCCGGCCTATTCGTTGGTCACCGTGCTGATCCCTGGCGTGGTGTTTATCTTCATTGGGACGTCGGTCGCCGACTCGCGTGAAGCCGCCAATCTCGTCATGGCGTCTTTCGCGATCTTCGCCGCGCTCGGCGTCGCGTTTTTTCAGTTCGGGGTCGGCATTGCAAACGAGCGGGAATCACCTTGGGAACAGTTCGCCCATGTGCTGGCTGTGTCGCCAGGAACGCGCTTCGCCGCCACGATTCTGGCAGCACTGGTGTTTGCGATTGTCGCAGTGAGCATTTTGATTGGCGTTGCGCTCATCCTGACCGACGTCGGCATGCCGCTAATGTCGTGGGCCCGACTTGTTGTGGCGGTCTTTGTCGGGGCCGTGCCGATGGCGTTGTTCGGCATTGCGATTGGATACTGGTCGCCGCCGAAGGCCGCGCTGCCGATTGCGAATATTCTCTATCTCGCGCTGTCCTTCGGCGGCGGCCTGTTCATACCACCAAGCAGCATGCCAGCCGTCCTCAATGCAATCTCCGGCGTGTTGCCTACTCGGCAGATTGGCGAACTCGCGTGGGCGGCGGTGCAGGGTCGACCTTGGGGGTTGGAACCATGGCTTTGGCTGGCTGGATACACGGTCGTTTTCGGTTTCGTGGCGGCGATGGGCTACCGCCGGGACGAAGGCGTTCGATATCGCTGAGGCCAGGAATAGGTGCAGCTGGTTGAAAGGGCGGCTCCACCGTTCTAATCATCTTCGACAGCCGTGGTGAGGATTGAGCATGGAACGAATCAAAGGCGCAAATGGCGTCGGTATCGCGGTCTACGACGAAGGCAACCCGCAAGGCCCGGCGCTTTTGTTGATCCACGGCTTCAGTCAGGCGGCGTTGTGTTGGCAACGCCAACGCGACAGCGATTTGGCCCAAGATTTCCGGCTGATTTCAATGGACGTTCGTGGCCACGGGGCCTCCGGCAGACCATGGGATGAAACGGCGTACAACGATGCCCGTCCCATCGCCGACGATATCAACGCGGTCCTCGATCATTGCGGCGTCGAGTCTTTCGTGTTGGCCGGCTGGTCGATGGGCGGCAATTGGGCCGCCGACTACATGCGCCATTACGGCACCGATCGCATGCGGGGATTATTTCTTGTGTCGGCGCCGACCCAGCAGGGCACCGACATCGCCGCGAAAATGTTCGGACGCGGCGCCGGCGATAATCTCGGCGGCATGTTCTCGCCTGATCCTCTCGCCAACATCAACGGTACGAGCGCCTTCCTGCGTGCCTGTACCGCAAAGCCGTTGCCGGCCGATGAGTTCGAGATGATGCTGTCCTACAACATGATGGTGCCGCCCGAGATTCGTTTGTGGATGCTCAGCCGCGTCACGGACAACGGCGATGTGATGGGCAAACTTAGCGTGCCATTTCTCCAGGTCCATGGCTCTGAAGATCAAATCGTTCTGCCGTTCGCCGGCGAGTACACGCTGGGGCAGGTACCGCATGACAACAAGAAAATGATCATCTACGACGGCGTCGGACATTGTCCGTTTTGGGAGGCGACCGATCGCTTGAATGCCGACCTGGCAGGTTTCGTGCGCGGTCTAGACTAGGCGCCAATGACCGGCGAATTCCATCTGATCGCTCAATGCAATCCAACAGGGGAGGGCCGGTTATGAAAACGCTCGCGATCGGCGACATTCGAATCGACCGGGTGGTGGAATCGGAGATGCCGATCTTCGAACCCGACTTCCTGTTTCCCGATGCCACCCGGGAGGCGCTTGACGCCCAGCGGCAGTGGTTGGAGCCGCATTTCGTGGACCCGCTGAGCGGCAAGCTCATCATGAGCTTTCACACCTATATCGTCCGCACGCCGCATCACACGATCCTGGTCGATACCTGTGTTGGCAACGACAAACATCGCCCGGCGCGCGATTTCTGGCACCAGCTCAGCAATCCCTATTTAGAAGACCTCGCGCGCCTCGGTATCGCGCCGGAAGCGGTGGACTATGTGATGTGCACGCATCTGCACGTTGATCATGTCGGTTGGAACACCCGCCTGGTTGACGGCCGGTGGGTGCCGACATTCCCCAACGCGCGGTACATTTTCGCCCGCGAGGAATACGCGTTCTGGCAAGCCAAGGCGGCGGCGGGCGAAGAGGTCAACCATGGGTCGTTTGACGACAGTGTCTTGCCCATTGTCGAACATGGGCAGGCGGTCATGGTGGAGTCGGATCACGCCTTGGAAGATCACATTTGGCTCGCGCCCGCGCCCGGCCATACCCCGGGCAATATTGTGATCAATATCGAGGGCGGTGGCGATAGCGCGCTGCTTTGCGGCGATACCATTCACCATGCGGCGCAAATGGATTACCCGGAGTGGTCAAGCCGGTTCTGCGAGGATCCGATTTTGTCGCGCCAGACTCGGACAGCGCTCATCGAGCGACTGGCCGACACGCCGACCTATCTGCTTGCCGCGCATTTTCCGACACCGGTCGCGGGCCAGATTGTCCGCCACGCCGACGCCTTCCGGTTCAAACCGCGGGGCTAGGCGATTGAGTGCGGCGCGGGCGCCCGCCTTGGCGATTGACAGCCATGGCCGTCCGAATCGACTATCCGCGGCATCGGTTACTGCCACCAGGAGGATGTTGTGATTCGGTCGATGCGCGCGCTCTTCAGGCTTGCCCTGGCGTTACCTTTTGCCGCCCTGCTAAGTGTGCCCGTCCAGGCGCAAGAAGAGGCGGTGCTCAACGTCTACAACTGGTCGGACTACATTACGGACGAGGCATTGGCGCGGTTCACCGCGGAGACCGGGATCAAGGTCAATTACGACGTCTACGACTCGAACGAAATACTCGAAGCCAAGCTGCTTGCCGGTAATTCGGGGTACGACGTCGTCTTTCCATCGGCGACGCCATTCTTTGCCAAGCAAATCCGCGCCGGCGCGTATCGGCCGCTTGACCCAAGAAAGTTGCCGAATGCGGCGCTGATCAATCCGGACATCATGCAGCAATTGGCGCTCGCCGATCCGAACAACGCGCACGGTGTCCCCTACATGATGGCGGGCACCGGAATCGGTTACAACGTCGACAAAGTTCGCGCGCTAATGCCGGACGCGCCGGTCGATTCGCTCGCGTTGATTCTCGATCCCCAGGTGCTGTTCAAACTGAAGGGTTGCGGGGTGACGTTGCTAGATGCGCCCGAGGAAACCTTTCCCGCGGCCTTGGCGTTCGCCGGTCGCAGTCCGAATTCGACGACTGCCGAAGACATGAAGATCGCCACCGAGGTTCTGACGGCGGCCCGGGTCAACTACCGCTACATTCATTCGTCGGCCTATATCAACGACCTCGCCAATGGCGCCACGTGTGTTGCGATGGGCTACGCTGGCGATCTTGTTCAGGCCCGCGAGCGCGCCCGCGAATCGGGAAGCGGCGTGAATATTCGCGTGTACCTGCCGCGTGAAGGGGCGGCGTTCAACATCGACGTCATGGCGATCCCAGCGGATGCACCGCATCCCGACAACGCACACAAATTCATCAACTTCTTGCTGACACCCGATGTGATCGGTCCGATTTCGGGCGCCGTGGGTTATGCCAACGCTGTGCCGGACTCTAATCCGCACATCGACGAGACCATCCGCAACGATCCGGCGGTCAACCCGCCGCCGGGCACGAAACTTTACACGTTCCCACTCGTTGAAGCCGACTTCGAGCGCACCCGCAGCCGAGCATGGGCACGCCTCAAGGCAAAACGCAGGTGATCGACGCGCCGTCGCGCGGTAATCCGAATACTGCGGCCGGCACCGAGCCGATCATTTCCTTGCAGGGGGTCTCCTGCCGATTTGGCGATGTCGTCGCCGTTGACGCCGTCGATCTGCGGGTTGATCGCGGTGAGTTCTTCTCGCTCCTCGGTGCATCGGGGTGTGGCAAAACGACCCTGCTGCGTCTGATTGCGGGGTTAGAGCAACCCGATACCGGACGAATCCTTCTGGATGGTGAGGAGATGGCCGGCATCCCCGCGTACCGGCGTCCGGTGAACACTGTTTTTCAGTCTTACGCGCTCTTTCCCCATATGACGGTGGCGCGCAACGTGGCGTTCGGTTTGCGCCAGGAGAATTTGCCGCGCGCGGAGATTGCCCAGCGCGTCGTGGAGACGCTGGCACTGTTCTCCATCGAGGGATTGGCGAAGCGCAAACCGGCGGAGTTGTCCGGCGGGCAGCGCCAGCGCGTGGCACTTTGCCGGGCGCTGGTGAAGCGGCCCAAGATACTCCTCCTCGACGAACCGCTTGCCGCGCTCGACCGTCGCTTACGCGAACGCGCCCGCTTTGAGCTGAGTGCGGTTCAAGCCCGGCTCGGGATTACCTTCGTCATGGTCACGCACGACCAAGAAGAGGCGATGAGCCTATCGACAAGGGTGGCCGTGATGGACGCCGGGCGCATCGTTCAGCAAGACGAACCGCGGGCCATCTATGACCGCCCGGTCAACCGATTCGTCGCTGGGTTCGTCGGTGACGCCAATCTGATCGATGGAACCGTCAGCCAAGTCAGCGGCGGCGCGATCGGTGTCGATGCCGGGTTGGGCGTGGATGTCGCCGCGGCGCACGCCGCGGGGATCGCACCGGGTGATCCGGTCAGTGTGATGATTCGCCCGGAACGAATCCGCCTTGTCACTGGCGCCAGCGATAGCGGCGGCGTTACAGGACGGGTGAGGGGCAAAGCGTTCCTGGGCAATGCCTGGGTTATTCAGGTTGTGGTTGCAGGTGAGCGCCTCATTGATGTCCGACTAATTGGCGAGGAGTCCGGCGCTGGTCTTAGTCCGGGCCATCTCGTGACGTTGTCCTGGCCTGCCGAGGCGGCGGTTTGTTTTGCCAGGGAGATCGGCGTGTGACTCGCGTCCTCGGGTGCCTCGCCGTGCTCATGCCGCCCTACGTCTGGATGGTGACGTTCTTTGCGTTGCCGATCATCGTGGTTTTCGCGATTAGTCTCAGCGATGCGGTCGTCGGTATTCCGCCCTATGCACCGCTGGTTGATTGGTCATCGGCGCGCTTCTTGGGCGATGTGGAGAACTACACGTTTCTCCTCGGCGATGCGTATTACCTCGACGGGTTTCTTGGCTCGATCCGCATCGCGGCCGTCGCGACGTTTATATGCTTCCTGATCGGCTATCCAATGGCGCTCGCCATTTCTCGCGTCCGCCCTACACGTCGATTGCCCCTGCTATTGCTGTTGATGCTGCCTTTCTGGACGTCGTTCCTGATTCGCACCTACGCGTGGATCACACTGCTCAACAGCAACGGGATCATCAACAATGCATTGCTCAATTTGGGTCTGCGTGAAACGCCGATCCTGATGCTCTACACCGATTTCTCGGTCTACCTCGGCATCGTCTACGCGTATTTGCCTTTCATGGTGTTGCCGATCTACGCCGTTATCGAACGCCACGACCTCGGCCTGCTTGAGGCGGCGGCCGACCTCGGCGCCAAGCCATTTCGCAGCTTCCTTTCGGTGACCCTACCGCTTTCGATTCCCGGGATCGCCGCGGGATGCCTTTTGGTATTTGTCCCCGCGCTGGGTGAATTCGTGGTCCCGGAACTTCTCGGCGGCTCGGATTTTCTGATGATCGGCAGATTGCTCTGGACGGAGACTTTCCAGAACCGCGACTGGCCGCTCGCGGCAACGGTGACGATCGTCCTGCTTGTCCTTGTCGTCGCCACCGTTGTGTCCGTTCAGCGGATCGTCGATATGCGGGAGCGCCCGTTGTGAGGTCGCGGTGGCGGCCGCTCATCGGGGGCTACGCCCTGTTCGGCTACGCGTTCCTCTACATGCCAATCGTTATTTTGGTGGTTTATTCCTTCAACGAATCTCGGCTTGTCACGGTCTGGGGCGGCTTTTCCACCAAGTGGTACGGCGAACTCCTTGGTAACGAGCGCATTCTCCAGGCGGCCTGGCTCAGTGTGCGGATTGCCGCCGTCAGTGCGACTGGGGCGGTCTTGCTCGGCACCGCGGCGGCCATCGTCCTGGTGCGTTTCGGGCGGTTTCGTGGACGCGGTGTATTCAACGGACTGCTGCTCGCGCCCCTGGTAATGCCCGATGTTATTATTGGGCTCTCACTGTTGCTGTTGTTCGTGTGGCTGCAAAGCCAGATCGGTTGGCCCGCCGGGCGCAGCGGATTGACGGTCGGCATCGCGCACATCACCGTGGGCGTCGCCTACACAACGGTCATGATCAGGGCGCGGTTGTCGCAGTTGGGCCGCGATCTTGACGACGCCGCGGCGGATCTTGGTGCGCCGCCGTGGCGGGGGTTCGTGGAGGTTACGTTGCCACTCCTAGCGCCTGCGCTCGCCGCCGGTTGGCTGTTGTCGTTTACGTTGTCGCTGGACGATCTGGTTGTCGCGAGTTTTGTCTCTGGTCCGGGGTCCTCGACCTTGCCCATTGTCGTGTTCTCAAGCGTGCGGCTGGGGGTCAGCCCGCAGATCAACGCGCTGGCGACAGTGATGGTCGTGGTGGTGGCTCTGATCGTTCTCTTGGTTGGCCTGTCGATGAGACAATCGTCGCGTCGGCCCCCAGAAGGTGCGGATTGACATACGACAAGTTCAATGCGTTTTGCGGGCGCCTCGCGGCCACGACCTACGTCGTCCAATGGGGTGGGGCGCATGTCTGGAAAGTCGGCGGCAAGGTGTTCGCTATCGGCGGCTGGTCCGACGGAGACCTCGGCATAACCTTCAAGGTCACCGAAGTCGCTTTCGAAATGCTCAAGAACGAACCAGGCCTGCGTCCGGCACCCTATCTCGCGTCACGCGGCATGACGTGGATCCAACACTATGAAAAACCAGGCCTGTCGGATGCCGAGCTGGAAGACTACCTGCGTCAATCCCACCGCATCGTTTCGGGCGGTTTATCAAAGAAAAAGCAAAAAGAGCTCGGCCTCGACTAATCCGCGCTGAATGCTGCCGGGTTAGGTTGGCTGGGGGACCAGGATTTGAACCTGGGCTGCCCGGGTCAGAGCCGAGAGTTCTACCGCTAAACTATCCCCCAACGGGCGCTCTCTTGATAGATGCGACCGGGGAAGGTTGTCAACACAACGCGTCGTTGGCTTGCACGTCCTCTAACCTGTTACACTTCGCCAACAAAAAATCGCGAGGTTAGGCATGAGAAGCCGCTTTTCCACCGGTGGAAAGCGCAAGGGTGGGCGGCCCAGGAGCGACGGGTCAGGCGGCCGCTGGGACCACACGTATGCCGCTCTAGACCTGGGCACCAACAATTGCAGGCTTTTGGTCGCCCGGCCGGCGAATGACGGATTCCGCGTTATCGATTCGTTCTCCCGAATCGTGCGCCTCGGTGAGGGCGTCAGCGCGAGCGGGCGATTGTGCGAATCGGCGATGGAGCGGTCGATAACCGCCCTCCAAATCTGCGCCGCCAAAATGAAGCGGCGGCGGGTGACGATTTCGCGCAGCGTTGCCACAGCCGCGTGTCGCCAAGCGGCAAACGGGCCAGAGTTTCTTGATCGCGTCGCCAACGAGACGGGGATCGAGCTCGAAACCATCGATGCCGCCGAAGAGGCCCGTCTGGCAATGACTGGTTGTACCCCGTTGCTCGATAGCAAGTGCGAAAATGCGATGGTGTTCGATATCGGCGGTGGCAGCACAGAAGTCATGTGGCTGCGGCGCTGCGGCAAGACCCCGCCGGAATTACTGGCCTGGATTTCGGTGCCCTTCGGCGTTGTAACGTTGGCCGAGACTTACGGCGGAACGGATGTATCGCGCGAGACATATGAGGCCATGGTAAGCCGCATCTCTGATCTCTTGGCGCCTTTTGAAAGCGACCATTCGTTGGCTGAGGCAGTCGGGTCCGGTTCGGCGCAAATGGTCGGGACCTCAGGCACGGTCACAACCCTCGCCGCGCTGAACCTCGGCCTGCCGCGCTATGAACGACGCTTGATCGACGGCACCTGGCTGGACGCCCAGGCCATCGCGACGGTGTCGGAACGATTGTCTTCGATGTCGTTTGCCGAGCGCAGCAGCCATCCCTGTATAGGTGAAGGGCGCGCCGATCTTGTGGTGGCCGGCTGTGCGATCTTTGACGCCATTTTTAGGACTTGGCCGGCACCCGGCGTTCGGGTCGCAGATCGGGGCGTGCGCGACGGCATGCTATTTCACTTGATGGCGGCTGCGGACGCAGACCGCACGCAGGCGTCGGAAATCGCCGCCGGACCCTCGGCCGTTGCCGCCGCACGGTAATAAGCCGCCGGGGCGACAGCTTCACCAGCGGGTCAAATCGGCCAAGGGCCGCAAGCTGTCATCTACGCTCTGGCTCCAACGTCAGCTCAACGATCCTTTCGTCGCCGCTGCCAAGGCGGCGGGCTACCGCTCACGGGCTGCGTTCAAGCTTGAGGAGATGGACGACCGCTTCAAATTTCTCGGCCGCCGCAAGCGGGTCCTTGATCTAGGGGCCGCGCCCGGCGCCTGGACCCAGCTTTGCCTCGCACGGTGCCCGGAGGGCGAGGTCTTCGCGCTCGACATCAACGAAATGGATCCGATCCCTGGTGCCCACGTCCTCCAGCTCGATGTCTTCGCCGAGAATGCGGTGGCCGATCTGCGCAACATAATCGGCGGGCCTGTCGATGTCGTGTTGAGCGATATGGCAGCGCCGTCCACCGGCCATCCGCAGACCGACCACCTGCGCATCATGGCCTTGTGCGAGGCTGCATTGGACCTAGCCCGGCATTTCCTGGTCCCTGGCGGTGCGTTCGTTGCCAAAGTGCTGCAGGGCGGGGCGGAACACAGCCTGTTGGAGCAGATGAAACGCGACTTTCGCGCGGTAAAGCATTTCAAGCCCAAGGCGAGCCGCAGCGGGTCGGCTGAGATGTATGTCGTGGCCACCGGTTTCCGCGGATCGGTCGCGATTGAAGAGGAACTTGAATAGAGACGCTTGTTTCGCGCGACCCTTTTCGATAATAAAGGCCATGGAGCAGATAGTCGCGACGACCGGCCTAGATTGGGCCGCAGTCCGCGCCCGCCCCACAAAAAAAGCCGCAGTTTTCTGCGGCTTTTTTGTATTCCGCCCTAATGCCAATCAGGAGACCACATGACTTTCCGGGAAGCGCTGACCTTCGATGATGTCACCCTCGTTCCAGCGGCCTCATCTGTGTTGCCGGCGGAAGTGGCAACCAGAACACGGGTCTCGCGGACCATCGAACTCGGTATCCCGTTGGTGTCGGCGGCGATGGACACGGTTACCGAGGGCAGCATGGCGATTGCTATGGCCCAGGCGGGCGGTCTCGGCGTCATCCACCGCAACCTGACCCCAGAGGAACAGGCAGCCCAGGTTCGCAAAGTCAAAAAGTTCGAGTCCGGCATGGTTGTCGACCCGGTCACGATTGAGGCGCGCCAGACCCTGAAAGACGCGCTGGACATCATGCGCAGCTACAACATTTCCGGCATTCCGGTGGTGGACCAGCCGTCCGGCAAGCTGGTTGGCATTCTGACCAACCGCGATGTTCGGTTTGCCAACGACGAGCGCCAGCCCGTCAGTGAGCTGATGACCCATGAAAATCTGATCACGGTCCGAGAAGGCGTGGACAAAAACGAGGCTCGGCGGCTGTTGCACCAGCATCGGATCGAGAAACTGCTCGTGGTCGACGAGGCGTTTCGCTGCATTGGCCTGATCACCGTGAAAGACATCGAAAAAGCGCAGCGTTTTCCAAACGCGTCGAAAGACGAGCAGGGCCGCTTGCGAGTTGCCGCAGCAACCTCCGTCGGGGACAAGGGATTCGAGCGCGCCGACGCGCTCCTGGACGCCGACGTTGACCTGATCGTGGTCGATACGGCCCACGGCCACTCCAGCCACGTGATTGACGCAGTCCGGCGGATCAAGGCAAAAAGCAATTACGTCCAAGTCGCCGCGGGCAATGTCGCGACCGCAGACGCGGCCCGTGCGTTGATCGACGCGGGTGCCGATTCGATCAAGGTCGGCATCGGTCCAGGTTCCATTTGTACGACACGCATCGTGGCCGGGGTCGGGGTCCCGCAGCTGACGGCGATCATGGATGTGGCGGAAGCCTGTCAAAAACTGGGTGTGCCGACGATCGGGGACGGTGGCATCAAGTATTCCGGCGATCTCGCCAAGGCAATCGCCGCCGGCGCCGACTGCGCCATGATCGGCTCGCTATTCAGCGGCACCGACGAATCCCCCGGCGAAATTTTCTACTACCAGGGCCGCTCCTATAAGTCCTACCGCGGTATGGGTTCCGTCGGTGCGATGGCGCGTGGCTCGGCCGACCGCTATTTCCAGCAGGATGTTGGCGATACGCTCAAATACGTCCCTGAGGGCATTGAGGGTCGCGTGCCCTACAAAGGCGCCGTCAGCGGCGTCATTCACCAACTGGTTGGGGGCCTTCGTGCGGCGATGGGCTACACGGGCTGTGCAACGATCGAAGAAATGCGCGAGCGCGCCGTGTTCTACCGCGTCACCAGCGCCGGCTTGCGGGAAAGCCACGTGCACGATGTGACGGTGACCCAGGAATCGCCGAATTATCCGGTCGGCGGCTGAGCGTCGAGCACCGGAAAAATCCTTCGTGAGGCCGGGTCCGCGTATCCAGGCAACTATCGACCTGCTCGAAGCGGTCGAGACCAACGACGATGCCGCGGACCGGATCGTCGCCGCCTTTTTTCGTCGTCGGCGCTACGCCGGTGCCAAGGATCGCGCGGCGATCACCAAACTTTTCTACGCCCTGATGCGGCGTCGCGCCTGGCTCGAGTGGCGGTTGGTCAATATTGCGGCCGGCGGGTATGACGGGCCGCGTCATATCGTTCTGGCCCAGCTCGCCGATGGCGGCGTCCCGGACGAAGAACTAACGGCGCTCTTTGATGGCAGCGATCATGCCCCAGCGCCGCTCTCGTTGGAGGAATTGTCGCTCGTCCAGTCGTTACGGCGCCCGCCGTCCGGCACCCCGCCACCACCAGTGGCCGGAAACTATCCGAGCTGGCTCCACGGCGCGCTCGAGCGTCGATTTGGTGCCGACCTGTCGGCAGAAATGGCGGCCCTCAACGACCGTGCGCCGGTTGACCTTCGCGTCAATATCTTGCGGACCGATCGCACCACGCTTCTAGAGCGTCTCCGCGCCGAGGGATTCGCGGCGGAACCCACACCGTTTTCGCGGTGGGGTATTCGTCTGGCCGAGTCACCGCGCCTTGATGCCCACCCGCTCTACCGCGAGGGCCTTGTCGAAATACAAGACGAGGGATCGCAGATCGTGGCGGCGCTGGTCGGCGCCCGTCCCGGCGATCGGATCGTCGATTACTGTGCGGGTGCGGGCGGCAAATCGCTCGCCTTGGCCGCCGCGATGGGGAACCACGGCGAGGTGGTGGCCTGCGATGTCAGTTCGGGCAGGCTGCGGGCGCTTGACCCACGGGTCCACCGGGCCGGTGCCGACATCGTGAAAGGTCATGTGCTCAGCGAATCGGGCGGCGATTTCGACGGCGCAAAATTTGATCGGGTGCTGCTCGATGTGCCCTGCTCGGGCAGCGGCGCTTGGCGTCGCCAACCCAGTGCGCGGTGGAAATTGTCTCGGGATAAATTGAATAAGTTCAATGAACTACAGAGCGAACTTCTTGTAAAAGGTTCAGATATTGTCGCCCCCGGTGGGACCTTGATATACGCCACCTGCTCGGTCCTTCGCGAGGAAGGTGAGGATCGAATTGCGCAGTTCTTGGCCCAATCGGCTGGGTTCACCTGCCTCGACATCAACGCTGTGTGGTCGGCGGTATTGGACGGCGAACCGCCATGCGCCGGGCCGTTTCTCAGTCTCAGCCCGCACGCCTGCGGGACCGACGGATTCTTTGCCGCCGTCATGCGGCGCGACCCGGTATGAAATATTTGCCGCACGCTGGTGTTAGCAACAATGAGGGTCGTGCATGTCTGCCGACACGGACAGGCTGTCTAGCCGTGGCAGCTTCGGTGTCGGTTGGAACCCCCTTCCGGACATGCACATACGCTGCCCTGCAAAAGGCCCGTCGGCACAACGGCGGGCCTTTTTTTGCCCGCCCCGAGGCTGGATTCAGATGATCCCAGAAGATAGGTTCGCGCCACGATGAGCGATAAGATTCTTATTGTCGATTTCGGCTCCCAGCTGACCCAGCTTATCGCCCGCCGGGTCCGCGAAAGCGGCGTTTACTGCGAAATCGTTCCCTATCACAGCGCCGAACAAGGGCTCATCGACCTTGCTCCACACGCCGTCATTCTCTCGGGCGGACCAGCCTCGGTGATTGGCGAGGACACCCCGCGCGCGCCCCAAGCAATTTTCGACTCCGGCCTGCCGGTGCTCGGCATTTGCTACGGCCAGATGACGATGGTGGCGCAGCTCGGCGGCGAGGTCGAAAGCTCCAGCCACCGAGAATTTGGCCGCGCTTTTGCCGAGATCACGGACGACAGCGCGTTGTTCGAGGGGGTCTGGGCCCCCGGTGAGCGCCATCAAGTGTGGATGAGCCACGGCGACCGCGTCATTCGCTTGCCCGAGGGCTTCCGTGCGGTCGGGGTCAGTGAAGGCGCGCCCTACGCGGTGGTTGCCGATGACGTGCGCCGCTATTACGGCCTCATGTTCCACCCCGAGGTGGTTCATACACCGGACGGCGCGGCGCTTTTGGCCAACTTCACCCACCGCGTCGCCGGCTGCACCGGTGACTGGACGATGGCGGCGTTTCGCAAACAGGCGATTGACCGGGTCCGTGAACAGGTCGGCAGCGGTCGCGTCATCTGCGGCCTATCCGGGGGCGTTGATTCGTCGGTGGTCGCGGCGCTCCTCCATGAAGCCATCGGCGATCAACTGACCTGCGTTTTTGTCGATCACGGCCTGCTACGTAAGGATGAGGCGCGTGAAGTCGTCGAATTGTTCCGGGACCACTACAAGATTTCGCTCGTCCACCGGGACGCCAGCGAATTGTTCTTGGGCAAACTCGAGGGGGTCTCCGATCCGGAACAGAAACGCAAAATCATCGGGGCCACCTTCATCGATGTCTTCGACGAAGAGGCCCGCCGCGTCGGTGGGGCCGATTTCCTCGCCCAGGGCACGCTCTATCCCGATGTCATCGAATCGGTCTCGCCGCTGGGCGGCCCCAGCGTGACCATTAAATCCCATCACAACGTCGGCGGGCTACCGGCGCGCATGAACATGGCGTTGGTGGAACCACTGCGCGAACTCTTCAAAGACGAGGTCCGGGTCTTGGGCCGCGAACTTGGCCTACCGGAAAGCCTGGTCGGACGGCATCCGTTCCCCGGGCCAGGCCTGGCCATCCGTATTCCTGGGGCGATCACGGCGGAGAAAGCCGACATTCTGCGCGCCGCCGACGCAATCTACCTCGAAGAGATCCGCAAAGCCGGTCTCTACGACGCGATCTGGCAAGCCTTCGCGGTCTTGCTGCCGGTGCGCACCGTCGGGGTCATGGGCGATAACCGAACCTACGAGTTCGTCTGTGGCTTGCGCGCTGTAACATCAACCGACGGCATGACCGCCGATTTCTACCCCTTCGACTCGGAATTCCTCGGCCGGGTCGCGACCCGCATCATCAACGAGGTACGCGGCATCAACCGCGTCGTCTACGACGTAACCTCCAAACCCCCCGGCACGATCGAGTGGGAATAGGGGCGTAGGCGGCGCAACCATTCGCACCAACCCATCACGCCGAAATAGTGGTGGGTCGCGCCTCGCTCAACGCTGACGAGATCATGGCACCGAGCGCCATATCCTCTTCTTGCCCGAACCCGTGATGGCGGATGGTGCCATCGCGTCCGATTAGAATGCTCGTTGGCGTGCCGCGCATTTGAAATCGCTCCATCGAAACGGGCATTGGCGACTTCGCGCCGGGTTGGTCCACGCCAATCGGGAACGTTAGCCGGTATTCGTGAATGAAAGCCTCAAGCGACACCGGCGTCATCGCGGCGTGATGTTCGAATACGGTGTGAACCCCGATCACTTGTAAATCGGTGTTGCGAAACAACCGGTGCGCCCGTTCAGCTTGCGGCGTGCCGTGCGCCACGCAGCCGGGGCACAGCATCTGGAAGGCATGAATGAGGACGGGACGTCCAAGCAGTCCCGCCAGGGTGAACGGCGTCTCGGTGTTGAACCATTGACTTACCGCGAGTTCAGGCACTGATCCGATACCCTGGGGTTCCCTGCTAATGTCGTTCACAGCGCTGCTCCGTTGACTCATCATTGTTGGTGGCCGCTGGCGGGGCACGAAATACGCGGCCTCGGCCGTGCCGCGGTCCTAGAGCTTGGTCGGGGGGCATCCCTTTCCAAGGTCTCGGATCCCCGGCGCGATCATAGCGGCGCAACCCCCCAGACCGCTCGCACGATTGAGTGGGCGCGAGGAATTCGGCCTACGGGGATTGGTCATGACGACGGACCCCGTTTGGCGTGATCGCCTAGAAATGCACCGACTTTCGCACGGATCGCCGCGTGGTGGCCGAGTAACAAATGTCCACCATCGGGCAACGCGACGAACTCGGCACCGGCAATGTGTTGCGCCGTGTAGGTCCCGATAGAAAAGGGATTGAGGCCGTCGTCTCGGGTATGCACGACCAGCGTCGGTGCGATGATAGACTCCAGCGCGTAGGCAGCCGCCGGGTCGATCGCCGCACCCTCGTTGCGAATGCCCTCAATCCGCCAAGTGACTGGCTTGAACGCATCGATCATCCCGGTGACGAACGTCCCTTCTTCGGGACTCAGCGCCGCGCGAAGCGATGGGGGCACGTCGAAAATCGACTCCAACGAAGGACGAGCAATTTTGTCGAGGACCCAGTAAGGAAAATCGGACCAGAACAGCGCGTGGTAGATCCACCTCGGAACCCGTCGCGCGTCTTCACCGGCGGTCAGCGGCGTATAGGGCGCCGATGATAGCAAGACCAAGGCTGCGGTTCGGTCAGGGTGACGCGCCGCAAACTGCAGCGATGGTGGCACCCCACCTGATATCGCCAGGATCGCGACCTGATCGATGCCGAGCTGGTCTAGTAGGTCGGCGAATGCATCGGCTTGCGCGGCGGTTGAGGCGTCGTCGGCGGGCATAGGCGTGCCCAGGTAACCGAATCGCGAGGGGGCTATCCAACGCGCGCCATCACCGCCGAACGCGGCTGCGAGGAGGCGGCCCTGGTCATAACCGCCGCCAGCTCCGTGGACGACCAGGACCGCTGGTCCGCTACCCCATGTCGCGTACTCGATGGCACCATGTCGGGTCTGTACGATTTGGCTGCCTGCGGATAGACGTTCGCGCGTCGCCCGCACCTCGCCCCAATAGGTTGCGTAGGTCGCCCCGAAAACGAGCAGACCGAGCCCCGCAACCAATAGCCCGATTCGGCGCCACCACGTGCGGCGATGACCGGCGGTCGCCTCGCGCCGATGCGTTGTCGTGTTGATGTTGGAGACACCGGCTTTACCACGGGTACGGAATAACGGGATCAAGGCGAAGATGATTTGGCCGGACAGGCCAACAATCTCCGGCGTATTCCGATAGAGCGCTAGGTGGCTTGCCAGATCGCGCCCGAAAAGCCCGACAGAGACAAGCACTTCCGCCGCCATAAGGAGCAGAAATGCGAGCGCCCCCATGGCGAGCCGCGCCGATGCTCGATCCGGCACGGTGAATCGCTGCAGGACCCAGCCGCAAGCGACCCACGATATGGCCAGTATGATCGGGAGCTCAAGCGCAACCGCGCCGGCATCACCGGTTACCGGCGCGACCACCAGTGTGCGTACCGTACCCAATGCAAGCCCCGCGACAAACACCAGCGCGAAGTACGTTGTTCCAGCGCGGAGGGTCGCGGCCGTCACGGCGGCGCCGGTGGTCGGCATCCTCCGACGTGTCATAGACGAAATTCCCTTTGTGGCGGGAAGCGGTGGTCGACCGTAGGTGCGCTGAAAGACGCGGACATTGACGCGCGTCAATGGGAGGTGGCAGGTTCGAACTCGACGTGCGCTGAACCCGCCTTCATTGTCGCGAGAATTAGCCGATGCCGCCTAAACAAAACCCGCTCAAGCTCAATAGCCTGCAGCTCAAAACACTCACCTTGCTGCAGACGATCGCGGCGCTGCCCGATGCCGCGGCGACGGACGAAGCGTCCGGCAATGCGGTGATCCGCTGGCTCCCAGAACCCCACGGCAACCATTTCCATATCGGCGACGCCGTGGTGATGTCGCGCGACGCGACCGGCTTGCATAACCCCGCCGTTTGGGTGGCGCTCGCCCGCAAGGGGCTGGTGGTAGAGGGCTACCCTGCCCATATGGCTGTCACACCGGTTGGCTTGGCCTATGATACTGGCTTGGGCGAGGCCATTCAGCATCACGCCGATCACTAGGGTCTGGTGTGAAGCAGGTCCTCTAACCCATTTAGATCAAGCGTTTTTTCCGGCCCATCCCTGGTTTGCTATGAGCCGGGGTGCGGTCTATTTTAGCCCCCTTTCCCGGGGCGGTTCGTCCCTCTAGGAGACATCTGTGTCCGATATCTTTCGCGAAGTTGACGAGGATCTACGCCAGGAGCGCTATGCCAAGCTGTGGTCGCGCTTTGGCAAATACGTCATCGGCGCTGCTGTGTCCGTAGTGGTTGTCGCCGCGGTCTTCATTACCTGGCAAAACGTCACCGAAAGCCGCCGCCAAGCTGAAGGCGAACAGTTTGCCGAGGCGCTGGCGTTAGCGCGCGACGGCGCGACGGCACAGGCCGCGACGGCGTTCAACCGGCTTGCCGAGAATTCCGGCTCTGGCTACCGCGCGTTGGCGCGCCTCCAGGCCGCCGCCGCACTGGTCAAAGCGGGCTCGGTGGACGACGCGGTCGCCGCCTACGATCAATTGGCCACGGACGGCTCGGTTGACAGGATATTGCGTGATCTTGGCGCGCTGTTGGCGGCGTTGCACCGCTTCGATACCGCCAACAACGAAGAAATGCTGCAGCGACTTGGTCCCTTGGTGCTCGATAGCAATGCCTGGCGCTATTCGGCGCGGGAAATGCAGGCGCTGGTATACCGCCGGTCGGGTGATACCGAGCAGTCGCGTAGCCTCCTTCAAGCGCTGGCAGACGATCAGGACGCGCCCAATGGCATTCGTTCCCGGGCTGCCGAACTCCTGGGAGTGATTGGCGGGGAAGGGTAGACCGATGCATCGTTGGGCGGTCACGGTGCGGGACAACGCAGCGGCGCAGACCGCCGCGATGGGGCGTGCCGGCCTTCTAGCCGTTGCCGGCGTGACCCTTGCGGCCTGTGGTCTGTTCTCTGGATACGTCGCGCCGCCACTGCCGGGCGAGCGCATATCGGTGTTGTCTCTCGAACAAACCCTGGTGCCGGACCCGGGCATTCAAGATCTCGAAGTCCGGTTGCCGCGCCCGGTCGTCAACGCGGAATGGACCCAGTCCGGCGGCAGTGCGACCAAGGCCATGCATCATTTGGCGATTGGCGAGGCGCCGGCGCGGCGCTGGCGCACGAGCATCGGCGCAGGATCAAACCGCGACAGGCGCTTGACCGCGCCGCCAGTGATTTCAGGTGGTTTGATCTATGCGATGGATGCGTCGGGGCAGGTCGGTGCGTTTGATGCGTCATCGGGCGACCGGCGCTGGCGTTTTGACGTCGTGCCAAGCAAAGAGCGCAGCGGTGCGCTGGGCGGCGGTCTCGCGGTCGTCGGCGAAACTCTTTTTATTACCACCGGCTACGGTGATGTCATCACGCTAACGGCAGCGACCGGCGCGCCGATTTGGCGCGCGCCCTTGAACGTGCCCCTTGCGAGCCCGCCGACGGTCTCGGGCGGACTTCTGTTCGTGGTCAGCAATGACAATCAAACCTTCGCCCTGCGTGTCGAGGACGGCTCGGCGGTGTGGAACCACGTCGGCATCGCCGAGACTGCCGGCCTTGTTGGCGCTGGCAGCCCGGCTACAGCCAATGGGGTCGTCGTCGTGCCCTACTCGTCGGGCGAATTGGTGGCGTTGCGCGCCGACAATGGCCAAGTTCTATGGACCGACACGTTGTCGCGCGGCGGCCCGACGACAGCGCTGGGTGAAATCACCGATATCAACGGTCATCCGGTCATTGATCGCGGCACGGTCTACGCCGTTGGCCATTCCGGACGCATGGTGGCCAACGATCTGACCAGCGGCGCACGATTGTGGACCCAAGATATCAGTGGCTCGGGAAGCCCGTGGATCGCCGGCGATTTCATCTACATGGTGACCTCAGGCAGTGAGCTGATTGCGCTGTCGCGCCAAGATGGCCGAATTCGCTGGGTCACCGAGTTGCCACGCTACCGAAACCCCGAAACGCTAAGTGGTCCCATCACATGGGGCGGACCGGTACTCGGCAGCGACCGGCTGATTATCGTTTCGTCGACCGGGGATGCTGTGGCCGTATCGCCCTATACCGGACGCATGCTGGGCAATCTACGCCTCGCCGACGCGGTTTATCTCCCGCCGGTATTGGCTGGTGAGTCGCTCTTCTTCCTGACCGACGACGGCGCACTCGTCGCCTACCGGTAACATCATGACGTTCACCGTTGCGATTGTCGGCCGACCCAATGTCGGCAAATCGACCCTGTTCAATCGGGTCGTCGGTAGGCGCTTGGCCATTGTCGATGACACGCCCGGCGTCACGCGGGATTGGCGCCGTGCGCCAGCGAGAATCGGCGGAATCGCGTTCGAGATCATGGATACCGCGGGCTTGGACGATGTCGACGATAACGTTCTTGAAGGCCGCATGCGCGACCAAACGCTCAAGGCTATCGCGCGCGCGTCCGTCGTGCTGTTTGTCATCGACGCCCGGGCGGGCGTGATTCCCATGGACCGACACTTTGCGCAAATCGTGCGCGCCAGCGGTAAACCCGTCGTCCTGGTCGCCAACAAGTGCGAGGGCACAGCAGCGCACCAGCAGGGGCTTGCCGAAGCATTCGGGCTGGGGCTTGGCGATCCCCTCGCGCTATCTGCCGAACACGGCGAGGGGCTTGAAGGGTTAATCGACGCGCTGGCGGCGCTCGGCGCGCCGTCGGCGTACGAGGCCGATGCGGAAGACATCGAGGATGCGTTCGATGAGTCCGACGAATCCGAAGATGCCGAAGAAATCGATGACCCCAATCCCGATATTCACCTGACCATCGTTGGTCGGCCCAACGTCGGAAAGTCCACCCTGGTCAACCGCTTGATCGGCGAAGAACGGGTTTTGACCGGTCCAGAAGCTGGCATCACGCGCGACTCGATCGAAGTGGACTGGCTGGTCGAGGGCCAGCGCATCGTGCTGACCGATACCGCCGGGCAGCGCAAACAGGCGCGGGTTGAAAACAAACTTGAACGGCTCGCGGTGGCCGATGCGAAACGCTCGGTCGATTTTTCCGAAGTCGTGTTGCTGGTTCTCGATGCCACCGAAGGATTGGACAAACAGGATTTGACGATCGCGCGGCGCACCGTAGAAGAGGGCCGTGCTCTCCTGATTGCGCTTAACAAGTGGGATCTACCCGAAGACCGCGAGTTAGCGCGGCGCAGGGTCGCCGACCGCCTGGAGCGTTCGTTACCCCAAGTGCGTGGCTTGCCTGTTGTAAACATCTCGGCCCTCACCGGTGAAGGGCTCAACAAACTCCTTCCGGCCGTGCGCGACGTGCATAGACGATGGAACCGGCGGGTGCCGACGGCGGCGTTGAACCGCTGGCTCGGCGATGCAACCGATCGCCATCCACCCCCGGCCATCGGTGGCCGCCGGATCAAATTGCGCTACGCGACTCAAGCGAAGGCGCGTCCGCCGACGTTTATCGTGTTCTGCAGCAGATCGGACGACCTGCCCGAGAGCTACACGCGTTTCCTAACGCACGACTTGCGGGACCGGTTCGATCTCAAAGGGGTGCCGGTTCGCTTGGTATGGCGCAAAGGCGAAAACCCCTACGCCAACAGACGCTAACGTCCGACGACCACAAGCTCGCCGTTCCGTATGCAACTCGGCTCAACAAGATCGACAAACGGGTCGGTGATAGCGTCCGGCAACGGGTGCAGATTGGCATCCTCACCAGGATAGGCTTGTCGCCGCATGCCCGTGCGAACCCGACCCGGATCAATCAGGTTGGCGCGCACGGTGGTTTTCGCCAATTCGGCCGCCCAACCGTGCACCATGTTTTCCAACCCGGCTTTGCTCGCCGCGTACGGCCCCCAATAAGCCCGGGCATCGCGGGCAACCCCTGAGGTGACGAACACCGCGCGGCCCGCGTCAGAAACCCGCAGCAACGCATCAAAATCGCGGATCAAGCGCCAGTTCGCGTTGAGATTAATATCGATAACTTGTGCCCAGGTTTTCGGCTCGTAATGGCTCATCGGGCTTAGCGCGCCGAGGATTGCGGCATTGCCCACCAGGATGTCGAGCTTGCCGTGGCGTTCGGCCAAGACGGCAGCGAGCCGGTCGATGCTCTCAAAGTCCTGCAGGTCAAGCGGCACCAAGGTCGCGGTGCCACCGGCGGTGCGAATTTCGTCGTCTACTTGCTCAAGGCCACCTTGGGTGCGGGCAACGAGGACGACGTGGGCGCCTTCACGGGCAAACCGCTTGGCCACGGCGGCGCCAATGCCGCGCGATGCGCCGGTCACCAGCGCAATGCGGTTTTCCAGTCGCCCGGTCAATGGATACTAGCGGCCGCGCTCGGCCAGGAGCGAAAGCTGCGCCACGTTATCGCCGCCGAGGTGATCGACCAGCGCTATCGGGTAATCGCCGGTAAAGCACGCGTCACAGAACGCAGGGGCGTCGGGGTCGCGGCGTTCTTCGCCCATCGCCCGGTACATCCCGTCGGCCGACACATAGGCCAGCGTGTCGACACCGATGAAAGTCCGCATCTCTTCAAGGTTGTGATTGGCGGCCAGAAGCTTGTCGCGGTCCGGCGTGTCGACGCCGTAGAAGCACGAATTGGTGGTTGGCGGGGAGGCAATCCGCATGTGCACCTCGGTCGCACCGGCCTGGCGGACCATCTCGACGATCTTGACCGAGGTTGTCCCGCGCACAATCGAATCGTCGACCAAGATGACCCGCTTGCCCGCAACCAGCGCGCGGTTGGCGTTGTGCTTTAATTTGACGCCGAGATGGCGGATTTGTTCGCCCGGCTCGATAAAGGTTCTGCCGACATAGTGGTTGCGGATGATTCCGAGCTCAAAAGGAATGCCCGCCTGCATCGCATAGCCCATCGCCGCCGGAACGCCCGAGTCGGGCACGGGAATAACGACATCCGCATCGATCGGCGACTCGATCGCGAGTTCGGCGCCAATGCGCTTGCGGGCGGCATACACGCTGCGCCCTTCGACCACGCTATCGGGGCGCGCGAAATAGACATACTCGAAAACGCAAAAGCGGCTCTTGGCGGCCGCGAAAGGCCGAATGCTGTGAATGCCGTCGGCGTCGATCGTGACCAATTCGCCGGGCTCCACATCGCGCAGGAATTTGGCGCCGATAATGTCGAGCGCACAGGTCTCCGATGCGAGGATCGTCGCGCCGTCGATCTCTCCGATGACCAGAGGCCGCACACCCATCGGGTCGCGCACACCGATCAGCGTGCCGTCGCACATCGCCACCAGAGAATAGGCGCCTTCGACCTGGCGCAGTGCGTCGACCAAGCGGTCAACGACCTGATGGTAGCGGCTGGTCGCCATCAGGTGGATGATCACCTCGGTGTCCAACGTGGATTGAAAAATGCAGCCCTGCTGGACCAAGCGTCGGCGCAGCGTATGGCTGTTGGTCAGGTTGCCGTTGTGCGCGATCGCAAGCCCGCCGAACGCGAATTCCGCGAACAGGGGTTGGACGTTGCGCAGGATCGTTTCGCCGGTCGTCGAATAGCGGTTGTGCCCAATGGCCGAGTGTCCCGGAAGACGGGCAATCACGACTGGTGAACTGAAGTGTTCGCCGACATGACCAAGCCCGCGCTCGGCATGGAACTGGCGGGTGTCGTATGAAACGATCCCGGCCGCCTCTTGTCCGCGATGCTGAAGGGCGTGCAGGCCAAGCGCGGTATGCGCGGCCGCGTCGTCGTGGCCGAATATGCCGAAGACGCCGCATTCGTCGTGAAAACGGTCGGAATCGAATAGGTCGTGGGAAGGGGCGTTGGAAGGCAGGTCTGGCTTGCCGGTCATGTCGCCTGGCCTTGGTGCCCGCACGGGCATGGTGAATGTACCGCGTCGTTCTTATAGATGGTCACGTTAAAGAAGTCATCGGGCACGTTGCCCTGCCGCTCACGCCGCTCGGTTTCTTCCAGCGGCACGATGTCTTCTGGATTGCGCAGCGACGGCGGTGCCAGCCGCAACAAGACGTCGCCGCTAGCTCGGATCAGGGGCAGCGTTTTGGCCTCGCGAATCTCGGCGGGCAGACGGTCGTCGGGAACAATTGCCATAATCAGCAGCCACACCACGGCAAGCAGCACGATGCCGCGCACCAGGCCGAAAAGAAAGCCCAGCGCTCGGTCAAAGGGATTGGCGCCCTTGCCACGGACCAGCCGTGCTACCGCACGCAGCACCAGCGAGAATATCAGCAGTGATACAACGAACAGGGCAATCCCCGTGCCGACGTCGATCAATATTTGCAGCGAAATCACGTCGGCGAGGAAACGCTCCGCCACACTCTGCGCGCGGGGGTAGAAAACCACCGTGACAATTGCCGCACCGACCCAGCCCGCGACGGCAAGTGCCTCGGTAATAAACCCGCGGTAGAAGGCAAAAAGCCCCGACACGAGGACCAGCAGTACGACCGCCACGTCGACGAAGTTGAAGGGTAGATTGTTGATGAAGTCCACGGTCAGGCGTTCGCGGCGGCCGCGCCATCTTCAAGTTCAAACATATCGACCACCTCGACCAAGCGTTTCACTTCCCGAAGCGTCATCTTACTCCCCAGCCCCGATCCATGGGGCACGATCGCGCTGTTAAAGCCCAACTTTTCGGCCTCCTTCAGACGTGCGCCGGCCTGGTTCACACCCCGGATTTCGCCCGACAAGCCGATTTCGCCGAACACG
>JAQBYN010000057.1 GCA_027622715.1 Pseudomonadota bacterium | reverse complement strand
GATCCATTTCCTTGGCACGCTTCGCAACGCCCGGCCATCACGTTGAAGCTGAAGCGCCCGGGCTGGTAGCCGCGACGCTTGGAATCGGGCAGCAGAGCGTATAGTTTTCGGATCTCGTCAAACACCTTGATGTAGGTGGCTGGATTGGATCGCGGCGTCCGTCCAATCGGTGACTGATCGATGGCGATCATTTTATCGAGATGCTCGATGCCCGCTATTTTTTGGTGCTCGCCCGGGTCACCAATGCCACCGTTCAGGTCACGGCGCAGCGCCTCGACCAGGATGTCGTTGACGAGCGAACTTTTTCCAGACCCGGAAACGCCCGTTACGCAGACAAATGTCCCCAAGGGGATCGCAACGTCCACCTTCTTCAGGTTGTTGTGTTTGGCGCCGATGACCTTTAACCAACGGTCATTCGTCGGCCGCCGCACGGCCGGGATTTCAATCTGCTGGGCGCCGGCAAGGTATTGGCCCGTAACGCTTTGCTTTTCTGCCGCGATCCTCGGCCACTCACCGGTGGCAACCACTTCGCCGCCCCGTACGCCTGGCCCCGGACCAAAGTCGATGATATGGTCAGCGGCCCGCATCGTATCTTCATCGTGCTCAACAACAACAACCGTATTGCCCAAATCTCGCAGCTGCGTCAGCGTAGCTAGCAACTGATTGTTGTCGCGCGGGTGCAGGCCGATGGACGGTTCGTCCAGCACGTACAGCACGCCGGTCAGCCCCGAGCCAATTTGCGAGGCGAGCCGGATGCGCTGGCTCTCGCCGCCCGACAGGGTGCCGGAGTTGCGGCTGAGGGTCAGGTATTCAAGACCGACGTTGACCAGGAAACCCAACCGCTCGTTGATCTCGCGCAGGATGCGCTCGGCGATCTCATTTTGCTTGGCGGTCAGCTCGCGAGACAAGCCGCGGAACCAAGCGTCGGCATGGGCAATCGACATTTGGCTGACCGCGCCGACATGATGGCCGGCAATCTTGACCGCCAATGCTTCAGGTTTGAGCCGCCAGCCGTCGCAAGCGTCGCACTGGGTTTCGTTCTGAAAGCGCGCCATGTCGTCGCGGATCCAACTTGAATCGGTTTCGCGCCAACGCCGCTGGAGATTGGGGATGACGCCCTCGAACGGCTTGCTGGTTTGGTAGTTGCGCGTGCCGTCGTCGTAGGTCATCTGGATCGCGTCGTCGCCCGAGCCGTACAGGATGACGTGCTGAACCTCTTCGGGGATATCCGCCCACACATCGTTGAACGAAATCTTGAAGTGCCGCGCGATGGATTGGAGCGTTTGGGCGTAGTAGGGCGAGGGTGTGGACGACCGCGACCACGGGCCAATCGCGCCGTCCTTCAGCGATTTGCTGGTGTCGGGCACCACAAGGTCGGGATCGAAGAACGTTTGCGTGCCCAGCCCGTGGCACGTCGGGCACGCGCCGAACGGGTTGTTGAACGAAAACAACCGCGGCTCGATCTCTTCGATCGTGAAGCCCGATACCGGGCAGGCGAACTTGGACGAAAACATCGTTCGCTCACCGGTGTCGGCGTTTTCCGCAATCAACAGGCCGTCGGCCTCGCGCAAGCAGGTCTCGACCGAATCGGCCAACCGGTTGCCCAGGTCGGGCTTCACCACGACACGGTCGACCACCACTTCGATCTCATGCTTGAGCTTTTTGTTAAGCGCCGGGACCTCGTCGATCTCATGGACCTCGCCGTCGACTTTCACGCGGGTAAAGCCGCGCTTCATCAAATCGGCGAACTCCTTGCGGTACTCGCCTTTGCGGCCGCGCACGATCGGGGCGAGCAAGAACAGGCGCGTTCCTTCCGGCATCATCGCGATGCGGTCGCACATCTGGCTGACCGTTTGGCTTTCAATCGGCAGCCCGGTCGCGGGCGAGTAGGGGATGCCGACCCGCGCGAACAGCAAGCGCATATAGTCGTAAATCTCGGTGACCGTGCCGACCGTCGAGCGCGGGTTGCGCGAGGTCGTTTTCTGCTCAATGGAAATCGCCGGCGACAGCCCCTCGATGTGGTCGACATCGGGTTTCTGCATCAACTCAAGAAACTGCCGCGCATAAGCCGACAGGCTCTCGACGTAGCGCCGTTGCCCCTCGGCATAAATCGTGTCGAACGCGAGCGACGACTTGCCCGAGCCCGACAGCCCGGTGATCACCACCAGCCGGTCGCGCGGGATATCGACGTCGACGCCCTTCAAATTATGTTCGCGCGCGCCGCGGATCGAAATCGTCTTCAACGGATCGGGGCCGGCACGTTTTTGGCGGTTTTTGGCGGTTCTAGGCGCGGACACGGGCACTCACTGAGGCACAAGGGAACTAACCAATATAGGGCACACAACCCGCCGCGCGGGGAAATGAAGTGACCCCCGGGGGGCACTTTTTTGTGGATAAGGTGCTGGCGGTTTGTAGGCAGGTTTTCGGCCGGTTGAGCCTAATCCGGCGACCCCTTCGCGTGACCGCGCCCGCGTGCTAATCCCTCCGCATGCTTGACGACATCAATTATTGGCTGGTCTCGACCTTTGTCCTCCCGGTGCTACTCGGCATCACGCTGCACGAGGCGGCGCATGGTTGGGTGGCGTGGAAGCTTGGCGACAACACGGCCTATGACAAGGGGCGGGTGTCGTTCAACCCGTTCCGCCATATCGACCTTTTCGGCACGATCGTCCTGCCGGCGCTGCTGGTGTTCGCCCGGGCGCCGTTTGTGTTCGGCTGGGCCAAGCCGGTCCCGGTGCACTTTCGTAATTTGCACCACCCGCGCCGCGACATGGTGTTGGTCGCTGCTGCGGGACCGTTCGCCAACCTGCTGATTGCGGTGGGCGCCGGCATTTTGCTCCATTTTGTCGCGTTTATTCCGTCGGGCGGTGCCGAATGGATCGACCGCACCCTGCAGAATGGGATTTTCGTCAATTTGCTGCTGGCCGTATTCAACATGACCCCGGTCCCGCCGCTGGACGGCGGTCGGGTCGCGGTCGGTCTGCTACCCAAGGCATTCGCTCGGCCCCTGGCCAGCCTGGAGCGCTACGGGTTCTTCATCTTGTTGGCGGTAATGCTGGGCCTGCCGGCGCTTTTCGAGGCGTTGGGGCGGGAATTCAGCTTGTTCCAAAGTATTATTTTGCCCGTTACCGACACACTATATAATGTGGTCCTTACCGTTACAGGACATATATAGGCCGCCCGTGCAGCCCTCTGATGCATTCGACCAAGGCCTCGACGAGGCCGCCGCAAACGCCGAAGAACGCCAGCCTTTGGTGGTCGATCTCGACGGCTATGAAGGCCCATTAGACGTTCTTTTGGTGCTGGCGCGTGGGCAAAAGGTCGACCTCGCGCGGATCTCGATCCTGCAGCTTGCCGAGCAATATCTCGCCTTTATCGAGCAAATCCGCGGGATAAAGCTCGAGGTCGCGGCCGACTACCTGGTCATGGCGGCGTGGCTTGCCTATCTCAAGTCGCGCCTCCTGCTACCGCCGGAGGAAAACGGCGACGAGGAATTGTCCGGGCCGGAAATGGCGGCGCGCTTGGCGTTTCAGCTTCAGCGGTTGCAGGCGATGCGCGACGTTTCCGCCAAACTGATGGCGCGCGATCGGCTGGGCCGCGACGTGTTTTCGCGCGGCGCCCCGGAGGGCATCCGGGTGATCCGCAAATCGGTCTATCAAGTGTCGTTGTTCGAGTTGTTGAAGGCCTACGGCGATTTCAAACTGCGCGGTAAGTCCAATCCGCTGACCATGCGCACATCGGTTATTCACAGCATCGAAGAAGCGGTGCGACGGCTCGAGCGGGTGTTGGGCAAAATGCCGAACTGGACGCGGCTCGAGAGCTTTTTGCCGCAGTCCCTGAGCTCGCCGGCGGAGCGCCGGTCGGCGGTTGCCTCAACCTTTGCGGCAACGCTGGAACTTGTAAAACGCGGGGACCTCCGGCTTCGTCAAGGCGAAGCTTTTGGCCCGCTCTATCTGATGGGCAACGCCGCGGCGACGCCGATCACCAGTCCAAATGAGTAAGGTGAGAGTATGAGTGACGACCCGCAATTGATCCGCATGGCCGAGGCGCTGCTATTTGCCGCCGTCGAGCCGCTGGACGAAGCCAGCTTGTTGGCCCGGTTGCCCGAAGACACCGATGTGCCAGCCCTGATGGCCGAATTGACCGATCTCTACGCCGAACGCGGCATCGTGTTGCACCAAGTTGCCGGCGGCTGGGCGTTCAGAACGGCGCCGGATATGGCTTTTTTGATGGAGCGCGAAAAAACCGTGCAGCGCCGCCTGAGCCGCGCCGCGGTCGAAACCCTATCGATCATCGCCTATCACCAGCCGATCACCCGCGCCGAAATCGAAGAGGTTCGCGGCGTCTCGATCAGCAAGGGCACGCTCGACGTTCTTATGGAATCAGGGTGGGTCCGCCTGCGCGGCCGCAAGCAAACGCCTGGCCGGCCGTTGACCTATGGCACCACCTCAGAGTTTCTCGACCATTTCGGCCTGCAAGACATAGATGATCTTCCCGGGGTCGAAGAGCTCAAATCCGCCGGGCTGCTGAGCGCCGAACCGCCGCCCGAACTGGTTCGCGACGCCGAACAGCAGGCGGCGGCGAGCCGCGGCGAAAAACCCGCCACCGACGATGACGATGATGACACCGAGTTCGATCCCGACGCGGACGAGAATAAGGAAACGTCGGACGCGAGCACTGAATCTGCCGAAGAGCCCTCGGAAACCCGCCAATCCATGCCGAGCAGCGCGATAATCGAGGATGACGACGCAGAAGAGGCGGAGGATCAATACCGGCCTGCTACCGCCGCGGTTGGTCCGGCCTTTGAAGTCGTCACCGTTGCAGCCAAGGGTCGGGACGAGGATTAAGCGCTTTTGCCACCGTCCGATCGGTCGGCGTCAGTAGTCCGCCGCCGGGCCGAAGGACGGGCAAATTTAAGGCCTTCTTAATCATGTTGGCGGATAGTTGCGTCAGATTATGAGCAACAGGCCCAACCGATATGAGCGTCCAGGCTGTTCTAGCCGCCGACCAAACGACTAACGAAGCGCTTCAATCCCCGCCACGCGGCTTTCTCGCCGCCGCGGACGCCGCGCTTGGCGCGCGCTTCATTAGCGACGGCTACGTCATCCAGCCTGTCGAAGACGCCGCCCTGCTCGAACGCATCCGCGCCGCCGTGACATCGCAGGCGGCACGGCATCTCGGCATCCCTGAGTCAAGGCCTGCCGATACCTTTCTTAACACCATTCACACGAAGGTAGGCGCGGCCGAACTCAACGCGCTGCGGTTGGCCGTTCATGGCGCCGTCAATGCCAGCCCGTGGCTACGCGAAGCCTATTTCAGCCTGGCCCGCCGAACGATTGAAGCGCTCGTTGGCAACGAATTGGCGATGCAGCGTCGGGTAAATCTGTCGATCCAATTGCCCGGCGACGATTCGTCGCTGCTGCCCGTTCATACCGACGTGTGGAGCGGCGATTCGCCCTTTGAAGTTGTCGTCTGGTTGCCGTTGGTCGACTGCTTTCGAACCAAATCGATGTTCCTGTTGCCGCCGGTGCCGGATCGCGCGATGAGCGCGCGGCTCCACGAGTTTGCCGACCGAAGCGCCGAGGATCTCTTTCGAGCAATAGAACCTGATGTCCAATGGCTGGATATCCGCTTTGGCGAAGTGCTGGTGTTCGCTCAGTCGCTCATGCACGGCAATCGGGTGAACGCGGAGGCCGACACGCGTTGGTCTCTCAACTGCCGATTCAAGAGCCTGTTCTCGCCGTATGCCGACAAACGGCTTGGCGACTTCTTTGAGCCAATCACGGTGCGGCCGGCGACCCGCATCGCGATGGACTACCGCCTGCCGGGTGGATTCGAATGACCTCGGTGCTGCGCGGGTATCGCGGCTATATCGGGTCGCGACCTGTCCGCGGCGAACGCACGCCCCAACAGGTCCAAAACCTCGTGATCCGCGATTATGCCTCGCGTCACGGCATGGCCTTCAAGTTGTCGGCCACTGAATACGCGATGCCGGGCTGTTACATGATGCTGAATGCCGTGATCGAGGAACTGCCGACACTCGACGGCGTGATCGTGTTCTCGATGTTTATGTTGCCGTCTGGCGAAACCAAACGGCGCCGCCTTTACCAGGACATCCTGGGGCAGGGACGTGAGCTTCATGCCGCGCTGGAAAACCTGTCGCTGCGGTGTGTGGATGATATCGGCCGCTTCGAGGACATTCTCCGGGTCAATGACTTCGCGGCCACCGAGATGCCGCGGGCGCGCTGATGGCCTATGTCGACTTTGTCGGACGACTGCATACCGCGACCCAGCGGAACTACGTTCAACGCGTGGTCGAGCACGATAAGGCGGCATGCGCCGAAGTGGCTTGCAAGTTTGGCGAAGACTATTGGGACGGTGATCGCCGTTACGGCTTTGGCGGGTACCGCTATGACGGACGCTGGCGGCCGGTCGCCGAAGCGATGATTGCCCACTACGACCTAAAGCCAGGGGCCAAGATTCTCGACGTCGGGTGCGGCAAGGGGTTTCTTCTTTACGAGTTTACGCAGGCCCTGCCGGACGTAACGGTCGCCGGAATCGATATCTCGGAATATGCCGTTACCCACGCAAAGGAAGAGTTTCGGGATGCGCTGACGGTCGGGTCCGTCGCCCAACCACTGCCCTACGACAGTTCATCTTTTGACTTCATATACTCCATTAACACACTGCATAATCTATATAATTACGATCTCGGCTTCGCATTGCGCGAGATCGAGCGGGTGCGCAAGGGCCCGGCCCACGTGACCATCGAATCCTACCGCGACGAAGCCGAAAAAGTGAATTTGCTCTACTGGCAGTTGACCTGCCGTGCCTTCATGACGCCGGCCGAGTGGGAATGGGCATTCACCCAAGCCGGGTACACCGGCGATTACGGCTGCATCTACTTTTCGTGAAACCAGAGAACTCCGTGCCATGACCGCCAAGACTCGCGAACCGCAATATCAGGCCGCCCTCGATATCGCCAACGACGACGGCCTGACCCGGCTTGGCCTGATGACCAACCAAGTGTGGCACGACGACCCGCGGCGCCTCGCGATCCTTCTCGCCCGCTACAAGTTTGTCGCCAAGATGCTGAGCGGCGCCAAGAATGTTCTGGAGGTCGGGTGTGCCGACGCGTTCGGGACCCGCATCGTCCAACAGGAAGTCGAATGGGTCACAGCGGTGGACTTCGACCCCGTATTTGTCGCCGATGCCGAATGGCGCCGGCGTGGCCGATGTCGACCGCCGTCCACGACATGCTTCGCGGACCATTTCCAGCCGGACAGCCTCATCGCTTCGACGGCGCCTACACGCTTGACGTGATCGAACACATCGCGCCCGCGGATGAAGAGGCATTTGTAGCGAACCTCGCCGAGTCGTTGACCGACAATGGCGTGCTCATCGTCGGCTCGCCCAGTCTTGCGTCTCAGGCGCACGCGAGCCCGGCAAGCAAGGCCGGGCATATCAACTGCAAGACGGCGGCTGAATTGAAGGGCCTGCTCGCGCGCCATTTCGGCAACGTCTTCGTGTTCTCGATGAACGATGAGGTCGTGCACACCGGCTATCATCAAATGGCGCACTACTATTTCGCGCTGTGCTGTGGCCCAAAGAGATGATGTGGCCCAAGAGATTGCTTGTCGTCGGTGCCGACGGGGCGCTGGGACGGGCGGCCTGTGCCCATTTCTCGGCGTTGGGTGCCACGGTGATCGGGACCACCCGGCGGCGTAACAGCGATCATCATTTTCTCGATCTCACGGTACCGGCAAGTTGGGAAATCCTGCCGGAAGTTGATGCCGTGGTGATTTGCGCAGGCGTGACATCCATCGTCGATTGCGCCCAAGACCCCGCGCGCGCGATGCAGGTTAACGTTCGCGGCACGGTGGGCCTCGCCTGGCAGATGGCGGCTCAAGGCGCTTTCGTCCTGTACCTATCCAGCAATCAAGTGTTTGACGGTTCGATTGCTCGGCGGGGGCGCGACAGCGCGCCTTGCCCGGTATCGGAATACGGTCGGAACAAAGCGCTCGCCGAGGCGGGCATGCGCCACCTTATCGACCGGAACACCGGTGCGGTGCTGCGGCTGACCAAGGTCATGACGCCCGGAACGGCGATTATTCAGAGCTGGCGCCGCGACCTCAAAGCCGGACGGCGGATCGGACCCTTCAGCAATTTGCCGCTCGCACCTATCTCGGTCGATTTCGCGCTCGAAACGATTGAGACCATTCTTTCCGACCGACAGTCGGGCGTATTCCATGCGTCATCGCACGAAGATTCGAGCTATCTCTCGTTGGCCCATGTAGTCGCCGAACACGACGGCGCCGATCCTGGGTTGATTAGACCGATTGAAGCAGTTCCGGGCTCCATTGGCTTCGATTCCATGCCGCGATTCTCGAGCCTCGATATGCAGGTCGAAATGTCGGAATTCGATCTTCAGCCGCCCAGTGCAAAGGACGTCTTTCGCAGCGTACTTGCGGCCTAGATCAACAGACTTCCCCTTCTTGCGTCGAATGCTAGGCTTCCCCTTCGCCGCTGAAGGGGCGCCAGACAATGACCATGACGATCTACCAGGGACAACTCGACATCGTCCTGCCGGACGGCAGTCGTCACGACTACGAGCGCTTCATCATCACCCGTAATCCAGACGGCAGCCGCACGATGCGGACCGTGACCAAATCGCCCAAGGGCGACCTGCTGCGCGACGTCAACCAATTGGTCGGGCCCGACTGGCGGCCGATCGAAGCGACCGGCCGGCTGTTCTTCAAGGGCGAGGCGCAAGGCACCGTGATGCGCCGGGTCGTCGGCGACAAACTATTGTCATACG